>NZ_JARUWY010000013.1:0-113766 GCF_030433815.1 Paenibacillus sp. PsM32 | reverse complement strand
ACATCAACATCAACATCAACATCAACATCAACATCAACATCAACATCAACATCAAGTGGGAGGGCGTTTATGACGACACGAGCTAAATTGATTGGACCCGCACGCTTTAGTGTAGCTGTTCATGCTCTTGCCGGGCTTGCTTCAAATGGTGGAACATTATCCAGCGCGATGCTTGCTGCTCAAGTTCATTCCCATCCAACCTTTTTACGAAGAATACTAGCTACACTAGCCAGTCATAAAATTGTAGATACCCGAGAAGGACGAGACGGTGGTTATACTTTGCGGATGCCAGCCGATCAATTAACGTTGTCTGCTATCTATCTTGCTATTCGTATCGAACAACCGATTCATGAGTTGCATACTGCTGATGGTATACAAGATAGCCAAAAGGCAAATCAGCGATTGAGTAACATCATGAAAGGCGCAGAACAACAAGTGATAGATTATCTTCAACAATTCACATTAGCTGATATTATAGAAGATTTAGATGATTATTAGACGGATGTTGTGTAATTTCTTATTCAGCTACAAGCAGAGCGGTTATATCAATACACGAAGCACAGGATAAACGTAAAACTGAAAAGTATATCAAAGGACAGTAAGTACTCAGCATAAAGACTCTATTTCTCAACAACATCGTACAGTTGTTATTGAAATAGAGTCTTTGTATGGACTGAATAGACAGAAGTATTATCCTACTTGCTGAATATAAGGAGCTGTACTTTCAAAAAAATATTAAGTCTCTTTTGTCTGTTGTTCTTCTTTGGCAGCACGACGAGCAAACCATGTTGCTAATAACGAACCTGAAATATTATGCCATACACTAAAAATGGCACTTGGCACAGCGGCTAAAGGATTGAAATGAGCTGCAGCTAGACTTGCTCCTAGCCCCGAATTTTGCATACCTGTCTCAAAAACAATAGCTTTACGTTGTGCAGGATTCATACGAATCGCTTTGGCAAACAAATATCCGAGCAAATAACCAAGTCCATTATGTAAAATAACGACAAGGAAAATCAATAATCCTGTTTCCACAATTTTGTCGCGATTTAGACCTACAACAATCGAGACGATCAATACAATCGCAAGCGTAGAAACAAAAGGCAATGCCACTGTAGCCGCTTCTGCTTGTTTGCGAAATAGTGATTTTACAATAACGCCTAGTACAATAGGAACGATCACGACTTTGAGGATATCTAGAATAAGACTGCTTGCACTAATATCCATCCATTGTCCGGCAAGTAACGAAATCATCGCCGGTGTAGCTAGTGGAGCAATCAAAGTCGATACAGAAGCGATAGATACGCCTAGCGCTACATCTCCTTTAGATAAAAAAGTCATAACATTAGAAGATGTACCACTTGGACAACAACCAACAAGAATCACACCCACAGCAATATCAGGCGGAAGTTGCAACGCAATCGCTAGACCATAAGCAAGTAGCGGCATAATAATATAATGTCCTACTACTCCCAATGCAACATCTAACGGACGACGAAACACTTCGCGAAAATCAGCAGAAGACAACGTCAATCCCATTCCAAACATCACGATTCCAAGCAATAACGAAATCTGTCCTTTCAACCCTGTAAATACACCGGGCATAAAAAATCCAAGTAACGCAAATAATATCACCCAGATCGAAAATGTATCCCCTACAAACTTACTAACTTTGGCTACAGCATTCATGATGTAATCTCCTATTCTAAGTAATATATACATAATTAGTTATTGTTTTGACAAGCAATTATAAAAATATAGCTCATCAACGCTTTAATGCGCAAAAACTAAGGTATGCAAATTTTACTATAAAAGATTTTACATGGCTACTGTTTTGATTATTTTTATTGATAAAATTTTTATTAATTCTATCTATTTTTGATTTAGGAAGGCAACAATTGTAATTCCTTATCAATAATAGATATTAACTTCGTTTTATTCGTTAACTCAAAAATACAACGTGCCTTAAAAATATATATTTTTCCTTCTTCAATACGATTCAATTTAATCAAATTGCTACCTACCTGATAATGTAATTCTCCAAACAAATAGAGATTTTCTTCACGTATACATAATTTAATTCCGATTTCTGAATAAAATATAGATTTTTGATATTCTTCAAGGTTGATTAAAGTTTTAGAAAAATTGTAATAGATGCGGAGTTGGATTTTTTTATCTTGAATGAGTGGGAGTTTTTCTAAACTATCCAAAGCTAGAGAAAAAAGCTCAGCTGCTTTAGAAAAATTTTTTAATTGATCATGAATTATTCCTAAACTATTAAGTATTTCAGTTTGCCGTTCAGAATAGATCAAATTAATCCTTGAGGTTAAATGTAAAGCAGTGTAAAGACAATTTGTAGCGTAGTCAACATCCTTATGAATTTGAAAATGGCACATTCCTTCATGCCACAATAAGAATTGTTTTTTTTCTGGAGAATTAAATAAGGGATTATTTTTTTCTTTTTGTACCATCCATAGTGCTTCATCATATTCTTTATCTCTAACGTGTTTTCGTAAAAAGTAGAAAAAATCATTCACATAATCAAACTCAGGACTTTTAACAACTGAAAAAAAATAATCCAGTGTAATACCAAGTCTATTCGTTAATTCGGATAAAGTACTGCTTAAAGGAAGAATATCTCCTTTTTCAATTTTACTAATTTGAGCTTGCGTACAGATATCTTTTGCCAATTGTGTTTGTGACATTCCCATTTCTAATCTGAATTTTTTTAAGGTTGATCCAATAGTTGTGTATTGGTACATAATCTCCTCCTCAAATATAAATGGAATATTCCTACAATTATATTTTATCACGCTAGAGCAAATATATGTTATTTAGTAGCATAAAAACTAAAAAATATAAGACTAGAACCGTTTTTCATGAATTTTAATAATAATGTATGCTGAACTTAGTTAATAAACAGGAGGTGTTGATCGTGAAAAATGTATTCAGGTCATTATGTGTTGGATTAGTATTTCTATCAGCTGTTAACTTCATAATGGGAATAAGCACAGTCACCAAAAACATCTCCATTGAAAAAGATAAAATTCAAGTATCCAAAGAAGTAGAGTTACCTCACGAGAATGGGTTAGAGGTCTAATTAGACTTTTAATAGATATTATTCTAGAAAGGAGGAACCCATTATGAAAAAAAGTATTGTTTTAAAACCTGTTGATATTAAAGATTTAAAAGAAATGGAAGCTAATCGTAGAGCAGCTTCTGGACGTTGTGCAAGCGGTCGTTGTGCTGCAGGTCGTTGCTAATTAAAATACTTAAGAGGTGTAAAGAGCTCCGGCTTTTTACACCTCTATTATTTAATAAGGGTGATGTAGAAAATGATCATTATAGAGGTCATGATTATATACATTTTCTTTACTTTTATAAGCACTTATATTCATGAGTTAGGTCATGCTTTGAGTGCTTATTTTTTGGGAGCAGAACAAGTCGCTATTACTAAGCAAAGAAACTCCTATCAGATAGAATTTAAAACGTACTTTTCATTTTCGTATCCTATTACATTTTCAAAAAATATAATAATTAGTTTTGCAGGAGTAGTTGTACAATTTTTATTTTCTGTTTTATGTATTATTCAACCTTTTTCTATAAGTTTGTCGTTAATTTCGTTGGTGTATATGCCCTATATCTTTTTTAATATTTTATATTTTTATGGTCTGGATGGATATTATGTACTGGAAAATTTAAAAACAGAAGCTGCAAAAAAGTGGAGTGTTGTATTAACCATTATTTTTGGATGCAGTTGGATTTTTGCATGGAATGGATTGTTAGAGATTTGGAATCAACCTTTATTGATAGAGAAAGTCACATATCTTGTACTTAGCCTATTTATATGGGGACAAATTGCAGTGAAGTTCATTCGTAATATTTTAAAAGAAAGAAGGTTAGAATATGACAAATATTAAATATATTTTGGAGAAAAATAATCGTGGAGAATCTATTATAAGCGATGAATCATTAGAATTTTTTTGGACATCAGAGGATATTTCAATACGGAGCAAAGAAAACAAATTAACATTCTATAATATTCAGGAAGATGTTCCTGTAAATGCAAACAGTATTCATATTGTCGGAGTTCCATATAGTTCAGGTTCTAATCACGAAAATAGTTCAGTAGAACAATTTCCCCATACATTACGTTATTTGAGTACCAAGACACCAATTTATCCTTCCCTAAACGATCTATATACTAGCGGAATTTTGGATTTGAATAATGAAAAAATTCTTCATGATTGTGTACTGAATGATTTAGGAGATATCACATTTGTAGAACAATCAAAACAAGAATTAGAATCAAAATTAAACACGTATATAGACCATTTTTGCTCTACAGAATCTCAATTTTCTTTTATTGGCGGTGACCATTCTATTACATACTATATTTTGAAGCAATTAAAAGAGAATGGGAAAAATATTATTTATATTCACTTCGATGCTCATCTGGATTGTGGTTCGGATCCGTTGCGCTTAGATGTAGAAGTAGATCATGGTAATTTTGTACGCCATTTAATACAAGATCAAATTGTAGAGCATGTTGTTCAATTAGGAGTTAGAGGCTTGCGTTCTCTAGGTCAGTATTACGAACACACTAATTTATCTTATATTTCTAGTCAAAAGCTAAATGTTAATTCGGTAAAGAAAGCAATAGAGCCTTTATTAAATAAAAATTCGTATTTCTATATTTCTTTCGATGTAGATGTTTTGGATCCTTCTATATTTCCATATGTTGATTTTCCTTCTTCTGGAGGGGCTTCTATAGAACAGATATTTGAAGTGTTGCAAATGTTTCAGAGCGTGCCTAATATTATTGGCTTTGATGTTGTAGAAGGACAGGGGGCAAATACAGATCATATTCCTTATCAATACGATGTAATCATAAATATTTTTTCTCAATTACTCAATGTATTGAATAAATCCAAAAATATAATAAATGGAGGAGAATGATGATGAATATAAAAACTGAAGATTTAAAAAGTCAATTGAATCAGTTACTTCAAACGGAAAAAGAACTAGGAGTTGAGTATGATGATTTTATGGCTTTAATGAATATATGTAAGGAATTTTTGCCTTTAGATCATACATCTTCTACAGATATCGAAAAAATTTGGATGCAGTATAGACTTAATAATTTAGAACAAAATGAGTATCGTTTTCAGCCAGAATTGTTTACAGGATTTGATGAAATTATTGGTCAAGAACATATATTAGAATGTATCAAAAATAAAGGTGTATTTGGTACTTTTCATTATGGAGCTTATCGATATGTAGCTTTAGAGCTAATCAAACTAGTTAAAGAACATTCATCTTCTTTAGATGTGGTTGTAGATACAGATTCTTATGAAAGCGAAAAAGATCTACACAAATGGAATGAAATAAGAAAAAAAGCAGATGTTAACTATATTATTTCAGAAGAACATGGAAGTGGCTTGAAATTAGTACGTATATTAAAGAATAGAGGAAATATTCTTTTATATTTAGATGGTAATACAGGTTCAGGAGAAGATTCTCAACCT
Organism: Paenibacillus sp. PsM32; assembly: GCF_030433815.1. NCBI lineage: Bacteria > Bacillati > Bacillota > Bacilli > Caryophanales > Paenibacillaceae > Paenibacillus > Paenibacillus sp. PsM32. Next base: position 108,238 of record NZ_JARUWY010000013.1, on the reverse strand, counting down.
ATGTTTTGTGATCATATCACTTCTTCTGTAAACATGAGAAGTGGTATTTATCGACTTGTTTCTTTATTAAAAAAAGAGTTGTGTGTTATTTTAGCTGATCAGCCTCAACCTGGTTACAATAGATTAATTGCCTATAAACCATTTGCAGTATCAAAATCAAATATTAAAGAAGGTGTCGATCAAAGTTATGAATTTTTTCGAGAATCTTTATTGCATCGTCCAGATTTATGGCGCTTCTGGTATAGACACCATCACTATGTAGAAAATTGGCAAGAAATAGCGACAAATCAAGACCTAGCTACTCCTAATATCGATTGGGTTGAAGCAGAATATGGCTTAGGAATTGATTTGAGAACAGGTCACATGTACGAAACTAAAACAAGTTGAGGTAAATATTATGGAATTGTGGAGAAATAAACAATTTATTTATTTGTTTTCAGCACGTTTTGTCGCATTGATTGGGGATGGCTTGTTATTTTTAGTATTATTGAAAATGTTGGAACTAAAAAATACTGGTAGCATAGGGTTGTCTTTCTATTATCTTGCTGCGGGTATTCCAGCATTTTTATTCGCTATACCTGCAGGAGCAGTTGTAGAAAAATCTAATTTACAAAAAACAATGATAGCTACAGATATTGTACGTGCAATATTAATTTTTGTTTTTATTATAATGAATTTGTATGTTACCTATTCACCGATACTGATTTATTGTTTATTATTCCTAATTACTATTAATGACATGTTTTTCTTACCTGCAAGTCAATCTTTACTTCGTTGGATTGTACCTGAACATCTCAGACCGCAAGCCAATGGGCAATTACAAATAGCTATGATGACAGGCAAGTTATTATCTTATTCATTAGGTGCATTTCTTATTAAAATAGGATTAGAGTTAAACGCGTTATTAAGTATAGTGATAATTTCTTTTTTAGTCTCTATATGTATAGTTTTTCAAATAAAGCCACAGATTATCAATCGTGCTGATTCCTCAGAAAAAACATTTCAACTTGCTGTAGAAGGATTGAAATTTATTCAAAATACTAAAATTATAAAAAAAATCTTTATTATATTTGGTTGTGCATGGTTAATAGGTTCATCTATTGATATTTTTTTAATTTCATATCTAAACGATGTATTACAATTAGGTACAGAAGATCTTTACCTGATCACAACATTTTCACTATGCGGTATTGTAATTGGTTCTTTTTTAGGACCCAAATGGTATAGTACAATCAATAAAAAGCTAGGATTTTATCTACCCAGTTTAATTTTTGGACTTGTCATTTTGATGTATGCTATGAAGCTTCCTTTTTTTATACTTTTATTTTCGTTGATGATAGGTGGTATAGCTCAAGGCGTATTTTTGACATTTATTAATTCTTATTTGCAGGAAATTACGTCTCAAGATTATTATGCAAGAGTATCAAGTTTTTATACCTTGTTAATGCAAGGAGCAAGTTTGCCAGGTTTCTTTTTAATCGGTTTTTTAATTCAACAAACAAGCGTAGTGTATGTGGGTTATATCATTGGAATTTATATGATAACATTATCTATATTTTCTTTCTTTTTGTTACCTAATATTAGGAATGAAAATGAGAAAAATATCATCCTTCCTAGAAAATCGTTAGAAGATGATTATGTCTCATAACGTGAAACATCATATGAGTACAATATCCAAGCATGTCTTCATGACATGCTTTTTTGAATGCGATAACTATATAAAGATATTAATTTAATCTAAATTCTATTGTTTTTTATTTCACATATAAGGCATGATAGAGAAATACATCCAATTCGCAAAAAAATGAGGTTAGCATCCCTTACAGTAACAACCATTTCAATACATAAGGAGAATGATCAAATATGCCAATACATAATGATATCCCAGAACGTTATCAGGTCGGTATTTTGTTGTTTGATGAAGTGGAAGTAATGGATTTTGCAGGGCCGTTTGAAGTGTTTTCACTTGCAGAGACGGTAGATAAGCAGAAATTATTTCAAGTACATACGATATCTCCAGATGGTGAACTTATCAGTGCTCGTAACGGACTAAAAGTGCAACCGGATTATGCGATTCAAGATATGCCTGCAATGGATATTTTAATTATTCCCGGTGGGTACGGGGCAGAAGAAATCATTATTCATGATCCTGTCATTATCAAATGGATACAAACACAAGCTCAACAGGTGAAATTACTAGCTTCTATTTGTACCGGTGCATTGGTGCTAGCAGAAGCAGGGCTGTTACAAGGTCTAGAAGCAACTACTCATTGGATGGATCTGGATCGATTGCAACAAGATTATCCTGATGTGATCGTCAAATCAGGTGTGAAATTTGTAGATCAAGGATCGATTATGACATCCGCAGGAATCTCGGCAGGTATCCATTTGGCATTACATATTGTAAGTGAATGGGTTAATATAGACTGTGCTCGAACTATCATCAAACGAATGGATATAGATATTGAGATGTAATGAAACAACTTACTTAGGGAGAAAAGAGTGATTAACGATGTTTCACGGTCAGGCGATTTTGCCAGCAGCCAAAAGTATGAAGCAATTTGAACAAATCTTATCCAGTTCGTATGAATATGGAGTATTTTTGGATACCCATATTGCTCAACTCAAAAATATTTATAAAATGGCAAATCATCATCACAAAAAAATGTTTTTGCATGCCGATCTAGTACATGGTCTCAAAAATGATGAGTATGCAGCTGAATATTTGTGCCAGGAGATTAAGCCTTACGGTATTATTTCGACACGCGGTAATATGATTTTGAAAGCCAAGCAAAAAGGAGTTATCGCTATTCAGCGTGTTTTTATGCTTGATACGATTGCGCTGGAGAAAAGTTATGCTTTATTGCAAAAGACACAGCCTGATTATATTGAAGTCTTACCCGGAGTAGTTCCTCATATGATCAAAGAAGTCATTGAACGCACCAATATTCCTGTATTTGCAGGTGGGTTGATTCGTACAGCTAATGATGTGGAACAAGCACTTGCTGCGGGGGCAACAGCGGTTACGACATCCAATGATCAGTTGTTTGCTCATTACCGTACAGACAAGTAAAAAACAATAATAATGAAGATCACATGAATATTGTCATGTTGACACCGCTTACATGTTACGATATGATGAACTTATCAAGTTAATAATGTGACGGAGAACCGGAGAGCCACGCAAAGACCCCTACATCTAAAGGGGTGGTTTGCAGTGGCTTTTTCTGTTGTCTATCGGTTGAAATAACTTGCTACTTCGAATGGAGGGAAATATAATGTCACCATTTATAGCTGAATTGGTAGGAACGATGATTCTGATTGCATTAGGCGCTGGTGTTTCTGCCGGGGTTGCACTCAAAGGATCTTTTGCAGAAAGTTCTGGTTGGATGGTTATCACCGCAGGTTGGGGTCTTGGAGTAGGAATGGCAGTATATGCTGTCGGCGATATTAGTGGGGCTCATTTGAACCCGGCTGTAACATTAGCACTTGCATTTAACGGCGATTTTCCATGGAGTCAGGTTCCATCATATATTCTGGCACAGATGATCGGAGCTATGGCAGGCGCATTACTGGTCTACTTACAATACTTACCGCACTGGAAAGCAACTCCAGATCCTGCGACTAAATTAGGCGTGTTTTCAACTTCACCGGCTATTAAACATCCTGTCGGAAATATGTTGAGTGAAATTATCGGTACATTTATTTTTGTCATGGTATTGTTATCTATGGGTGCCAATCAATTTACAGAAGGTGTTCATCCATTGATTGTCGGTTTATTAGTTGTTAGTATCGGATTGTCGCTTGGAGGTACAACAGGGTATGCTATTAATCCAGCTCGTGATCTAGGTCCTCGTCTGATGCATACATTGTTACCGATTGCTGGTAAAGGATCTTCCAATTGGCGATACGCTTGGGTTCCATTTATCGGCCCATTGTTAGGCGGTTCGATCGGCGGTCTATTTTATAAAAATGTATTTCAGGGTCAAAGTACTCCGATGTTATGGGTACTATTACTGGTTACTGTGGTTTGCTTGTTTTTCGCTCATCGTTCAGGTCGCAAAACACAAGAATCTGTTTCTAGCAAAGTAACCGCTTAAATCTAAATCTAAAACTATTCACACTATGTATACCACTCAAGGAGGAACTTATTTATGGAAAAATATATTATGGCACTGGATCAAGGAACAACAAGCTCACGCGCAATTTTGTTTAACAAAAAAGGTGAAATTGTATACATGGCACAACGTGAATTTCCACAGTATTTCCCTAAGCCAGGTACAGTAGAACAAAATGCGAATGAAATTTGGAGTTCGATTCTAGCGGTTATCGCTTCTTGTCTGTCCGAGTCTGGAATCAAGCCTGTACAAATCGCAGGGATCGGTATTACGAACCAACGTGAAACCACTGTAGTCTGGGATCGCAAAACAGGAGATCCTGTCTATAATGTACTGGTATGGCAATCTCGCCAAAGTGCTGAAATCTGTGAAGATCTGAAAAAGCGTGATCTAGAACAAACTTTCCGTGATAAAACAGGATTGTTGATCGATCCTTACTTCTCCGGTACGAAAGTAAAATGGATTCTCGATCATGTTGAAGGTACACGTGAACGTGCAGAACGTGGAGAGTTAATGTTCGGTACTATTGATACATGGTTGATCTGGAAATTATCCGGTGGCAAAGCGCATGTAACGGATTATTCTAATGCTTCTCGTACATTAATGTACAATATCTATGAATTGAAATGGGACGAAGAGTTGTTAGATATTCTAGGTGTTCCAGCTTCGATGTTGCCAGAAGTGCGTCCTTCTTCTGAAGTCTATGCGCATACCGTTGATTATCATTTCTTTGGTCAAAATATTCCGATTGCTGGCGCAGCAGGAGATCAACAAGCAGCGCTATTCGGACAAGCTTGCTATGAAAAAGGATCGATCAAAAACACATACGGTACAGGTTGCTTTATGCTTATGAATACTGGTGAAGAACCGATCCGCTCCGAGCATGGTCTAATCACAACGATCGCTTGTGGTGTAGATGGCAAAATTCATTATGCACTAGAAGGAAGTATCTTTGTAGCTGGTTCTGCTATTCAGTGGTTACGTGATGGTCTACGTATGTTCCGAGATGCGGCAGATAGTGAAGCTTATGCTGCACGTGTAGAATCAACAGATGGCGTATATCTTGTACCTGCTTTTGTAGGATTGGGTAGTCCATATTGGGATAGTGAAGTACGTGGAGCCGCATTCGGTCTCAGCCGCGGAACAACCAAAGAACACTTTATTCGTGCTACATTAGAATCACTAGCTTACCAGACCAAAGATGTATTAACCGCAATGGAAAGCGATACAGGGCTTAAAGTAGAATCATTGAAAGTCGATGGCGGCGCAGTAAAAAATAAATTCTTAATGCAGTTCCAAAGCGATATTCTAGGCGTTCCTGTAGATCGTCCTGTAGTGAATGAGACAACAGCGCTAGGAGCAGCTTATCTGGCAGGACTTGCAACAGGTTATTGGACAAGTCTTGATGAGATTGCCGCAGCACATGAAGAATTAAATGATCAATTTACACCGAATATGGAAGAGTCCCGTCGTGAAAGTCTATATGCTGGCTGGCAAAAAGCTGTTCATGCAACTATGGCTTTTAAATAAATAAAGTAAGCAAATAGAATTGAATAAATATGTAATAGCAAAAACCCCTTTTCTAGATTCAAGAGAAGGGGTTTTTGCTATATGTTATTTTCAAAAAAATGGATGCAATCCTTCTCATTCTATGCTAAGATTTCAATTGATAATGATAATCTTTATCATTTAAAAGCGACATATCATAATATAAAAGGCGGTTATACAGCATGTATAGTATCAAAAAGGTAAGTATAATCTTAACGACGATTGTGCTAATTGCTATTCTGGCAGCTTGTGGTCAAAGTACAACACCCACATCTTCTACATCTATATCAACCTCTACAGATACACCAGCAACAACGAATAAGACGATTACATACAAAGCAGCAAATGGTGAAGTCCAAGTACCCGGTCATCCTCAGCGTGTAGTTGTGATAGCAGATAGTTATTACGGATATTTGTATGCATTAGGGATCAAGCCGATTGCAACAATTGATTATGTATTTCAAAGTGCGATTTTAAAAGAAACGACAGAAGGTGTAACCAACTTAGGTAATAACCCGGATGTTGAAAAAGTATTAGCTCTAAATCCAGATCTAATTGTAGTCTGGGATAACGATGAAAATATAGAAAATTATGAGCAAATTGCTCCTACTGTTGCGATCAAATACGGACAATATACGTACAAGGAATTATTGCAAGAATTCGGTAAAATGACAGGCACAGAGGATAAAGCTAAAGAAGTAGCCGCTGCCTGGGAAACCAAAATCAACAAGCTAAAACCACAAGTACAAGCCGCAGTCGGCGATAAAACAGTATCTATTCTACAACCATATGCTAAAGGGATCTATGCGATGGGTGATACGTATGGTCGCGGAGGAGAGATTATTTATCAAGCATTAGGTCTTAAAGGTACACCGATGTTACAAAAAGAAGCTATTGATAGTGGTAAAGGTTTTGCAAGTCTTTCTCTTGAAAATCTGCCTGATTTCGCAGGCGATTATATTTTCACTTCACCGTGGGGTGGAGATGGTGATAAAGATGGAAGTAACGTATACAACAGCAGTCTATGGAAAGACTTGCCGGCAGTGAAAAATAACCACGTATTCAAAATTGATCCGGTCGCTTATTATTTCAACGATCCGATTTCTATGAATGGACAGCTTGATTATATTGTAAAATGCCTAACTCAATCGTAACCCATCATTACTAATGTTTAAAAAATTGTCTAAATTCTTTGCTACCCTAAAGCTAATATGGTACAATACAGTTAACAAGTTAATAATAATGTCATGAGACTTTGGAGAGACCACGAGTACACGCGGTATACAGCCGTTTTAGTGTAATTATTCGTGGTCTCTTTTTTATGGCTTATGATTGGTAAAAATAAACAGTATAGCGCGTTCAAATAAGGGAGGATATACCGATGAATACAACATTTTCAGCACAAAACAGAGCAAATGCATTAGAGCATATGAGCAGTGACGTATTAGATGTACTGGTAATCGGTGGCGGAATTACAGGATCAGGGATTGCTTTAGATGCTGTTACTCGCGGAATGAAAACAGGGCTGGTAGAAATGCAGGATTATGCCGCAGGAACATCCAGTCGTTCTACGAAACTAGTTCATGGTGGATTGCGGTATTTGAAGCAATTTGAAGTGAAGATGGTTGCAGAAGTAGGAAAAGAACGTGCTGTCGTATATGAAAATGGACCGCATGTTACTACACCAGAATGGATGCTACTTCCTTTTCACAAAGGCGGAACATTCGGTAGCTTCAGTACTTCAATCGGTCTACGTGTATACGATTACTTAGCAGGCGTCAAAAGAAATGAACGTCGTAAAATGTTAAGTGTTAAAGAAACGATGGGCAAAGAACCTTTGATCAAAAAAGATGGTCTACAAGGTGGCGGTTATTATGTAGAATACCGTACCGATGATGCTCGTTTAACGATTGAAGTAATCAAAGAAGCAGTAAAACGTGGTGCTTATGCGTCTAACTATACCAAAGCATCTGAATTTATTTATGAAAATGGCAAGCTAAAAGGTGTAAAAGTCACCGATACGATTAGCGGTCAAGAATATAGTATTTTCGCTCGCAAAGTAATCAATGCAGCAGGTCCATGGGTAGATACACTTCGTCAATTAGATAAATCCAAAAAAGGTAAAGTACTACAAATGACTAAAGGGATTCATTTGGTTATCGATCATGAGCGTTTCCCTTTAGAACAAGCTGTTTATTTTGATACACCGGATGGTCGGATGGTATTCGCGATTCCGAGAGATGGCAAAACGTATGTTGGTACAACCGATACCGTCTACAAAGCAGATCCGATCCACCCACAAATGACACTGGAAGATCGTGATTATGTATTAAAAGCGATTAACTATATGTTCCCGAGTGTGAAAGTTACAGCCGCTGATGTCGAATCAAGCTGGGCAGGTGTACGTCCATTGATCTATGAAGAAGGTAAAGATCCTTCTGAAATTTCGCGTAAAGATGAAGTATGGCAATCAGATAGTGGCTTGATTACGATTGCTGGTGGTAAATTAACAGGTTACCGCAAAATGGCGGAAATGGTGATAGATCTAGCTGCTGAATTGATCGGCAAAGAACAAGGCAAAAAATTCAAACCTTGTCAGACCAAACATATGGCAATCTCTGGTGGGGATGTAGGCGGTTCAGCGAACTTACCTGCTTTTATTTTGCAACAAGGAGACAAAGGTAGACAAGCTGGATTAACAATAGAACAAGCGGAATATCTAGCAGGCTTCTACGGTTCCAATGTAAGCAAATTATTTGATCTGGTACGTCAATCAGACTCTATCGCAGATGAATTGAAATTACCAGCAGATATTCGCGCTCGTATTGCGTATGCTATTCAAGAAGAAATGACAGTCAAACCGGTCGATTTCTTTATCCGTCGTACAGGAGCTTTATTCTTCAATATCAATTGGGTACATGAATGGAAACAACCTGTGATCGAATATATGTCCAGACGTTTTAACTGGACAGCCGACCAAAAACGTCGCTACACTGACGAATTAGAAGGACATTTACATGATGCTGTTGTACCTGTCGATGCTCCAACGAAAAGCGAATTTGCAGTCTGATATCAACTTTAATGTAGAATATAATGTATTCAAGGCTCTTCCTTTGTGGAAGGGTCTTTTTATATATAGATTGAAGTCATCTACGACTTTAGTCTAGGTTTATTTTCTTCTATAGGCGGATGAGTTGCAAAGCAAGGTGTGATACAGTGTAATCAAGGATAATCGAATAGAAAAGGGGTGTGTAAGGATCATGATTAAAAAAGCAGTTCTTGCACCGGTATTATTGTTGTTAGGTGTTTATTTATTTTTGAATCCGGGCGGGTCTACAGGGGTAGGAACTATTTTTGCTACATTTTGGCCGACTTTGTTTGTTATTCCGTTAGGGCTATTTTTTCACTGGTTACATTTTTCGTTAATGAATTCCAAACACAAAGGGTTATTGATTCCAGGTGGAATTTTGCTAGGAGCAGGTGTAGTGAGTCAAATCGCTACATTGTTTGATCTTTGGGCTGTGATGTGGCCGGGTTACATACTTGCAGTAGCGTTAGGATTGTTTGAGTTTTACTGGTTAGGTTCTCGTAACAAATGGTTGTTGATTCCGATTAATATTTTGACAGTAATCGGATTGTTGTTTTTCGCTGTCTTTTCGTTAGATTCTGTACTCCATCATGTGGTATTTGTACAACCTTTGGTTGCACTTGCTGTTTTATTAGGCGGAGCATGGTTATTAGTCGATCGTAAGCCGAAAACAAAATAATATAACATATTGAAGTTGTGCATATATAATGAAGTGGTATATGTGATACAACGATTCTAAACAAAGCGATTTGAACAGTAATCTCTGTTCTGATCGCTTTTTTTGTTATGTATCGTTAGGATTTTTTGCATAGAATCAAAGCATAGCAGTCAAAAATGGGTAATGTATTTCATATGTGTACATCTATACATACTTTTAGTGAGCAAATAGATAGATCACGCAAAGGGGAGCAAGGTATGGAATTTTTGAATTTGATATTGGTTATTGTACTGATTTTATTAACAGCCTTTTTTGTAGCATCTGAGTATTCGATTATTCGTGTACGTATTTCCAAGATCAATCAATTGGCCGATGAAGGCAACAAAAATGCAGTTGCTGTTCAGAATATTATTTCCAAATTGGATGAATTTTTATCAGCTTGTCAGTTAGGAACAACGCTCACATCACTAGCACTGGGTTGGTTAGGAGAATCGACGATAGAAGAATTACTTCATCCGATTTTTGTCTGGGTTCATGTTCCAGCAGGATTAGAATCGGTCATATCGTTTATTATCGCCTTTTTGTTACTGACCTATTTCGAAGTGTTGATCGGAGAACTGGTTCCCAAATCGTTCGCTATTCAACTGGCTGAACCGATGGCATTATTCTTTGCTCGTCCGATGATGGTCTTTTACCGCATTACGTATCCATTTAACTGGGTACTGAGTCGTTCAGCACGTCTGATTACCGGTTTATTCGGAGTAAAGCCTATCTCTGAACAAGATGCCGCACAGAGTGAAGCAGAGTTACGATTTGCTCTATCAGAAGGATTCAAAAGTGGTAATATTACACCGACAGAATATCGTTATTTGAATAATGTGTTTGAATTTGATGAATTAGTTGGTAGCGAGATTATGGTTCCACGTACAGAGATGAAGTATATCGGGCATGAAGCGAAATTAGCAGACTTCTATGAACTGGTGAAAGAAGAGCCATACAGCTTGATTCCTGTCGCTCTGGATGGAGACAAAGACCGTATTATTGGATTGCTCAATGTCAAAGAAGTATTGCGTGATGCTGTGAGTCATCCACATACACCTACTGATCCGATTGCGCCTTTTATCAAGCCTGTCTTGCAATTGATAGAGACTGTGCCTGCTCGTGAATTATTAGGGCAAATGCAAAAGCAAAATATTCATATGGCGGTTTTGCTAGATGAGTATGGCGGAACAGCAGGTATGGTGACATTGGAAGATATTTTAGAAGAAATTGTAGGCGATATTCCTTCCAAATCAGATATCGAACCTGCTGCTACGCCAGCGATTCATAAGCTAGGAGACAAGCATTATCGTCTACAACCACTTGCATTGATTCATGAAGTGAATCGTCGTCTAGGAACGGATATCGAAGCCGGCGAAGCGTATACGATTGGTGGATGGATCTGGGCGCAGAAATTTAATATTCATGAAGGTGAATCGGTACGGGTCGAAGAATATGAATTTACCGTAACCCGTATGGAAAACCGTCATATTAAAGAAATTGAAGTGACTACGTTTGAAGAAGAAGATGAAGAAGAGGAGCAAGAGTAATCATTTTCGTCTATTCCGTAACGATGGTATACTATAACAAGTTCGTATAGTAAAAGAGGTGATTATAGATGGCTAAGAAAAATAGAGCATCTGCAAGACCGACAGCTACACCAGCACAAGATCGACCAGCTACACTCAAAGACATGCTAAGTGCTGATGTATTAGATAAGCTCAAAGCGCAAGCAACCGAGCTCAAAGCAGAAGAGCAACAACGCAAAGAGAAACAACAACAAGAAGCAGACGATGCTCGCAAAGCAGAACAAAAACGTCGTGATAACGATTTTGGATATTTGCTCGAAAATACCAAACAAGACTGGAAAAAATTCAAATAAATCTGTTAGCTACAACGTATATATCAATGATCCAAATGCCGGTATTGTGCTCGTAGGAGTGCCTTATCGGCATTTGTTATACATGTTAAATATAGAAAGTGGGAATTATAAATGAGTGGTCAGACACGCGCGAATATTAAAGCAGGAATCGAAGTCGATATTGTACTCAAACAAGATCAACGCACAGGCAAATTAACAAGAGGAATTGTCAAAGATATCTTAACCAATTCACCCAATCATCCACATGGAATCAAAGTACGCCTTCAATCAGGAGACGTAGGACGGGTAAAACATATTATTAATAGCAACGTGTAATGTTTAATAAGTAGTATTACGGATATATCAATAAGTGAAAGAAAGATCAGATCGATATCGTGAAAGGATGATCAATCATGAAAAAGAATAGACTAGGTACATCAGATTTAATCGTAGGTGAAATTGGACTGGGTTGTATGTCTCTGGGAACAGACGAGAGCAAAGTGATTCCTTTGCTACATGAAGCACTTGATCTGGGGATTAACTTTTTGGATACAGCAGATATTTATGATAACGGGCACAATGAAGAATTGATTGGGAAAGCGATCAAAGGTCGCCGCAGTGATGTGATTATCGCTAGCAAAGTAGGTAATACTCGTGTAGAAGGTCAAGACGGCTTAGTATGGAATCCATCCAAAGCTCATATTATGGAAGCGATCAAAGAAAGCTTACGACGCTTACAGACCGATTATATTGATCTGTATCAACTGCATGGCGGTACAATGGATGACAATATCGACGAAACGATCGAAGCTTTTGCACAATTAAAAAGAGAAGGGTTGATTCGAGAATACGGTATTTCTTCGATTCGTCCTAATGTGATTCGTGAATATGTAGATCGTTCGCATATTGTCAGTGTAATGAGCCAGTACAGTATTTTGGATCGTCGTCCTGAAGAAGAAGTATTACCGTTATTAACACAAAAAGGGATCAGTTCTATTGTACGTGGTGCTGTAGCAAGTGGAGCTTTAGCAGATGGACGTGAAAACAAAGCACAGAAGGGTTATCTGGATATCAGCGGTGAAGATGTTATTAGTCTGCGCCAGCAATTAGAACCTCTTACACAAGCTAATAGAAGCCTTTCCCAGACCGCTATTCAATATGTACTTGCTCATCCAGCAGTAGCAGTGCTAGCCGCGGGAGCAAGTTCATCACAACAATTACGTGAAAATGTAGAAGCCGCTTCATCACCAGCATTAACAGATGATGAACTGCAAATGATCCGTTCTATTCGGGCTGCTAACCAGTATACACAACACCGTTAATGATATGAAAAAGCGTTCATATTCGCATTTAATTCATTTATTCTATTTTTTTATGCTCACATCGGTCTAAAGTTCTTATTTTGGGTTAATAATAAGACAGTGTAGTGAGAGGAGAATAAATATGTGGAATGCGTTAATGTGGGGTGCGATAGCAGGCTCTGCTGTTTTATTAGGAGCTTTGATTGCCATGTTTTTCAATATGCCTAAGAAGATTATTGGCTGGATTATGGCTTTTGGTACAGGGACGCTTATCGGAGCGGTTGCTTTTGAATTGTTATCAGATGCAGTAGAAGATGGAGGCATCTGGGCAACAGGTATAGGCTTTATGGTGGGTGCGATTGTATACACTGCATTTGATCTATACATATCTCGTAAAGGGGGAGCGAACCGTAAACGTTCCTATATGAGCAAGGAAGACTCGTCTTCTTCTAATTCATCCTCTAAAGAAAAGGATGGCGGCAGTCAAAGTGGACTTGGTATATTTGCAGGTACAGTGATGGATGCGATTCCTGAATCCATTATGATCGGAGCAAGTTTGCTTGCAGGTCAGGGTGTAAGTCTGGTATTGGTTATTTCTATTTTTGTCAGCAATATTCCTGAAGGATTGTCCAGTACGGTAGGGTTGAAGCAAAGTCATTATTCACGTGGCAAAATTTTTGGCATGTGGGCTGTTGTTCTCGTGATCTCTGCTCTGGCTTCGATGGCAGGGTACCTATTCTTAGAATTATTGCCAGATGAGATCAAAGCAGGAATCGGTGCTTTTGCCGGTGGTGGTATTATAGCGATGATCTGTTCAACGATGATGCCGGAAGCGTATGAAGATGGTGGCCCGTTAGTAGGGTTGATCGCTTCACTTGGATTACTGACTGCATTGTTGTTAAGTATCGGATCATAAGTCAATATTAATCGATATCTGTGTTTGAAAAGGAGCTTATTCGGTGTACATAACATCGATAAGCTTTTTTTGTCATCTTCTCGATCATTTGGTATACTAATTGATAATGATTATCAGTAGGGGGAGAGAGTCGTATGCGAGGAACACTTTTTACCAAAATGTATGCAGGTCGAGACTTGCTGATTTATTTGCCACCTTCTTATGATAAAGCATCGTATCCGTTACCAGTCGTCTATGTTCATGATGGCGGAGATGTATTTGATCTGGTATTGAACGGAACTTTATATAATTTAGAACAACGCTTTGCCGCAGGCACTTTACCGGAATTAATTCTAGTCGGGATAGCTGCGTATGATCCTTTAGTTGAATATACACCGTGGTATGCACGTGCTCTTTATCCAGGACTGGGTCATGGAGATTTTGGCGGACGGGCGACCGAGTATTTGAATCTGATTGCTCATGAGATTAAGCCATGGATCGATCAGAACTTTTATACAGACAGTCGACCTGAAATGACAGGAATTGTAGGCAAGTCTTTGGGTGGTCTGGTGTCTTTATTTGCCGCCTATGTCTATCCACATGTGTTTGGCAGAATTGGAATTATGTCGGCTTCGCTCTGGTATGAAGGATTTATTGAATTTATGAGAGAACGTCAGCATCTATCTCCTGATCTGCGTATCTATATGGATATCGGTAATCTAGAAGGCTTGGGTAAAGCAAATCGTCAGCGCTTGATACAGACGTGCACAGATGAAGCGGTAAGTATTTTGATGAATAATCTGGCAGAATCTCATTTCTACTTTGAACGAATCGAAGGTGACGATCATGATCCTGAAACGTTTTATCAGCGTTTTCCTGATCTGATGGGCTGGTTATTTGATCAAAAAACAGTCGGTTTATTGAAATAATAATCATTTTTAATACACTTTATACACTACATTGTTGCTAAATTACAATAAAGAGCAGATAATAAAGATAGCAACATCTTCATATTAAGAGATTATATTTTGTATTGTTGCTAATTGAATCATCATTTAAAGGAGGATCACTTCCTAATGGAAAGAATAGAATCGGAAGATCAATACCGCAATTTGATTAATGGTAACGACCTTACTGTAATCAAATTTGATACAAACTGGTGCCCGGATTGCAAAACGCTTGACCGTTTTATGGTTGATATTATCGAAAAGAACAATGACAAACAGTTCTTTGCGATGGATGCAGAAAAGTTTCAAGATTTGGCTGAGCAAAATGAAGTAAGAGGAATTCCAAGCTTGCTTGTATATCGTAATGGTGAAAAAATAGCTCATTTGCACAGTAAATTTGCTAAAACACCTACGCAAGTTGCTGAATATTTAGCAACAGTAGAGTAATATAAATAAAAACGCCCGAATGGAATATATTCCATTCGGACGTTTTTTATATACAACAGGATACTACAACAGCAATGTCTTAACTTTTTACCGATAATTCGTTTACCGTCAAATCTTTACGCTTCATAATTAAATGTTCTACACTTCTGAAATGTCCTAGTAATTCATGTGCCTCATCATCACTAAGCCCACGAATACTTTCAACTAATTTATTAGACATGATTTTGTACATTCCATCTAGTGCTTCTTCCCCTTTACGGGTAATCGAAATACTCACATACCGACGATCTTGATCGGATCGTGTACGTTCAATCAACTCTTCTTGTCCTAACTTATCGCAGATCTGTGTAACGGCACTGGTAGTCAGACCTGTTGCCCGGACAATGTCTGTACCATATTGACTGCCGTTTGCTAACAAAAAGTGCAGGATATACACTTCTGTAGCATTGGACTTGAGTTGTCGCATTAAGGTAGGGAGCTCCATAATACGTGGCATACGATCCACAAGTGTTAAATAGCTTTTGAGAAGTTCATTAGACGTTTCCAAATTGTAAATCCTCCTTCGATATATATAAATAAAACTCTTAGTTAACTATCATTGTATACTGCACTATACAACTACAATTAACAGTAAAAAACGAAAGTAAATGTGAAAAAGATACTAAGATTTCGATCATTCTTAAAACTTCCTTAACATTATAGTAATTTGTTACCATACTATCGTCAATGCAAATTCGACAGATTGAGACAAGTAAACGTTATCATTGACGTAAAATTGAACATTTTTTATAATTAAATCTAAAATAATGTGATTTGACTATCACTTTGTGTGAATTCCAATCTATGACAAATATAAAGGTGGCTCTATACATTGAATAATTCTTCACTTTCTTTTGTGACGATGGACGAGATTGTGCGTGAAGGTGATCCGATTTTGCGAAAAGTAGCGGAACCTGTGAAATTACCGTTATCTGATGAAGATCGTACACGTGCGAATCGAATGATGGATTTTTTGAAAAAATCGCAAGATGAGAAATTAGCTGAGAAATATAGTTTGCGTCCAGGAATAGGATTATCAGCTAATCAGGTTGGTTGGGATGGAAGAGTGTTTGTAGTCTACTTTACTAATGACCAAGATCGGCAACTTGAATATGTGTTTTGCAATCCCAAATTAGTTAGTCATTCCACAGCAATGGTCTATCTGGAGCACGGAGAGGGATGTTTGTCAGTTGACCGTGATGTAGAAGGATTCGTACCACGGTATGAGAAAATAACGATAAAAGCATTTACACCTGACGGGAAACCTTTTACATTGAAACTAAAAGGGTTTGAAGCTGTCGTCATTCAGCATGAATTAGATCATTTGAACGGTGTAATGTTCTATGATCATATCAATAAAAAAGATCCTAGCCGTTTGCCAGAGGTTGAGTTTATTCGTCCACTGTAACTATTCATTACAGCTATAGCGGACGGTTGAATCATATCAACTGGATATTATGGATGAAAATGGATTGATATTGTTAATATACTAAGCTATTAATGATATCGGCTAAAAGACTGCTGTTGTGAAGGCAGTCTTTTCAAATTGGTTTGTGATATGATAAATAGAATAAACAAAAACTAGATTTTATGTTATATTATTCTGATTTCTGTAAGCGTTTTATCCAAAACGGCAAACAAATGGTGTAGAAAGTAGGGGGAGTCATGTGGAAGCCGTTGATTGAGCGCATGAATAATGTAAAAATTAAAAATAAATTGATTTTTGCGTATATCTTTATTGTCGCGCTTCCTGTACTGGGGATTGGCGGGGTCGTAGTAGATTATTTTAGACAATCGGCTCTGGATAATGCGATTGAGCAGACCACCAATAATGTAGAACGTGTCAAAAATCAAATGGATACTATGTTGCGTGTACCTATTGATATATCTAACAAGCTACTATTTGATTCCAGACTAAGTGATGTGGTCAACACACGCTATACCAAAGTATACGATCTGGTTGTCGCTTATCACAATTATCAGGAATTTCAAGAATATCTGCGTTTGTACTCTGAAATATCAGCAATCCGATTTTACACCACTAATAACACTATTCAGAATAATTTGGAATTTATGAAAGTCAGTAATGAAGTACGTGATAGCAAATGGTATCAGACGGCGATCAATAGTCGCAAGATCAATTGGATTTACCGCAATGATATCGAAATTAGTGAAACTAAAAAACTCAGTCTGGTGCGCAAAATCAACTTTACCGATTATACGACAAATGGTGTACTCGTTATTGAACTCAGCCAGTCCTATCTTAATTCAATTTTGAGTGCAGAACCATTTGAGACAATGATTTTGGATCATAGCGGTTATGTAGTCGCTGCCAAAGATGTCACTTTAATCGGCAAACAGTTGGGTGATCCAGAGCTAGGCATAAGCTCCGATCTACAAGGCAAAGGAATCTATGAGCGTGATGTAAAAGGACAGCTTTCGAATATTGTAGTGGATGAAGTGATGCCAGATAGCAGTGATAACGGGTTAAAAATTATCTCTGTATTTGCTAATGAAAGTATAGTTCGGGATTCAAATCGTATTATTCTGATTGGTACCGGATTACTAATATTGATTCTCTGTACTGGATTATTATTTTTATACTTGATCTCACACTTGATTACGCGCCGCTTATCCGGTCTAAGTCGTCAGATGAACAAAGTAGGAACAGGCGATCTAAAAGTCGTTTCCCATATTGCAGGAGCTGATGAGATTGGACAGCTTTCAAGAAAATTCAACGATATGGTCGTCAGTATAAGAACGTTGATGGATCAAGTATATGAATCGAATGAGCGCAATACTCGCTTGGAAGTGAGTCAAAAAGAAATCAGCTTTAAAATGTTAGCCAGTCAAATCAATCCTCACTTTTTATTCAATGCTCTGGAATCGATACGGATGAAAGCTCATATTCGAGGTGAACAAGAGATTGCGTATATTGTGCGTTTGTTAGGCAAATTGATTCGTAATAATTTAGAGATTGGTATGAAAAATACAACTTTACAAGGCGAAATGGAATTAATTAAATCGTATTTGGAAATTCAAAAGTTTCGTTTTGGTGATCGCTTAAATTATGAATTGCTTATCGATCCTCAAACAAAAGAAATATCGATTCCACCGTTAATTATTCAGCCTTTAGTAGAAAATGCGATTATTCATGGTCTGGAAAGTCGGGAAAATGGTGGATTGATTATTATTCGTACATTACGGATTGAACAAGATGTCATGATAGATGTTATCGATAATGGAGCAGGGATAGCAGAGGAACGTTTGCAATGGGTAAAAAATTCACTCCAAATCAATGAAAGTCAGGAAGGAGATCGTATTGGATTACGCAATGTACATCAGCGATTGATTTTGTCGTACGGTGCAGCGTATGGGCTTCATATATCCAGTATGCTTGGGGAAGGAACTCAAATTTCATTTAAAATACCAGCCACAACCGATCAATTAATGTCAGGGGGCAATAAATAATGTTTAAAGTGATGATCGTAGATGATGAACCCGCGATTCGTGAAGGACTAAAAACGATTATTAATTGGAATGAGATTGGATTTGAAGTTGTTGATGCTGCGGTAAATGGAAGAGATGCAATTCAAAAGTTTGAGCGCTGGAAACCGGATCTAACGATTATGGATATTCGTATGCCGGGAATGAGTGGACTGGAAGTGATTGAACACATTCGTGAGCAACACCAGCAAGCGCATTTTTTAATTTTAAGCGGACATGCTGATTTTGAATATGCACGCAAAGCATTAGGATTTGGAGTTGATGGATATTTACTCAAACCTGTAGATGAAGATGAAATGCAAGATGAACTTCGTCGTGTACATGGATCTCTTCATCGTGAGCAACAAGATATGATTATCCATATTCCAGAGACTCCATTATCTGAAAAAGTCGAACAATTATTAGTATCATCATCATCACAACATCAAAGTGCGACTTCGCTTCAGTTACATTGGGAACGTTACCAATTGATTTTGATCGAATGTAGTCATGTGCAAGGCGATGAAAAAGTAAACTTT
This sequence comes from Paenibacillus sp. PsM32, assembly GCF_030433815.1. NCBI lineage: Bacteria > Bacillati > Bacillota > Bacilli > Caryophanales > Paenibacillaceae > Paenibacillus > Paenibacillus sp. PsM32. Next base: position 89,272 of record NZ_JARUWY010000013.1, on the reverse strand, counting down.
TTTACTCAAATGCAAAAGTTGGCTGAATATTCCAATGACGCTTATCATCGTATTGTATTTCGTGCAGGTCCATATATCGGTTTGCTGACAGAGCAAGCATATATGCAACATCATGAATTAATACAATTGAAAGAACACATCTGGTCATGGTTACATGATGAACCTGAAATGTACCTAGCTGCAAGTCATGTAGTAACAGACCTTGAAGACCTTCGCTTGATCTATGAAGAAGCATCCACATTGATTGCACAACGCTTCTGGTGTGATGATCATGGTGTGATGTCGACAGAACTTGCTGTAGATCGAGCTACTACTGAGCCACTTGCTGACGTTCCTTTGGCAGGAGAATGGTCAGACCGTCTGTATTATGCTGTCGATATTCGTAATGTGGCTGCCGCTGAGCGAGTACTGGAAGAATTATGTGATATTTCATGGAAAGCTGGACTATCTGAACGTGAAGTGAAAAGTCTTTGTTCGCATGTGTTATCACTGGCTCTTAGCCGCTTGCCAGCAAGTGTACCGGGTTCTGGGGCTGCTGTGCAACAATGTCTGTCTTTAATCCCTGAATTGTACGCTGTATCGACTACCAGACAGATGATTACATTGGTAGTAAGCCGATTAGAACAATTGTTACAGTCGATCAATCATGGTACTCATGAATCGGTAATGAAGCAGATGACCGATTTTATTCAGCGCAATTATAGCGATAACCTCAAGCTTGAATTATTAGCGGAAATATTTAATTACAATAGTGCTTATCTTGGCAAAATGTTCAAAACACACACAGGCGAATCCTTTAACCATTTTCTAGATCAGGTACGGTTAGAGCAAGCCAAATCGTTGTTGGCACAAGGAATGAAAGTACACAAAGTCGCTTCTCAAGTTGGATATGCGAATGTAGATTATTTTCATAGCAAATTCAAAAAATATACAGGAATTTCGCCGTCTGCTTATCGAGATCAACAAAACGATGATGTATAAATCAGTAGAAAAAGTATAATGATTTGCGTGGACTATTACCGCTTATAATCCCACAATCAGGTAAAAATTTGACTTTAAAGAACCAAATGTAAGCGATATCTAATTTTTATATGATTTTATGTATAATTTAGAAGGTATAAATAGAAAGCGCTTTCTTTTATAATCGGTATATACCCCTGAGTCGTATGACAATAGGGATGAAGAAGCGGAACCCGAAAGGGATGAATGATCGATTATAGGAGGGTGGACTGTATTATGGACACAACAACCAAGCGTGCTTCTTCTAAAAAAGGAGAGCGAGTATCCAAAACAACGATCAAAAGAGGCGGTGGCTTCTGGAAATTATTTAAACAGCAGCGCTATCTTTATCTGATGTCACTACCGTTTGTAATCTGGGCTTTCATTTTTAGTTATGTTCCTTTGTGGGGCTGGACAATGGCATTCCAGAATTTTAAACCAGCCAAATCGTTTTTTGATCAGAAGTGGGTTGGATTCGATCAATTTACAGCCTTATTCGCAGATCAACAATTTTACTTAGCTCTGCGTAATACGCTGGCAATGAGTTTTATGGGTCTGATTTTTGGATTTGTTGTTCCTGTTATTTTTGCTATTTTGCTGAATGAAGTCAAAGGCATGTTTTTCAAAAGAACAGTACAGACCGTTTCGTATCTTCCTCACTTTGTATCATGGGTTGTTGTAGCAGGTATTGTAACGAAATCGTTATCGACTGATGGTGGTATAGTCAACGAACTATTAGTATCGATGCATATTATCGATCAGCCGATTCAATTTATGGCTCAAGGGAAATGGTTCTGGGGAATTGTAACCGCTTCAGATATTTGGAAAGAGATGGGTTGGAATACCATTATCTATCTGGCAGCGATCACAGGTATTGACCAGGAACAGTATGAAGCTTCTCGTGTAGACGGTGCTGGACGTTTTCGCCAAATGTGGCATATTACACTTCCAGGTATGCGTACCACGATTACCGTGCTGTTGATTATGTCGATCGGACATTTGGTGAGTATCGGTTTTGAGAAGCAATTCTTGCTCGGTAACAATTTGGTGCAAGATTATTCACAAGTGCTTGATTTGTACGCGTTGAAATATGGATTGGAAATGAACCGTTATTCATACGGTACGGCTATTAGTATTTTCAACTCGGTGATTAGTATTATCTTGTTGTTTACAGCTAATGGAATTTTCAAGAAAACAACCAAAGAAAGCATTATGTAAATAATCTGTATTCAAAAGGAGGCGGGCGACCATGGCAGCAAACAAAGCTTTTAATGCGACCAGAGGCGATAAAATATTTGATATTTGTAATACGATCGTGATGTTAATGGTACTTGTAGTAACGTTATATCCTTTCTTGAATGTACTTGCGATTTCACTTAACCAATCGACAGATACAGTTCGAGGTGGTATTCATATTTTTCCAAGAGCATTTACATTAGAGAACTATGCCACTATTTTTCAATATCAAGGACTGTTAACTGGAGCATGGATTTCGGTATTAAGAACAGTAATTGGGACAGTACTTGGATTGCTTAGTGCTTCAATGCTAGCCTTCACATTGAGTAGAGTCGATTTTCAAGCTCGTAAATTTATTTCAACATTCTTAGCATTAACCATGTATGTTACTGCTGGATTGGTTCCAACGTTCTTGTTAATGAGAGATCTACACTTGATCGGAACATTCTGGGTCTACGTTTTACCAGGAATCGTGAGTGCATTTAACGTATTCATTATCCGTTCCTTTATCGATGGCTTACCGTATGCTTTGCAAGAATCAGCGAAGCTTGACGGAGCGAATGATTTCACGATTTATTGGAAAGTTATTTTACCACTCTGTAAGCCGGTACTTGCAACGATTGCTTTGTTCTTAGCAGTTGGACAATGGAACTCTTGGTTTGATACGTATCTGTATAACGCCAGCAGTCCTGAATGGACAACGCTACAGTATGAGTTGATGAAAGTATTGCAACAAAGTACACAGCAAAGTGGTGCTGTGAATGCGAACGATATGGCGAAGCAGATGGCAAGTATTTCTCCTGAATCGATTCGAATGGCGATTACGATTGTCGTTACATTACCGATCCTTATCGTATATCCGTTTTTGCAAAAGTATTTTGTCAGCGGTATGACGCTAGGTGCAGTGAAAGCTTAATATAGCTATCGGGTGGTGTGTCACCACCTTAGCATATACTTATTTCTACCCTGTTCTATGATTGAAGGACTATCTATATTCAAAAGGGAGGCAATTTTAATGCCGAGAAAATTATTCAGATATGCTTTGGCACCGATGTTAGTGGTAGCACTAGCAAGTGTAACTGCATGTGGAAGTTCAGATCCAGTAGAAACAGAAACTTCTGATGTGTCCACACCGATCACGATTTCCTTTTTTGGTTCTGATGCGAATCCAACGTGGAATAATATGCAGGATGATGTTGGTAAAGCAATCACCAAAGCAACGAATGTAACGCTCAATGCTGAATATGATGTAAGTGGTGGGGGTACACAGAAGATTGCTTTGATGACAGCTTCTGGTGACTATCCTGATATGATTACTCCTAAAGGTTCGATTAGTAAATTAGTAGAAGCTGGCGCATTGATCGATTTGACTGATCTTATTAATAAATATGGTCCTAATATCAAAAAAGTATATGGAGACGATCTTGCTCGCTTACAATACAGTAAAGAAGATCCATCTATCTATGTATTGCCAACCAATGCAGGCGTAGGGCAAACAAGCTTTGACGCAGGTGGCGGCTTTGAAGTGCAAAATGCTGTAATGAAAGAACTAGGCTATCCTAAAATCGAAACGGTTAAAGATTTCGAAAAAGTATTAAAAGAGTACAAAGAAAAAAATCCGACAATCAATGGACAACCAACGATTCCATTATCTCTTAATGCAGATGATTGGAAAATTCAGATTACAGTTACAAACCCAGCATTCTTATCAACAGGTGCACCGGATGATGGCGAATTCTACATCGACCCTGAGACCTATGAAGCACAACTTCATTACAAACGTCCGGAAGAAAAAGAATATTTCCGCTGGTTAAATCATATGTATAACGAAGGTTTGTTAGATCCTGAGACATTCACACAAAAAACAGACCAATATAACTCTAAAATTGCAAGTGGACGTGTTCTTGGTCTAATCGATCAAGATTGGGATTACCAACAAGCTGAAAATGCTCTAAAATCTTCAGGTATGACTGAACGTGCATACGGGCATTATCCTGTTCAATTAACAACAGAAACAAAAGATCGTTCATTCCAGGATATCGGTGCACCAGTAGGTTACGGTATAGGGATTACTACTTCTGCGAAAGACCCGATCCGCATTATCAAATTCTTAGATTGGATGTCTTCAGATGAAGCTCAAGTCTTGAATCAATGGGGTATCGAAGGTAAGCAGTACAATATGAAAGATGGCAAACGTGTTATTCCTGCGGATGTCCAAGACATGAAAACAAATGATAATACGAACTTTGTTAAAACAACAGGTGTAAGTGGATATACTATATTTGGTGTTCATTATGGTGATGGCGTGAAAGATCCATCAGGTAACTATTACACTACGAATTTCCCTGAACAAATTATTGCAGGTTACACAGCTTCCGAAAAAGAAACATTAAAAGCTTATGGTGCAACAACATGGAAAGACTTATTCCCGCAAAAAGATGAGTTCCCTGTTAAACCTTGGGGTGCAGCGTACAACTTACCAGCACCGGATGATCAAGAATACACAGTAAACTTCCAAAAAGGACAAGATATTGTGCGTAAACGTATTCCAGAAGCAATTTTAGCTTCTCCAGAAGAATTTGATGGCATTTACGATGAAATGGTTACTGAGTTAAGTACAGAACCAATGAAAAAAATGGAAGCATCGTATACACAAATGATCAAAGATACCGTTGAATTGTGGAGCAAACCTGTCACTGCAAAATAAACATCTTAGATAATTGCAAAAGCTGTGATACAGCGCAAAGAGGGGCTTCGGATTAACGAAGCCCCTTTATGTATGAATTTCAAATGTATGAATTTCAATCAGGAGGTCATATACTGATGGATCAAAATAAGCAGTCGTTATGGAAACTATGGTACAACCAACCTGCACAACTCTGGGAAGAAGCGTTACCGATAGGGAATGGTCGTCTAGGAGGCATGGTATTTGGTGGTATACAGCAGGATCGTATTCAATTGAATGAAGATACATTATGGTCAGGGAAAACACATGAGACAGTCAATCCTAGTAGTTTAGCTGAGTTATCTCATGTTCGAGAACTTATTTTTGATAACCAATTAGAAGAAGCACAATCGATTATTAACACCAGCATGTTAGGGCATGATACTGAAGGTTATCAACCTGTAGGCGACCTGTGGGTCGATATACAATACCCTGCGACTGAACCTGTAATTACAGATTATCATCGTGAGTTACTGGTAGATCAAGCGCTCACCCGTACATCATGGCAAGCAGATGGACATCGTATTGAAAAAGAAGTATTTGTCAGTCATCCGCATCAAGTGATGGTCTATCGGTTACGTAGTGATGGTCAGCAACCTCTGAATATTCGTGTACGACTAGATAGTGTACAACCGCATCAACAGTACGCTCAAGATCATGAATTATCGTTAGCTGGCTATTGCTTGCCAAGTATCGAAGACTACCGTCAGACAGAACCACCTTACGCGTATGATGCACAAGCAGAGCAAGGTATTAAATTTCATGTAGGCGTCAAAGTGTATGTAGATCAAGGACATATTCAAGCAGAAGATCAGCACTTATCTATTCAAGAAGCACATGAAATTATGATTGTATTATCAGTCGTTACTAACTTTGAAGGATACGATCAAGTCCCGGGAAGTAGCGGACGTGTATTAGCAGAGGAATGTGTAGCTATTCTCAATCAAGCGGGAAGTATTGGATACCAGTCATTGTTAGAACAACATCTAGCAGATTATAGTAGTCTGTTTAATCGGGTAGAGCTTCAATTAGAAGATGAGCAACATCTGTTAGCATCCGATCAAAGTATAACTGACCAAGAATTACCAACCGATCAGCGACTGCAACAATATCAACAGCATCGTCATGATCCAGATTTAGAAGCGCTATATTTTCATTATGGAAGATATTTGTTAATCTCCTCGTCCAGACCTGGAAGTGAGCCAGCTAATCTACAAGGGATATGGAATGAACATGTACAAGCTCCATGGAATAGTGATTACACCACGAATATCAATACACAGATGAATTACTGGCCTGCTGAAGTGTGTCAGCTTTCTGAATGTCATCAACCGTTATTTCGTATGATAGAAGATCTGAGTGTAAGTGGTCAGGAAGCGGCGAAAGTTCATTATGGAGCCAAAGGTTGGACGACCCATCATAATAGTGATCTCTGGCGCTTGGCTGTTCCGACTCAAGGTGATGCAAGCTGGGCGTTCTGGCCTCTTGGTGGAATCTGGTTATGTGCGCATCTGTGGGAGCATTATGAATATCATCGTGATCTAGACTTTTTACGGGAAACGGCTTATCCGATTTTGAAAGAAGCTGCTAGGTTTGCACTGGATTGGTTGGTTGAAGATCGTGAAGGTTATTTGGTTACTGTTCCTTCGACTTCACCTGAAAATAAATTTCTAATTGCTTCTGGAGAAGTATGTAGTACATCAGCAGCATCTACGATGGATATGACATTGATCCGCGAATTATTAGATCACTGTATCACCAGCACATTATTGCTTGAAGTCGATCAAGATTGGGCAACTGAGCTACAAGAGACTTATAAGCGCTTATATCCTTTTCATATTGGTCGCCATGGTCAATTACAAGAATGGTACCGGGATTATGAAGAGCATGAACCAGGGCATCGTCATGTGTCTCATTTGTATGGTCTGTATCCCGGGCATGAGATTAATCGTTATCAGACACCTGAGCTAGTAGAAGCTGCTCGTGTCTCGCTAGAACGACGTATTCAGCATGGCGGAGGACATACCGGATGGAGCTGTGCTTGGCTTATTAATCTGTATGCTCGTTTGTTGGATGGAGAGACTGCACATGAATTTGTAAGTACGTTATTATCACGTTCTACATATCCGAATCTATTTGATGCTCATCCTCCATTTCAGATTGATGGTAATTTTGGTGGAACCGCAGGTATTGCTGAAATGTTGCTTCAAAGCCATTTACAAGAACTACATCTACTGCCTGCGTTGCCAGAAGTATGGAATAAAGGATTTGTGAAAGGGCTACGGGCACGTGGCGGATATACAGTAGATATGCACTGGCAACAAGCACAACTGGTAGAAGTGACAGTAGAATCGCAGTTTCATGGAACCTGTCGCTTGGTGAGTTCTATTGCTCTGCAATTGGAAGATCCATTAACAGCTTCTACATTGACTGAACCTAATGAGCAACAAACTGATTTTGTGCTGGAGTTTACTGCGGAAGCGGGGAGAAGTTATACATTACATGCAAAGGTCTAAAATTCGGATATAATCATACAGTTAATCTACGAATATTTTGACGAGAAGTAATGAAAAAATATTTTTTCTTCTATATATAAATATATTCTTATCAAATATGTAATTATGAATATATTAATAGGGAGATGAACAAAGGCGATATTTTCTGTATTACACAGAGAATGTCGCCTTTTTGACGATGAAATACATACCATTTGACAATAATTTGTAATAAATAATATAGAAATAAGAAGAATATAATTAAATAACGAATCAAAAGGGGCAAATTGTGGTAATAGAGACTATAACAATAGAAACGTAATTTTTAAAGTGCTCCTAGTTTGGAGTAGCAATGGATACTAACATAAGAGGGGAGTGCTTAATTATGGCGACAAATACAAAAGGCCGTTCAAATTCACCCGGAAAAAATGCACGCGGATTAACTCGTTTGCTCACAATTATAGGTTGGATTGCTTTTGTTGTTGGTGTAGTAACGATTATTTTGAATATCCAACCATTTAATGATAACAACGCTGGATTGATGATGGGTATCGGATGTGTAGTAGGAAGTGTATTTATTTACTTTATTGGTAAATCGATCGGTTCTATGCAAGTTCGTAATGAAGAAGGAAAAGAAAGTATCAATGATGATTAAAAAATGAGATTGACGATAAAATAAATCCTTTTTAATTAAATACATGCTCCTTTAAGAATTAATTCTTAAAGGGGCTTTTTTACGGAATCACAATATGATAATATATAAATAATGTGAAAAGATTCACGATAACCTGTTAATAAATTGACAGATTTGTTAACAAGTCAAAAAAATGTGGAATTTACACCTTCTATGGATACGCAAATAGCACACTTAGTGTTAACATAGAAATGTGTGGTTTCAATATTATGAACGTCTTAAACGTTATGTGAGAAAGGGGATTAAGATGAACAAAAAACCGGGTTCTCGTCTTATGATGTGGGTTATGATTATTGTGTCGGTTCTGTCACTCGCTTTGACGGTATGGGCACTTTATGCAGGTAGCCACAATTACTTTGTTCTCGATCCGAAAGGACCTATTGCCGCAGGACAAAGAGATCTAATCGTGATTTCCACGATTCTAACTGCCATTGTTATTGTTCCGGTAACGATACTCACTTTTGTTATAGTGTGGAGATACCGTGACAAACCAGGTAGAAAAGCAAAATATGATCCGGATTTCAACCACAGCACCAAGCTTGAAACCATCTGGTGGGGGATTCCAATCATCGTTATTGCTGTACTTGGTATTGTAACTGTGCGTTACACTTATGCATTAGAGCCTTCTGTAGCGATTCAATCACAGAAGGAACCTATTACAATCCAAGTTGCTTCTATGGACTGGAAATGGTTATTTATGTACCCGGGCGAAGGTATTGCTTCTGTGAACTCTATTACGATTCCAGAAGATACACCTGTACGATTTGAACTGACTTCTGATGCTCCGATGAACTCTTTCTGGGTGCCAGAACTTGGTGGACAAATTTATACGATGTCGGGTATGGCTATGACATTGTATCTACAAGCTGATCATCAGGGAACTTTCTTTGGATCAGGTGCTAACTTCAGTGGTGAGCATTTTTCCCAAATGAGATTCGATGTGAATGCTGTATCTGACGAGCAATATCAGACTTGGGTCAACAAAGTTAAAACCGAGTCTAAACCTATGAGTATGGAAACATACCAGTCGCTAACGGTTCCTGGAACTGCTGACAAACAAACGTTTTCTGCATTCCCGGAAGGTCTATTCCAACAACTTGTTACCAAATACTTGCCAGGCGGTTTAGCAGGCGGTAAAGATCGTGCTACTCACACCACTCCTTCTACTCAGATTGATGAGAAACAAAGTGAAGAAGGACAAAGTGATATGGGAACAGGCGATCACGATGGCATGGAAATGAATGATCAAGAAAGCACAGACACGAATACTAGCAATTAAGTTCAGATTTATTTGAAGTTAGTTGTACCGTAGCGTGTGACATAAAAGACAGGGAAAGGAGCTCCCCGATGCTCGAGAAAATTAAAGATTTTGCATCTGACTTTTTCGTCACCGGCGACCCACTAATTTACGGTGCAGATGTATCTATCGGACTTGCGATGATTGCTATCGTTGTGGGACTCACCTATTTCAAAAAATGGGGCTGGTTGTGGCGTAATTATTTAACAACAGTTGACCACAAAAAAATCGGTATCATGTATATTCTTGCTTCGATTTTGATGTTGTTCCGTGGCGGCGTGGATGCCATTATGATGCGTACTCAACTCGCATTCCCAAATCTCGAATTTTTACATCCTGAACATTATAATCAGGTATTTACGACGCATGGCGTAGTTATGATCCTGTTTATGGCGATGCCATTTATGTTCGGACTCTTTAATATCGTTGTTCCTCTTCAATTAGGAGCACGCGATGTAGCTTATCCATTCTTGAACGCATTAAGTTTCTGGTTGTTCTTCTTGGGTGCGATGCTATTTAACTTATCTTTCGTTATCGGTGGTTCACCGGATGCAGGATGGTTGAGTTATCCACCACTATCAGAACTCCAATTTAATCCAGGACCTGGACAGAACTTCTACATCTGGGGTATTCAGATCTCAGGTATTGGTTCCCTTGCAACGGGTATTAACTTCTTGGTAACGATTATCAAAATGCGTGCACCAGGCATGACATTTATGAAAATGCCTATGTTTACATGGTCTGTATTCGCAACATGTATCATTATCATTTTCGCTTTCCCAATTTTGACAGTTACACTAGCACTATTGTTTATCGATAGGTTTGCGGGGGCTCACTTCTTTACACTCGATGGTGGCGGTAACCCGATGATGTATATCAACTTGATCTGGATGTGGGGTCACCCTGAGGTATACATTGTTATATTACCGGCGTTCGGTATTTTCTCCGAAATCGTCAGCGTATTCTCACGTAAAAAGCTATTTGGTTACACATCCATGGTATTCGCCATGTTGATTATTGCATTCGTATCGTTCTTTACCTGGGCGCATCACTTCTTCACGATGGGTTCTGGCGCAGATGTTAATGCGTTCTTCGCATTATCCACGATGCTGATTGCAATTCCTACAGGGGTTAAAATCTTTAACTGGTTGTTTACGATGTATCGTGGTCGAATTCGCTTCGATCTGCCGATGCTCTGGACGATCGGATTTATCCCATGTTTTATTATCGGTGGTATGACAGGGGTTCTATTGTCTGTTGCTCCTGCTGACTTCCAGTATCATAACAGTTACTTCCTAATTGCTCACTTCCACCAAGTTCTTATCGGTGGTGTAGTATTCGGTTATTTCGCTGGTATGTACTACTGGTGGCCAAAAATGTTCGGTTTCAAACTGAACGAAACATTAGGTAGATGGGCATTCTGGTTCTGGAACATTGGTTTCTATGTATGTTTCATGCCTCAATACTTGCTTGGTCTAATGGGTATGACTCGTCGTATCAGTACATTTGATTGGGACACTGGCTGGGGTCCATTAAACGTTGTATCCACAATGGGTGCATACTTGATGGGTGTAGCGTTCTTGTTCCAAGTTCTTCAAATTGCTTATAGTATCAAAAATCGTGAAGTCGATACGACTGGCGATATCTGGGACGCTCATACTTTGGAATGGAGTATTCCTTCTCCTGCACCAGAGTATAACTTTGCAGTGGTTCCAGTTGTGGATAGTAGAGATCCGCTATGGGTTGAGAAACAGCGTCGTGCGGCTGGTAAGCTTCCGAAAAATCCGCCAAAACCTGTATATGCTCCAATTCATATGCCGAAAAACTCTGCAATTCCAATTATAATGTCAACATTCTTCTTTATTGCCGGATTCGGCTTTGTCTTCTTATGGACATGGATGGCGGTTCTTGGTCTGATTGGTGTAGCAGGTTGTATGATTGCTCGCTCTTTCCAATACGATACCGACTATTACATTCCAGTTGAAGAAATTGAGAAGACGGAAGCATCGATAAGGGGGACGGTCTAATGGCACAAGCTGTATCACAGCATGGTCACGACCATGATCATAGTCATGACCACGGGCATCACGATCCGCAAGAAATGAAGCTTCTTGGTTTCTGGATCTTCCTAATTACCGACGTTATCTTATTCGGTACTTTATTTGCAACATATGTGGTTCTTCATAAAAACACTGCCGGTGGTCCCGGTGGTGCAGAAATATTCGAAATGCCTGGCGTTATCGCTGAGACATTTATCTTGTTAACAAGTAGTTTTACAAGCGGACTTGCTGTACTTGCTATGAACAAAGGAAAGGTAAAACAACTTATTTCTTGGTTGATCGTTACTTTTATTCTAGGTGCAGCATTTATCGGGCTTGAAGTAACGGAGTTCGTGAAATTGATTGGAGAAGGACACGGAATCTCTGCAAGTGCATTCCTAAGTGCATTCTTCACACTTGTCGGAACTCACGGACTTCACGTCTCGGTTGGTCTAGTCTGGATGTTGTTATTGATTATCCAATTGTCTCGTCGTGGTATCACTGACGTAACACGCGGTAAAATTAACGTCATCAGCTTGTACTGGCACTTTTTGGACGCGGTATGGATCTTCTTGCTATCCGTCGTCTACTTGTTGGGGGTGATGTAATATGGCGCAGCATTCAACAGATTCACATGCACATGGTGAAGATCATGCTCATGGCTCGCTTAAATCTTATATCATTGGTTTTATCCTTTCGATTATCTTAACGATTATTCCGTTAGTTGTTGTTATGAACCATATGTTCCAAGCAACAGCAACGATTCTAATCATTATGATCACTGCAGTATTGCAGTTCGTTGTACAGCTATTCTTCTTTATGCATGTACGTGATCGTACAGGTAACCAACCTCGTTGGAACGTAATGGCTTTGATTTTTGGTCTAGCGATTGTATTGGTTGTTGTATCTGGTTCTGTATGGATCATGGCTTACAACGGCGTAGGATACTAATCCACTAGATAAGAACTTATAAGTGCAAGATACGAGATAGACTTTAAAAGCTCTTTTGCTGGATCTACTACAGATTGTTATGCTGTAGTGGTGAAAGTGAAAGAGCTTTTTTGCTATACCGTTTGATAGGAATGATTAGATTATGTAATCCAAGTAAGCCTAATTAATATCTAATTTAAAGGACAACAGCAGATACAGTGCAGTGCATCATCATAGTCGATGATGTAATACCGTAATAGATAACAACAGCAGTATAGCAAAAAGAGTCTTGTTCCGCTGTGACAAACAGCAAAGCAAGACTCTTTTATAGATGTGATACATAATGTATAGCAGATACAAAGTGATTATCATAATGTATAGCTACTTGAGAGCATTATCCTAATTGAGGGATAGAAGAAGTAACACGATATTGTAAGTGATCCAAATACGTTTGAACTTCATCACGAAGTTCAGGACGCTGAAGAGCAAAATCAATTGTTGCTTTGACATAACCAAGCGGATCACCGATATCATAACGATTACCTTGAATCTCTAACGCTGCTATATGAGGTAAGCGTGAGATCGCATCGGTTAATTGAATTTCGCCACCTTTGCCAGGTAACGTATCTTCCAAATAATCAAAGATTTCAGGAGGCAATACGTACCGTCCTATCACTGCTAGATCGGATGGAGCATCTTCGATAGCCGGCTTTTCTACAATATCGCTAACAGGAATAATCGAATAAGGAGTGTTGGGTATAACCGATGGAGCGACAATCCCATATTTATTTGTATGTTCATAAGGCACATGTTGTACACCTACAATCGCTGTAGAAGGATATACATTTTGATTCAATAATTGCTGTAATCCGGGTACTTCATTAACGATAAGATCATCACCCAGTAGTACTGCAAAAGGTTCATTTCCAACAAACTGCTTGGCGCACAAAATGGCATGTCCTAGACCTAAAGGTTTCTTTTGACGAATATAATGAATATCTGCCAGTTCCGAAATACGATTCACCTGTTCTAGTAAAGCATGTTTCCCTTTGGAAGCTAAATCAAGTTCAAGCTCAATCGAATGGTCAAAATGATCTTCAATCGAGCGTTTGCCACGACCGGTAACAATAAGGATAGATTCGATCCCACTAGCAACGGCTTCTTCAATAATATATTGAATCGCTGGTTTATCAACGATAGGTAACATTTCTTTTGGTTGTGCTTTGGTAGCAGGCAACAGACGTGTGCCAAGCCCGGCAGCAGGTATAATCGCTTTACGAACTTTCATCGGAATTCCCTCCTGAACCTGTATTATCTTCATACACGTACGCTATATCTGTTATGCAGACGTTTGATTAACGGAATACCCATAATTTACTGACCGTATAGTTGATTCCTAATCCCAAAATGGTTACTGCTATTTTGGCAATCCAGACCGGAATACTCGCAGGAACCAAGCTAATTGCAATAGCTGTAATACTAGCAACTGTTATATTTACCAGTAGAAAACGGAGTATTTCTGAAAAGTCAAAGCCTTTACCACGTGCAAACGTCCAACGACGATTCCAGAGATAACTGTTCAGTGTTCCAGCGCCATAGCCGATAAACTGAGCGGCTACAACGCCTGTAAAGCTCTGTAGTAGCATAAAAACAACAAAGTCGATCACAGTATTGGAGACACCAACTGTAGCAAATCGAATCGCTTGATTCGCAAATAATTTAGAAACCAGCATGACGTTGTTCGCTCATCATACGACGTTGTTCTTGCAATTGTTCATGCACAGGAAGTGGTTGTTCTTGAGCAAAATTTCTAGTTTGCTGTATCAGATAAAGAGGACGTTGCTTCACTTCATCATAGATCCGGCCAATATATTCACCGATAAGACCAAGAATGACTAACGTAATCCCATTTAAAAATAAGATCGTTGCTACGATAGAAGCCCACCCTGGTGTGGTTGAAAAATGCAGTAACTTCTGAGCCAGTACAAAGATTAGATAAAAGAAACTGAATAACGATACAACACTACCTAGAATACTAGCTAATTTTAAAGGTTTGAGCGAAAAAGCGACCAGTGCATCTGATGCAAAGCGGATCATTTTTTTAAGAGGATATTTGGTTTCACCTGCAAAGCGTTCTTCACGTACATAACTGATAGATGTCTGGCGGAAGCCTACCCAGCTCACCAGACCACGAACAAATCGATTATTTTCTTTTAATGTTTTCATCGCTTCACATACTTTACGATCGATTAAGCGAAAATCACCTGTATCCATCGGGATATCAATATCACTTAATTTGTTCAGTGTGCGATAGAACATCGAAGCAGACCATTTTTTAAAGCCTGTTTCACCTTTACGTTCTGCCCGGGTAGCATAGACGACATCGTAGCCTTCTTTCCATTTTTCGATCATTTGCAAAATCAATTCTGGTGGATCTTGAAGATCAGCATCAATAACAACGATCGCTTCACCTTGAGCATGATCCATACCAGCAGTAATCGCGATCTGATGACCAAAGTTACGGGAAAAGTCGATCCATTTCACAGATGTATCTTGGGCACAAAGCTGATTCACAATAGAAGCCGTTTGATCACGACTTCCATCGTTTACAAAAATTAATTCATAAGGTTCATTCGTTTGTTGCATCACTTCAGTCAGGCGACGGTAACATTCCATTACAACAGCTTCCTCATTATATACAGGTACAACGATTGAATATCGCATAGGTTTTCCTCCTTATAAATACATCTTTATGTCATCACAACAGTGGAGTTACGATTGATTTAATTCATATAAAGTCAGTTGAGAACTTCTTCCACCGCCACCGCGTTGAGAACGTTGAGAAGTCGTATCGGTTGATGTAGTAGAGTTAGCACTCCATTCACTTTGTGCAATTTCAGTGCCATGTGCTTGTACCCATGATGTCAAATCTGAGCTCCCACTACCCATACCGCCACCAAGAATCACATATTTAAGTTCGCCATTGGTGACTAGCGCTTCGAGTTGAGTCGTTGTCAGTGCAGTATCAGAGCCTTTGAATCCGCCCCATGCTATTACAGGAGATCCAGTAGCTAAAATAATCGGTGTAGCTGTCTGTGAAGAAGTAGTGGCTACCAGATATTTCTCACCAGTGTTATGTTGTTGCAAATAAGTGATCAAACCAGAATCAATAGTAGAGCTGTTACTGCGTCCGCTAGAGGTTGCTAATTCCGGTCCGGCAGAAGGTTGTGTAGAATTGCCTCCATAGATTGCTGGTGTTATCGACCAGTAGGCAGGTGCAATAAGTAAAGCGACAAGAGCAAGAGTGAGTGAGATGCTGTTCATCGATTGACGTGAACGAAGGGCAATCCCTATAGACATCAGTCCGATCAGAGCTGCTACAATACCAAGAATCATTTGATCTAACGAAATCGTAATATATAATCCAGTTGCGATCCCTATGAGCATAAATATCGTCAACCAGCGCTTGTGTATATTTTGCCATAAATAAGCGAGCGCTGCACCTGTGAGAGCGGCAATCGCAGGAGCCATCATAATAAAGTAATAACGGTGAATATGCCCTGCAATACTGAAAAAGATAATCATCGGTGCAAGCCATGCTACCCAGAACAGAACAATATGTCGTTGTTCCCTGCGTTGCAACCATAATATCAGAGCACTCAATAAGGCTAAAGGAAGGAACCATGCGATTTGCCCTGCATTGGCTGTGCTGAATAATCGAAGCCATCCAGCATCACCAGCGTCATTACTACCACCGCCAGAACCACCCATTCCACCACTGCCAGAACCACCCATTCCACCACTGCCAGATCGTCCGCCATCATTACCCCCACCAAATCCGCCTTGTGGTGGAGCATTTCCGTTAGTATTCTGAACAGAAGCGGTAGAATGATCTGCACTAACTGTAGTAGTTGCAGGCTGATCCGATATTGCCGATGTTTTTGTATTGGATGTATCTGTTGAAGTGTTAGCTGTTGTTGGTGTGCTACTTGAGCTGATAGAGCTTGATGTTGTGCTACTATTGCTACGACCATCAGGTGTACCGGATGGCATAGTACCCATTCCACCACTGCCGCCACTACCACTAGAATCACCTGTAAGACGACTGATTCCATTGTAGCCAAGCGCAAGTTCTAATACAGAGTTGGATGTTCCACTACTTCCTACAAAGGGACGTTGATCCGCAGGTGTAAGGTCAACAATAACTGCCCATGATAGAGAAATCATTCCCATCAATACACTAGCAGTTAACAAATGAAGTATTTTTTGTTTCCATTGTCCTTTACGAGCTAACCAGTAGAGAAGGTAGAACGCAGGGAGTACCATAAATGCTTGTAGCATTTTGGTATTAAATCCTACTCCAACTAGTCCGAATGCGATACAAAGGGTAAGTAGTTTGCCACTGCGTACACTTTTGGACAATAGATAAGTCGCTAGCATTAAAAAGAAAACTAGTGTGCTATCTGCATTATTCGTGCGGCTAACAGCTACAGCGATTGGCGTTAACGCCATAATCAGCCCGGCGATACGTGCAGCAGTGATTCCAAAGTGAGGCTTCATTATGAGATACAGTAAAATAACAGAGCCAGCTAATCCAAGTGCAGATGGTAATGCTAGACTCCAACTATGAATTCCAAATAGTTTGGCGCTGATCGCTTGAAGCCAGAAAGCAACCGGCGGCTTATCAATCGTAATAAAACCACCAGGATCATAAGCGTTGAAAAAGAAATTATGCCAGCTCTGCACCATGCTTGTAATAGCAGCAGTATAGTAACTGTTCAGGTCACCTGATTGATTAATGTTATATAGCGAAAGACCCGCGGCGATAAGCGCCAGTATAGCTAAAATCGGATCTATCCTTCGAATGCGGGATTCTTTCACTTGTATATATCCTCCTTTGTTGATCACGTCGTATAACTTTATGTAAAAAATATAACAAGGGTTTATGAACAAAAAATGAACGTTGCCTTAAAGGCGGTTAAAGATTGCTATAAATACATATAAAAAAGCGAGAAACCCTTAACATACAAGGAATTTCTCGCTTACTGATACAAGATGAATAGAACCTGAAAAGAATATATTGATATTGTAAAATGGGTCAACACCTAGCTCTGATTTAAAAAAGTTAAGATCCTTTGGGTTGTTCAACAGTTAACGGTAAAAAAACAGTCATTTTGGTTCCTTGTCCATCCCCACTAGATCCTTCTATTCGTCCACCATGCAATCCAATAATCTTCTGCACAATCGACAATCCTAATCCATTACCACCGGTAACCGATGTACGTGAAGTATCGACTTTATAAAAGCGATCAAAAATATGTTCTAAATGATCAGGTGCTATTCCGCAACCGGTATCTTGCACCGACGCTATAATCCATTGCTGATCATGTGTAAGCGTAATATAAATATTCCCTTGTTCCGGAGTGAACTTGATCGCATTCGATAATAAGTTAATCCATACCTGACTGAGTAAATCTTCATCTCCGTCAAATGTAATTTTGTCGAGATCAGCAGAAAGTTCGATATTTTTTTCCATCCAAAGAGGGACACAAGAAGCGACAGACATTCGGATCTGTTCATCCAGACGGAAAGGAACAGTATGAAGTTTAACAACATCAAGTGAAGCTAGTTTTAACAGATTGCTACTAAGCTTGGATAATCGTTCACTTTCTTGCTCAATAATCGTCAAATGTCTGACCTGCTCAGGAGAAGCACTATCTCGCAAAGCTCCTGCAAATCCACGAATAGAAGTCAAAGGAGTCTGAATCTCATGCGATACATTGGATACAAATTCTTGACGCATCGCTTCGATCTTAGATAATTCGCCAATCATTCGATTAAAGTTACGGCTTAATTCACCAATCTCATCGTTACGTCGTAGATTCACACGAACTTGATAATCGCCTTTGGCTACACGTCGGGTCGCTTCCGATAATTTGGCAATCGGCTTGGCAATTAAGCGAGCCGCAAATAAAAACAGTACAACCCCAATCACTAACATGACCGACAAGACTAAAAACATCCAACTATTAAATTGATTCACAAAATGACCGGGTGCAGGACGAGCAAAAAGAGCATATTTTTGACCATTACGCTCAAACGGTACACCGACATAACGAGGTTCTTTTTTATCTTTTGAATTAAAAAATGAAAAATCAAAACTAGGGACAGTATTATTGGTAGTCGGTATAGCTGTAGGGTGATAGACCTGTCCATTTAATACTTCTTCTTTCACTGTCTCTGGGATATTCCATTGATTCAAAGGATCAGGAGGTGTTGGTTTTGCTTTATTTTTTGTATCTGTTGAGGTACTTGTTGTAGAAGCAGGCGGTGTCGGAGGTACAGGTGGTGGGGAAAGTCCCGGAGGCCCTCCCGGTCCTTCACCAATAGAACGATACGTCGTACCATCTGCGCCGATCACTACAATCTGCATCTGTCCGCCCTGACTATCTAGATATTTCTGAATCATATTTTTAGGAATAGAAGATTGAATCTCAGCCATAGACTTGGCATCTGCCAAAATACGATCTTCTACAAAGTTAACCTGTTGTCGTTGAAATACCCAATCAGACATCAGTAAAGTAATGACAAAGCTGGCTACTACAACTGCAATAAACGTAAGTACCAGCTGACTATAAATATTTTTCAACCTTATTTCACCTCAATCCGGTAACCGATGCCCCGAATTGTCTGAATCGTAAATCCATTTTCTTCTGTAAAACGATCGCGTAGACGCTTAATATGCACATCGACTGTACGTTCATCACCATCATAATCATGCCCCCAGATTTTTTCGATCAATTGATCGCGTGTAAAAATCTGTCCCGGGAATCCAGCAAGAGTATATAACAGATCAAATTCTTTGGCAGGCAAAGCTTGTAGGCTACCATTTGTATCTGCTTCTTTGGTCGAAGCATCCAGTCTGACATTACCAATCGAAAGAGATTCGCCTGAAAAAATGCGATAACGTCGCAACAAAGCTTTGACGCGCATAACCATTTCTTCAGCTACAAAAGGCTTCGCTAAATAATCATCTGTACCCAAGCGGAATCCTTTGATTTTGTCTTCGGATTCACCTTTGGCAGTTACTAGAAGAATCGGTACATCTCCATAATAACGGCGAATATCTTGCGTTAGTTGCCATCCGTCCATATGAGGCATCATCACATCCAGAATAATCAGATCCCATTTGCCATTTCCAAGCATATCAAATGCTTCTTTACCATCTCGTGCCGTATGCACACTATATCCTTCACGACTTAAATACATATGAATTAATTCCAAAATGGAAGGATCATCATCAGCTATCAAAATACGTACCATATCGTAACGCTCCTTTACAAGTAATCAGATTAATCGTACCCAGTGCTTGCATTATCATATCAGATCAATATGAAGAATACATGAACGAGATAGTCTGACATTATGTAGATCATAACATCAACCCAGCAACACGCCTATCAACGAATTTGCAAAAAAATCCAAAAAGTGTGATTAATCACTTCCCAAAACGAACAATATGAACTAAAATGAACTTATATGAACATTAGTAATCCAAATTACACTTATTGAGAGGATGAATAATAATGGAAAACCGTTATGTGTCTCACCCGAATGATGTGAAATCTTTTGATACTGATCGTCTACGTGAGGAATTTTTGATCGAATCTTTATTTCAAACCGATGAACTTGTAACCGTATACAGTCATGTAGATCGCTATATTGTAGGCTCGGCTGTTCCTGCTTCAAAAGAGATCAAATTAGAAGTGAATCTTAAAGATATCGGAACAGACTTTTTCCTTGAGCGTCGTGAGATTGGAATTATTAATATTGGAGCTCCCGGTAAAGTTACCGCAGATGGTCAGGAATATGAAGTAGCTGCCAAAGAATGTCTGTATATCGGACTGGGTACCAAAGAAGTGACGTTTTCAGGTAGTGGCAGTGAGCCCGCTAAGTTCTACTTTGTATCTACACCCGCACACCATCAGTATCCAACCGTAAAAGCAACCCAAGAAGATGCAACACCAAGTCATCTAGGTGATATCAAAACATCAAATGAGCGTACAATTTACAAATATATTCATCAAGGCGGTATTAAAAGCTGTCAGTTAGTGATGGGAATAACAGAACTGGCTCCAGGTAATATGTGGAATACAATGCCTTGTCATACTCATAACCGTCGTTCTGAAGTCTATCTGTATTTCAATCTGGATGAAAATGCGACAGTATTCCACTTTATGGGCGAACCGCAAAATACCAAACATCTTGTTGTACGTGATGGACAGGTAGCGATTTCTCCAAGCTGGTCGATCCATAGTGGCGTAGGTACAAGCAATTATACATTCTGTTGGGCAATGGCTGGCGAAAATCAAACGTTCGATGATATGGACGCAGTAGCTATGAAAGATTTAAAATAAACCCAAAACCATTCCGGCATCATACTGGAAGGGACGGGGGAATTATGAGTGCATTGAAGCGTCATGAACGCATTATGGAAATATTAATATCTCATCAAGAAGTAACAGTCAGTCAATTGAGCGAGATGATGAATGTTACAGGCAAAACGATTCGTGAAGATCTAGCTAAGTTAGAAGACATGGGATTGTTAACTCGTGTACATGGCGGAGCTGTACTGGCACAAAATGATCAATATGGCATTTTATCCGGTCAAGGAACCAATACCAAGCATATGTCTGAAAAAGTAGAAATCGCCGAGCGGGCGCTTCATTATATACAGCCTAACGATATTATTGCACTCGATGGAGGCAGTACTACGCTGGAGATCGCCAAGCGACTGCCTAATGTGCCATTAACTGTAGTTACCAATGACCTGTTTATTTTGAGTGAACTTGCCAAGCGTGAACAAGTACGTCTGGTCGTTCCTGGCGGGGAACGAACACGTAATATGTTGATTAGTTCGCAAGCGGTAGAGTATGTACGCAGTCTCAATATTCATAAAGCATTTGTATCTTCGACAGCGCTCCATCCTGAATTTGGATTGTCGATCTATACAGGTGATCTGGTTCCTTTCAAAAAGGCACTGGTTGAAACAGCGCAACAAGTCTATGGAGTAGTCGATCATCAAAAGTTCGGACAATTTGCATTATGGACATTTGCTGCCTGCCAACAGCTCGATATGATTATTACCGATAGTGGATTGTCTGCTGAACAGATAGAACATTTTAAACAATCCAATCTTCCATTGGATATCGCTACACAGTAGAAAGGATGAATATATTGATGAACAGTTTTGATTTGACCGGCAAAGTAGCTTTGGTTACAGGATCAAGCGGTGGTCTGGGACAGGGAATGGCATTAGGGCTTGCTCAAGCAGGAGCAGATATTATCTCGGTCTCTTATTCAAGCAGTCAAGATACAGTCGATAAAGTAAAAGCATTAGGACGTGAAGCGATCGATATCGAAGCTGATCTGAGCAAGCATGACCGATTAGAAGATGTAGTACATCAAGCATTAGCATTTAAAGGCAAAATCGATATTTTGGTCAACAATGCAGGTATTATCCGTCGTGCTCCAGCAGTAGATCATCCGTGGAAAGACTTTGCCGATGTGATTGATATTAATTTAGAAACAGTGTTTTATCTGTCACAATTGGTCGGTCGTCATATGATCGAACAAGGAAGCGGTAAAATTATTAGTGTGGCTTCGATGTTGTCTTATCAAGGTGGCATCAATGTACCGGGTTATACAGCCAGTAAGCATGGGGTTGCAGGAATTACCAAAGCACTTGCGAATGAATGGGCAAGCAAAGGGATTCAGATTAATGCGATTGCTCCAGGTTATATGCTGACAGACAATACAGCACCGATTGTAGCTGATCCTGCTCGCTTTGATGCGATTACCGATCGTATTCCAGCAGGGCGCTGGGGAACAGCCGAAGATATGCAAGGACCTGTCGTCTTTTTAGCTTCCAAAGCTTCCGATTATTTGAATGGACATGTCATCTGTGTAGATGGCGGATGGATGGCACGCTAATTCGATTTGGATGATTGTATCGATTAGCATGAATGTGTACCACAGAATCTATAACAGAAAGGCAGTGTGATGATGAAACAAGGCGTACTTGCACATATTTATGGACAATTGCCACTTGCAGAACTTGCTGCTAAAGTGTCTGCTGGTGGATTCACTTCTGTTCAGTTAGCGCTTGCCAAAGCGATCTCGGATATAGATACATCAAATGGTCGATTAAGTCCCGGACTTGCTAATCATATTGCAGAACAATTTGATCGTCAGAATGTACGCATTGCTGTACTGGGTTGTTATATTGATCCTATTCATCCTGATCTCAGTGAACGTCGTCATGGCATCGAACGGTTCAAAGAACATTTGCGATATGCACGTGACTTTGGATGTAGTATGGTCGCTACCGAAACAGGTGGGTATACGACCTATCAAGCTTCAGAACCGGAACGATATGCAGAAGTAGGTTGGCGTATTTTGGAAGAAACAATATCTGAATTAGCCGAAGAAGCTGATAAATGGGGCGTACATATGGCCATCGAACCGGTTGCTGATCATACGCTTCATTCTACCGAGCGGATGTTACAGTTAATCGAGGATATTCCTACGACAGCGATAGGTATGCTGTTTGACCCTTGTAATATGATGAAAACGGAACATGTAGATCATCAAGAAGCTTTTTTACGGGATACATTTGAACAGTTAGCTCATCGGATGTTGTTGATCCATGCGAAAGATTTTACATTTGCACCGGATGGCAGTAAGCCTTATCGTACAGCAGGTACAGGTATATTGGATTATCCGTTATTTTTCCGTTTGCTTCAGGAGTACAAACCTCATATCGATATTTCACTAGAAGGTGTACCTTTAGATGACCTTCCGCAAGCATCATTATATATGCGTAAGATCTGGCAAGACGTACAGGCTTAATCGTGTAGCTATTATTATTTTTCGATATCCTCCTTTTGAAGAATAGCCTTTATCATAAGGCTATTCTTTTTTTTGTAGAATGTGGCAAAATATTAAATCATTGCTATCGTTATCAATAAGCTTCATACTTTAAGTTCATGTTTAATTCTTCTTAACAGATGTATGAAGAAGCAGATAGGGATAAGAAGAAGGAGGGTACGATGAATAATTTACTGCATCATCGAAATCGTAAAGTAGCTTTGATTACTGGAGCTGGCATAGGGCTTGGACGAGGAATCGCCAAAGTACTTGCTCATAAAGGATATCGTATTGCGCTTACATATCATTCAGAATCGGATGATATTGACAATGTGACTCAAGAATTATCACATATTTATGGAGCACAGCCGTTTGCTATTCAGACAGACCTTACGCAACCTGATCAGCCAGAATCGGTAATCAAGCAGACGTTAGAACATTTCGGAAGGATCGACTTGCTTGTTAATAATGCAGGTGGAGGCAACGGTACAGCCTTATTGGATCTGGAAATGGGAGATTTAGATCATTCGATCCATCTTAATTATCGCGCACCTATTCTAGCTTCCAAATATGCAGCCCAAGCGATGATTGATCAAGAAATTGCTGGAAATATTATTTTTATCACATCTTCCCGCGCAGAACGTGCTTATCCTACCGACAGCATCTATGGTGGCATGAAAGCGGCATTGATACGCTCAGCGGCTTCATTTGCACTGGAATTTGCTCCTTACGGTATACGGGTGAATTGTGTAGGTCCGGGTGCGACTGTAAATCGATTAGAGTACGATGCTATCAAGCAACCACTAGGACGTAAGATTCCTTTAGGTCGTATGGGTACACCTGCGGATATCGGCAAAGCAGTTGCATGGTTATCTTCTGATGACGCTTCTTATATTACAGGAATCAATTTACGGGTAGATGGCGGATTGATTTTGCCGGGTATGCCAGAAGATACTTCTCCAGAAGCAGGTTATGGCTGGGGCGTTATTTACGATCATTTAGACAAAGATTAAGTGATCATCCTATATGATATAGACTTCAAACCTGCGGACTTCTGTTATAGAAGAAAGCAGGTTTTATTTGTGTGCCAAGTGATCCCTTCATGAAAACTTCATTTGACTATAGTCCTCCTTTTCCTCATAATTGGTAATAGTTTAGAATGATTATAAATTGTATGCAATTAATTGTAACTATTATCTATTAGCTCTTAACATTTATATTACTATACACATTCAGTTGGGTGTGATCATCATGCTCATCTTAAATATGGAGGAATGCAATATGTACAAATCAATTATTGTTGGAACAGGTCCTGCGGGACTAACTGCTGCGATCTACCTTGCTCGTGCAAATCTAAGCCCGTTGATTATTGAAGGCCCACAACCAGGTGGTCAGTTGACTACCACGACAGAAGTTGAAAATTTCCCGGGCTTCCCTGATGGTATTATGGGACCGGAATTGATGGACAATATGCGCAAACAAGCAGAGCGCTTTGGTGCAGAATTCCGTACAGGTTGGGTGAACAGTGTAGATCTTGGAGATCGTCCGTTCAAATTGCAAGTAGAAGGTATGGGCGAATTGGTTACCGAAACATTGATTATTTCTACAGGGGCTACAGCTAAATATCTAGGTATCCCTAACGAACAAGATAATATCGGACGCGGCGTAAGTACTTGCGCAACCTGCGATGGATTCTTTTTCCGCGGTAAAGAAATCGTGGTTGTCGGTGGTGGAGACTCTGCATTGGAAGAAGCTAGCTTTTTAACTCGTTTTGCTTCTAAAGTAACACTGGTTCACCGTCGCGAAGAATTGCGTGCTTCCAAAATCATGCAAGATCGTGCTCGTTCCAATGAAAAAATCGAATGGGCTTTGAACCAAAATCCACTTGAAGTGGTTGCTGGCGATAGCGGTGTAACAGGTCTTAAAGTGATGAACAACAATACAGGGCAAGAAGAAATCATTCCTGCACATGGCGTATTCGTAGCGATTGGTCATCATCCCAATACAGGATTCTTGAACAATCAACTCACAACGGATGCGAATGGTTATATCGTATCTAACCCAGGTACGTCAGAGACCAATATTCCGGGCGTATTCGCTTGTGGCGATGTGCAAGATACTCGTTACCGTCAAGCGATTACAGCAGCAGGTAGTGGCTGTATGGCAGCGATGGACTGTGAGAAATTTATCGAAGCGTTGGAACATCAAGAAGTCGTTATGGGTTAATTGTATTTTATACAGATCTAACATATATAATGTCTACAGGTAGCAGAATAGCTTCAAGTTCTGCTATCTACATAATCTAATTTGATAAAAGGAGTGTTACATTATTATGGAAAAAGCTATCGTTTATACAAGTACTAACTGCCCGCATTGCAAACAGGTGAAAAGTTTTTTGAATGACAAAGGCATCGAATTCGAAGAACGTAATATCGAATTGGAAGAAAAATATGCAGAAGAAGCTTGGAACATGGGTGTACGTGCTGTTCCAGTTACATTGATCGGTGAGTACAAAATTATGGGTATGAATATGACCCAATTTAACAAAGCGCTAGCAGAAGCGTAAAATAAGCAAAAAAATAAACGGTAGCCCGGATGATGGGTTGCCGTTTTTTTGTTGATTAGATAATCCTATAAGAATGAAGAAAAACATGTACGTTGTGCAAATAAAGTACATTTGTATCAAAAAAATAATGTGGAGCATACTAACACATGATATCGTATCTAAAATAATAACTGGGTGACAGCGCGAAAAATCATAAAAAATCCAAAACCTGCGATCAAAAAGGATACGCCCTTTTTGCGCCTCGCTTGTGAGAAGTTAAACACACTCAGGCTTACTAATGGAACGATGATAAAAGAAAATAAAAACAACATTACGTAAAAAGGCAGCGAAATGTCGGCAGTTCCCAACAGGTTCATGGTAGCTCTCTCCGTTTCACATTCGTTCGTATTGCATAACACATAACGAAATTATAGACCGAAAGAGCAATAGATTTTCCACTAAAATAAGGCAATTTTACGTCAAATTTAAGATAAATAATTCACATTTACTATTAAAATAATTAAGAATTGTGTCCAAATGATATTAAAGCGATACTTTTACCCGACCTAGAAATTGTGAGACAGCCATATAGGCTGTACCGATCACAGTCGATTGATCTTGTAATTCGGAGTATTGAATGATTAACTTTTGGCGATGATAAGGAAGAGTTCTTCGGGATACCACCTCTTGTAAATACTGATCGATCCATGGTTCTGCCTGTCTCATATGCCCGCCAATAATCACTAATTCAGGGTTAAATCCATTGACTAGATTGGTAATACCAATCCCTAGATATTCACCGATTTTTTGAAATAAATCTCTAGCTTCCGGTTCATCGAATTCAGCACGTCTTACCCAATCTGCGGTAGTACTACCGGGAATCGGTTCTTTGACAGCATGATCGTAAGCCAGTTCAGAAGCATATAATTCCCAACACCCCTGACTACCACAAGAACAAGGCAGACCGTAAGATTCTACAGACATATGCCCTGTTTCTCCCGCATAACCGCGTGAGCCTTTGTACAGTTCCCCTTCAATAATGATGCCAGAACCTATCCCTGTTCCTACACTGACATAGACCAGATGTTGAGCTTGTCTACCTGCACCGAACTGCAATTCTCCGAGTGCCCCTGCATTGGCTTCATTATCGACAATCACAGGAATATGAAATAAATGCTCTAATTGTTCTCGTAAAGCAACACCTTCCCAACCGAGGTTGGGTGCAAATAATACATTTCCTTGTTCATCCACCATTCCTGGTACACCTACTCCCATACCGATAATTCCATGGATCGAATCAGGCAGATTGCGCAACAATACAGTCATTTCGGTCTGTAGCTGCTCAATAACATCAGTCACTTGATGACTAGCAAGAGGAGAGGTCGAGTTGGCAATAATTTCACCTTCTAGATTGGTCAGAATCAAAATAAGCTCGTTGACTGTAATCTCTACACCTGCGGCATAACCTGCATTTTTGTTAAACAACAAAATCAACGGCTTACGTCCACCACTAGACTGTCCTTGACCGGATTCGATTACCAGTTGATCATCAATCAACTCTTGTACAAGATTGGAGACTGTGGCTTTATTCAGCCCTGTTGATTGGGAGACTTGAGTACGTGATAGAGGAGCATACTGGCGAATATTATCTAACACCAGAGACTTATTTATCTTTTTGACAAGCGCTTGATCACCTGTGATTTTCATAATTTTCTTCCTTTCAGATGACTATTCACTAACTTTGTTTAACCGATAGACAAAGTATATCATATATGTTAGGATAGCGATGTAAACGATTTCTTTTTGATTATGTTGGATACATTGTTCTGCTAAATGATTGTTAGATGATCGATTTTAGGCGCACCTTCTCTGCTTACTAAGCCGCTCTAAAAGAGATTTTTGTAACAATCTCATACGAATGATAAGAGGAGGATTTTATTTATGGCTTACTTTGCAAATATCGAAAAAATTACTTACGAAGGTGTCCAATCCAAAAATCCATACGCTTTTAAATTTTATAACCCGACTCAAGTGATCGCTGGTAAAACAATGGAAGAACATTTGCGCTTCGGTATGGCTTACTGGCATACGATGGTAGCAGGTGGAGCTGATCCATTTGGTGTGAATACAGCAGTGCGTCCTTGGGATTCGTATACAGGTCTTGATCTTGCCAAAGCTCGTGCTGAAGCACTATTTGAATTAATGGATAAGCTTGATATGCCTTACTTCTGTTTCCATGATGTAGATATCGCTCCTGAAGGAGATAGCTTGCGAGAATTTTACAGCAATATTGATACGATTGTCGACCTTTTAGAAGGATATATGAAACAATCCGGTAAAAAATTGCTCTGGAATACAGCGAATATGTTCAGTAATCCACGCTTTATGCATGGTGCAGCTTCAACGAGTAATGCAGATGTGTACGCTCATGCAGCGGCTCAGATCAAAAAAGGTCTTGAAGTAGGTAAACGTCTAGGTGCTGAAAACTATGTGTTCTGGGGCGGTCGTGAAGGGTATGAGACATTGCTCAATACGGACTATGCACTAGAACAAGATAATATTTCACGTATGTTCCATATGGCGATCGATTATGCGAAAGAAATTCAGTTTGATGCTCAATTCTTGATCGAACCCAAACCAAAAGAGCCGACAAAACACCAATATGATTTTGATGCGGCAACTACCATTGCGTTCTTGCAAAAAAATGGTCTGGATAAACATTTCAAATTGAACTTGGAAGCGAACCATGCGACGCTTGCAGGACACAATTTCCAACATGAATTACGTGTTGCTCGTACGAATGGTATGTTAGGATCACTGGATGCGAATCAGGGGGATCTATTGATCGGATGGGATACGGATGAATTCCCGGTAGATCTTTATGCAGCGACTTTAACAATGTATGAAGTGTTGCAAAATGGCGGTCTAGGCAAAGGTGGCGTTAACTTTGATGCGAAAGTACGTCGTCCTTCTTTTGAGCCAGAAGATTTGTTCTTAGCTCATATCGCTGGAATGGATACTTTTGCTAAAGGTCTAACAACAGCAGCGCGTCTGATCGAAGATCGTGTATTTGAAGACTTTATCGACAAACGGTACAGCAGTTTCCAAGAAGGTATTGGAGCCGATGTATTGAGCGGTAAAGCGACATTGTCTTCACTAGCAGAGTATGCGCTTAATAATGAAACTCCTCGTGCCAATGAATCTGGTCGTGAAGAATGGTTGAAATCTGTTCTTAATCAGTATTTGGTGACGGAATAAGAGGGATACACTTTAGGGATTAATTTAGTTTAAATATAGTGTACTAACGTTAGAGCGCTACGAGAATTTATTCTTCTTGTCGTCGCTGGTAAGGTTGGATATCTTGGTTAGACTGCTAGGCAGTCGATATCCAACCTTAAAGGCGAGCGCTTCGCTCTTTCAGAAGAATAGATTCTCTTCGCTTGAGCGTGTAGGTACTGTGGATTAGGATAGAAGATTAGAGCAAAAGATAACGCTAAAAGATAAGGTCAAAGGCATGTCTCCCTTATTCCCTTGTGGGGAGGGAGGCATTTTTTGATGCGGTAAGCATTTTGGGAAAATGCTTTTGGTTTTGATATAGGGCAAAAATATAAATAAATATAAAGTTTTAAAAGATTAAAAGATTAAAAGGTTAAAAGATTAGAAGATTGAATGATTTATTGTGAGTAGATGTCTGCTATGAGTGCAGTTATGGGCGTAGAATACGTAATAATGGTTGGCAATAAGTTTAGAGATAATAAATAATGATTAGCATTTTATGTGATGAAAGAAAAATATAGAGGTATGGAATTAAAGGTGTTATGAAGTGGTAAAAGGGATTTAATTTTTTTGATATATTTAGTAATTATTTGTGTAGCAAAGATAAATTGAAGGAGGGGTAAGGATGAGTTATGTGATTGGGGTTGATTTGGGGACGAGTGCGGTGAAGACGGTGTTGGTGGATAAGCAGGGGAATATTGCTTATGAGACGTCTGAATCGTATCCGTTATCTCAACCGAAAGCAGGATATAGCGAACAGAGTCCTGAAGATTGGGTAAAAGGGACGTTAACATCGCTCCGTCGGTTAGTAGAGATTTCAGGTGTAGCGTCTGAAGAAATTGAAGGGTTGAGCTTTTCGGGGCAAATGCATGGATTGGTGTTGTTGGATGGAGACAATAAGGTAATTCGTCCAGCGATTTTGTGGAATGATACACGTACCAGTAAGCAGTGTCGCCGAATTGAAAAAACCTTAGGTGATGAATTATTACAGATTGCTCGTAATCGAGCGTTGGAAGGATTTACATTGCCCAAAATCTTATGGGTGCAGGAAAATGAGCCAGAGCATATGGAAGCGGCACGATTAGTTTTGCTACCGAAAGATTATGTGCGTTACCAGTTAACAGGTGATCTAGCGATGGATTATTCCGATGCGGCAGGCACATTGTTACTCGATGTAACCGGTAAGCAGTGGAGTGAGAAGATCGCTTCAGCTTTTGATTTGCCTATGTCGTTGCTTCCGCGTCTAATCGAATCATTTGATGATGTAGGTGGATTATTGCCGGAAGTCGCTGAACAGACAGGATTGAGTGTAAATACACGCGTCTATGGTGGTGGAGCAGATAATGCTTGTGGTGCGATTGGTGCAGGAATTCTAAGTGAAGGGCAGACGATGTGCAGTATCGGTACATCCGGTGTCGTGCTGTCTTATGAAGAACGCAAAGATTTGGATTTTGCAGGGAAAGTTCATTTCTTTAATCATAGCGAGCAAGATGCTTTTTATATTATGGGCGTTACTCTTGCGGCAGGGTACAGTCTAGAATGGTTCCGCAGTGCATTTGGCAAAGACCTTTCATTTGACCAGTTATTGCATGGCGTGAACAACGTAGCGGCAGGTGCAGAAGGGTTGTTATTCACACCTTATATCGTAGGTGAACGTACACCTCATCCGGATGCAGATATTCGTGGAAGCTTTATCGGTATTGATGCCGCGCACAAGTTACCGCATTTTGCGCGTGCTGTATTGGAAGGAATTACATTCTCTTTACGAGAATCGATTGATATTTTACGCGAATCAGGCAAAAGTATCACTTCTGTCGTATCGATCGGTGGCGGAGCGAAGAATGAGACTTGGTTACAAATGCAAGCAGATATCTTTAACGCTGAGATTGTTCGTTTAGAAAATGAGCAAGGGCCTGCTATGGGAGCGGCTATGTTAGCGGCTTATGGTAGCGGGTGGTTCCCATCTTTGCAAGACTGTGCAGCGGCATTTTTACGTCACGCGAAGTCTTATCAACCTGATCCAGAGCGTGCTGAAAAGTATGATCAGTTGTTTGCGATTTATCAGGATATTTATGGACAGACTGCGGAATTGAATAAACGTTTGGCGGCTTTTCGCGGATAGATGAACGTATAGATGAACGTATAGATGGAAAAATAATAATCAACAAAACCCTTCTTTTACAACACAAAGAAGGGTTTTTGCTTTAAAGTGGAAATATATTACAAAATTATCGTTTTCAAATACTCATCATACATAGTTACTTGCTCTAAATGATCAATCCCGACAAGAATATCGATTACAGGTTTGGCTTGGATATTAGTAATCGCTGTACTTCCAATATGTTGTACTCTATTTGGATGTAATGAGGTGGCAGTACAGATGCTTTTTTTCATATTTTCAAATAATCCAATCCAGTCAGGATCGTAATCAACAAGCTTGATTTGATTTTTAGCAATACCTAATTCATTTTTTGGCATATATACACATCCTTTTATAGAAATGATGAAGTTGTATTATAACTTGTTGTGAACAAATAAAGGAGGACAATTCATATGAAATTACGTATCCCCTTACTACTGTTATCGTTAAGTATGGCTTTCTGTTTGTCTTATAGTATCGGCTTGATCTGGGGAGATAGTACTCAACAAATTGCTTATCTTTTATCGGTTGTAGGTTTGATCTTTTTATTTGAAAAAACAAAGATGAGTGAACGAAAAGTGAATAGATTGGTAGGGATAGTTATAGGAATATCTGCTGTATTTGCAGGTTCCTTAGTAGAACTTCAAGATTGGTCATATGTAGTAAATATGTTTATTTAAGAAAGGAGTAAAAGAGATGAAAAACCAAAATATTTCGCTCAAAATCTGTATTGTAGTCGTTATTAGCGCTCTTCTTTTTCATTTTGGAGTAGAGTATTACAAAAAACAAGTGACTCAAAAAGTCATCAACTATCTGGTACTGGAAAAAGGATATCAAAGTACAGATATTGCTGAAATCAAAACGTATATTAGTAAAGCACCTGTAGTCAGCACAAGTGTAATATTCAAAGACGAAAGAAATGCAATGTATATGTATAAATCAGACAATGGACAAATGGAGCAGTATCATTGTATCCCTGCTATTAATGATTTGAAGCAAAAATATATTCATGCAGAAAATCCGTAATCTACATAGTAGTAAGCAATAATAAATAATAGGAAGTCGCGATAACCTACAATATAGTAAAATCTGAACTAATTATTTCGACATTAATCATTCTCCACTATAAATATCCTTCATAAATAATAAAATTGTTTAGTATCTCAGAACAAATGTGTAATAATAGACATATGTTTAAATAAGTGTCGGCGGAATGGATTCTATTATACATTTCAAATATAAGATACATGATTTTTACATTAAAAAAGGAGGAACCCTGATGGATAAACGATATTGGTTAATTGGTGGCGTAAGTGGAGCAGTATTAGCACTTGCAGGAACAAGAATGGTGTGGAATACAGCGGTCAAAGCGCAAACACCCAAACGTATTCCGGTAGAGCGTAAGCCTGCGATGCCTTATCAAGATATTGAATTTTTGAGCGACGGTCTACGTATTCAAGGGTGGTTTATTCCTTCTAAAATACAAGAAGATCAACAACATCCTACAGATCACAACACGATCAAAGATCCAACAGATCATATGGATTCTACAACGTCTGCACCATTGATGATTATTGCTCATGGTTGGGGTTCTAATCGTTCCCGGGTACTGCGCTATATTGAGCCATTATGGGAAGCAGGATATGCCCTTTTGATGTATGATGCGCGTAGTCATGGACATAGTGAACCGATCGAAGCACCTTCTGCATATACATTTCGGGATGATATTTTGGCGGCACTGGATTATGCTGTACATATTCCAGAGATTGATCCTCAGCGGATTGGAGTGTTAGGGCATTCTATGGGTGGACTGGGTACTATTTTGTCACTTCCTTATGGATTGCCTGTACGAGCTGTTATTACTGATTCGATGCCTGCTCAATTTGAGAGTGTGCTTGAAGCTGAATTTAAGCGTCGGGGGCTACCACTATTTCCGATGGCTAATATTATTCCAAGAATCTGGTTTTATCGTTCTCATATTTCGCTCAAAGAATATCAACAGAAAAATACCGTATTCTCGATCAATGAAGCACGTAAAGAAGCCGATTTGCCGATTCTGATGATCCATTCGCGCGGAGACGCTTTTATTCCACCGACTGAATTAGAATTTGTTATGGGGCAAGTCACACCACCGATTGAGACATTATTTGTAGATACGAATGGACATAGTTCTTCACAAAAAGATCCTCATTTCTGGGCGAAAGTGTTGCCGTTTTTGGATGAACATGTAAAGCATGCTCAACCTAGAACCAAAGCGATTACTCAATCGCCTATCGTAAATAAGACGACCGCTAAAAAAATGAATATTCGTGTATGGAAAAGTCCAATAAGTTGGCTCAAATCAGTAAATGAAAAAGCATCTGCAACCGATAATTAAAATATAGTGATAAAGTAATATTATTCGTTAGTAATATCAAAATGGATACATATATCTCATGAAAATATGCGGTTGTGTACAATCCAGTTTATAACGACTATAATTAAGCTTATACTCTATAAATAAGTAAATATAATCGACAGATCGTCCTACAGATTATAACGCTTATCATTGCTAAGTTGCTCACTCACTATAGTTATGTTTACCTATTACCTACACGATGAAGGGCGGTTACGTCTGCATGAATAGATCAAGTCAACTTTGGGTGAAGACCCTTTTAGCCGGAACATTAGTATTTTCTACAGTTCCAGCGATTTCGTTTAGTGGTAATACTGCATACGCGGCTACTTCACAGATCACTGTAAACAGCACATCAGATATCGTTGATCAATTGTACAAAGGATTAATGAATCGTAGTGCACAAGTAACATTTACGTACAAAGGCAGTACAGCCAAATTAAAAGCAATGTTACAAGACTCATTTGAGACAGCATTGGAAAAAGATCCATATACAATGTATATCTTGGATAGCTATGGTCTAACATGGCGCAGTAATGCGTATTCTGCTCTGGTAACGGTAGATATGAAGTACCGCGAGACAGTCGCTCAGACTAAATATGTAAATGATCAAGTCGTTCAGACGGTCGCTCAAATTATTACACCGGGTATGAACGATCACCAGAAAGTAAAAGCGATTCATGATTGGGTAGTCCAACATCTGAAATATGATGAAACGTATACACGTTATACGGCTTATGAAGCGTTGCATGATGGTACAGCTGTATGTCAGGGTTATGCGTTATTGACGTATGCATTGCTCAAACAAGCTGGCGTAGAGAACAAAATTGTAGAAGGTACAGCAGGCGGCGAGCTTCATGCTTGGAACCTTGTGAATATCGATGGAAATTGGTACCACATGGATACAACATGGGATGATCCATTACCCGATCAAGGCGATGGAGTAGATACGAATTATTATCTACGTACCGATGCTCAGATGAAACAAGATCATAACTGGACCAAAACGTATCCTGCGGCAAATGTAGCTTACAAGGATACATTGAACACATTAATTGCTTCCGGTGGCGACACTTCAGGATTTTACAAACAATTGGAACAAAACTTAAATTATGCTGTAGATAACTCTCCAGCGGCAGTAGACTCAGCAACAGCTTTAAAAGAACAAGTGAAAAATGCTAAAGCAGGCGGACAATCTTCATTGGTATTCCGTTATAGCGGTAATATCACTAGTTTAAAAAGTGATCTAAGTCGTCTATCTTCTGTAGGGATCAAATCAATCTCCTACACTGTACAATCGCTAGGAAGTTCTAACGATCTTAAAGTTAACTTGTCTTGGAAATAAGATCTAAATAAAAGGTCGATAGACTACATTTATTATTTTTAAAAGAAGGGTCGGATATTATATCCGATCCTTTTTGCTGTTTTATTATTCTTTATCGACGCATTATTCATATCATTTTCACACCTTATAAGCATATAGATATACTCATCTTATTTAGCAAATAAACCAATATTCTCAAAAAAATAAAGAGGGATATCGTATATAAAAAGATAAACGTTAATTCGATATTGTTATACATCTAAAAATGTATATAAATTTTAAACGATGAATATACCTTTTGATAATGTATATTTCTATTTATAAATTAATAAAAATGCTACTTAATAAACAAATATATTAATTAAATATACATAAAAATATCAATAAATTGATTGGTGTAAAGATGCTTTAATATTATATTGTACATAATTGAAAGCGCTTTATAATTAAATGTAGGCGCTAAACGTTGTAACAGTAACAGATAGCGGACTTCGGAAGCAGGAGGCGAACATCATTCATATGAAGCTGAAAAGCAAATTAGTTTTAATGTTGACCTTAACAGCACTTCTTTTTTCTGTTGTACCTAACGGTAAAATTTTTGCGGCAGCCTGGCCATTATCAGGAGATGTCGGTGTCCATGATCCCTCTTTAATTAAAGAAGGAAATAGCTGGTACACTTTTTCGACCGGACAAGGTATTCAAGTTTTAAAATCCGATAATGGCAACAACTGGTATCGTGTACCGCAAGTATTCTTATCTCCTCCAGCATGGTGGAAAACATATGTACCCAAACAAGCAACAAATGATGTCTGGGCGCCTGATGTAAAAACATATAATGGCCGTACATGGTTGTACTATTCGATTTCTTCTTTTGGTTCCAATACATCGGCTATTGGATTAGCTTCAGCAAGTAGTATTGGTGCAGGTAGCTGGCGTGATGATGGTCTAGTATTACGCACAACTTCAGGTTCTAACGATTACAATGCGATCGATCCTGAATTGGTAATCGATGCTTCTGGTAATCCATGGTTAGCTTTCGGTTCATTCTGGAGCGGTCTTAAATTAACCAAACTGGACAAAAATACAATGAAACCAACAGGCAGTATCACTTCGATTGCGGCTCGTCCTAACAATGGTGGAGCAATTGAAGCACCATCAATCACGTACCGTAACGGATATTACTACTTGTTCGCTTCTATTGATAACTGCTGTAAAGGTGTAAATAGTACGTACAAAATTGTCTATGGACGCTCTACAAGTATTACCGGTCCTTATGTAGATAAAAATGGTGTTAATATGCTTAATGGTGGCGGTACGATTTTAGATAGTGGTAACGCTCAATGGAAAGGCCCGGGTGGTGAAGACATCGTTGGCAATAATATTATTGCTCGTCATGCGTATGATGCCAATGATAATGGAGCACCCAAGCTGTTAATTAGTGATCTCAACTGGGATTCCAGTGGTTGGCCTACGTATTAGTAGTCATCAATACAAGGCAAGCTGATCACGATTACTCTTCCTACCAATCATCAGCTCAAATCATAAATAGACGGATCCCTAACTAAAAAAACACCTTCTACCTCTATAGTGCTTGGATAAGCATAGAGTGTAGAAGGTGTTTTTGGATTGAGTGGTATAGCTGTTTTGTTTAATGTTATAGCGGATGACTTTATTTTTTGTCTAAAGAATGCCCGCTATTGAGATCACATTCTGTCAGTGGAACCACTTTTGTATGATTGATCAACTTATATCCTAACCATAAGATAAGAAATAAAGGCACACTGATATATGAAGCGAAAATCGATTTCCAGTCAATAGCTTCCGGTGTAATATACGATAGACTTTGACCCAGAATAACAATAGCACATAACACAAAAGCAAATAATGGGCCAAATGGGAACCATTTTGCTTTGAAAGGCAACTCATCCATACTTTTACCCTGTGCGTAAAAAGCACGACGGAAGCGGTAATGACTAATTGCGATTCCAAGCCAGGTGATAAAGCCGCACATTCCTGAAGCATTAAGTAACCATTGATACACAATTCCATCCCCGAACAAAGAAGCTAGAAAAGCTAACATTCCTACAGCAGTCGTTAACAATAACGCATTTTGTGGAATCCCGCGACGATTCAGTCGTCCGAAGATACGAGGCGCTTTGCCTTCTTTCGCCAGTGCATACAATACACGAGTAGAAGCATACATCCCCGAGTTACCGGCCGATAGAACCGAAGATAGAATAACAGCATTCATGACTGCTGCTGCAAACGCAAGCCCTGCTTTTTCAAATACCAGTGTAAATGGGCTAACACCTATATCGGTTAGCTCACCATTCAAAAGAGAAGGTGTGGTGTAAGGAATAATTAATCCAATCACCAAAATCGCTAAAATATAAAAAATAAGAATACGCCAGAATACCTGACGAATCGCTTTCGGTACATGTTCACGTGGATTTTCACTTTCACCGGCTGCAACCCCGATTAACTCTGTTCCTTGAAATGAAAATCCTGCCGCCATAAATACACCGATAAAGGCTAACAGTCCTCCATTAAACGGAGCATCCCCTACAGTAAAGTTGCTGAATCCTACCGCTTTACCACCGAGAATCCCGAAGATCATTAACACCCCAACAACAAGGAAAAGAATAACAACTACAATTTTGATCATCGCGAACCAGTATTCCGATTCTCCGTAACCTTTAACAGACAGAACATTAAGTAAAAAGATAACCGCTAGAAACAATAGACTCCAGATAAACGAAGAACTTTCCGGGAACCAGTACTTAATAATAATCGTTGCCGCAGACAATTCCGCTGCAATCGTAATCGCCCAGTTGTACCAGAAATTCCAACCCATTGCGAATCCAAAAGCAGGATCAACATAACGAGCCGCATACGTATTGAACGAACCGGATTCAGGACGATACGTTGCCATTTCCCCTAGACTGGTCATTAGAAAATACACCATAATACCTACACAAGCATACGCGAGTAATGCACCGCCAGGGCCTGCCTGAGCAACGGCGCCGCCACTGGCGAGAAATAGACCAGTACCGATCGAACCGCCGAGAGCGATCATTGTCATATGTCTTGCCCGTAGACCTGCTTTGAGTTCACGCGGTGGTGAAGATGGAGAAGATGAAGATGCCATAATAGTTATATACACTCCTTACTGAATTAAGCATATGAATTTATGCTGTGAATAAATAAAGGAAGGACATACACGCAAGAACACAACAAAAAAGACCACGTATATATACGTGATCCTTTAATTATGATCCGCACCATACTTTTCCTTTGTAAAGATAGCTCAACACAGGAATCATCTGTAGATGGTTCACTGTGACAGTTCTGTTCCTTTCGGAGACAGCCCCAGCATAACTAACAACAGAGCATTAGTTATACTTCGGCAACGATACCTTTTTATTTGGGATCAACAGCGGCTCTTACGCTTTCTCCAAATAGACTCATTATAGTTGCGACCTCTACCTCATCGGATATTGTGTGATGAGGCAATTATTATGAAATTAGTGTCATGGATAAGATGACTGTTTTCCAGTATACGTGTAGTCGTTTGATTTGACAACTACTTATATCATGAATCTCTCATGAAGAACAAATGATTGTAATCATTAGCCGTTATCTTTGGCACGACTTTTCGCCATTTGTTGCCAGATTGTACCTGCGGCTTGTTCCCCGGATTCGATTCGTTCTAGAGCCATTTTGGCTTGCAAACTCACTTCAAATTCAGGATCATCAACAGCTAATTCTAATTCGTCACGTGCTTCTTCAGTTCCGACTTCATACAAGAAACGAGCAGCACGCCAGCGCACCAATTTACTGCTGTCTTTGAGTGTAGCTAGCATTGCTGGTGTTGCCGCAGGATCACCAATATCTGATAAAGTATCACCTGCTGTACGACGAACCGCGGCTGATTTATCTTGTAGTGCTTGATATAATAGTTCCATCGCCGCAGGTGTTTTGAGATCACCGAGATAGACGACTGCAAGACGACGCAATTGCATTTTTTCATCAAATAAAGCTTTTTCGATTAAAGGTAAGCTATCTGCATCTGGTTGCAACAGATCAAAAGCCGCATAACGTACACGCCAATCTGGATTTTTAAGTGCTACAGCAATTTCGTCTGCGTTCATTTTACGACGCTGTTCTACAAATTCTTCCTGGCTTGCGCCATGAGAAATCGCTTGTTCGATAATCTTTTTCAACCGATCTTCTGGAAAAGCCGCTTCAAGCTCTTGTTCGACTTCGCGTGCAATATCAGCAAGTTCACCATAACGAACACCATAATCAGTCAATTTGCGTTCTTTGATCATCGTAGCGACTGCTACTTCTGTCACTGCCTGTACAAATCGATCTGCTAGCCCAATACGTTCTTCTTTTGTTCCAGACTTCACCCGAATCTGCATCGGAATCCCGCGGAAAAATTGCACAAATACTTCTGCTTCACCAAAGTGCTCACCTGAGAGATCTGTCGGTACTTCAAATTTATTTTCTACACCTTCTTGACCCATCTGTGCTTGTACTTCATTTAAGATATCCGACCAGTCGGCACTTGCTTTACGATCCAACGCTACAAAGTCTGCGGTATGGAATACACTTTTGACTCCTGTAATATGAAGCATTTGCTGAATAAAAAGAGGAGCAGAGCGTTCATTCGCTAATGTATATGTTTTACGGATACCATGAGGTAATTGCTCATCAAGATGCAACATCATCGTATTCGGACTTGGCGTAGGTTCAATAGATGTGATTTTCATAATGTTGTAGATACCCTCCTTAGGAATCAAATGACTGATACAGCTATAGCCATTTGTTTTAAATTTAATATACTACCATCTTCATATTGTACCCCAAAAGAGGTATAGATGATTGCTCGTTTGTTAATCCCACCAGAAATACCAGAACTCTTGCTTTTGAAGATAAGTAGCATATTGTCCAATCGACTCAAATGATTCCAAAACATACGAGCAGAACATAAAGTGTTCTTGAGCGAGTAATAAAGCTTCTTCATCAGTGACAGGTCTGATAGAGGCTTGTAAAATCCAAATACTTTCATTCACAATAATAGGAATAGCCTTATATTGTTGATGCCAGTACTGGAAAAGAGAAGCTTGAAGTATAGGAGCAGGGCATTCATTGAACCCACCCATAGGAACCATCAATGGAGCGATATATTCTCTGCTATCAGGTAAAGGAAGTGTAATCCATTGATCTGTTGGTTCACTTGCCGCATGAAAATCAGGCCATAACGAATCCACTTGTTGATATGGAATCAATCGCTCATCTAACCACGCATGTCCTTCCCATAATCTGCTATACATCTCATACAATGATGCCCAATTCATATGTTGTATCGACTTAGCTTGTTCAGCTAGATCGGTATCGAGTAATTGATGACTGACCAATGTTCTGAATGTATCCAATACATCCATCTGTTGCAGTAATGCTAACTGTTGATCGACATAATCGGTTAAGGAGTCGTAATCATCTAGCGTATCTTCCATCACTTCCTCAATATTATCATCAGGAATAACAAGTAATGAATAGGGTGTTCCTTTAGGTTGGATAGGAA
This sequence comes from Paenibacillus sp. PsM32, assembly GCF_030433815.1. Lineage (NCBI taxonomy): Bacteria > Bacillati > Bacillota > Bacilli > Caryophanales > Paenibacillaceae > Paenibacillus > Paenibacillus sp. PsM32. The sequence goes on along the minus strand of NZ_JARUWY010000013.1, from coordinate 48,658 downwards.
ATGTGATTTCTTTTGCTTCTATAGATAACGGGTTATATGGTTGCAAATAATTCAGTATTTCTGAACTCATCAATATCGTGCTCCTTTATCATCTTAAGTATGTATCTGAGTACTATCTGCTTTTAAATATAACGTAATCACTCCTATCAAAACAAATCAAAAACAACCCGTTCTATGAAAGAAGGGGTTGTTTGAAAGCTCAATCTTATTTCTAAAATAAGTCTGGTATTAGACGACAGCTTGATCGTTGGAAGATTGAAGAGGATCACGAACAATCTTTACATCATAAAAAGAAATTTTATTTTCGATAATATAATCTGGTGTAGAGCCATGAGCATGGGATTCGCGGAAAGCGTCACTTTTAGTCCATCCTTGAAAAGCTTCTTTTGATGCCCAACGCGTACTGATCGTAACTTCTTCGAACTCTTTGCTATTTTGATTAACTAACACTTCAAGTCCCAAAAAGCCTTCCATGTATTCCACTTTGCCTACCTTGTCAAAACGCTCCACAAGTAAATGTGCACTACCTTTAGTTAATTTAGAAGTATTGGTTACAATAATCATATCAAATGACCTCCTGATTGATGATGGGGGATAACCGGCAAAATAAGCGGATAACCACCCTCAAATAGTATTCGAGCTTTCATATGGTAAATGTCCTGAATAAACTCAGTCGTAAGAATCTGTTGTGGAATACCCGACGTAGCGACTTTGCCTTGCTTGAGTGCAATCATATAATCACAATAAGCGACTGCTTGTTGCAGATCATGTAGCACCATAACAATAGTTAATCCAGATTGCGCATTAATCCGTTTTAGCATATCCATGACTTCAAATTGATGCGCAATATCGAGAAAAGTGGTCGGTTCATCCAGTAGCAAAATATCGGTCTGTTGAGCCAGTGCCATCGCTATTCGTGTACGCTGTTGTTCACCTCCAGATAAAGTATGGAACATACGATCTCGATACTGTTCTATCCCTGTCCATTGCATCACCTGATCGACAATTGCTGTATCTGTTGTATTGTGAGCGGTATGCCAGCTTCGTCTATACGGTGATCGACCATAAGCGACCAGTTCATGCACTGTCAATTGAGGAAGCATCTCTTTCATTTGTGGTAGCATCGTAATCGTTGTCGATAATTCACGTAGAGAATAGCTAGTAATCTCACGATCTCCAATATGTACTTGCCCTTGATCTGGCTTGAGCAGTTTTGTAAGCAATCGCAATAAGGTGGATTTGCCAGACCCATTAGGTCCCACAATCGCGGTTATTTGACCTTTTGGCAAAGAAATATCAATCTGATCCAGACGAAAATGACCATTATCCAGACTGAGTTGCTTGCTTTCAATCGCTGCTGTTATTGTAGAAGGATGAATCGACTGTATCATGATAGACCGAACCTTCCTTTCCGTTTTAATAGGAATAAAAAGAATGGTGCTCCAATTACAGCAAGCAAAATACCAACAGGCAATTCAATCGAACCGAACCACGAACGTGCGACAGTATCTGCAAAAACAACGAGTGTGCCACCGCCAATCATCGAGAAGGGGAGTAAAAAGCGATAATCTTCTCCAATCATCAACCGAATCATATGAGGAACGACCAGCCCGACAAATCCGACCAATCCTGCTACACTTACAGCAGCCCCTGCTAGAAAAGCCGACAATAAAATAATAAGCAAGCGATTCATTTCTACCCGTTGCCCTAACAATTGAGCAGCATCATCGCCAAGCAATAATAGATTGGCTGGCTTGATAGCTAATAGTGACAGGATCAACCCGCATACCGCATAAGGCGCCATAAATTCAAGATGATACCAACTTCGTCCATTCAGTCCGCCGGATAACCAGGGAAGAACAGCTTGTACTCGATCACTATAAATGACCATAATCCCGTTAGTTAAGGCACCTAGTAGCGCATTAACAGCGACCCCGGCTAGAATAATTTTTACAGGTGAAGCTCCGCGATCCCATGCCAGTAAATAGATCAATACCGCTGTAACAAAAGCGCCTAAAAAAGCAGTTATCGGAAGTAGATAGCTTAACTGCGGTAACATCACCATCGTGATCATCGCTGTGATCCCGCCACCAGCAGAGACACCGATAATGCCTGGATCCGCTAACGGATTTTTCATTACACCTTGTAACAGTGCTCCAGCAGTAGCCAGACAAGCTCCGACCAACCAGCCAATCATCACACGCGGTAAGCGCAAATCTATCAAAATCGTACGATATGCAGATGGCTCCTGACCCGATAATATCGGTATCACTTCACTCAGTGGAATAGAGATAGAGCCATATAAGACACCATACAGACAAGCGATAATCGATAACAAAGGCAGACTAATAGCGACAAGCCATCGTCTGCGGTTACGTTGCTGTTTGTTCATCTTATGAACGTTCCGGATACAATGTTTGATGAATCAAGTCCAAAGCATCGGTGACTTTAGTTCCAGGGTTAGTGCCGAATAGCGTAGATGGAAGGACTTCCACTTGATTGTTCTGTACTGCTTTGATACTGTTCCATGCCGGATTGTTTTGCATTTCTTTCAAAAAGCCAGCTTTGACTTCATCGGTATTACCATGAGTCATGATCATAATGTAATCAGGATTCGCTTGTACAACCTGCTCTGTATTGAGCTGTGCATACTGCGGAAAGTTTTGCAGACCGGGTAGATTAGCAGCGATATTATGACCACCTGCTACTTCGAGAATATTACCGCTTAATGAATTAGGCAAAGCCGCCATATACGTTCCGGGTGCTCCATACACAAGCAATACATTAGGTTTGGCAGTAGAGGTTTTGGAGTTCAATGTATGGATATGATCTTGTATCTGTTTGTTAAGTTGTTTGGCTTTTGTTTCTTGTTGCAATAGTTGTCCAAACAATGTAATTTGAGTCTGAATATCTTGAATAGAGTTAGCTCCTGTTAAGATCAGCTTAGAACCAATACCTTCAATCGCAGGGATATCTTTTTCATTCATAGGATAATTCCCGAGCACTACATCAGGTTGTAAAAAAGTAATCTTTTCCAGATCGACTTCATGGGTGGAACCGATTTGTTCTACTTGTTCAGCAGCGCTTACAACAGCAGGGCCATTAGAGTTCGGTCGACCGACTACAGTTCCGCCCAGTGCATAGATAATATCCATATCGCCATTGCTGAGTGCAATAATACGCTGTGGGATCTGAGTGAGAGCGATCTGTCTTTTGGCAAAATCAGTAATTGTGATAGAAGCCTGTTGTGCTGTAGCAGCATTAGCAGAAGGAGTAGTAACATTCGTTGATGCCGCTGAACTACATCCGGTCATTACAAATAAGAGCAGAGCAGATGACCAGAGCAATGATGATTTCATGAGTATCCTCCTATAATTACTTTCGTTGCAAATGATAATCATTTTCAATTAAATTGTAACTAAATGATAATGAATATCAATTGAGTTGTCAATTGAAAATAAAATATTTTAGTTAAATTTTAGGATGAATTGGATATTGAATTTGAAGGCATATATAGGAAAAGGAATTTGAAAAAAGATAATTAAAATTCATATATCACAGATTTTATGATGATATTAACGTATTGACAACCACTGGAAGGTTGCTCTAATATCGGAGTTGTATCCACTTTGATTTGCGATCTTTTATCGTGAAAGGAGAGAATGAATCGCTCGGTAAGAGCTTATTTTTTTAATCTTAATTGAGAATGATAATCATTTAAAATTAAAGATTTTAGGAGGAATGCTGTCCATATGTATAAACGATATTCCGTAATCATACTTTCGCTCTTGATGGTTAGTCTGTTCGTCATAGGGATAACGCCTATCAATACGATACAAGCGGCTTCTTCCAAATTGGCTAACGGTACATATACCCTCAAGTACGACGTATTAAAAGCGGAAAATAATTCAGTCTCCATGGCAAATGATTACTTTGAGAAACCTGCCAAGTTATACGTGAAAAATGGAAAAATGACGATGCAGGTACAACTCAATCATAGTGAGTGGACCACGCAATTCAAAGTGAAATACAAAGGCAAGATTGTGGATACGAAAGTGATTCAAAGCAATAGCAAAAAAGATACACGGATTGTGCAATTTCCGATTGCCGATCTCAAAAATCCTATTGTATCTAAAATTCATGTAACAGTGAGTTCATACAATTATGATCATGACTATACGATTCGCTTAGCTTTAGATTCAAAAAGTCTGAAAGCGATCAAAAAATAAAATAAAACTAATAGGAGTGTGTTGAATAATGAACGCAGTAATGAACCGTATGGAAAAATGGGATTTGAAAAAAGTATTAATCGTTTTGATGATGGCAGCTTTAGCATTTGCAGTACTGGCTCCATTGTCAGCCAAATCAGCACATGCAGCTCTAGCAAACGGAACATATAGCGTAGATTATAAAGTATTAGCAGATGGTACAGAAAATACGTCTCGTCTAGATAGTTATGTTGTGAAGCCAGCTACAGTAACAGTAGTCAATGGCGTGAACACTGTTCGCTTAACGATCAAAAGCAGTAATTTAATTACAGCATTCAAAGTAGAACAAAATGGACAATTGGTAGATGCGACTGTAGTAAGTACAGATACGTCTGCTAACACAAGAGTAGTTGAGTTCCCTGTAGCTAACTTGGATAGCAAAGTAAATGCGTATGCAGAAATCAAAATCCCTGTGATTAATTACACAGGTAAATATAACGTACAACTGCAATTTGACACAGACAGTATCTAATTTAGAACGCTATACTATTCTATTGGCAGTGGGGTGCGATAGATGAGTACGGATTGGCTTGAATGGTTAGATGTATGGCTTCAAATATGTAGACCACTACCTGTAGAAAAGAGGATATATCGATGAATATGATGATAAATACAGTAGAAAAATTTTCATTCAAAAAAGTAGTCATGATGTTGATGATGGCGGCTCTAGTATTTGCAGGACTATCTCCATTTTCTGCAAAATCAGCACATGCTGCTATTCCTAATGGTACGTATTCTATTGATTACGTTGTATATGCAGATGGAACTACTAATGCTTCGTATATGGATAGCTCCGAGTATTCAGTCAAACCAGCGACTCTTGTCGTTACAAATGGTGTAGCTAAAGTCAAAGTAACATTGAAGCACAAAGACTGGATCAAATCATTTAAAACACAACAAAATGGTACGTATGTAGAAGCGACCACGACAACAAGTGGCGATACTAAAACCTTTGAATTTCCGGTAAGCAACTTATCTGCTAAAGTGAACGCGCAAATTCATGTCGTAGTTCCTGCCGAAATCGCTGGCGTTCCTTACGACCATACGTACACAGTGCAATATTTGTTTGACGAAGATAGCATCTAACATATCTTCATCTATGTAAAAAAGTATTCCAAAATACAACGTACTTCTCTGGAGCTTTTATGTTCTAGAGAAGTCTATTTTATTAACAGGGGGATTATGAACTTTGAAAATGCAATTTAGAACTTATTTGATCGTATGTACTGTATTTTTGATGATGTTATCGTTGGTATCTCCGACGTTATCGGCTGTTTTTGCAGAAGAGACAAGCCCTTCATCAAGCAGTGCTTCAGGATCAAGTGTAACTGACGATACGTATTCTTCTTCAGGCGCAACGTCTGAAGCAACAAGTCCGGCAACAACCCCTGCTACAGAAAAGCCATTATTTACAGTACAATCGAGTCAAAATTCAGTCACTACCGCTACATATGACACTTATGCAGACGGTGAATACACTATTGCTTACCAGGTGACGCGCACGAATGCTTCTGGAAAAGTTGTTGCTTCTAATATATTTAAATATCCTTCCAATGCGAAGACTCCAGGACAAATGATTATCAAAAATGGTCAATATCATTTCTTATTTGCAAGCGAAAATGCCTATTTATTTACCCAATTCAAAGCTACTGAGAACGATCAGACTCAAGATGCCAAAGTAACTTTAGATGATGGAAGTACGACTAAAGGGACAGTTGCTTTTGATGTATATGACATGTCCAAAGAAATCAATATTGCTTATACATTTAACGGATCTTCTTATAATGAACGGTTAACACTTGATCCTTCCACTTTGAAAGTTATAGACAAAACACCGCCTGTTATTCCAGTTGAACCTGCGACAGGAACGGAAACTTCTATTGCATATACAGTATTAAAAGATGGAACAAATGAAACATCGATGATGGATAGCTATTTGCAAAAGCCAGCTAAATTAATCACCAATGGAACCAAAAAGTATATTCAACTGACATTAAATCAGAGCAGTTGGATCAAAGCATTACAGACAGATATCGATAAAGATGGAACCTATACGGATGTAGGATTGATCTCTGCAAATGAAACAGCCAATACACGTTTGGTACAGTTTGAAGCAGATTCATTATCCCAAACCAATCCGGTTATCAATGCCAAAGTGCATGTTGTAATGCCAGCAGGTACGATTCCCAATATGGGAGCTTATGATCAATGGTATACGGTTCAATTTAATTTTGACAAAGTTTCGATTCCGTTATCGTTACCCGATGGGCAGTATAGTCTCAAGGTTGCGACATTAAAAGAAAAAACAGATGATCCTTCGTCAATGGCTGCCTATTTTGGTAATCCCGCAACAATAGTAGCTAAAGATGGTAAGTATCAAGTCATTATGAATATTGTCAAAGATAGTTCAGTGATTACTTCTTTTCAAACAGAATACAATGGAGCATTGACCGAGACGAGTATCGTCAGTACAGACGCCACAGCGAACACGCGAGTCGTTTCATTCCCGATCGCTAATTTAGAATCGATAGTCAAAGCCCAAGTGCATATCAAAACAGCATATGCAGGTTCAGTGTATGAAGCCGATTATCCAATTCGTTTTAAATGGGATACAAACAGTGTTGGCCCGGTAGTCCTGCCTGTTCCAGATCAAACGACTCCAATTAATTATCAAGTATTCAAAAATAACAGTAGCGAAATATCCGTCATGGATGACTATGTAGAAAAACCAGCTACATTCATTATCAAAGATGAGAAAAAGTATATCCAACTTACACTTAAAAATAGTGCTTGGATCAAGTCATTACAAGTCGACGGCAACGGTGGGAAAAATTATACCGATGTGACTGTTATTTCGACGGATGTAGCAAAAAATACGAGAGTCATTCAATTTGAAGCAGAACATTTATCCAAAACGAATCCTGTTTTAAATGCTTATACACATGTAGTGGTTCCACCTGAAGTTACACCTGATTATGATCATTACTATACGATTCAATTCAAATTTGACAGTATGCAATTACCAGAACCGACAACACCAACAGTGCCTACACCTGTAGTACTGGACAATGGAACGTATAGTATTCCGATGTCTACGTTAAAATCAACATCAGATGCGGTATCGACAATGGGTAGTTATTTCGATTCCAAAGTGACATTGACCGCAGTCGATGGTAACTATCAAGCTACGCTAAAAGTGATTAAAGATAGTTCAGTAATTACGGCTTTTAAAACAGAGCAAAAAGGCACACTTACAGATACTCAAATCGTTAGCGAAGATAAGATCAACAACACAAGAATCGTTACATTCCCTGTGACTGATCCGAGCCGTCCACTAAATGCTCAAGTGCATATCAAAACAGCATATGCAGGCTCCGTATATGAAGCTGACTATGCTATTCGTCTTCAATTCGATCTAGATAATATGACAGTGATTCCTACTACGCCAGAAGAGCCAACTACACCAACAGTACCTACGAATCCGGGTGAAGTGGCAGACGGGAAATATAGTGCTAACTTTGTAGCTTATAAATTTAAAGAAAAAGAAGAATCGGTGATGAATGGATATGTATTACATCCAGCAACAGTCATCAAACGTTCAGGTAAGCTATATGTGCAAATTACTTTAAAAGAAAGCGATTGGATCAAAACATTTAAAGTAGGCGGAAGTGATGCGCAAGTCATTTCGGCAAGTGGTAATCAACGTGTAGTTCAATTTCCAGTGAAAGACTTGTCAGAGACGATCGTTGTTAATACACATGTTTTTATTCCAGAAGGTGAAGTTGCAGGTTTAGGTGTCTATGATCATACGTACAATGTTGATTTCAAATTTGGCCCGCTAGGACCTTATGAAGAACCAAAAGCATCCACCACATCTACGCCAGTTATTCCATTGGATTACGATAAATTAAGCAATGGTAAGTACAAAATGCCTTTCCAGGTTCTTGTACCTAATTCATCTTCAGATGCAGTGTCTCCTGTGCAACGTTTTCTATCTAAAGATGAACCTGCTCAATTCGTAGTTGAAGGAGATCAACGGTATGTGATCGTAACTCTTCAAGATGCCAAAGAAGTAAAAGCATTACGTGTTAGCAATAATGGAGTCTATACAGATGCAGAAGTAACAGCAACCGATGAGCAAGCCAACACCAAAACAGTACGTTTCAGTGTAGCTGATTTTAAAAAGAATATTGCTGCGCAATTAGTCACAAGCAGTGGAGTGAGTATAGCGAGTACTCCGACAGATAGTGACAATAAGAACGAGACAGTCTATGATTTTGAATTTAAATTTGATACTGCCAAAGTCACCAAAGATACAACCGAGACGACCACAACAGTAGAAAAAGGAACCAATACCATCGAAGATGGTGAGTATACCGCTCAATATCGCATTTTACAAAATGGTAGTGAACAAGATTCTGTACTGGCTGATTATGTAGATCAGACGGCTCAACTGACTGCGAAAAATGGCAAAGTCTATGCCACGATTACGATCAAAAATAGTCAGGCTGTACCTACATTCCAGACTGATTTCGAAGGGAAATATACCGATCCAACGATTGTGACAAACACAGCAACAGACAACGCTCGTACGATTACATTTGAAGTGCCTAATCTGGATCAAAAGCTAAGTATTTTCAGTCAAGTGTCTATTCCAGATCGTTATATGAACAATGAGAAAATGGGCGGACAAATTATATTTGATCGCAATACACTCAAAGCAAATGGAATCGAAGAAACAGTAACAGCACCTGCTCAAGACACACAACCAACAGTATCAACACCAAGCCATCCGACAACAGAAGTAACAGAACCACAAGCTACAACAGAACAAAAATACACGATTGCTTATAAAGTATACAAAGATCAAAGTAACGAACTATCCGTGATGAATGACTATGTAAACAAAAAAGCGACCTTAATCGAAAAAGACGGTAAAACATTTGCTCAAATTACACTGGATAAAAGTAGCTGGATGCCGGTATTGCAAGTGAAGCAAAACGGTACTTTGCAAGATGTTGAAGTGATCTCAACATCAGGTGATCAGCGTGTAGTGCAATTTGAAGTAGGTGATTTATCTCAAAAAATCAGTGCATACACCCATGTGATTGTGCCTGGATTAGTTATCGGCGGTGTCGCTTATGATCACTGGTACACCGTACAATTCCAGTTTGATCTAGCAAGCAAAAAAGAGCAGTAACTCGATCAATCTAATGATCATGTCTGTGAGTCTTGGTGCGATTGTGCCAGGACTTGTAGGCATGTAAGGGACAATCGATAGAAAGAGGGGAAATCAGTGAATGTAAAATATACAGCATGGTTGTGGGTCATTGTTCTTGTATTAGCCGGGTGTTCAACAGGTGCTAGAGCAGAACAATCTACATCCGCTAATCCATCTGCAACCGATTCAGCTTCATCTGCACGAATTGTCGCTACCACTGTAGCCATTACCGAAATTATGTCTGCGTTAGATCTTCCTTTAGTCGGTAAACCAACCAGTACCAAAACATTACCTGAACAATATAAAGATATTCCAGATGTCGGTAACCCGATGAGCCCTGATATGGAAAAAGTATTATCTCTACAACCGACAGATGTATTGTCTGTAACTACGCTTCAATATGATCTTGAACCCAAATTTAAAGATTTAAATATGAATGCTGAATTTTTAAATTTTGAAAGTCTGCAAAAAATGGAAAATGAAATTTTGAAAATGGGAACCAAATTTGATCGCGTAGCTAAAGCTAAAGAAATTACAGGTCAGCTAGATGCCAAAGTAGCCGCAGTAAAAAAGGCAACCGCAGGCAAAAAATCACCTAAAGTATTAATTCTTCTCGGCGTACCGGGCAGTTATTTAGTAGCTACCGAACATTCGTATATTGGCGATCTAGTCAAAATTGCAGGTGGAACCAATATTGTACAAGGAGAAAGTGTAGAATATTTAGCTTCAAATACTGAATATTTGCAAAAGTCTAATCCAGACATTATTTTGCGTGCTGCTCATGGTATGCCAGAAGAAGTCGTGAAGATGTTTGACGAAGATTTCAAAAGTAATGATATCTGGAAGCATTTTAATGCAGTCCAAACAGGGCAAGTGTATGATCTGCCTGAACCGTTATTTGGTACGACCGCAAGTCTTTCTGCTCCGCAAGCTTTTGATGAATTATTGAAAATGATGTACCCTTCCTCCTAATCGATCATATGAAGGATGTTACTAATGATAACTAAACCATCTACTGAATATGTGCAACAAGAAACTGAATATAATGTATCTCACCAACCTGTGTATTCTCGTCAAAACCGCAAACGACTATGGAGCTTTATTGTCGTATGTTTACTACTGATCGGGGTTGTTTTATTTTCAGCAATGACCGGTAGTCTTAAAGTAGGGGCATGGCAATTGGTACACGGTCTATGGACAGGTACTGATAATCAGGTCAATGTAGTCCGAGATTTGCGTCTGCCTCGCATTATTGTAGCGATGATGGCAGGAGCGGCACTGGCAGTAGCAGGGGTGTTGTTACAAGCTGTGATGAAGAATCCGTTAGCCGATTCTGGTGTGATCGGAATATCTTCTGGAGCGGCTTTGGTGTCTTTGATTGCTGTGACTGTATTTCCAACCTTATATTTCTGGATGCCTTTGTTTTCGTTTTTTGGCGGTGCGCTGGCATGTCTAATGGTATATGGATTTTCATGGAAATCTGGACTGCATCCGATTCGCTTAATATTGATCGGTGTAGCGGTTAATGCGATCTTTTCAGGGCTCGGGCAATCATTTAATTATCGGGGAAGTTATGCAGTCACCAGTATTAATCAGGTGACCACCTCTACATTAGCGATGAAAAAGTGGGTCGATGTTGAGATTATTTTGATGTATGGTGGACTCGGGCTGATTCTAGCAATGCTTGTTTACTCATGGTGTAACTTTCTAGCGTTACAAGAAAAAACAGCCAAAAACTTAGGTCTGCATGTGACTCGTGCACGGCTTATCATTTCAGTGATTGCTGTTATTTTGGCAGCCACGGCAACAGCTATTGCTGGAGTGATTGTATTTATCGGACTATTGATTCCTCATATTGCAAGGCAACTGGTAGGATCAGATCATAAATGGTTGATTCCTTTTTCAGCAGTAGCAGGAGCCTTATTATTACTACTAGCAGATACACTAGGTCGAACCGTACTGGCTCCTAATGAAATTCCAGCTTCGATTATTATGGCGGTCATTGGCGGCCCTTTTCTGATTTTCCTCATTACAAGGAGTGACCGTATCTATGGACGTTAACGATATTACTTTTTCGTATGATAGTCGTATTGATCGACTACATCAAGTGAATGCTCAGATTCAGGAAGGTAAAATCACTACCATTATTGGGCCTAATGGATGTGGCAAGTCTACATTACTGCATGTGATGTCTAACAATGCTGTACCCCGTCTCGGGCAAGTGATACTGGATGGCAAGCAAATTGCTCAGTACAAACCCAAAGAATTAGCACGTAAATTAGCTGTAGTGCATCAGCAAAATGAAGCACCAGCAGATCTTACGATCGAAAAGCTAGTTAGCTTCGGGCGATTACCACACCGTACATTATTTAGCAGTTCTCAAGAAGAAGATGAACAAGCGATCGAGTGGGCGCTAGACTGTACGAATTTACAAAGTAAAAGGTTCAGTACACTTGATCAATTATCTGGTGGCGAACAGCAACGGGTCTGGATTGCTATGGCACTTGCACAGCGAACACCGATTCTTTTTCTTGATGAACCAACGACCTATTTGGATATGTATTATCAATTAGAAATTATGGAATTGATTCACGATCTCAATGAACAACATCAACTGACGATTGTGATGGTATTACATGATATCAATCAAGCGATTCGATACAGCCATCATCTGATTGCGATGAAAGAAGGCGCGATTGTCGCCAGTGGATTGCCGACAGATATGATCACTACCGATCTTATTCGTGATATTTATGGAGTCGAAGTGCTTGTTAGACGCGATCTTGAAGCAGGTCTGCATCTAATTCCGATAGGGATAGGGCAGTAATAGGATCGCTTGTAAGTAGTGCTTTTTTGTCTATTGGATCTAGGCTTGACGAAGTGTAGCTTGATACGCTTTTTTGAAAATAGGGTAATAGTGGAAAAAGAAAAGCACTGAGGAGAGTGAGTAGCACATGCCGAAGATTCGCTATAACAATATGGATAATGTCAGTACGGATAAGACCCTCAAACAACTACGGCAATGGCGTGAAGAACGACGACTCAAAAATAAAGACTATTCCTATGTAGTGCCTAATCATCCACCTGAGATGGATTATTTACATCATAATCGTGAAGATGCTTCGATTACATGGGTAGGGCATTCTACCTTTTTTATACAATACGAAGGATTGAATATCGTTACTGATCCTGTATGGGCAAGTCGAATGGGCTTTCAAAAAAGAATAGGACAGCCCGGAATTCCGATTGTAGATGTTCCTCCAATCGATATTATTTTACTTTCTCATGCTCATTACGATCATATGCATATTAGTTCGATTCGTCAGCTTTACCGTAGTTCTACACTGATTATCGTTCCACAAGGGCTCAAAGCCAAAATGAAACGTAAAGGATTTGCACGTTGCCATGAAATGCAGTGGTGGGAAACGTTTAAAGTAGGCGAGATCAATATTACGTTTGTACCCACTCAGCACTGGAGTCGGCGTACATTGTTAGATACCAATACATCACACTGGGGCGGGTATATTATAGAACCTGTGCATCATCCTGTGAGTTCAGAGCAGGCGGAACATCCTACTCATCATTCTATTGAAGAGAAAGTGCCGCCAACGATCTATTTTGCTGGAGATAGCGGTTATTTCCCGGGGTTCACTGAAATTGGTAAACGCTACAAGATTCATATTACATTGATGCCGATAGGAGCCTATGAACCTGAATGGTTTATGAGCTCTCAACATACGACACCAGAAGAAGCAATTCGTGCTTTTTGCGATGTACAAGCCGAAACGATGATTCCGATGCATTACGGTACATTCCGTCTGGCTGACGATACTGCCCGCGAAGCATTAGATCGATTAGAAGCCGAACGACAACGTCTGGAGATCGCTGAAGAACGTATTCGTGTACTGGCTCATGGCGAGACTCTAATTGTGCATGGTAATGCTCAGTCTAAGCTATAAACAGATAAGATGTAGAAAGAATACATGTATTGATAAGATAGCAATAAATATGGCATATTTCGCCGTTTAACTGAGTTGAAGTTAAACGGTTTTTTGCTTTGCTGGATGATCGTGATATATCAAGTGATATTTTAACTGAGCAACTCACTTCAAATATTCCAGCACATTTTTTCCAGTTTCCTCAATACTGCTGTTCGATTAGATGGTGTTGTGTGGTATACTATTGCCATCGGCAATTTTATGAAAACAGCGATGCTTATTTTCATAGAGGTCAACACGTCTACAACAAATACTTCACTAACGATAAGGATGGTAATGAATACATGATCAATACAACAGGTGTCACGCTTCGCTATGGTAAGCGCGCGCTTTTTGAAGATGTTAATATCAAGTTCACACCGGGTAACTGCTATGGTCTAATCGGTGCGAATGGTGCAGGTAAATCTACATTTTTAAAAATTCTTTCTGGTGAAATTGAGCCTAACCAGGGTGAAGTCCATATTACACCGGGCGAACGTTTAGCTATTTTGAAACAGAACCAATCTGAATATGATGAATTTCCGGTGCTAGAGACTGTTATGATGGGTCACAAGCGTCTGTACGATATTATGAAAGAAAAAGATGCATTGTATGCCAAAGCTGATTTTACAGATGAAGATGGTATGCGTGCAGGCGAATTGGAAGCTGAATTCGCTGAAATGAACGGTTGGGAAGCAGAATCCGAAGCAGCAGAAATGCTAAACGGTCTGGATATCAAAACCGATATGCAATCCAAATTAATGAAAGAGCTTGGCGGTAACGAAAAAGTTCGCGTATTGCTGGCGCAAGCATTGTTCGGTCATCCGAATATCCTGTTACTGGATGAGCCTACCAACCATTTGGATATCGATTCGATTCACTGGTTAGAAAATTTCTTAGCCGATTATGATGGTACAGTTATCGTAGTCAGCCATGATCGTCACTTCTTGAATACCGTATGTACGCATATTGCCGATATCGACTTTGGTAAAATTCAAATGTATGTGGGTAACTATGATTTCTGGTACGAATCCAGTCAACTTGCTCTACAATTGGGTCGTGAACAGAATAAGAAAAAAGAAGACAAAGTCAAAGAACTACAAGCCTTTATCTTGCGTTTTAGTGCGAACAAGTCCAAGTCCAAACAAGCGACTTCTCGTAAAAAAATGCTCGACAAAATTACGCTTGATGATATTCGTCCTTCGAACCGTAAATATCCATTTATCAACTTCAAAGGTGAACGCGAAGCAGGTAAACAGTTATTGTTAGTAGATGGTTTGACGAAATCTATTGATGGCGAAAAAGTAATCGACAACTTAACATTCACAGTCAACAAAGGCGATAAAATTGCTTTGGTTGGTCCAAATGGATTACCAAAAACAACGTTATTCCAATTGTTGATGGGTGAGATTGAACCGGATTCAGGTACATTCCAATGGGGAATTACCACCTCTCAAGCTTATTTCCCGAATGATAACTCGGCTTACTTTGATGGCGTAGAAGATACATTAGTAGACTGGTTACGTCAGTATTCCAAAGATCCAGACGAATCATTCCTACGTGGTTTCTTAGGACGTATGTTGTTCTCTGGTGACGAAGCGCTGAAAAAAGCGAACGTTCTATCTGGAGGAGAAAAAGTACGTTGTATGTTGTCCCGTATGATGTTAATGGGCGGTAACGTATTGCTACTAGACGAACCTACCAATCACTTGGACTTGGAATCTATCACAGCACTCAATAACGGTTTGACTGATTTTGATGGTACGATTATTCTAACGTCTCATGACCATCAGTTTATCCAAACGATTGCAAACCGTATTATCGAAATCACACCAACAGGTCTGATCGATCGTATGATGAGCTATGATGAATACTTGGAAAACAAAGAAGTTAAAGAAATGCGTGAACGGATGTACCCTGTACAAGTATAAGGATAGCAAAAGGATAAGATTAGAGTGAAACAGCGGCTCTTTACGGAGAGCCGTTTTTTATTTGCGCTCAGAGAAGGATTTTTTTGTGTAGAAGATAGTGATCTATATAGAAAAATTCGGCTCATTTTTCCTATGGGCAAAAATGTTGTATAGTCGTTACAAGATTTCGTCTGTCATACAACATTTGCTTGGTCTCACAACGTTTGACCTAACCTAAAACGTTTCTCTAGACCCACTATGTATTCGTTTGATAAGATAAACAAGCTCTACAGACGTATATGTACACAGGATATTTAAAAAAGATAATCTCAGCATTTTTGAATGCTTAATTTATAGCAGGGGGAACAAAATGGTTGATGTATATCAAAATATTAAGGCAGGGGAACGCGGAGCATGGGTTAGCATTATTAGCTATCTGGTATTGTCTGCTTTCAAATTAGTTATTGGTTATCTTTTTTTATCAAGTGCACTCAAAGCCGATGGGCTTAACAACTTAACAGATATTGTAGCTTCATTAGCTGTGCTGATCGGGTTGAAAATTTCGAGAAAACCGCCTGATTCTGATCATGCGTATGGACATTTCCGCGCAGAGACAGTTGCCGCGTTAATTGCTTCTTTTATTATGGCGATGGTAGGCATACAGGTGCTCGTAGATGGTGTACAATCCCTGTTCGCAGGACGTGAAGAATCTCCGGCTTTATGGACAGCAGGTGTAGCTGTACTATGCGCTGTAGTGATGTATTTCGTATATCGCTATAATATTAAGCTTTCAAGACAAACGGGCAGTCAAGCGCTCAAAGCGGCGGCTAAAGACAATCTATCTGATGCGATGGTGAGTATAGGAGCAGCAGTAGGGATTATCGGTTCTCAATTTGGTATGCCGTGGTTAGATATTGTAGCCGCTCTTGCCGTCGGATTAATTATTTGCAAAACTGCCTGGGAAATTCTAAGTGAATCAATGCATCGCTTAACTGATGGATTCGACGAAAAAGAATTACCTGGACTGCGTCAAACGATCGAATCGATTGATGGAGTTGAGCATATCAAAGATATCAAAGCTCGTGTGAATGGAAGTCAGACGTTGTTAGATGTAGTGATCGAGGTACAGCCGGATTTAACGATTATCGAAAGTCATGATATTACGGATGAGATTGAAGCCAAAATGGAATTAGTTCATAATATCCGATATGTTCATGTACATGTAGAACCAAAAACGATCAAATAAACACTACATTATATTGTATAAAGGGGCAGCTTACATGTCCGGTACACGTTCTACCACTCGGCGTATTCATTTGTGGATCATTTGGATAATCAGCATCATTTTGGTAATAGGGATTGCAGGAGCAGCTACATTATATTGGGCAGCAGCGCCTGAACGCCAGCTTAATCTGAACTATACAGATATAGATACAACATCCAAAATTTTAGCAATGATCGAGACCAAAAAGTTACAGACGACTATTTCTGAAGATGAATTTAATCAATTAGCCAAAAAGGAATTGATAGATCGTGAAGATGAATTTCCGGTCGGTCTGAAAATGACCGGAGCGCAATTCACTCTGTATCATGATACGGTCAAAGCTGATCTAACAGGAACATATTTTGGTATTCCTTTTGGAGCAATACTTGATTTTCATATTAGACGAGAAGATAATTTTTTGATTTTGGATCATCAAGCGACTCATGTTCGTCATGGAAATGTGCAAGGGGCACTGATTTCTCCTATTCGAATATCGTTAACTAAATATTTCCCTGCTATAGCAAATGTAAGCCAGATGGAATTTGAACAAGATCATATTCAAGTATCATTCAAGCTCAATTTGATGAGTCTACCCCGATTGTTATTGCGATAATGATAACGGGTACTTACATAACAAAAACGCTTATCTCTTGAAGAGATAAGCGTTTTTTGGTGTATTATAGTCATTTCTAACCGATTAGTGCTTTGTTAGAAACTACGTTTTCTGCCTGTAAACAAGCTGATCACGAACAATACTAAGAAGATAAAGAATAATACTTTAGCAATAGAAGCAGCAGCTTCAACAATTCCGAAGAATCCGAAGATACCAGCTACTAATGCAATGATTAGTAGGATAACAGACCATTTCAACATAAGTAATCACCATTCCTTTTCAATATTAAGTATAATTAAATAACGATTGAAATAATCGTAAAACGACTTCTATTGAGTAGATATGTATGTGTAATCTACGATGACTCAATGTTATGATGTCGTTGGTAGTTGTATCTTAACCGACAAAGTTTAGCTTGAAACAATTTACATTGTTTAAGCAAGCGTATCTTGATGCTCATAACGCCATCATGTTTCGGTGACAAAACTGAAGGGTAGTTATTGAGTAACATCTTGAAATGTTGACAGATACATTTTCTACTAGAGAAATGTAGTAACACCAAATCATATTGTGAAGAAAAGAGAGGGAATGCCATGATTATTGAGATTAGTGTAGCCGTTATCGCATTAGCATTTGTAGCACTTGTTATCTTCCTAATTAAAGTGCTTCAATCCGCAGCAAAATCTTTAGACAATGTATCTTCTACTTTGGTAGACGTACAAAAAACGATCGAAGAGTTAACGTATGAAGTGAAACA
This sequence comes from Paenibacillus sp. PsM32, assembly GCF_030433815.1. Taxonomy (NCBI): domain Bacteria; kingdom Bacillati; phylum Bacillota; class Bacilli; order Caryophanales; family Paenibacillaceae; genus Paenibacillus; species Paenibacillus sp. PsM32. The sequence continues at coordinate 30,648 of NZ_JARUWY010000013.1, read as the reverse complement.
AACGATCCGTAACGTGAACGATATTACAGTGGATGTTGAACACAAACTAAAACAGGTTGATCCTTTAATGGAAACTGTAAAAAACTTGGGCGAAATCTTAAACGAAGTAACATTGTCTTCTAAAGATTTGTCGACACGTGTTATTGAAAAAGTAAAACATATTGGTGAAAGTAAACCAAAACCGGTTGCTTCTACAAAAACAGGCGTAAGCAATCAAGCGACTGCTTCTACACCTCAACAACGTACATTGCAATCGTACTCAGCTACATATAGCCACAGTAAAGCTACCAACTGGATGAAATGGGTAGATACAGCGGCTACAGTATGGCAAAGATATCGTAAATAAAAGGAATTTGTACATTTTTAAGATCATTAACCAAAGGTATAACCGATAACAACGTATATTGTATTGAGAGTTTATACCGTAAGAAAGGGTGAGACGATGATTACTTTCATGATGTTACTTGCTGGCATATTGTCCCCTTACTCCGGTTCTGCTCAAGTATCCGCTGCTACTCCAGTACAAGCTGTTACAGCTGTACAAACTGCTGATTATGAAGCAACACCAGTATCTTATACTGAAGTAGCGACACCTAAGTTAACAGCTTCGACTGCGGTGTATTCAACGACTGACTCTGTTTATGATGAACAATATAGCCGTTTGAATGGAATTTCTTTGGCAGATACCAGAGAAGATGTTCTACGGATCAAAGGGAAACCGATGAATATTGTGACCAACGAGTTAGGAGATCAAGAATATCAATACAAAGATGTAAGTGTTGGTTTTCAAGATCAATGGATTACCTATATTAGTGTGCCTAAACAAGCAGGCAGATTTACACTAGATGGTCGGACATTAACGATAGACAAAGCCGAGATCAGACAAGAACTAGGTACTCCTGATTTTTCAGCAGAAGATGGAGAAGGTTATACCAATGGTATATCTGCTCTAAAAGTGTTTTATGATTCCAGCACAGGCGCTATTCGTAGCGTAGACATATTTGATGCAACTTCAGAATAACAGCCTATCGTTTAAATGTTTCATTCCATGATAAGTAAGGTTAATACTATTCAATCATAAGTATATAGAGGAGAGTGGAGAATGATGAGTTCAACAGATTCCAAAGCTTATGCTAAAGTAGTCGAAAATGGTGTACAAGCAGTCGAAGAAGCTAAAAACCTGCGTAATACAGGATATAGCGTTGAAGAGATTTATGTACTTGCACATCAAAAAGACCGTACTGAAAAAATTGCAGAAACAGCTAATGCCAAAGAAGTTGGCGTGAAAGAAGAAGGAATGTTCGATTCTGTAGCTAACTTTTTCCGTTCACGGGGAGACGAATTGCGCTCCAAAATTACATCTATGGGCTTTACGAAAGAAGAGGCTGATTTCTATGAAAGTGAACTCGATTTGGGCAAAGTACTTGTTATTGCCAATCGTAAATCATAAAGAAGTTGTATCAAAATATAACAGTGAATCGTCTACCTTCAATTTTACTTTTTAGTAGAATTGAAGGTTTTTTGACGAGTTTTGATACAGCTTCTTTTTGGACAAAAGAGGTATTTGATCTATAATAGAAACTGCATTTGGTAATGTATATCAATCAGTATACGTCTAAAAAAGCTGAAATAAGGCGACAAGGAGAAATTATGCATATATTAATAGTTGATGATAACCCTACTAATGTGATTATTATTCGTGAAATTCTTAAGCGAGAAAAATATACAAATATAACGACTTCTTCTTCTGCACGTGAAATGTTTGGATATTTAGGGATTGAAGATTCAGGTGTAGTCAATGTACCGAAGATGAACAAAGTGGATCTGGTATTGCTAGATATGATGATGCCGGAAATGGATGGAATTGAAGCTTGTCGGATAGTACAACAACATGATGAACTACGTGATATTCCGATTATTATGGTTACCGCTGTAGGGGATTCTAAAAAGTTAGCTGAAGCTTTGGATGCAGGGGCAGTCGATTATGTGACCAAACCGATTAACAAAGTGGAACTGTTAGCAAGAATTCGCCTTGCGTTACGTCTAAAACATGAAAAAGATTGGCACAAAGAGCGTGATCAACATATTCAAGATGAGTTGAAATTAGCAAGTCAGGTACAGCATGCTGTATTAAGTGTACCTATTCAAGAAACCAATATTCAAATTGAAGCACTTTACAAGCCTTCATTTGAACTAGCAGGAGATCTGTATGCCTGGTATCCGTTAGGTGAAGGACGATATGGAGTTATTTTGTTAGATATGATGGGACATGGTATTTCTTCTTCTTTATTCTGTATGTTTATCGCTTCTGTATTGAAAGATACAGTAACGACTTATGTAGAACCAGAAAAAGTAATCCAGGAGCTGAATCGACGCTTTAATCAATTGCATATCGAAAATCAACTGGTGCAATACTACTTTACCGCTATTTATCTGGTTGTCGATACCAAATACAAACGGGTAGATTATGTAAATGCGGGTCATCCACCAGGACTATTTTTCCATGACGATGGGGAGATTACCAAATTGTCTACCACTACATTCCCGGTTGGATTATTTGATCGTATTGAAGCAGAACCGAAAAGCTTTTCATATGAAGGCGCTGCTCACCTTGTCCTTTATACCGATGGTTTGCTGGAAATGGTTGAAGGTGATCAAGATGTACAATTAGAATTCTTGATCAATGAATTGAAATCCAGTCATCACATCAATAAACAACAGATTGAAAAAGTATTTTTTGACGAGATATCTTCACAAGAACGTGATGATGATAAATGCTTAGTATGGATTTCTTTGGCTGAAGGAGCGGAGCTTGGATGAAAATTAGAACGAAGCTGGTTATAGGATTCAGCGTTATCATTTTGACAATGATGACGCTGGCTTTTATCAGTTATGATCGAATGAATTACATGAATGCACAGTTAGATAAAGTGTATCAAGATCGGTATTTAAAAGTAAGATATTCTACAAGCTTGCGCGGGGATATGAATAGTATTGCCAAAGCGTTAGCGAATCAATTGCTAAGCGCTTCATCAGAATCTGTATCCGAAAGTCGTGCTACTGTACAGAAGTTAAGTGATGATGCTCAAAAAAATGTAGATTTATTACAAAAGAGTGCTCAAACGTTAGAAGAAAAGCAAATGGTTAATGAAGTCGCTGATGCTTGGACAGACTTTGATGCTTATGGCGATCAAGTATTGAATCTATTAGAAGATAATCAGATTGCTCAAGCTAACAATTATCGTACCGGCACAGGGCTAGCTGCTCAGAATAATTTGGGTGCTCTAGCGAACGCATTAGCAGACTATCAAGACCTTGCTATCGATCAAGAAATAAAAAATGCGAACCAAGCATATCAGAACTCTATTCAGACAACCACCTTTGTGATGTTAGGTGGCATTTTGTTGAGTCTACTGATTATGTTATGGATTATTCCAAGTATTAGTAAAGGACTGGGGACAGTTTCCTTAATGATCAACGGTTTTTCGGAAGGGCGTTTGCGGGCGATCAGCCGAATTAAAGTTCAATCCAAAGACGAGATCGGCGATGTAGCTCGTGTGTTTCAAGAGATGGCAACCGATCTGGAACAGCAACGAGAAGCAGAGCATCGTTATCAAAAAGCACAACAAGATCAATCATGGCTCAACTCGAACAGTGCACGCATTACAGAGTTATTACGTGGCGTTAGCACATTAGAGCAGAGTGCACAGACATTTATCAATGAATTTTCTCCGACATTGGGCGCACATTTTGGTGCACTTTATGTACGTAAGATTAACAACCCTAATGAACTTGCTTTGCAAGCATCTTATGCAGGCGAAGGTATATTACAAGCGAAGCCTACTTTGATGTTGGGAGAAGGTCTTGCAGGACAATGTGCTTCTGATCAACACCCTATCATGTTAGATCATGTACCTGATAATTATGTTTCTGTTCATTCAGCAACAGGGCAGAACCCACCTCAAAGTATTATGATCTATCCGATTTTATTTGATGATGAATTGTTAGGTGTTATTGAATTAGCTTCTTTAGGCACATTTACAGAGTTACAAAAACAATTACTTGCGCTGTTGTGCCATAATTTAGGCGTGATTTTGAATAATATTAATCGTCGATTGCATATCGAAGAGTTATTGCGTGAATCGCAAGCAATGACGGAAGAATTGCAAAGTCAGTCTGAAGAATTGCAAATGCAACAAGAAGAACTAAAACGCACCAACGAAAATCTGGAAGAACAAACAGAAGAGTTGAAGCGTTCAGAAGATTTGTTACAACGTCAGCAAGAAGAGTTGGAACATTTCAACACGGAATTAATTGCGAAGACACGTGAATTACAAGAACAAGTACAACAAGTGGAAGAGCAGAATCAAGAGATCGAACAAAGTCGTCACCGATTAGAACAACAAGCACAACAATTATCAATAAGCAGTAAATACAAATCAGAATTCCTTGCTAATATGTCTCATGAATTACGTACTCCGCTCAACAGTTTATTGATTCTTTCTCAATTGCTTACAGAGAACAAAGGCGGTAATCTGACCGAGAAACAGGTAGAGTATGCAAGCACGATCTATATGTCCGGAGCGGATCTACTGAAAATGATTGATGAAATTTTAGACTTATCCAAAGTAGATGCAGGTAAAATGGATATTAATCTAGAGGCTGTACCGATGAAAGCGATCGAAACATTTGTAAATATGAACTTTGCTCCGGTGGCTATCCAAAAAGGAATAGATCTAAATATCAATATTGATGATAATGTTCCAGAAGCTGTAGTGACAGACGATCATCGAGTGAAGCAAGTGTTGCGTAATATGTTATCGAATGCGTTCAAATTTACAGATAAAGGTCATATTGATGTCAATATTAAAATTCCTGCTGCGGAACAAGTACCTTCTTATCTGAATCGCAAGCATGATTATATAGCTATTACAGTAAAAGACAGTGGTATTGGTATTCCAGCAGATAAACAAGATATTATTTTTGAAGCTTTCCAACAGGTAGATGGTACAACCAGTCGTAAGTACGGTGGTACAGGATTAGGATTATCGATCAGTCGTGAATTATCCCGTCTACTTGGTGGGGGAATCGGACTGGAATCGGAAGAAAATAAAGGCAGTGCTTTTACACTTTATTTGCCAAGACAAGATGCACTGACCGATGAACAGGTAACACAAGCAGAAGAATCGGACACAAATACAGCGAACCGTGATGTATATACGCCAGCTGACTTTACAGAGCAATTGCTTCGCAATTCACCAGGTTCATTAACACCTAACAAAAATAGTATGAATGAAGAACAAATGATTATTCCACAACCATTAGCAGATGATCGAGATCGTTTGAGTAAAAACGATAAAGTTATTTTGATTATCGAAGATGATGTGAATTTTGCTAAAATCTTATTAGAAATGGCTCGTGGTCGTGGATTTAAAGCTTTAGTCGCTATGCAAGGTGATACAGGTATGCATATGGCCAAAACGTATATTCCGGATGCGATTATTCTTGATATCCAGCTACCTATTATGGATGGTTGGTCAATTTTGAGTGAACTGAAAAGTAATGCTCATACACGTCATATTCCTGTTCATGTGATCTCTGTCGTCGATGATGTGAAGCAAGGATTAATGATGGGAGCGATTGCCTATCTCAAAAAGCCATCAAGCAAAGAATCGCTTGAACAAGCATTCTCTCATTTGGAATCTTATACAGATCAAAGCCTCAAACAATTATTAATTGTCGAAGATGATGAAAATCAACGTAAATCGATTATTGAATTGATAGGACATGATGATGTTGCGATCACTGCTGTATCTACAGGCGTAGAAGCTCTTAATGAACTACGAAGCAAGCGTTATGATTGTATGGTACTGGATCTAATGCTTACAGATATGACAGGCTTCGAATTATTAGATCGTATTCGTGATGATCAACAATTGAGTGATCTACCGATTATTATTTATACAGGTAAAGAACTCGATAATAAAGAAGAAACACAATTACGCAAATATGCAGAGTCTATTATTATTAAAGATGTGAAATCTCCAGAGCGTTTGTTAGATGAGACTACGTTGTTCTTACATCGTGTCGAAGCTGATTTACCAGAAGATAAGCGTCGTATTTTACAAAAGCTGCATAATAAAGAAACATTGTTTGAAGGCAAACGCATTTTGTTAGTCGATGATGATGTGCGTAACGTATTTGCTTTATCCAGTGTGTTAGAAGGATATCGGATGGATGTTACATTTGCTGAAAATGGACGGGAAGCGATAGAACTTTTACAGCAGGATGATTTTGATCTGGTATTGATGGATATGATGATGCCAGAAATGGATGGATACGAAGCGATGCGTATTATTCGCCAAATTCCAGCTTATGAGAAATTACCAATTATTGCACTGACCGCGAAAGCGATGAAAGATGATCGAGCGAAATGTATTGAAGCCGGTGCTTCCGATTATGTGAAAAAACCGATTCAAACGGACCAACTTTTATCATTAATGCGTGTATGGTTGTATTCGTAAGTGAATAATTTGGGTAATGGATAGTAATACTGAAGTTTTATATCTTTCACAGACATTTTACACTTGAAAAATATACAAGAAATATTGAATCGGGGCTGAATATAATGACACAGACAGAACGTGACCAATTACCAATCAAATCCGAACCGCCCCAAGCGGATGAAATGATTGTCAATAATCTGGCAGAACGCGAAAATATCGAAGTTGATTTGCTTATGGATGGAGTTCATCGTCTATATGGTTACGATTTTCGCAATTATGCCAGAGCTTCTTTAACCAGACGAATCTGGCATCATGTGCATGCAGAGAATCTTAAATCTATCTCAGCACTTCAAGAAAAAGTACTGCATGATCGTGCTTGTTTTGAACGCTTAGTACAGAATTTATCGATACCGGTCACTGAAATGTTTCGTGACCCTTCTCTTTTTCGTATGTTTCGTGAGAAAGTCGTTCCTTTATTACGGACGTATCCTTATATTCGGATCTGGCATGCTGGATGTTCTACAGGAGAAGAAGTCTATTCAATGGCAATCTTATTGCATGAAGAGGGTTTGTTAGATAAAGCAAGAATTTATGCGACGGATATGAATAACCGTTCTTTGCAACAAGCGCGTGAAGGTGTATTTGGAATAGAACGTATGCAACTTTACACTAAAAATTATCTAGAAGCGGGCGGGAAGCGTTCGTTTTCTGAATATTATACAGCGAAATATAGTTCTGTAATCTTTCAACCGTTTTTACGAAAAAATATGATCTTTGCTGAGCATAATCTAGCAACAGATCGTTCATTTAACGAATTTAACGTTATTCTTTGCCGCAATGTTATGATTTATTTTAATGATGAATTACGTGATCAAGTTCACGGATTGTTTAACGAGAGCTTGAGTCGTTTTGGCATATTAGTACTAGGCTCCAAAGAATCGATGCAATTTACAGAATACAGTGATAGTTATGAATTATTGGATCGCGTAGAGAAAGTATATCGCAAAATTAATTAGAGATTGTAGGGGGATTCCATGAGGTTTCATGAACCGATTCATATCTTATTAGTAGATGATCGACCTGAAAACTTGCTCGCTCTGGAAGCCGTTCTTGAGAGTGAACGTTATAATCTGGTTAAAGCAACATCCGGTGAAGAAGCATTACGCTGTTTGCTAAAAGATGAATTTGCTGTAATTGTACTCGATGTACAGATGCCAGGGATGGACGGGATTGAAACGGCCAAACTAATCAAAGCGCGTGAAAAAACAAAAGAAATTCCGATCATTTTTATATCTGCAAATAGCAAAGAATCTGAGCACTTATTCGCAGGTTACTCTGCGGGTGCAATTGATTATATGGTCAAACCATTTATTCCACAGATCCTCAAGTCCAAAATTGAAGGATTTGTAAGTATGTATTTGACCAATAAACGTCATAAAACGCAATCGATGTTATTGCAACAAAAAACATTGGAATTGGAAAAAATCAATCAAGAATTAACGATAGCCAAAGAAGCAGCAGAAATCGCAGCCAAAGCAAAAACAGAATTTTTGGCAATGATGAGTCATGAGATTCGTACACCGATGAATGGTGTAATCGGCATGATTGATCTATTGATGGATACTGAACTTCAAGAAGAACAAAAAGAATATGCTTCGATTATTCGAAGCAGTGCAGATACATTGGTTATGGTCATTAACGATATTCTTGATTTTACTAAAATGGAATCCGGTAAAATGGAATTGGAAGAACATCCTTTCTCACTGGAAGCTTGTATTTCAGAAGTATTCAGTCTGTTCTCTGTCGATGCTGGCAAAAAAAATCTAGAGTTAATGTATTCTGTAACAGAAGATGTACCAGCTTATCTGTATGGAGATATGGCTCGCTTGCGCCAGGTATTGATCAATTTAACAGCGAATGCTATTAAATTTACAGATGAAGGCGGAGTTTATCTAGAAGTCATGATCAAAGATAAACTAGCAGATCGGTTAGAACTTGAATTTAGAGTGAAAGATACTGGAATTGGCATTGCTGAAGAGAAACGTGAACAATTATTCCAACCGTTTTCACAGCTTGATTCTTCGATGACAAGAAAGTACGGTGGTACAGGTCTTGGCTTAGCTATTTGCAAAAACTTGGTTCAAATGATGGATGGCGATATTCGATTAGAGAATACACCGCTTCATGAAGGCTCAGGTGCTGTATTTGTATTTACGATTTGCACAGGCGAATATGTTATGGAGGATCCCACGCTTGGATTGTTAGAAGAGCGTGCAGAGCATCTATGGTCGAATAGACATTCATCGGCTCCTAATATTCTTGTTGTAGATGATCACCCTATCAATCAGAAATTAATGGTAAGTATGCTTAATCGTCTAGGATACAATCCGGATATGGCAGATGATGGAGAAGAAGCGATTCGAATGGCTTCGGTTCATCAATACGATTATATTTTTATGGATGTTCAAATGCCTAATATTGATGGCCTAGAAGCAACAAGAATGATTCGAAGTATTCAAAAAGAAGAAAATCCTATTATTATTGCAATGACTGCTGATGTTATGGAAGGTATCAAAGGACGCTGCTTTGCAGCAGGTATGGATGATTATATTAGCAAGCCTGTCAAATTAATGAGTGTTAAAAATATGCTTGAACATTACTCTGCCAATCCTCATAATTATGAAACCAAAAAAACAGTCTTTTAAATAAAATAAGATCTGCTGATAAGAAAATAATGTTTATGTCCTGTAGTGAGCGTATACTTACAAGAGATAGAATTATTTTCTTATTTATACATTTGTTGAGACAATGAATTAAAGTAGTTTTATTGCTCTATTTTTTATGTTATATTTTGGATGTTTCAGAAGTTTTGCAGTTGGGTTATTAGTAAAGAAACCATTGTTCAGGGGAGAATGTCTATGACTACTAATAAAAATGAGAAATTTAATGTTGTAACTGAAATGGATGAAAGAGCATGCACCGTATTTTTAAGTGGGGAAATGGATTTATCGGTTGCTCCGGAATTCCGTCTTGTTATGGAACCGCTTGTTGGGGAAGCAGAACAAGATTTAATTATCAATATGAAAGACCTGAAATATATTGACAGTACTGGTATTGGTATTCTACTTTCGATTCTAAAAGCACGGCACGGTATGAATGCCAGCTTTACTGTTGAAGAAGTTCCTCCACAGATTCAAAAGTTATTTGAAATGACTGGTATTGCTAAGTTTTTTGTCCCTCAGGAGAATTCCCAATAGGAAAGGATCGAACATCGAATGAATGCTGATACTCAAAAAGTAGTTCTTAATTTGCCTGCGACGGCAGAATTTGTGGACGTTGTAAGACTAAATTTGTATGGAATTGCTTCTAAAATGGGCTTTTCTTATGAAGATATTGAAGATATGAAAGTAGCTGTCTCTGAAGCTTGTAATAACTCTGTGTTGTATGCGTACGGACAAGAGGGAGGACATGTGGAAGTGACTTTTGAAGTTGGTGAAGAAACATTATCCATTATTGTCGAAGATGAAGGGGAGAGCTTCGAATCAGTAAAGGATATGGGACAGAACAATACACTTCATGATAAAGACCTAAACGATGTACAAATCGGTGGATTAGGTTTTTATTTGATGCAAGCATTGATGGACAATGTGAGTATCGAAAATTCTGCTGGTCAAGGTACTCGTGTAGTATTATCTAAAAACCTTGCTCTAAGCGAGGAAACTGTATGAGTGAAAGATTAACTCCCCCCGAGTCTATGGACGAGGCAATCAGTATGATCTGGGAGTATCAACAAACAAAAGATAATGACATCGCTACAGTACTGATCAAAAAGTACGAGCCTATGGTCAAAATGGCTTCGGGTAAAATTGCCCGTAACCGACCGGACTTGTACGAAGATTTGTATCAAGTAGGTCAGATGGCATTAATCCGTTTGTTGCAGCAATACGATATCTCACTTGGGATTCCTTTCGAACCATATGCGATGAAGAGTATGATCGGGCATATGAAAAATTTCTTGCGCGATAAATCTTGGTACATACAGGTTCCCCGTCGTATTAAAGAAAAGGGAGCATTAGTACAACAAGCTATCGATGAATTGACCATGAAATTGGAACGTTCGCCCCATGTGCGTGAGATTGCTCATTTTCTAGATCTATCTGAAGAAGAAACAATTGAGGTTCTAGCTGGACGTGAATGCTATCACTATGTATCTTTGGATTCTCCACTTTCACAAGAGGAGAGTGCGGCTACACTAGGTGAATTGATTAGTGCAGATGTAAATGATTACGATTCTGTCGAGAAACGTATGGATTTACAACAAGCGCTTAGTCAATTGAAAGAGCAAGAACAAAAAGTATTGTTATTGGCTTTCCAGGAAGGTCAATCTCAACGCGCGATTGCTCAAAAGCTTGGTGTATCTCAGATGAGTGTATCCCGTATCCAAAAACGGGCAACTGAAAAGTTGAAGCAGATCATGTCAAATGCTTCCACTTCAGGCTAAATGCATTTTATACATGCCACGAAGTGCAGCAATGATGCTAGGATACTTTGGAAAATAGAAGATTGTTAAAATGCGCTTTATTGTTCCGAACAATGGAATAGTAAAAGCGCATTTTTTGTAAGTATATAGAGCTAAATACATCAAAAAACCTCTATATTCAATCCCTATACTATGTAGGGGATATATTGAACATAGAGGTTTTTTGACTTTGATAGAAAATTATATCGTCTTATCTACCTTGGGAAGCTTTCACATAATCTAGGATTTGAGCAATATAGTTTCCGATCAGAGGAAGAGAAACCAATTGGCTTAGTATAAAACCCAGAATCGCTAGAATAACAATCGTTCCTAAAGATAGCCCTAGACCACGTGCTGCACCCGCAATAAAGTTAACAACCAGTCTGCGTTTGACACTACTATAGTTCTCAATAATGTCCTGAATCTCTGCTTTATCCAACGCTTCTGCAATCTGATCCAGACGTTCATTGAGTCGTTTTACTTCATGGCGTAATTCAAAAGGATGCTCTCCAATTTCACTAGGAGGTTTGACGAGTTCTGGAGACCGTGGTGATACTTCCTTGTCTTTGGTGTCATGAGCCATCGGATATTCCCTCGCTTTCGTATAAATAATAAGATCAATTAAGTATATATTTCAGATGTTCTATGAACCGGACATAAAAATAGCCGACTGCAATGAGCCGGCTATTGGTGAATACCTATTAACGTGTAGGGAAACTTGTGTTGTTGCTACCCGTTGTAGAATTCACTTCTTTTTTCACTTCATTGCTTTTATTTTGAGCTTCTTTAGCTACATCGTTAGAAGCGCTTTTTACGTCTTTAGCAACGTCGTTAGAAGCATCTTTTACATCTTTGCTTACATTATCAGAAGCTTCTTTAACGTCTTTAGCTACGCTTTGAGCAGCATCAGCCAAAGAGTTACTTACTGTTTCTTTGTTTTCAGTGATAGATCTAGCTACATCTTTAGCTTTAGTAGATACCGTTTGAGCTAAAGAAACAGCAGAATCGCTTACTAGACCAGCTACTTGAGAAGTTTGATCTGCTACAGTAGTAGCAATCTCTTTCGTACGATCAGTTACATTACCTGCAACTTCTTTCGTTTTATCAGAAGCTTCTACAAATTTTTCAGAAATATCGCCGCGTAGTTCACGACCTGGTTTTGGTGCGAACAACAATGCTGCTGCTGCTCCCAACAATCCTCCGATAAATACACCTTTTACAAATGTAGAACTTGTTTGGACTGGGTACTGTTTTTCGACTTCATTCATTATTAATCACTCCTTGATTTAATTTAGATCGATTTGTCTGAACAGATCAATCTTTGTAAGTAAGAAAAAAATTAGCCATATGTTATTCCTTAATAAAGCTGTTCTCGAAGTTCAGGTATTATGTGTAGCTCACGTTAAGTATGGCTTATATATGTGATGCTGGTAAAGGTTCAGGCTGTTCTTCTGAACAATCTGGAAACCAGACCAAGCAAAAACACAAAAATAGCAGTTCCTAGTATTGCAGGAATAATAGCAAAATCTCCAATCGTTGGTCCAAAATGACCAAATACGAGAGCGCCTAACCAAGCGCCTACAAATCCAGCAATAGCAGCCCCGATAATGCCACCTGGCATTTCATTACCTGCAAGTGCATTACCAATAACGCCGATAATAACCGCCATAACAATACTGATAATAATGCCCCACATCGTAATCGCCTCCTTTGCTGAACAAGTCAAAACACCTGTCGTAATATCAATCAGTTAGCAGTTTGTCTTACTTCGTATATAAACCCAGTACCAAAAGGTGAAACATTACATTTCTTCTATTCAATAGCGAATCGAAGCCCTTTGTTCATCGGAATGTCTCCATAAGTGTAAAGAATAAGCACAAGCAGACAGCCAAAGTGAACCAGCAATATAGCCACCAATAATATCTGTAGGGTAATGTACACCCAAATATACTCTAGATAGACCTATACCTACAATGAGGAAAATACCACAAATGACTGGAAGGGCAATCGACAAGTGACGTCTTCTACGATGCATCGACCAGATGACAAAAAGCATACCATACATCGCGGCTGCAATTGTAGAATGACCACTGGGGAAGCTATAACCTGAAGCATGCGTCCAAAATTCAAGATCAGGACGTGGACGCATAAAGAAAGATTTGAGCAATACATTGATTTGCCATGCGCCTGCTGTTGTAACGAGCAGAGCCAATCCTTCACGATACATATTATGGAACATAAATAAGATCGAAAATGATAATGCTACAAACACTGTAGAATAAAATGAACCCATATAAGTGAAAAATAACATAATCGTTCGTACAGGTTCTTCATGGAATGTACGTACATACGCTTGAAGCCCTTTTTCCCATGTGTGTATATCATATAATGCTATCGATTCAACAATCCATACGATTCCTCTTAATAATAGGAAGGAAGCTACACCTCCACCTACCAATACCATAACAATAAGGAGCCAGATCGGAATAGAAGAAAATCGTTGGGGTTGTTCATGTTTGGAATTAGAGAACTGCTCGGATGACATCTGTATCGCCTTCTTTCTTTACATAGAGTTATGTTTAATTTAACCCTAGTTTAACAAATGAATCGAATATAAAAAAAGCCTCTCCTTATTATTCAGGAAAGACTCATTCATTTTATTTATTTTTTACGTAAACGTCCTAATTCAGACACTAAAGCTTCTACTTCACTAATACTCAAGTTCGGCTTATTGATCACGATATCGTATACTTCTTGAATATCTTCGTATTGTTCGGTTGAAAAAGCAGAAGCTTGCATTGCTGCTCCGCTGGCCATCCGAAGTTTGGTTTTGATGCCTTCAATCATAAAAGCGATATTTTCTTGGGTAGGTTGAGACAAATCCATGAATGGGTTCTTCCTTTCTTCATTAAGCATTAGCTTATTTTTTGTATTGTATCATGGATAATGATGGGGAACCAATTATTTTGCGGTAACTTGTTGCATAAGGTAAAATGAGTATCGATAAGATACGCTATCGAATCGTACCTCAAGTACGTATATATGTTGATAAAAGGAGGGACATGGTTTTTATTATGATCAATCGTCGTTCCAGTCTGCTTCCTTATGATAATCAAGATCGTCGCAATGTAAATCAAGATGGACTGACTGATTTTTTTCGCGATATAGGAGCTACTCATGCTATAGATACATTAGCTTTTGTGTGTATTGGTACAGATCGTTCTACAGGAGATGCGTTAGGGCCTTTAACCGGTAGCGGGCTAGTCGCTTATGGACTGCCTCATGTTATAGGTACGATGGACTTTCCTTGTGATGCTCATAATCTTCATGAACGTATTCCCCAAATTGAAGAGCATCTCCAAGTGATAGCTATTGATGCGTGTCTGGGTAGACATCATACTGTGGGGTTGTATAGTATAGGAGCAACTCCACTATTTCCTGCATTATCGGTAGGAGGACGTTTTCCTGGAGTAGGCAATTATAGTATCGCAGCGATTGTCAATGAAAATGGCCCCAAACCATATTGGACACTTCAGACCACTTCACTGCATACAGTGATGAATATGTCACAAGATATTGTCCAAGCTGTTGTTCAAGGGCTAGGTATATTAAAATAAAAGGAATCAACGTTATTTCATTATTGATAGGAGATGAGGATATGAGTCAACCAACAGAACAGCAACCGATCAAATTACATTTTTCAGATACTGGTCAAGGAGAGCCGATTGTATTATTACATGGTTTTCTAGGAAGTTCAGCGTATTGGGATGAAGTAATTCCTCTTTTATCAAGACATTATCGTTGTATTGTGCCGGATCTGCGTGGACATGGTCATAGCCCTGTATCAACAGATCCTTATACAATAGAAGACATGGCGGCTGATGTGGTGAACGTATTAGATGAACTTGGTCTACAACAAGTGACCGTACTGGGGCACTCGATGGGTGGATATACTACATTAGCGTTGGTCGATCTATATCCTTCATATATTAAAGCGTGGGGACTTGTACATTCCACAGCATACGAAGATACAGAAGAAGCGAAGCAGAAGCGCTTGAATACTATTACACAGATTCGTACAACAGGTATTATCGACTTTGTCGATGGATTTGCTGAAGGGTTATTTGCTTCGCATTTAGTCTACAAATTACCTGAATCTGTATTAAAGGTAAAAGAGATCGGTTATATTACTTCTCCAGAAGGTGCATGTGGAGCAGCGGCGGCGATGCGAGAACGTCCTGAACGATTGCATATTATCCAAAACGCAAATGTTCCTGTATTATTAGTAGCCGGGGCAGATGATCCGATTGCTCCACCTGATCGAATGTTTATTGCAGATTCTACGAATATTACAACAGCAGTTATTCCAGATATTGCACATATGAGTATGATGGAAGCACCTGAACAATTGGTCAATATTATTCATGATTTTATGGAAAATCAACGAAAAGATTAATATTAAAGGCGGGATAGGAATGTTCAGAAATGATTACCTTATGGGTATGATTGAAGATATGGCATCGGTAATTTCGAAAGTATTCGGATTAAAGCAACAAAAGAAATTAACAGAAGCGCTCTGGGAATTGGATGATATGGTTCGCCAGAAGTTCCAGTTGAATAATGGATTGATTAACCGAT
This sequence comes from Paenibacillus sp. PsM32, assembly GCF_030433815.1. Classification (NCBI taxonomy): domain Bacteria; kingdom Bacillati; phylum Bacillota; class Bacilli; order Caryophanales; family Paenibacillaceae; genus Paenibacillus; species Paenibacillus sp. PsM32. The sequence continues at coordinate 14,985 of NZ_JARUWY010000013.1, read as the reverse complement.
TGCCAGCAGAAGAAGTAATAGAACTATTCCGTATCGGTTCAGTGGTTGAAGTCGATCGTCTGCAAGCATTAGCAAGATTGATGCGTGAAGAAGCAGATATTTACGAATTAAGCGAGCAAGAACAAGAAGCAGCCGTACGCCGAATTAAGTCTTTACATTTATTTTTATATTGTGCAGTTAATGATGCCGATCGGACAATGTTTGATTATCCAGAGCAGATCGATCAATTAACCGATGAATTAGCAGACTATGCACTGCCGGCTGCGGTTGAGCATCTATTTGTCCAGTATGAAGAGCAAGAAGGCTACTACGATAATGCAGTAGATGCTTTGAAGCGTCTTACCGAGCTTTATCCTGCACAAGGTCATACAGAAGGTCAGGCGCTGTATCAACGTCTACTATTATTAAGCGATGAACAGTTAGAAGAAGGTGGCGTATCTCGTGCAGAGCTGACTACAGCACATGCCGAGCTTGAAGCCCAGTCAAATTAAGTTGAAAGACAGAAAGCGAGCTGTACACCATGGATTCACTGCAACGATTAATTACTCAATGTATCGAAGCTGGCGAGCTAATTACAGCAACTCTAAGCCAACTTCGTAAAAAAGATAATGATGCTTTTACCAAAGTCATCATCAAACCTGTCGAATTGAAAAAGCAACTTCATTACCAATTCGCATATCATTACAGCAACAAAGTGACTCATGATAATCTGTTACCAGCAGAAGCCATAACGACATTATTTGCATTATTACAAGAAACGATGCGTCAGGGGCTTATCTGTACCAAAGAAGCGGATTATCAAGTGCTGATTAGCAAAAAGTATAAAGTATCTATTTTGACCAAAACACCAACCAAAACATCGACCGATCTTAATCATAATCGCAAAAAGCAATATATTCTTGAAGATGGCGAACCTGTTCCTTTTCTGATTGAACTAGGTATTATGAATGCAGACGGCAAAGTATTGGCTCGTAAATATGATAAGTTCCGCCAGATCAATCGCTTTTTGGAAATGGTACAAGATGTACTTCCTTCTTTACCGGTTAACAAAGAGTTAACGATTGTTGATTTTGGATGTGGTAAATCATATCTTACATTTGCGCTCTATCATTATCTGAATATCCAACAACATCGTCCGCTAAATATTGTCGGTCTTGATCTCAAAGCAGATGTGATCCAACATTGTAGCCAATTAGCAGAAAAACTTCATTATGATCAATTGAAGTTTTTAGTCGGTGATATTGCAGATTACAATGAGCTAGAACAAGTCGATATGGTAGTGACATTGCATGCTTGCGATACAGCAACAGATGCCGCGTTAGAAAAAGCAGTACGCTGGAACGCATCTGTTATTTTATCGGTTCCTTGCTGTCAGCATGAATTATTCAGCCAGATTCAGAACGATACTATGAGTCCACTATTATCGCATGGTATTTTAAAAGAGCGTTTTTCTGCACTAGCTACCGATGCGATACGTGCCAAATTGCTTGATCTGTTAGGATACAAAACGCAATTGCTTGAATTTATAGATATGGAGCATACGCCCAAAAATATTTTAATTCGTGCTGTCAAAGCAGATACAGAGCAATCGGCGGAAATGTGGCAGGAATATACAGCATTTCGGGATATGATTCAAGCCAAGCCATATCTTGAAAATGCATGCAAAGATCTGCTACAGCATTATCAAAAATCATTAGTATAATCTATATTTTATGGTATAATCCAAGCTGGATTCGTTGTTTAACAGCGAGTTCAGCTTTTTTCATGGGCAGAGGGGATTCAGTCACTCTGGTACATAGTGGAATGCCTTCTATGGGCTGTGCTAAAATAACAGAACATCGTGATAGCTGGCTTACTTGTACTGACATGGGAATACATAAATATGGGATACAAAGATACAGAACAATACACATCAAACAATGGGTTAAGGAGGATTGGTGGAAATTATATCTGATATTATTGCCCAATTATTGCATTGGGTTCAACAACTTGGGTATTTTGGAATTATGCTTGGATTGATGATTGAAGTCATTCCAAGTGAGATTGTACTGGCTTATGGAGGATATCTCGTCTCCACAGGAGCGATCAATTATTTTGGAGCTGTCTTTTTCGGAACAGTAGGGGGCGTTGTTGCTCAGCTATTTATTTACTGGATAGGACGGTATGGCGGTAGACCTGTTTTGGAAAAGTACGGCAAATACATTTTGATCAAAAAAAGCCATATCGATCATGCCGAAGCATGGTTTGATAAATATGGTTCAGGTGTTATTTTTACAGCACGCTTTATTCCTGTTGTTCGTCATGCGATCTCGATTCCGGCAGGCATTTCTAGAATGTCACATATGCGCTTTATTTTATTGACTACCCTTGCAGTTATTCCATGGTCTGCGCTATTTGTTTATCTAGGAATGGTACTTGGAAGTCAATGGGAACATATTGATGATATCGCTAGCAAATATACAGTACCATTGATTGTTGCAGCTATTGTGCTATTGGCAGCTTACTTTTTGGTTAAATGGAAGATGAAGAACAAAAAGAAGGGTGGCTAATCTTATGAACAAACCAAACTTAGCAGATAAATGGGAAAAAGGAATTTCTCCTCAGGAATTTATGGAGGGGATGACTCAAAATAAAGACGAATTTCATCATGGATACGAATTGTTTAACTGGACGGATTTAGATGATCATGAGTTTTTCAAATTGCTTGCTCATCGTGATGATTTGCGCTCATTAATTCTAGCAGCAGATTGGTGCGGAGATGTCGTTCGTAACGTTCCTGTCGTATTCCGTGCATTTGAAGAAGCAGAGATTCCAACCAAAATTTTAATTTTGGAAGATCATTTTGATACGATGGATGACTATTTAACAATGGGTGGTCGCTCTGTACCTGTCGTGATTATTACAGATACAGGTGGACATGTGCTTGCTCAGTGGGGACCTCGTCCAGAACACGTACAAGAATTAATGATCGCTTTCAAACAGGAAAATCCAGATCGTGAAGCACCAGACTATCAAGAAAAAATGGCTGTTGTCCGTAAAGGTATGGCTGAACGGTATGGTGAAGGTTCTGCTTCTCACGCTATGATTATTCGTGAATTGCGTGAAATTTTATCGGGGGTGTAATACATTTTGTTCAAAATAGAAAGTTTTTCGTTAGGCCCTTTACAGACCAATGCGTATTTACTCATTGCTGAAAATAGTTCCGATGCGATAGTGATTGATCCAGGTATGAATCCAGGCGCGTTAGTTCGCCGCATCCAATCACTGAACCTCAACGTAGAAGCGATTTTGCTAACTCATGCTCACTTTGATCATATGGGTGGACTAGAAGAAGTGCGTACATTATGCAACTGCCCTGTATACCTGCATGATCTAGAAGCAGAGTGGTTAACCAATGCCAAATTAAACGGTTCTGCTAATTGGTCTCAAGTGACACCGCCGATTACAGCCGAACCTGCTGAATATGCTTTAGATGAAGGACAACAATTGAAGTTAATCGGTCATACCTTCACCGTATACCATACGCCAGGTCATTCACCAGGGAGTGTAAGCTTCCTTTGTGGTAAAGAACTATTTGCAGGTGATGTCTTATTCCGTATGGGTGTAGGTCGTACTGATCTTACAGGTGGTAGTGAACGCCAATTGATTGATTCTATTCGTACCAAGCTATATCGTTTGGCAGATGATGTGACGGTATATCCAGGTCATGGACCCAAAACGTCAATCGGTGCAGAGAAATCCAGTAATCCTTACGTTCCTGCTTAATTTGAAGGCATAATCTATTACAATCTTCGAAAAGAGTTCCAACACGCAAATCGAGATCATTTCTCTGGTTTGCGTGTTTTTTATTGAATAAGATTAATAATTGACCAGTAAATGACATGAATCGACTTTGGATATAGAAATAAACGTTATGCAAGTGTAATTAGCCTGATTTTTCGTAATAAAATTGGACATCGTTATTTTTTTTTAGTATGATACAGAAATAAAGTAGATAAAGCTAGGGGGAGTTACACGATGCTGCATTTAGGAGAAAAAATCGTAGTTGTCGCTGATACCTTTGAGCAAAGTCTGCCTGTAGGAGATTACGGATATGTTATTGCATATGACCGTAACCCTGATAATGCCTTCGATTATGTCATTCGTATTCCTAAGGTCAATCGTAATTTTTTTGTTCCTTCCGGTGATATTGAGCCAGAAGAACGGTTGCTCCGGCAGGAAGCTGAACGAGTCGGACGCGAGGCGCTAATCGATTATGCTCTAGCGACACATAATGAGAAATTATTTTATCATATTATGAATGGCGAAGAACTTCCGTTTGTGGAAGAACCTTTGACGGATACTGTAGCGCAAGCAGATTTTGTAAAACAAATTAATTTGCGTGCATGGATTTAAAGAGTCGGCTTGCCGGCTCTTTTTTATTATCTACAAATAACTAACGATTTATTATAGAACTTCAATTGAATTGTCACCTTATCTACCCTATAATTAAAAAAGTTATTTTCAGCGAGGGAGGAACCACAATTGAGTATTAATATCAATGATGTAGAGCATGTAGCCAAGCTAGCACGTTTGGATTTGAGCGAGCAGGAGAAAGAAATGTTTACTGCGCAGTTGAGTGCTATTTTGAAATATGCAGAAAAATTAAAAGAATTAGATACAGAAGAGGTAGAGCCGACTACTCATGTATTGCATTTAAGTAATGTAATGCGTGAAGATGAAGTTCACGAAAGTCTTCCGATTGAAAAAGTGTTGCGTAATGCACCAGACGATGAAGACGGACAATTCAAAGTACCTGCTGTACTGGAATAGACTATAGATCAACCACTGTGATCAACAGAATTGAAGGAGGAACCTGCATTGACTTTATTTGATTTGAGTCTGAATGAAATACATAATCGGCTTCATGCCAAAGACTTGGCAGTCACCGACCTTGTAGCTCAAGCATTCAAGACAATCGGTGAACAAGACGACAAAATACAAGCATACCTTACACTTAACGAAGAAGGCGCAACAGAGTCTGCCAAAGCACTAGATGAAAAGCTAGTGAGCGGAGAAGCGCGCGGATTACTGTTTGGACTTCCAGTAGGGGTTAAAGATAATATTGTGACAGAAGGGCTACGCACAACATGTGGTAGTCAATTTCTCAAAAATTATGATCCTATTTATAACGCAACCGTAGCGGACAAGCTTCGTCAAGCAGACGCTGTTACGATCGGCAAGCTAAATATGGATGAATTTGCTATGGGCGGTTCTAATGAGAACTCTAGCTTTGCACCTGTGCGCAATCCGTGGAACTTGGATTATGTTCCTGGAGGTTCAAGTGGTGGTTCAGCAGCAGCTGTAGCAGCAGGAGAAGCTTACTTTACGCTAGGATCAGATACAGGTGGATCAATTCGTCAGCCTGCTTCTTATTGTGGAGTTGTAGGATTGAAGCCGACTTACGGTCTTGTGTCTCGTTTTGGTCTAGTTGCCTTTGCATCTTCGTTAGACCAGATAGGCCCTTTGACCAAAAATGTAGAAGATTCGGCTTACGTTTTACAAGCAATCGCAGGATATGATGCTAAAGATTCAACATCTGCAAAAGTGGATATTCCTGATTATGTAAGTGCATTGTCCGGTGAAATCAAAGGTCTCAAAATTGCAGTTCCTTCTGAATACATCGGTGAAGGTGTCGATGCAGAAGTGAAGCAATCGATTATGGATGCTTTGGCTGTGTTAGAAGGATTGGGTGCAGAGTGGGAAGAAGTATCTTTACCACATACTGAATATGCAGTAGCCACATATTATCTGCTTGCTTCTTCTGAAGCTTCTTCCAACCTAGCACGCTTTGATGGCGTACGTTATGGTGTACGTGCAGAGAATCCTGGCAATCTATTAGAGTTGTATCATCAATCGCGTAGTGAAGGATTCGGAGATGAAGTGAAACGTCGTATTATGCTTGGAACATATGCGTTAAGTTCTGGTTATTATGATGCTTATTATTTGAAAGCACAAAAAGTACGTACATTGATCAAACGTGATTTTGATAATGTATTTGAAAAATATGATGTTATTATTGGACCTACTGCGCCGACAACAGCCTTTAAGTTAGGTTCGCAATTAGATGATCCATTGACAATGTATCTTAATGATATTTTGACGATTCCTGTAAGTCTTGCAGGTGTTCCAGCAATCAGTGTTCCTTGTGGATTTGCTTCTGGATTACCTGTAGGGATGCAAATTATCGGCAAAGCCTTCGACGAACAGACGGTTTTGCGCGTGGCACACGCTTTTGAACAAAATACCAATCATCAACAACGGCCGCAGCTCTAAAACCGTATGAAGAAGGAGGAACCTATCAGTATGTCCAAATACGAAACAGTAATCGGACTGGAAGTTCACGTTGAACTACATACCAAGTCCAAAATCTTTTGTGGCTGTTCTACAGCATTCGGTGCACCTGCCAATACACATACTTGCCCTGTTTGTCTCGGTCATCCAGGTGTATTGCCTGTACTAAATCGTCAAGCTGTTGACTATGCAATGAAAGCAGCAATGGCGATTAACTGTAAAATAGGCGATGTTAGTAAGTTTGATCGCAAAAACTATTTCTATCCTGATTCTCCCAAAGCGTATCAGATTTCTCAATTTGACCAACCGATCGGCGAACATGGTTGGGTTGATATTGAAGTGAATGGTACAACCAAGCGTATCGGGATTACACGTCTGCATTTAGAAGAAGATGCAGGTAAATTAACACATACATCCGGTGGATATGACTCTTTGGTTGATTTTAACCGTGTCGGTACACCTCTTATTGAAATTGTATCGGAACCTGATATTTCTTCACCAGAAGAAGCGCGTGCTTATTTGGAAAAGATTCGTGCGATTATGCAGTATTGCGATGTATCTGATGTGAAAATGGAAGAAGGATCACTTCGTTGTGATGCGAATATCAGTCTACGTCCAGCAGGTCAAAAAGAATTTGGTACTCGTGCTGAACTTAAAAATATGAACTCTTTCCGTGGTGTACAAAAAGGATTAGAGTATGAAGAATATCGTCAAGCTGAGATTTTGGATGATGGCGACAAAGTGATTCAAGAAACACGTCGCTGGGATGAAGCTCAAGGCAAAACATTATCGATGCGTGGCAAAGAAGAATCGCATGATTATCGTTACTTCCCTGATCCAGATCTAGTGACATTGCATATCGATCAAGCATGGAAAGATCGTATTCAAGCTTCTATTCCTGAATTACCTGATGCACGTAAAGCTCGTTATACTTCAGAATACGGATTGCCTGAATATGATGCAGGTGTTATCACCTCTTCCAAACCTTTAGCTGATCTATTTGAAGATAGCCTAACGTATACCAGTGATGCCAAATCGGTAGCAAATTGGATGCAAGGGGAATTGCTAGGTTATTTGAACGCAAATAGTCTTGAATTAGCCTCTGTTCCTTTAACAGGACAAGCACTAGGTGAATTGATTGGACTGATCGAAAAAGGAACCATCAGTAATAAAATTGCCAAAACCGTATTTAAAGAAATGCTACAGTCTGGCAAATTACCGCAACAAATTGTAGAAGAGCAAGGATTAACTCAGATTAGTGATGAAGGTGCAATCAAAGGTATTGTTGAAGCAGTTATCGCTGCGAATCCGCAGTCTGTTGAAGATTACCAAGCAGGCAAAGACAAAGCGATTGGCTTTTTAGTTGGACAAGTCATGAAGCAAAGTAAAGGCAAAGCGAATCCAGGTATGGTTAACAAACTATTGGCTGAATTATTGCCTCGCTAATCTGGCATCATCCCGGAATGATAAAGGAATATAGGGGCATGCCATATGGCATGTCTCTTTTATTGTTCTTTTTTTGCTTTTGAATACATTATATCTGGCGATCAAGGAGTGATCTTGTGATTCAAAAGTGTGTATTAGAAGATGACAATACCGTTCAACAAATATGGGCGTTACAACATATTGCTTATCGATTAGAAGCTGAATTGATCGGGTTCAAAGAACTTCCACCATTAATGGATACGGTGGAAAGTATTCGTCGTTCTGGTGAAACATTTTATGCGTATGTGAATGAGTACGAAGAAATTCAAGGTGTTATTTCTATAGAGCAAGAAGAACATGATACATTAACAATCGCTCGAATGATGGTGCATCCGACTGCTTTTCGGCAAGGGATTGCAAGTCAATTGATTGAGCATGTGTTTGCACAATATCCTAATGTTCCTTTATATATTGTATCGACAGGGAAGTTAAATCAACCTGCTGTCGCTTTATATGAAAAATATGGATTTCGCCCGGTAGAGACATTTGAAGTAGCACCAGGAGTGAAATTAACAACATTTCATCGGTTAAATCCTTCTCTTTCTCAAGTAAGGGAGGACTCAGTTGACTAATGTCTGATCCCTGGTATATTACCAATGTTCATATTTTACTTCGTTTAGTTGCATCTATGCTGATGGGCGGATTGATCGGTTGGGAACGAGAGCGTTCTAGCCATGCAGCAGGACTTCGAACACATATTTTAGTATGTGTAGGTTCTACTTTGATTATGATGCTCTCAGTCTATGGATTTGCTGAATTTGTCAAAGAACCGAATGTACGACTTGATCCAGCTCGATTAGCTACAGCGGTTATTTCAGGTATCGGATTTTTGGGTGCAGGTACGATTTTATTTACAGGTAAAGCGATCACTGGTCTGACTACAGCCGCTTCACTTTGGGTAGTAGCTGCGATTGGTTTAGCGATTGGAGCTGGTTTTTATTTTGCAGCTTTTGTCTGTACATTGATCGTTCTTTTGAATTTGTGGGTACTTAATATCGTAGAACAACGTTATATTCGTCGTAGCAAAGATCATCAGATTACGATTGAAGGCATAGCAGGGACATTAACATTAGATAAAATCTCTCGCTTTATGGATAGCGAACATATCCAGATCAGAAAAGTCACTTATGTTAAAGAACGAGGCGGGATCAGTATGACATCTGATTTGTTAGTTACTGAACTTCGTTTGAGCGTAGTGATCAAGCACGAATACGATTCATTAGAATTGATAGGCAGTATTCAGAAGATTGAGGGAGTCACCGCAGTTGCTATTGAGTAAAAGCAAAGAAGAAGGAGGCATGATCAACAGTGAAGAAATCCCCTGCCAAGCTACCTCTCAAACGTAAATTTATCGCTGTTCTTATTGCTGCTATTCTTCCTGGATTTGGTCATATGTATCTAGGATTGGCGCAAAGGGGAATACAGTTTATTGCTGTTTTACTGCTTGATATTGCTGCCCTTTTTTATTTCACATCGAAAGGCATTCAGATCAACGTACCTCTTTTAATATTGTTAGCATTAATGATTCCTGTCATTTATTTTTATAATGTATATGATGTTTTGCAATCAACAGATTGGATTAACGATCATATAAAAGCATTGATTCCCAAGTACAAGCGCCGCAAGTCATTTGCAGGTGTACGTGGCATTTCATTCGGTTTAGTATTGATGGCTGAAGGATTATTAATCTGTATGTTTTTAGTACGACCGTATTGGCTACGCAATATCGTAAGCTTTTGGGGCGGTTATATTATCGCCGTCGTTTGTATAGTTATTGGAGTAGGACTGCTTGCTTTTCAAATGGTACGTATCTATCGTACGATTCAGAAACACAAGTCTTCTGCTACATCTCAAGCGGTAGGAGGTGCTAGCAATGACCGGTAGAATTAGAGTAGGACGAATTACAGCTTCCCTGTTATGGATAGCATTGGGTATATTAATCTGGATAGATCAATGGAGCGGTGGTAGCCAATTAATGATCCTTCTACAATGGTGGCCGCTTATTTTCGTATGCTGGGGTTTGGAATATATTATCTTTTATATGCTGTCCCGGCGTAACCGTATGAGATTCCGTTTAGATATCAAAGGAATACTGACAGCTGTGATTGCGACTGCGGCTATTTTTTTCGTGACCGAGCAGAATCAGTATTTATATTTATGGAGCAAAGTAAGCTTAGATTTAACCGCCGCTTCTTCTGAATTTAGCGAAGCATCTGGCAATCGAATAGAATTAACGCCGGTTGAGATTCCGATAGATAAAGATACTGATGAATTAACAGTAGAAGGCATCAACGGAGATTTAATCGTTCATCGCGGGGATGTCGAAAAAATCGAAGTTCGCCCTGTTGTCTGGATCGATGAGATCAAAGCAGAGGAAGCACAGAAAATTGCAGATGCTACAAGTATCGAAGTTTCAGAAGGCGATGAGATTTCAATTCGTCCACAGACCCAGACGTATGGAGAATCGAACAATCGGCAACCACGAATCAATATGGAGATTACATTACCTGAAAAAAGTCGGCTAGATATCAATGTGCAGACAACCAACGGTAAAGTCACGATGACCAATATTGAAGCATTACGCAATATTGCTGTACGTTCAGGAAATGGTAGTCTAATTATGCGTAACCTTGTAGGGGATATCAAAGCTCAGACGGTTAATGGAAATATGGACATTTCGTCTATTTTAGGTAATGTCGAAGCAGATACGAAGCAAGGCACATATAAAGCTAGCGATATTAGCGGCGCTGCCAAATTGTATACCCAAGTAGGTGATGTTTCATTAATCGGTGGACTTGGTGATATTGATGTCAACACAAGAAATGGTAATGTTATGGTGGATGAAGCCAATTTTGCAGTCAAAGCTGAATCGTTAAATGGAAATATAGAGATTCGTTCTGTCAGTATTGGCGGAGATTGGTCGGTATATAGCGCTGTTGGTGTCATTCATCTGTATTTACCACCTACAGGCGATTACAAAGTTTCAGGATCTAATAGTTATGGAACGATCAATACAGATTTACCGTTAAAAGTTGAAAAAAGAACAATCACAGGTGAATTTGGTACAGCAGATCATTCGATTCAGGTAGATGGTAATGGTGATTTGAATATTATGCGTAACAGTGATGCAATGATCAAAGATAATGACGATCAGACGATAGATCCATCCAATGCTGAAGAGACTGATCCATCCACCAATTCGAAATCTTCTAGCAATATACCAAAAAGCAATACAACCAACACAGATGAAGCGGTCACAGAGTCCACCTCAGCCAACTAAAAGAGGTCGCGTTGACAATCCTCTTCATCTAACCGTACAATTAAAGCTGACGAATGTCTGCCTTGTCTGGTCACTTTCTTCTTTTATTAGTTCTTACCGGACATACAGTTTTTTTCGGAAAGTTCAATAAGGCGGTGAATAAGATGACGACAAGTGTTCAACACGCATTAGAACAACTCAAAGTCAGTGGCGTACGGATTACACCTCAACGTCATGCGATTTTAAGTTATTTATTAGAATCAATGGAACATCCAACAGCAGATGAAATTTATCGTTCGTTAGAACCTCAGTTTCCAAGTATGAGTGTAGCTACGGTATATAATAATTTGAAAATGTTTATTGAAGCAGGTATGGTGCACGAATTAACGTACGGTGATAATTCCAGTCGGTTCGATGCGAATATCACAGATCATTATCATGTCATTTGTCAGCAATGTGGCAAAATCGAAGATTTTAGTTATCCTTCTTTAGAAGCAGTAGAACAACAAGCAGCCAGGCATACAGGATTTCAGATTTCTGGGCATCGGATGGAGCTCTATGGAACTTGCGCACATTGCAGAGGCTTGAATCAACAGTAATTTCCAAAGCGCGAGAAACCGTATGGTTTTTCGCGCTTTTTTTATTAGATGTGCAACTAGCAGGGTAAAAGTAGAAAAGAACAGCATGAGCCTGAATCACGTAGCACAAGGAGGATACTTTGAATAGAAAAGAACGAGCACGTCTACGCAAATCAAACAAACGTCGTTGGTGGATACTAGGGTTTGCTGCTTTTTTAGTTGTAGGTTGGATGATATTTGAGATTTTCCCTAACCCTTTACATAAAGACCCAGATTGGAAAGGCCTAACCAAGCCTATTTTTATCAAAGGAGAGATCCTTCCTTATTCCGCAATAGGTACAGGAGATTCTTTACAGTTACCTTTGCCTGTTTTGCAAGAACAGATAGATCCTAAGATTCGCTATGAAGAAGCAACGCAATCAGTCATTTTAACAACAGATCGCAATCTAGTGCAATTACAAAGTGGAAGTAAAGATGCACAACTGAATATGAAATTGGTACAATTGCGATTTGCTCCTCAACAAGAAGGAGACATTTTGTATGTACCGCTAGCTCCACTCAAAGAAACGTATGGCATTAATGTATATGAAGATCCGACTACCGGTGCTGTGATTTTGTTAAAAGCAGGCGAAAAAGTTCAATACGCTCACACAGTCACAGGAGGTTCAGACCAGACAGTAGCATTGCGAGCAGAAGCAGATATTCATTCTCGTATTTACAAAGACGTTCCTGATAACGCACGTTTACGTATTTGGGAGACTGGAGAAGGTTGGTATACCGTTCAGTTAGATAATGGGTATGTTGGTTATATACAGAGCGATAACGTTGTTCTAGACGATTTAGAAACGGTATCAGTGCCACAGATGCCCGATAGTCGAGTCAATAGAGACTGGGCTGGTAAAAAAGTGAATTTAACATGGGAAGCAGTATATGAACGTCAACCTGATACTACAAAGATTGGCGAGTTACCAGGAGTTAATGTCGTTAGTCCGACATGGTTTGAGATTGTTGATAATACAGGAAATGTACGCAGTAAAGCCGATATGCATTATGTAAATTGGGCACACAACCGCAACAAAGAAGTATGGGGATTGATCACTAACAATTTTGATGCTGATATGACAACAAAAGCACTATCAACGTATGAGAATAGAAGTCGTGTTATATCACAACTATTAGAATATGCTAATCTGTACCAACTAGACGGGATCAATATTGATTTTGAAAGTGTGCATACCAAAGACGGTCCTAACGTAACTCAATTTGTACGTGAACTACGACCACTTGCTCTTCAAAAAGACCTGGTACTTTCTATGGATGTAACACCAAAGTCCAATAGTGAGCTATGGTCGAAATTTTTAGATCGTGAAGCATTAGCTCCTTCGTTAGATTATATGATGCTTATGGCGTACGATGAACACTGGGCAGCAAGCCCCAAATCCGGTTCAGTAGCTTCATTACCGTGGGTAGAAAAAGCAGTAAATCGTGTTCTGGAAGAAGACGAAGTGCCAGCTAACAAATTGATTCTGGGTGTTCCTTTATATGCGCGTGTATGGACAGAAAAGACTGAAGATGGTCAAACAAAAGTCTCATCCAAAGCATTAGGCATGAACGGCATTGCAGAATTAATCAAAGAAAAGAAATTATCACCGAAGTTAGACTCTAGCACAGGACAGAATTATGTAGAGTATCAACAAGATGGAGCGCTCAAGCGAATTTGGATCGAAGATGAAGTGTCACTCCAAGCCAGAGTAGAACTTGCTCAAAAGCTTAATCTAGGTGGAGTCGCTTCATGGACACGTAGCTTAGGTGATGATCGCGCATGGAGTACATTATCCAAGATAGAGCAATAAATCATGGTGAATCAATAAGACTTCATCATCAATAAAGTAATCTTCTTTTATAAGGCTAGAGCATCTATAGAGTATCCATCTATAGGCGTTCTAGCCTTTTTTATAGAAATACTTACATTTCAAGCAGGAAAGGGATTCCAAATTGTAGAAATAAGTTCTATAGCGATAAAAACAATGAGTCAACTTTCAACCAAATGAAGGAGGACAACGTGGAATTAACTAATCTTTCTTTTCTACATGCACATTCCAATAACCATAAGATTATCGGGGCGGTTGCATCGAAAGGCCAAAACCAGCAATTCAATGGTTCACTTTTACATGATTTTGAAGTTCTTATTATTGTAGTATGCAGTTATCATGAGCAGGTAGAAGTTATCGAACATCGTATTGATGGATCAAATACACATGTACAAGTCATCTATGTCGATCAAGACATTCTAGAACAATGTATGATCACTGGAGATAACCGTATTATGATCGAACATTTCCTCAAAGGGGAATTGCTCTGGGATACCAATGAACAAGTAGATCATTTAAGAAAACAATTTATACACTTTTCCAGCCCTTTGCGTGAGCGTCGTATATTTTTAGAATTTACACAATTTCTAACACAATACGTAGAAGCCAAGCACCATATGAAACAGAATCAAGTCATGGATGCTTATAATAGTATTTTTCAAGCATTACAACACTGGGCAAGAATTGATCTATCTGAAAAAGGAATCTATCCTGAATCAGCAGTATGGGAACAAGTAAGGACATGCAAGCTAGACGTTTACAAATTATATGAACAACTAGCATTCAGTACAGAGACGATGGAGCAGCGAGTAGAGTTAGTATTACTAGCATGCGAATTTTCAGTCATGTCCAAAATGAGAGAATGTTCATCTATACTATTCCAAGTGCTTCGCAGCCGTAAGCAACCATGGAGTGTCAAAGAACTATTACAGCATCCTGACTTATCTCATGTAGGCAATATGCTACCTATGGTTATTCGCAAACTTGTATTTCGGTCATTGATCAATGAAGTCGTATCATGGAGACCAGAACAAGCAGGTGGAGAAAGAGAAATTCGCTATTGGCTTAACCGATAACAACTGAAGAAATCAACGTTCACCAACGAAGCGGAATACGGCAATATCCAATCTATAATAATTTGCTAAATAAGTAGTTGACTTGTATCAATAATCTGTGATAAATTATAAAACGTTCCGCTTCAACGGATACAGCGATTAACACTATATATTCTTCTATAAGTAAATGAAAGATTACGAAGGAAGAAAAAAACTTCTTGAAAAAAAGTGTTGACGAAATGAAATGAGCATGATATATTATAAGAGTTGCTGATGCGATAACGCGTCGGTGCACAAAAGCAAAACAAACGAAATGTTTGATCTTTGAAAACTGAACAACGAGTGAGTGAATGAAGGTCTTAGCCGACCTTTACAAAATAGAGAACTTCGGTTCTCGCCAGTTT
>NZ_JARUWY010000136.1:0-203 GCF_030433815.1 Paenibacillus sp. PsM32 | reverse complement strand
CCTGACTTTTAATCAGGGTGTCGAAGGTTCGAGCCCTTCATGACTCACCATTTTTATTACATGCGCGTGTGGCGGAATTGGCAGACGCACTAGACTTAGGATCTAGCGTTTCACGACGTGGGGGTTCAAGTCCCTCCACGCGCATAGGTTTTGCGGACGTGGCTCAGCGGTAGAGCATCGCCTTGCCAAGGCGAGGGTCGTGG
>NZ_JARUWY010000135.1:0-203 GCF_030433815.1 Paenibacillus sp. PsM32 | reverse complement strand
ACTGTTAATCGAGTTGTCACAGGTTCGAGTCCTGTTCGGGGAGCCATATGGAGAGGTGTCCGAGTTGGCCGAAGGAGCACGATTGGAAATCGTGTAGGCGTCACAAGCGTCTCGAGGGTTCGAATCCCTCTCTCTCCGCCACAAGTAAGGCCCGTTGGTCAAGTGGTTAAGACACCTCCCTTTCACGGAGGTAACAGGGGTTC
>NZ_JARUWY010000134.1:0-204 GCF_030433815.1 Paenibacillus sp. PsM32 | reverse complement strand
AACCGCCGACACGAGGATTTTCAGTCCTCTGCTCTACCGACTGAGCTACCGAGCCGTAGTCTAATGTATTGCTGTGTGTCGACTCTTCTACTCAATCACGATGATAACCATCTATTAATGTAGTGAGTTGATACTTTTATAAAGCAATTAATGGCGGAACCGACGGGATTTGAACCCGCGATCTCCTGCGTGACAGGCAGGCAT
>NZ_JARUWY010000133.1:0-206 GCF_030433815.1 Paenibacillus sp. PsM32 | reverse complement strand
CCTTGTACATTGATGAACCGCTGCACGATATGGATGATTAATACAATGAAATTCTTCCATTAGAGCACCTCCCTTGTCATTTATTTATATTGTAAGCGTTGATACTTAAT
This sequence comes from Paenibacillus sp. PsM32, assembly GCF_030433815.1. Lineage (NCBI taxonomy): Bacteria > Bacillati > Bacillota > Bacilli > Caryophanales > Paenibacillaceae > Paenibacillus > Paenibacillus sp. PsM32. The sequence continues at coordinate 96 of NZ_JARUWY010000133.1, read as the reverse complement.
TGATCCATCAAAAACATTATAGACTCTCTAGATTTCTAATTTTTATATATTTTTTTTAGTATTAGTATGTATTTATCTAATATATAAATTATTCAT
>NZ_JARUWY010000132.1:0-207 GCF_030433815.1 Paenibacillus sp. PsM32 | reverse complement strand
ACCACCTAGATCTACACGATCTAGGATTCGTCGGCAGCGTCAGATGTGTTTAAGAGTGTGGGACAGGGCAGCACGTCCACAAAGTCGTGATACGAAGCGTAAAAATGCTCACGAACAGATTAAAAACGGAAATAGGCGCGCACAAAAAGCTGTATAATATAAAAATATCCCAGCCCACGAGACATCAGTGAGAATATGGCTTTAAGA
>NZ_JARUWY010000131.1:0-207 GCF_030433815.1 Paenibacillus sp. PsM32 | reverse complement strand
GGGGGGGGGGTCAGAGCAGGATGGCCGGATCTTTTGTACGCTCTGGCTGTTTTGCACAATCCATTATAGATCGTCTGTGATTGCGTATCTTGCCCTGCCAGCAGAGCGGTAATCACCATGCCATCCCCCTGCCCTTCGGAAGTCCCCAGCGGGTCAAAGCCTTCTGCATCACCCGTAATATCAACACGCACATAATCGCCACCTTGC
>NZ_JARUWY010000130.1:0-207 GCF_030433815.1 Paenibacillus sp. PsM32 | reverse complement strand
GTTCTCGTCAGTGATTTCTTCTGCATTAACCAAGCGTAATTTCACGTCAGCATTTGCATGATATCCTGCATGTGACAACTATTCAACCACACTCAAGTAAGCATCATGTAAAGATACATATTTACAAACAATCGCGATCTCAACTGTTTTTTCCAAGTTTTTGATACGATTAAGAAGGATTTCCCATTCTGTCATATCCGGTTGAGG
>NZ_JARUWY010000012.1:0-141079 GCF_030433815.1 Paenibacillus sp. PsM32 | reverse complement strand
CCCCGCTTTACCGCTCTATTTATTATATCGACTCTTATACTTCGATTGTTTATAGTTATTGAGAACTTTTTATAAATTAAGCATCTTTTTTTTGTGAAGATGGTTTTTGCTGATGACGCCATTGTTCCAATAACTCAGGACTAATCGCAGCATGCTGATTACTCAGTTGAATAGCTTCGTATACTTCTTTCCGATAAATATCAATATTTTTAGGAGCCGCTATACCAAGTTTTATCGTATCTGCATCAACTGAAAGTATAGTAATTTCAATCTGATCGTCGATAATAATCGTTTCGCCTTTTTTACGTGATAATACTAGCATTAGGCTTCCCCCTTCGGTGTATTACCTGCGTACAATGAATGCTTGGTTGTATAAGATGTAGTCTGCAAAATAATCTGTTTGGCTTCTTGTTCATTAATGTTAAAAATAATAGGAGCCACCAGATTAATAGTAATCTGTTCAGGCACACTATTCCAGGTCACAATACAACGAATAGCCACTTGATCTTCAGATTCAATATGGAGTTCTTCTTGCACATCCTTCGGCAATTCAAATTCATACGTTGGATAAAAAATAAATGGATCTACCACAATAAAACCCACTAACTCATTATCTACAGATTGCAATAAACTAAAAGATTCATATTGAGGAATCACCTGATATTCTGTGAATTCAGGAAATCCTGGAATACCTTTAGGGAATGTATAATTGTTTTCTTTTAAATTAGTATTACGTTCAGACGAAATGGATGAACTTGTCATACTTTCTCCTCCTTATTTTCAAGAAAAGGCTACGGACAGCGATAGTCCATAGCCTTTTTTATTAACTCTTTACATATTTGTATTGTAAATTTAATTCAAGAAATTCACAAGTGACATTTGCATAATAGATGCGGATGTTTGAAGAGCAGCTTGATAAGCTGATTTAGCAGAAGATGCTTTAATTAATACCTCAGATATATCAGCATCTTCAACGCTGGCTTGTAATGTGTTTACATTAAGCTCACGGTCTTCTAAACGACTTTTAACCAATTCTACCCGATTCGTTTTTGCACCCACTTCAGAACGAGCAGCAGACATTTTAGTTGCACGACTTGAAATATTATCTATCTCTGAACTGATACCTTTATAATCACCATTTGTTAAAGCAGTTGTCAAGCGGTCAATTGTAGCAAATACATTATCTGTATCTGTTGAATTACCGAAAAAATCATTTCCATTTGTGCTTACGCCCAAACTAACTTGCTCACTAATCCCATAAGTAACTTGACCAGTATCTGTTTTAACATTTGCAAGACTTGTTACAGAGTCAGAAAGCTCATAAGGTTTCTGGTCAACTTGTTCACCATTAAAAATATATTTCCCAGTCAATTGGCTATTGCCAATGTCCGCCAGTTGTTTTTTTAGCTCCAATAGTTCATCTTTAATTGCAGTTAAACCACTTGATTCGGTAGTACCTGTACCTGCTTGTACAGTTAATTCTTTCATACGAGTCATAATATCGCCAGCTTGTCCCATAATTGTATCAGAGTAATCCAGCCAACTTTGAGCTGCATCAGTATTACTCTGATATTGATCATTGGCAGAAAGTTCCGCACGATAGCGAAGTGCATATGTTGTTCCTGTAGGATCATCTGAAGCTTTATTTATTTTTTTACCTGTGGTTGATTGATCGTTCAAGTTATCCATAGTGACTTGACTTTTATTTAAATTTCGTAATGTCTGCGAAGTTATCATACTAGATGTTATACGCATACTTTTACCCCCTTACTTATTAGAGTCCTACTCTACCTGTACTATTAATCAATCTATCCAGTAGTTGGTCCATTGTCGTCATAAAACGTGAAGAAGCGCTATAAGCATGTTGAAATTTGAGCAAATCCGACATTTCTTCATCTAAAGATACGCCACTTACAGATTGTCTATTGCTATCTACCTGATCTGTTAAAGTTTGAGCATTCTGTGTCTGACGTTTTGCTTCTGCTGAATCTACGCCTAGCTCTCCTACCATACTATTAAAATAATCTTGTACTGTAGTAGCAGTGCTTGTACCAAAATTCATTTTAGTATTTTGTAATTCCGACATAATTAAGGCTAGCCCGCCGTTACCAGCTACAACTTTTTCATTATCCCCTGTACCTGTTGTTCTTAAAGAAAATGCGATTAAACTTGGATCTTTTTGTAAAGAGCTATTTAGTGTTATATTTCCCGCTGTAATTGTTCCGCCACTATCAGAAGCAGTGAAAAAATCAGTGCCTTGATCCCCTGCACTATTATAACCTAGCTTTTGCAATCCATTAATACCATTAACAGTCACACTCAAGCTAGATTTTAACGTACGATTACCCGCTTCGTCTGAGTAGGTAACTCCATTTAATATTGTACCATTCGGAATAACAGAACCTGCGGGTAAATTCACAGTCAATTCACCATTAGCAAGAGTATTAGCCAATTGATCTAATTTTGATTTTTGATCTACTACATATTGATCGCGTGAAGTAAAAAGCCCATGCATTTCTCCACTCGTTAATGTTCCACCTTGATAAGCAGTTTGTAATGAAGCCGCAGTAACCGGAGTAACTGTACTTCCCGTTACACCTACTTGTCCTCCAAAATTAATTTGATAACCATCACTCAGCTCTGTAGTAGTTACATTTCCATATTTGGATAATTGATCTACAGCATAATCACGTTGATCACGTAAATCATTCGCATCATTTCCTAATGATTCAATCGACATAATACTTTGATTCAAGCTTCCTACAGTAGACAATAAAGAATTTACAGTTGTCGTATCTAGATTGATACTTGAAGTTAAATCAGTACTTAATGTATCTAATTGCTTGCTCATTTGATTCATTGAATCTGTTAAAGAAAGAGTTTTTTCTTTTAAAATTTTCTGGTTTGTTGTACTTTGAGGATTATTACTTAAATCTGACCATGCTGACCAAAAATTATTTAAAACAGTTTGCATACCTGTATCTGATGGCTCATTAATTACTGTTTCTAACTTGGATAATGTATCTGTTTTAGTTGTCCAACTACTTAACGAGGAATTTTCACCACGGTATTGAGTATCCAAAAATAAAGAACGTACACGTTGTACAGAAGTGGCTTCAACACCAGTACCAATCTGTCCTGCGGATGTAGCATTTTTAAAGGCAACGGCTTCTAGCGGGTTAGTTGCACTTGTATGGACAACTTGACGAGAGTATCCGACAGTATCAGCATTTGCAATATTATGAGCAACTGTATTTAAAGAGACTGTTGTTGTAGAAAGGCTTCGTCTCGACGTTTCTATAGAATGAAATGTAGATGTCATATAATCCTCCTAATTCTTAGCCACGTGTATCGAATAGTCCTGAACGTGTCATTCCATAAGCTTTGTCAGCAGGATGTTGGTAAGTCAAATCTTGTTCAGGAACTAATGTTAACATCTCTAATGAAAATTCTACGTAATCCATGGCTTGTTGGATCAATTGTTTATTTAAATCATTTAGTTTTTGGAGTTTTTCCAAAGTGGCAGCTAGTCTAGAGCGAGCTTCGAGGAGTTCTTGTTTTTCTTCTGGATCAAAAACAAGACGGGCAAGTTCGATAACATTTAAACGTAATTTAGATTTAATTCCACGCTCCAACAAAAAAGCATGTACGATTTCTTCACGCATCTGTTCTTCTGATTCAATATGTTTAGCTAACTTCGATTCTTTATTCATTACAGCAATGAGAGAACTGATTTCATTTTTGATAACAGCTTGCTTTTTGCGCTCACCGAGCTCGATCATCTGGATATGGCAATCATTCATTTGATCGAGCTTTGCTACCAGTTTCTGCAAAGTCTCACTACTCATTGATTAATTCCCCGTTCCTTTTAGGAAAGGCAACAACTTATCTGCAAGTGCGCCTGCATCCACATTGTACGTACCCGAAGATACTTGTTCTTTCAGACTTTGAATTTTTTGAGCACGTTCTGCATTAGCAGAAGCTTGAGTGCTATTTGCTTGTAACATTTCCATTGCCTCCGGCGAGATTGACACTTCATCTTTACGATTTGCTTTTTTCTCATTAGTTACTGCTTTTGCCTCTGCTGCTCTTTGGTATGGGTTGATTGCACTTACGCGGTTAGTTTCGTTAATTTTCATGGTTGACACGCTCCTTAGTAATTTTAGTTGAGAAGAACTTCCTATTCAGGATAGGACGTTCTTTTTTGATATCAGGAAGCTTGGGTGATAAGCAAAAGGTTGTTTTCCTGATATCATATAGACAACCGATTTAGTATTTACTAAGATTATCGGACATTTTCGAGATAATTTTTATAGTTATAAAGTGGTTAATTATAAAACGACATTTGTCATTGCTTAAGTCCTAATCCTGCATACGTACGCAATTGAAACCACTCATATAGCACCAAATATTGTCGTTATTTGACTTGTATATGGAAAACCTCTTACATATTTCGGAATTTGTCGACTGCCCGATAGGTCCCTTGGGTTTTTTGTGCTTCTTCTTTTTTGGCTGCTTGATCATCTTCATAAGCATGTTGAATGTCTTTATTAAGACGTGCCCGGCAAGAATCACACATATTACTATCTCGAATAGGATTACCACACACTTCACAAGCATAAGACATATTAGGTGCATTAGCGATTGAAATGCGTCCTTCTCTGATAAACTGTGTGATTTGCTTCACAGGTACTTCCACTGCTTCGGATAATTCTGTAATTGTTGTTCCTTTATGTTCACGTAAGTACTTGATACAATCTTCATATTGGAATTCAATTTCTTTTATACAATTACCACAGATTCCTCTGAGATTCATAACATGTAATTTACCACAACGGGGACAATTAGCTAAGTTCATCCCGTACCGCCTCCTAATCATTGCACTACATCTTTATCATTTATGCTCTTATTTATATTATATCGTACAATAGGTCCTTATTTATTAATAATAAAGCTTAAATTAACGATTTATTTCATACATTCTTTTAAATTTTCATCAAATAGACTAGAGTGTACAGAATGAATACGATATCGTACATGCTTTTCAAGAACGAGCCCATGTTAAGCTAAATACCTGTATAGCGATACCATGAAGCTGCCCAGCTTCGATTAACGCTTTTGCACAATTATTAATAGTACTTCCTGTTGTATAGATATCATCTACGAGTAGTATATTTAGGCTATGCGATTGATAAGTAGTTAACCATTGTGGCGTATCCAAATCATAACCAAATACTTCTTTCATATTCATAATACGTGCTTGTCGTCCTTGTGAGCTTTGCTTGATTGTATCTCGTTGTCTAACTAACAAAGATTTATAAGGTAAACGTTCATATGTAGCCAAATGACTTGCTAGAACTGCTGCTTGATCAAAACCTCTCTGTATTAATCGTGATCCACTTACAGGTACAAATGTAACCACATCGATAGTCCACGCTTTTCGATAAAATTCTGTCATCTCTTGCTTCATCCCCTGATATGCTTCTATTACTATTTGTCCTAATAAAGAAGCATACCGTTCTTGGCCCTTGTATTTATAATCGGCTAACCATGTTCTCATCGTATCGTTATAGGAAACCGCACTACGGTTGAACATAAAATAACGTTGTGCTGCTGATTTACGCTGGCAATCAGGACAATAGCTCTCTCGTCCACATACTTTACAGGTAATCTGAGTAATCCAGGGAATGTGCCGTGCACAAAGCTCGCAAATCCCAGGATATCTTTTCATTAATGCCGCCTTTTTACCACAAGACATACAAGCATCATAGTGTGGAGATAGATAAGACAACCATGTATTCCATAAGTTTTTGTTTAACATAATCTATAATCCCTTTCCTAGTATGGATGATTTGGATGCATGTAGATAACCTTTACGTCTAGCGATTCGATTCATAAGCTTGATTTGTGATACTGCTTTTTTCTGCTCGATTGTCCATTGCTTAGCGCCAAAAATCACATTTCCTTTAGGATCTTCTTTGGATCTCCCTGCTCGTCCTGCCATTTGTACGAGAGAAGACGCATCAAATAATCCACTATCAGCATCCAAAATATAGACATCACTATAAGGAATCGTGACTCCGCGTTCTAAAATAGTAGTTGTGACTAATATTCGTATCTGTTGCTCTCGAAAAAGAAGGACTTTGTCCGCTCGTTCATGATCTTGAGAAGAAGTTCCTTCAATTGAAAGCTGTGGGAAATAAGATCGCAGTAATAATACTAGCGATTCGATTAATGCTATCCGAGAAACAAATATAAAAACCTGTGCCTGACGTGTTACCGAATAACGTAAATATTTTAACAAAGTATGAGATAATTGCTTTCTGTTAAGCATATGAGTCACTGTTGGTATATGAATATACTTTGGTACTGGTAAAGGATGTCCATGAAAACGAGCCGGTACTTTAGCATGCGCAAGTATTCCTTGTTTGATTTCTTTTTGTAATTGCACAGGTGGGGTCGCAGATAAATATACAAAAGCTCCATCATATTTACAGCAAGCATTAGCGGCATATGCTAACATCGGATCATTGTGAAAAGGGAACGCATCCAATTCATCCAAAATAATCAGATCAAATGCTTGCGAAAATCTTAATAGTTGATGTGTAGTAGCTATCGTCAAATCTGCGCTTCGCCAGCGATCTTCACTTCCTCCGTACAATACAGAGATCGTTGTTGCTGGAAAAGCTTTGGCCATACGAGGAGCTAATTCAAGCACTACATCTCTTCTTGGTGTTGCTACTAGTACTTTCCCCTTATTTTGTAATACATGATCGATTAGCGGAAAGGTCATTTCTGTTTTACCTGCACCTGTTACTGCCCAAAGTAGGAAACGTTTATGTGTAAAATAGGAAGGACTAGGAATACGCTTTTTATTTTTTGATTTGGATAGAAAAAAGAGATAGAAGAAATTATTACTTGAAGATATTGTTTTGATCGAGTTTTTCGTTGTATTTTTTAAAAAATATAATGCACTGGTAGTGGCTTCAGTCTGTGCATCACTAAGTCCCCATCTCATCTGAATATTTTCTTCTTTATAATTAGTATCTATAGAAGAAACAGAATTTAGATCTAATGGCGCTATATATACAGATTGAATCATTAAAGTACATTCACGACTTCTACCCAGATTAAGACAGGTCTCACAATAAGCACATGCAGAACTGCCACAACTAGCACACGGCGTGGCGTTCATCCTCTGGCTTCCACAACGACGACAATGATAACTTGAAGCAGAATCTTTATATACAGCTGAGTGAAGTCGCAATGATTGTGTTAAATATGCTAGCTGTGTATATGTTTTCCAATGAGTTAGAAGATTTATTTGTTGATCTGTAATCATCATCATGTATTCTGTTTCTAAAAGAGAACGACCTTGCATCATATGAGTGAGTTCTATTGCGCTTAACATTACTTTTCGTTTCCAAACAGGTAATCCCGAATGATCTATGTATTCGTCTGGCTGATCTTGCATGTGTTGTATAGTAGATACTAAAAAAGGTATATCTTTTATTGTGTTCACAGTATTATCCCACAATATCTTTATCTGATCCGCCACTATAAAAGAATGAATATTTCTACGCTGATTGTCATGCTGATTATAATTTTGAATACGATTGAATAACCATTGCTCTATATGTTGTTTCCATTGATATTGATCCCAACGATCTGCACTGTTATCGAATTTTAAATATTGCTTGCACTGCAAAGCCCATACTAAAGGAATAGTCGATGAAATATATATCATTTGTTGGATGGTTTCTGTATGTCGCTTATCTGAAGTCCACCATATGAGATCAATACGAAGATCAAGCGATATTTCAAAAGACCACTCGTCTTTTTGCTTAATAGCGTACAATGCAATTTGCATTTATATTCTCCTTTCTATTCTTGAAATAGCAAAAAAGCACACCTTCCCTATCTCTAGGAAAAGTGTGCTTCACTTTTACGTGTGTTATTTATTAGAATTAAAGTGTAACCCAACCATGTTTGATAGCGTTGATTACTGCTTGTGTACGGTCATCAACTTCCATCTTTTGCAAAATACTACTTACATGATTTTTTACAGTTTTTTCACTGATAAATAAATATTCACCAATCATTTTGTTACTCTTACCTTCTGCCATCAGACGCAATACTTCTGCTTCACGCCGTGTAAGAGGATTATCATCGCCCGCTACAAATTTAACACCTGTATCACCAGAGCTATTATTGTCTGTTAATACACCGGATTCATTAGTATACGTCATACGACGAAGTTGTTGGATTAGTTTACCTGTTACTTTAGGATGGATATAAGCATGTCCCTCCATAACAGAACGAATAGCATTTACTAAAGACTCAGCTTCCATATCTTTTAAAAGATATCCTGAAGCGCCTTTACGTAACGTTTCAAATACATAGCTCTCATCATCATGAATAGACAGAATGATCACTTTAATATCAGGGAATAGCTCACGTAATTTTTCAGTAGCTACTACTCCATTTTCGATCGGCATATTAATATCCATTAATACAACTTCTGGAGGATTGTGATTACAGAATTCTAAAACTTGAATTCCGTCTCCACATTCACCAATAACCTCAAGGTCATCCTCCATATTCAGAATACGCTTTAGACCTTCACGAAAAAGCTGATGATCGTCGGCTAAGAGTATCTTAATTTTTTTAGTGCCGTAATCATGGTTTTCCATTCTGTTACTCCTTTCACTTTTCCACGTTCGTCGGAATATGGATTACGATTTTCGTACCCTGATTTTCGGCAGATTCGATTTCCATTCTTCCTTCAAGCAATTCTACTCGTTCCCGCATGCCGATCAATCCAAAATGAGTATGATCTTTGGTCTTTTGCTCTATCATATCCAACTTAAAACCGCGTCCGTTATCCTCAACAATCAACTTAACCATTTGTGACTGAAAAGTAATGATAACCGTTACATAAGTAGGATAAGCATGTTTAGACGCGTTAGTGAGTGCTTCTTGAACTAGTCGGTAAATCGCAGCTTCCATAGCAGAAGTGAGTCGATATTCCTTGCCTCTTGTTTCGAAAATCGTGCGGATTCGAGTTTTATTCTCAAAATCTTGCACATATTTCCTTAAAGTTGGAATGAGACCCAAATCGTCGAGGGCCATCGGTCTTAGATTAAAAATAACTTTCCGCATTTCTTCTAGGCTAGAGCGCACTTGTCCCTTCAAATCTACTATTTCGTCCTGGACCATCTTATATTCCTGCTTTGTAATCATTCTTTCTACAATTTCGGTCCGAAGAACTAGATTTGCGAGCAATTGAGCAGGACCATCGTGAATTTCCCGGGAAATTCGCTTACGTTCCTCTTCTTGTGCGAGAATGATTTTTAGCCCGATCAATTGACGGTTTTTGGCAGATTCCAAAATACGAGTGACTTGATTAAGTTCGCCGGATAGGTATTCTAATACCACTCCCATCTGCGAGCCGATGGTCTCAGCTCGCTCGATAGAACTTTCTACATTTTTAACTCGTTTTTGCAAATCATCCCGTCTTGCTTTTAAATACATTTCTTTCTCACGATAAATCATCAAATCCAATTGCAGTTGTGTTGCACGTTCATACGCTTGCTTAATGTCTTCCTCATTATACCGTACAAAGTCCCGGCTGACTTCTGTCAGTCGAATCCGTGAACTACGATAGCTGACTTCAAGTTGGTCTACCTTTTCAATCGTATCTGTCGTTTCACGAAGTACCAATTCAAGTTCTGTATTTAGCGAGAGCAATTCACTCCGCGAAGTATCCAAAATCTCGAAGATTTGATATTTACTATTTTCCATAACACTTGTTGCATTCTTAATGACGTGATCTATTGCATCAGCGTGGAACTCCACTCGATCTTCTCCATTTCTGTAAGTCAATTATATGATGCATGTATTATCATATCATAACTTATCACGATTGGATGCTAACCGTCTTGGTTTTCTGATCCCATTTTACAGTCAAACCAAGCTGTTCTGACACCAATCTTAAAGGGACTAAAGTCCTTCCTGATACGACTAAAGGTGCTACTGTAGAGTTTTGAAGCTTACCATTTGATACATAAGCTTTATTATTTACAGTCAAATCCAGTAATTGTCCTGCACGTAAAATGGTCACGCGCTGACTACTAGCATTCCAAGTCGCTTGTCCACCAAAAGCATCCATTATATATTTAACCGGTACATAAGTTGCATTATTTTTAAGCATCGGAGAAACATCAATAGATTGTGATTTACCATCTAGTGTTGAAGTCTTTTTACCCACTGTCATCGATAATGTACCTTTTGGCATAGTATATGTTGCTGCTTGAGCCGCTCCAGTTAGACGGATATTGTCCATAGCGATCATACCTGTAGCTGCACGTTCGTCTTGTCCTTCAGCTACATTAACAACATATACACGTTTTAATTTAGCCGGATAAGCGATACCTGAACCAGAAAGATCAATATTTAATGTTTTCCAACCGCTCCAATTGATACTTTTCGCAAAATCAATATAGACCGTTTTACCGCTAGCATCTGTTACTTCACCACGTAACCAGTTATAACTTTTATCTCCATACACATCTACTGTTACGCCTGTTGTTCCAGGTGTGAGTGCTTTACCAGAAGTACCGCCAAACTGAGCATAAGCATATTTTTTACTTGTGCCTGCTGTCATATCATACGTTAATTGCAACACTTTAGAATTAGCATGATCGCTTGTTCCTTGTGTCACTTGAGCGGTTCCTTTTACTGTACTAGGGTTTCCTAAGAAACTAATACTATAATTCACATTTTCAAAATCTTCCCATGTACTGGTTGCTCCGCCACCAGTAGTTAATACCATCATTGTACTAAATCCATCATATCGTGCAATAGCGTATCCCACCGTAGTACCACTATTTACAGAAGAAATGTTCAATTGTCCGTCTTTTACGCTACCTTTAAATCCAACCAATTCCCATTTTAACGTTTCTGGAGAAATGGTTAAGCTTGAGCCATCTTTTAACGTAGCGGTTACCGGTACAGCAACTGTAGTGCCCGCTTGTAAAGTAGCTGTAGAGCTAGCTGTAGTTAGATTTTGAATAGCTTCTGCACCGACAACATTTACATTCATACTGGTACTGACTCCGCCACTAGAAGCAATAATTTTGGCTGTACCATTTTTAGTCGCTTTAAATTCGCTGCCTGTCCATTTGATATTACTACTTCCAGCTTTCCAAGAGGGATTAATTCCTGCTGTACTGATTGGATTATAGTAAGTATCATATCCATTTGCTTCGTATTTCGCTGTCTGCCCAATTAGTAATTGTTTGGGTCCGCTAATACTGAATCCTTGCACTTTGCCTTGTGGGGCTGTGGTATACACTCCTAGCCCGTTTACAACGCTACGTTGAGTATTACCACCATATTCAGTTGGGAACGTTAGACTAGCTTGTGTTTTCCCTAAAGGACGTGTGACTAGAGTGGTAGAACCTCCACCATCTAGATTAATACCTTTCCACACACCTATAGAAGCCATAAATGATTGTAATTCATACAAAGACATACCTGCACTATTATCGTTGTCTTGTACAGTAACAATATAAGCATATCGTCCATCTTGTGAATAACCTACAGCGGTACGCGCACGATTACCACCGATCACTGTAGTGCTACGAGAAAATGAACTAGGTTTTCCTTGATCTACTAGAATCGTATGACCACCAATCATCATCTGTAAAGTCGTCGGATCAATAGATTTCCCTGTCGATTTAGCTTGTAAACTATAATCAGTCGTTACTTTTTGTCCAACTTTCATATGTTGTTGTACAAATTGAGCTGCTTTGCCATGAGTACGCAAAATATAAGCCCCTTTAGGTACTACCTTTTGAATCGTTGCATTCACCGATATTTGCGTGATCACTCCGCCTTGTACAAGTACTTCAGTCGGTGTAGTTGAACTATTGGCTGGACGCTCGATTGCTTTCCAAGCATCTGTATAGATATACATGGTATTGGAATGACTAAATGTACCATTCGGTTCTGTCATATAAGAAGCTTGGTTGATTCCCGCTAGATCAAAAGTAGAACCATCTTCTGCGGTTACTTTACCTTGGAATGTAAATTGATCAATCATTGGTGTACCGTCTTTTGTTACACCAAATGCATACATTCCTTTTAATTCAGAAGGGCTAGACATCAACACACCTTCAGAAGCTTGAGCTCCCATCGGTACACCTTCACTAGCGGTATTAAAGTAATCTCCATTTACTCCAGCTACTGCTTTGGTTTCTTGCGCCATACCTTCAACAGATTGCTTGGTCGTAAATTGATTACCTTTCCCTGTCATTACATCCAAATTAACATACGGATTTTTCAAATCTACTTTAACAACATCTGCTAAAATAGAAACAGTTTTTCCAGAACGAGCTGTTTTGTAGCGATATTCTAACAGCTTAGCTCCAGAAGTTATGTAGCTTTCGTTCAATTGAGTCGTCTCAGCTGCACTTGCAATATGTGTAGGCAACCAAGCAACCTGAGGAATACCTACTTGTAATACGGGTTGAATCCATAACGAGCCTGCAATCGTAAGAATAATCCATTTGCGTGCCGTTTTTGTTTTGCCTGTCATATGTTAAAACGCTCCTATTCGTTGAAAATTCTCTGATTACATTGATTTTTTATAACTATCATCATAATATCCACTTTAATGATCATAACGTTAATTAGATATAGATGCCAATTTGGCAGAGTACACCACATAAGAATATAGACTACAATAGAAGCAAAAAGTTACGGTAAACCAATCATTTTTTTCTGTAATCCTATCAATGTAGATCAAATACATTATCTTCTACCATATTTGCAGATTGAAAATAAACTGAAGTTCCAGTTCCAGTTCCAGTTCCAGTTCCAGTTCCAGTTCCAGTTCCAGTTCCAGTTCTGAATAATGGTATTGGTTTTGAGCATAAAAAAGAAGGCTTCCCGAAAAAAAATCGAGTTACCTTCTTTGATCAAACTATAATTATAGATCGTAAAAACTATTATAGTCCAGCTTGAGTTTTTAATAATTCTGCTTTGTCGGTTTGTTCCCAAGGCAATTCAACATCTGTACGACCGAAATGTCCGTATGCAGCTGTTTGACGATACAAAGGACGACGAAGATCAAGCATGCGAATAATACCAGTAGGACGCAAGTCAAAATTGTTACGAACTAATTCTACCATTTTTTCCTCGCTTACTTTACCTGTTCCATACGTATCTACACTGATCGATACAGGGTTAGCTACACCAATAGCATAAGCCAATTGAATTTCACATTTATCTGCTAATCCAGCAGCAACTAGGTTTTTAGCTACATAACGAGCAGCATAAGCAGCAGAACGGTCTACTTTAGTTGGATCTTTTCCTGAGAATGCACCGCCACCATGACGTGCATAGCCGCCATATGTATCTACGATGATTTTACGTCCAGTTAATCCAGCATCACCTTGAGGTCCACCAATAACGAAGCGGCCTGTTGGGTTAATAAAGTATTTAGTATCCGCATCAAGCAACTCAGCAGGAACAACCGGAAGAATAACATGTTCACGGATATCTGCTTGGATTTGCTCTAATGTTGTTTCTTCAGCATGTTGAGTTGATACAACGATTGCATCAATACGAACAGGCTTACCATCTTCATATTCTACGGTTACTTGTGTTTTACCATCAGGACGCAAGTAATTAAGCGTACCATCTTTACGTACTTCAGCCAAACGGCGTGCGATACGGTGAGACAATGCGATAGGCAAAGGCATCAATTCTGGTGTTTCGTTAGTAGCAAACCCGAACATCAAACCTTGGTCACCTGCACCAATATTTTCTGTTTCTTTCTCCATTAATGCTGTATCACGAGTTTCTAAAGCAGAGTTAACGCCTTGAGCAATATCAGCAGATTGTTCATTTAATGAAGTAAGTACAGCACATGTATTATAATCAAAGCCATACTTGGCACGTGTATAACCAATTTCCTTGATTGTATTTCTTACGATAGATGGAATATCAACATACTCCGAATTTGTGCTTACTTCCCCGATAACTAACACCAAACCTGTAGCCACTGCTACTTCACAAGCTACACGAGCATTGGGATCATTAGCTAAAAAAGCATCCAGTACTGCATCAGAAATTTGGTCACAGATTTTATCTGGATGTCCTTCTGTTACAGACTCTGATGTAAATAAATGTCTCTTTAAAGTAGACAAGAGTTTTCAACCTCCCATATGGATATTAAGGTGTCAGCAATGTGCAACAAACTTCAAACATATAGTCAAAGTCCCTACACAAAAAATGAACCCTTTCCATAAGGAAAAGGTTGCTATACAAGCCTCAACAGTCATATTAACGTATTTGATACCAGGTGTCAAACGCTAATCACTAGATGGTAAGGTATATTTTTTATACGTAAAAGATTAGATAGTCTATTGTAAATAAAATAGATCTTATACAAATACTACAGATTTTCAATTGTCTTTTTACCAATAATCTCATATTAAAATTATTCTATTGGTTCAATTTAGAACTATCCTTTTGAATATACAAACTTATTGAATTTTATAATCACCAATTACTAATACTGTAGCATTGTACCCTTGAGTCAAAGCAACTTCAACCCCGCGCCCATCTCTTGGAAATAAAAGTAGATGATTATTAGGAATAGCTTGTGATCCACCCATTTCACTTCCAGCAGTCAAATCTAAAATCCCATTTTTTTCTGAACTGTATACGACAGCTTTCCCTGTACGTATAATCACTTCAGTGCCCGCTGCTGCAATTAACTTTTTACCCGGACGAATTTCTACCACTTTTGCCGTAATCGTAGGAGAAGATGTTGCTGCAGGAGTTGTTGTAGGAGTAGGAGCTGTAGATACAGGAGGTGCGACTGAAGTAGGTGTGTTATTTTTAGTACCACTATTGCTATTGTTAGTATTTCCTGCAGAACTACTAGAACTTCCACCTAATGCTTTTTGTATTTGCTGATCTACATAACTTTTGGTGACTACAGGATCATCAGCAGAACCCAGTTGACTACTGGCACTACTAATTGTAACAAACGAACTACCTACCCAGATACCTATCCCAATAGTAGCAGTAGCCATTAACCATGTAGCATATTTTTTCATATAATATCCTCCTTAAAGTATAGAATAAAGATATAAAACAAAAATACCCCGGAGCAGTTGCCCGCTCCGAGGTACCTAAGCGAAAGTAGTTATACTTTCTATATGACAGTGTTCATATCAGAAGATATTACTTGCTGTTTACAGTTACAGTTTTAGCAGCTGCATCGTACATTACTGTAGCGTCAAGAGCTTTACCAACCCAAGCGATAGGCAATACAGTACGGTTAGCTTTAGTTACTGCTTTAACATCCATGTTGATTGTAGAACCGTTGATAGTCAATTGGTTAGTTTTAAGCTTCAATTGAACTACACGGTCACCTTTGATCAAAGTAACCATAGAAGTTGCTTTGTCAAACAAGATGTTTGCAGGAGTTACACCCAATGCTTCAGCTACGTAACGAACTGGCAAGTAAGTGCGACCATTTTCTACATAAGGAGCAACTTCAGCAGTACGAGTTTCCCCGTTTACTTTGTAAGAAGTGCTTCCGATTGTGTAAATAGCTGTTACAGCGTTAGTTTCAGCACCTGGAGCTTGTGTTCCGATAGTAGCAATAGTTGCTTGAGTAGCATAACGGTAGCTATCTTTCCAAGTTTGAGTAACATCACCGAAACCATGGTAAGCTGTGTTAGCAGCTGCATCACCTTGTACTTTAGCAACAATGTTACCTTGTGGTACAGTACGGTCGATACGCAAGTTTACACCGTTGATAGCAATAGTACTAGCAGTAGTACTTTCGCTGTCTACGTAGAAACGCAATACGCCTTGAGTAGCACTGTTGTTGTAAGTGTCGATAGACACGTTACGGATAGTCAAGTCACCAGAAGTTACAGATACAGTTGGTACAGAACCGAAAGTTACGCCAGCTGGAAGAAGAACTTCTACCAAACCATTGTCGTCATCAGTCAATGCGCCTGCTGCTCCTTCTTTAAGTGTCAAGTTACCGATGTTTGCACTATCAGAACCGATTGAAGCACTGTAAGTTGCATCAGAAGCAGACAGTGTCAAAGATGGAGTAGCTGTTGCTACTTTAACTGTACCAGTCAAACCTTGGCTACCAGCTACAGCAACATTCAAGTCACCACTGAATCCTGGTTGTACTGCTACTTCAACATCTTTCAAAGTAATAGAACCTGCTTTGTTAGAAGTATTAACTTTTCCAGCAGTGTTATTGTCAGAAGATTTAAATGTCATTCTCAAAGTACGACCATCTGTTCCAGTGTACTCGAATTCTGGAGTAGTTAAACCATTAGCAGTTTCGATAGAACCAGTAGTAGTACCTACATCTTTACCACTATCATAAACTGACTGCCAACGAGCACCTTCAGGTAATTGAAGAGTTACTGTACGTCCACCAATAAATGAACCAGCTACTGCTTCTTTAACAACAATATCACCTAATTGTTGCTCATCTTGACCAGCAATTACAGTAGAAGGAGATGCAACTGTTACTCCACCACCGTATTCACCGTAAGTTCCTACTACCAACGAAGATACGTTAGAAGAAGAGTTACCACTGACTGTAGCTGTAACATCTCCGTCTTTAGCTTTATCTTCATCTTCCACTTTGAAAGTCAAAGCTAAATCGAATGAAGAAGCTACTTTAGATTGAAGATCAGTTGATTTAGCAGCTACAGTAAGAGTGTCACCATCAACACTAGCAGTCAAACCAGCAGCAGTTAAATCACCATATAGTTTAGTAAACGCAGAATCAACGTTTACAGTATCCCATTCAAATCCAGTGGGAAGTTTGAATTTCAAAGCATTACCAGTTTTCAAAGATTTAGCTACAGATTCAGTAACACGTAGCGTAAATGCAAAGTTGTCACTGCTTGATTGAGTATCTCTTGCTTCGATAGCAATTTGACCAGAAGATACTACAGTAGCAGTTTTAACATTACCTGTAGGCAATCCTGTAGATGGATCAGCTGTAAAAGTAAGATTAACATCACCTGTGTTTGGACCAGTAGATTGAATTCCGTTAAGAGCTAATGCTAATGTAATATCATCTGCTTGGTTATTACCAGTAATGTCGATTCGAGCACTTGTGTTACTAAGTCTTGTACCAGATACAGCAATGCTGTTATCAGAGCTACCAAGATCAGCTACAGAAACTTGAGTACCATTACCTGCTTTAAAAGCATCAGCAGCAAATTGGAAACCAGTTGGAAGAGATACTGTAAGTGAATATGTGTTACCAGTTGCACTAGTACCACCATTCAAAGTATAACGGTCAATATTAATATTAACGCGACCCAAGTTTACTGGACCAGAATTACTGTTTAGTGTTGGTACTGTAATAACATCAAAACTACCAGATGCATGTGCTGCTGTTGGAGCAACGATACCTGCTACTGGAGCGATACCTGCTAGCATAGCAGCGCTTGCTGCTACGTTTAATACTTTTTTAGTAGACTTTTTCATAAACTTTTGTTCTCCTCCTTGAATATCATAAACATTTTTTTTGTTTTTTTGTTTGTTGTGGATTTTGTCACTCATCAGTCGTTACACCCCCTCTCCGAGTTTAAAGCAAATCCCTTTTTGTATGATGATATCTGTGACAAAATCACAGAAAATCGTAACCGGAATATTTGTCAATCGAAAAACCGCAGTGCACAGAAGTTATTATACATTGCGTCAATGATGCCGTAAAGACATTTTTTCACATTGAGATCGACTAAACATTCCAAAAGTTAATCTCAATTTAATAACCTGTCAGCAATTATGTTGCCTTGTTTTATCGGGTTCATATATGTAGACGCAGGTTTCTTCAAAAAGTTGCGGTTTTTCAAAAAAAGTTTTCTGTTTTTTTTGCGACATATATTATATCGCGAAACAGAGCCTTGATTATCATACTACACTTTGAGAAGATATGCCAGTTTTGCCTACAATACTTTTTCGTAACTATATTACTACTAAACACGTTTCGCACTATTTAAACCACTCTTCTCACAATTATTTTCATACAAAAAAAAGAGAGCTCTGATTAGAGCCCTCTCTAGTAACAAATTACATTTTAGGAAGTTTTTTATCACTGATCATTACTTTCGCCAAAATGACTGCTGTATCAGAGCGCAGCATTTTTGCAGTTGGAGAATAATTAAATCCTTTTTTAGAATCTCCATCGATAGCAGAACCATTGATAAAGCCTTTTTTAGCTACAGCTAATACAGCTGCTCTAGCATAACGATCTACAGATGTAGCATCTTTAAAGATTTTTTGTAGACCTGCATCAATCTTCGTTTGGTCTGTGTCCATTTTTAAATTGAGTGCTTTGGCGATAATTACAGCTGCGTCCTGACGGCTAATACTATCTCCAGGACTAAATACTTGTGGCTGAGTACCACGTACAAAGCCTGCACGAGCTGCTGTTTCAATATAACGATAATCATATAGTGCATTTTCTGCAATATTACTATCGCTACTACTTACATCAATAAAGTGTTTGGTACCTTGGTAATCAAACGGCATTTGTTTTGCTTTGACAATAGCACGAGTAAATTCACCACGAGTAATATATTGATCCGCTCCAAAAGAAGTATCTGGATCTACAGCTTTCATAATACCTTTGGCAAACAATGCTTCCATATAATCTCTTGCGTAATCATGTTGAACAATATCTGTATAAGAATAACTTAATTTGGCAACAACATAATAACCAAACCGGTCAAACGGTACAGTTACAGTATGACTCTTCGCATTGACTACGCCACCTAGATTTTCCCACTGACCTGTACTATTACCAAGTGAACGGTCAAAGAAGAATACAGTGATCGCTTTACCAGCGTCTTCAGCAACATTATCCGAATAAGACAATGTTAATGTTCCACGTTTCGACGGAACCAATTCATTTTGCGGATTACGCTCGTAGAAACTTGGAATTTTAGAGTTAGAAGCCTGGTAAGGATTCTGTCCTAATTTAGTAGGGTCATAAGCTGTTGTTGTAATATCATCTGCTAAACCTGGATCGATCCAGTATACAGGACTACTTTTCACAAAGTGATTATTAAACTGACTTACGAAAATTTGTTGCCCTACTTTAAATTTAGCATCCATATTGGTTGGAATCGATTCAAAGTTATAACGATCAATAACTCCATCTTGGCTGTTACCAATTCCAAATAGAAGGCTATGTCCTGAAAAGACTTCATTTTTCAATTTGTCATCTGCGCTTGTACCAATATCACGACGGATAAGGTTAGTTCCAGATGCAAATTTCAAATTCAAGTCGCCTTCAAATACTTTAGCAGAAGTTTTCATATCCTGCATAAATTCTGCACCTGGAATATTTGTAGGTACATATTTAACAGTAATATCGGTTTTTACTTGCTCGCCATTAATTGTAACAATGATAGGAATTTTGGTATCTTTATTAGGTTTCAAATCTCGAACAGTAACAAGATAAGCATCTGGATACTCCGGATTAGTAGTGCTATTAGGATCTGTAAAGTAAGGAGCTTTAACAGCTGTTTCTTTATTAATTACAACAGAAGTTGCATTTTTAGAGTTAACCACTACATCAATAAAGTTGCTGTTTGTTAATTTTTCTGCTTCTAATGGTCTTACAATTTGATAAGAATCAGTTTGTTTGCTGATTTCCATACGTGCAGAAGAGCTAGGTCCGCCTGTTCCGGTATTGTATACAGTAAAGTTATACACAATTGGGCTTCCATCTTCTGCAACTGCTTGATTTCTCAAAATAAACGAGAACGATTGCTTAGTATAATCATAAAATACACTTATTCCACTATCTTTACTTGTTCCATTAAATGCATCACCAGTAGTTGAAGTAAATTTATCTTCAAGAGTCCATGTTCCAACGGTAGTACCATCAGATTTTTGAACTTTTAAAATATAATTTGATTTTTTAACTGATTGATCTGAATCGAGTACACTTTGTACACCTGTCTTGGTCGTACCTAAATCTACAAAATCAAATGTACCATAAATATTGAACTGTTTTTGTTTAGTTGTATATGCTGTTCCATTCATTATGAAGTCAGCATCTTTAGCAGTTGGAATAGTATCACTATTGCCTGCATATTTAAAAGGGAAAATACCTAATGTAGTATCTACAGGAATAACAGGTACATCTGTAGGAACTAAATTAATTTTAATAGCATTCTCATAAGAGGTTTGATTAGTTTTGAATACAATTTTGACCGTATTCTCTCCTGAGAACAATGCTGCGTATGCTTTATCTAAAGCACTAGGATCAATTTTGAATTTTGTGTCGTGTATATTGAATGTCTCTTTTGGATCAGGATTAGGTACAAGCGGTATGATTGTATTATTTACATAGAAAAATACTGTTTGTTTATTTGTACCATCATCTGCATAACGAATATCTGATTGATTCGTTACATTTTGCAATTTACCTGAGAAGTTGTCTAAGGTATCCACTATAATACGTGTAGCAGCTCCAGCTACATTCTGACTATTTTGAATAACCATACCATCGTATGCTTTATTGAAACTTGCATATGGTCCAAATAATACATTTACTTTAGCTGATACTTCTGGTGTATCTACTCCACCTTTAGTTGCTTTAAAAGTTAATGTTTGTGTTCCGCTGATTGGAAGTTTGGTAAGTTTGTAAAGTAATCTTTGCGTAGGCACAGAACTTCCACTTACAGGCGATGAATCAATCAGTGTATAAGATGCATCACTCGCAGTTGCTGATTTTCCATTACTATCTACGATTTTACTAATACTAACTGTTGTATTAGCATCTCCATTGACTACCAACACTTCTAAAGCTGTTGGTAAAGAGAAGATATTTGCTCCATCTAATGCAGTTCCGATCATTGCTTTAGCAGAAGCATCACTTGTATTAGCTGTATACCCAGATAAATAGTTTACTTTTGAAATGTATGCTGCTGTACTATTACGTAAAGTCAAACCAAGACCTTTACTTGAATCACCTTTAGCAAGAACAGATAAGTTAATGCCTTTATCATAGTCAAACGTACGACTATTATCTTGTGGAATTGTATAGGCTAGTGTCACATATGCAGAAGTACTTTCATCTTCAATAACAGTTGGTGTTACTGTACCTGTATATTGACCTGAAGTTACTGTACTTGGTACACCTGTACCACTAAAAGTATAGGAAATATAATCGGTAAAACTTGCAGGACGTGTGTTGTTAGTCAAAGGAACAACAATTTTACCTGTAACTGCAAATTTATTATCAGAAACTGTGAAATCCGGGAATGTGGAAAGATCCGCAGATGTAAGACTTCCACTTTGAGCATACGTATCATAGAAAGTAGTTAGTCCATTATAAAATGTAACTTCACGTGTTGTTTCAAGTACTTGTGTTCCATTGATCGCTTGAATGGTCAAAATATTTTTACCCAGTTTCAAAGCAATAGGAGCTACTGTAAATTGATAGTTATTTGAGCTTGATACAAGAGAAGTTCTACTATTACCACCATTTACTAAAACAGTAACTTTTGCAGCATTCGGTGCAGAACCACTCAGAGACATATTTGCTGTTTGCTGTCCGTCATTGATGCCGCCTTTAGTAGCTGTTAATACAACAGAAGAATTTTCTTTTAATGCTACTGTGTCATTATCCAACACTGCATTCAGATTATAGATCGTTGGCCCATCACGATATTCTACATAAATAGATTCAGCTACTTGTGAAGCAACACCTTGTGTCGCTTTGAACGTAATACGGTTTAAACCTGCATATAAAGGAATATCGGAAATAGTTAAGCTTGAACCACCAGAAGTACTAGCATTGATATTTCCAGTTAGCCCTTTGTTGGACTTGATTACTGTAACTGCATCACCATTTTTAGAAATTTGCTCTACATCATAACTGATCGAGTTAGCATTGATATTACTATAGCTACCGGTTACGGTAAGTTTGTCACTGTTAGCAATTTTTGGTGTTCCAATATCATATTGCTCATTCGGAAAAATAAAGAAGCTTCCTGTCGCAGCTTCGGCTGACTTCGCACCTAAACCTGGGGGTAGACTACTTACAATAAGAACTACCGCCATAAGCATCGATAGTATTTTCTTCAAAATGATGTTCCTCCTTTGATTTCGGTCGCTGCTCCAACTCACTAATGGCGGGCATAACCTGTCTACCCTTTTTATCGGCATCCTACAGATATATTTTAATAAGTTCAGAGAAATCCACATAAAAAAACCTCTCTTTCTATAGAAAGAGAGGTTTCGATATCGCTGAGATCCTTTGCTATCAAAGAATCTACAACCGATTCACAATTTATATTATTTTTCTTACTTGATGTTCATTTAAGGCTTACTTCCACGTGTTGGATCAGGTTTGATACGTAAGCGAGCAATCAATCCAAGAAGAGGACGTTTTGTTTTGCCAACCAACCCAATAAGTTCTGCTCCAATTTGAAGAACAAACATCATTACACAAATGACTAAGAATGTAACCCAGTTCGCTTCATTAATCGCAGCCGATGATTGAATAATTGCCAATACACCGAAGAAAGCAGCAATTCCATAAATCAACAATACCGTCTGACGATGGCTTAACCCAAGTTCGCGTAGACAATGGTGCAAGTGACCTTTGTCTGGTGCAAAAATCGGCTTCTTATGTACCCAACGACGGATAATCGCGAAGAAGGTATCAGACAATGGTACACCGATAATGATCAAAGGAGTAATAAATGAAACAACCGCGATTTGTTTAAATCCAAGTAACGATAACATCGCAAGACTGAAACCGAGGAACAATGATCCTGTATCACCCATAAAGATTTTGGCTGGATGAAAGTTAAAGTAAAGGAATCCAACAATCGCTCCTAAAAGAAGTAAACATAAAAGTGCTACAGGGTAGTTACCCATAATCAATGACATTGTAAAAATACTACCGATCGCAATAGCAGATACACCTGCTGCTAACCCATCCAAACCATCAATCAAGTTAATTGCGTTCGTTACACCGACGATCCAGAAGATCGTTAAAGGAATAGCGATCCAGTTCTCAAGTGAAGAATATGAATCTTGAAAAGGAATATTTACAAAATCGACTTTAATTCCATATCCGAATACTACTGTACATGCAGCAATAATCTGACCTAACAATTTAACACGAGCTGATAATTCAAAACGGTCATCCAGTACACCGATCAATACGATGATTGAACCGGCTGTAAAAAATGCTTTCATAAAATTAGCATCGCGTGCAGGTAGATCAAATGGCAAAAACGGAAGGACAGCGACAAAAGCAATCGTAAATGCTAAATAAATCCCCAGTCCGCCAAGCCTTGGCATGATTCTCGTATGCACTTTACGGGCATTAGGAACATCTACGGCTCCGATTCGAATTGCAAACTTTTTGACGAGCGGCGTTAGAACCAGTGCTAATGCCAGCGCCAGAACAAATCCGAGAATAAAAATGATTAACATTTTGCTTTTCGACCCCCAATTTATCTCACGGAGCCAATTATACTCCGTTCGAAATTAAACACCAAACTGCTTTTAAGCACATTTTCAGCGATATTCATCTAAATTTCATCTATTTATTGAACTTTTACTACGTTTTCCTTGTCCTTTAGCACTTTTAATGCGAATTTCGGAAGCGCAAGCATTCTTTTGTAACGAGTAGGCTCTTTTAACAAGCGATAAAACCATTCTAAACGCAATTTTTGAAACAATTTTGGTGCACGTTTGGTCTTACCGGAGATCACATCAAAGCTTCCTCCTACGCCCATAATGATCGGAACACCCAATTCTTGCTTGTATGTACCAATCCACGGTTCTTGCGTATCTGCTCCTCTTGCTACAAACAAAAGGTCAGGTGAAAGCCGACGAATTTCTGCAATAATATCTGCATCTTGATCAGGGCCAAAAAAACCATCCCGATATCCAACAATCGCAGTATGCGGATATAAACTTTTTAACCGGGTAGCTGTTGCCTGAATCACTTCAGGAGTTGAACCCAGCAAATATACTTTCCAATGAAGGGTCTGACCTCTGTCCATTAAGCGATGCAATAAATCGTATCCAGCTACACGTTCAGCAACAGGTTGACCACAAGTTGAAGCCGCCCATACCAGCCCTGCACCATCAGGAACTAATAATTCTGCATTTTTCATAACTTGCATATACCTCGGTTGCTCTAAAGCTGTCATAATCATAATCGGATTCGCTGTAATAATCTGTTGTGGTTTACCCTTTTTGATACTTTGCTCGAGGTACTCAACAGTATCATCCATATTCATTTTAGATACTTGTAAACCATAGATCGGAACAGTCGGTATAGTATTCCATTGTTTCATTATATATCACCTTTGTGCTAAATAATAATGAGCAATAAAACGAGCAGGGCTAGCAGCATCTTGTTTGAGTAATTCAATTAAAGAAGCTTTGCTTGCGCGCCATTCTTCTTGATCATCTAGCAATGCTTTCGTTTCTTGTGCCAATTGTAACGGTTCTACTTTGGTACTGGTTCCTGTTGCTTGGATCTGCAACCGATTCAGAAATTGATCGATTTTGGGATCATACGATATTCCGATTAAAGGTACCGACTGAGATGCTGCATAGATCAGGCTGTGAAGCCTCATACCTATAATAGCATGACAGCGGCTAACTTCCACTAACATTTGTTGTGGATCGGTCACTTGTTCTGCACTGCTGATCACACTTCCATGATCACTGATATCACCAATACGATCGATCACGTACTGAGAAGCTTGTTCATCTTCTGGCAAATGGAACGGTAAAAACCGAAGATGCACAGGTAATTCTTGACTGAGCAATCGCAAACCGTCTGCTATTCCATCCAATTCTCGACGTTGTTTGTCCCAAAAACGAACGGATATACCAACTACAGGAAGCGAATCGATATTCGCTTCTTTTATAGTATTCAAAGGGTTAATGTGAATAGGTTCTTGCTTTACAGGTAAAGGTAATCCCATGACAGGATCAGCTACAACTTCAACTTTAGATCGAGAAAGTCCCATTTTTTCTAGTAACAAAGCAGATTCTTGATCTCGTACAGATACATATGCGCTTTTTTTGAAGCTATTTTTGATCCAAGAGAAAAAGAATTTCTTTTGTACAGGGCCTACGCCCTGCGCGTAAATAAAGACTGGCTTACGTAACCAGTGAGCAATACGAACAATACCAAGATAATAAGGAATCGTCATAATCCCTGTAGAGTCTTGAAGAAGACTGCCTCCACCACTGATTAGACCATCACTTTCTTTTAACAGTTGGCGAATTTCGCGAATCTTCAATCGTCCTACAGAACGTACTCCATACATTTTGGAAGTCCATTCTGGATCACCTGACAATACGATAGGCTCGATCTGAATACCTTGCTGTTTACCCTGATCTTCCAGTGAATTCAAAATCGATTTCAATACCGCTTCGTCTCCACTATTGCGGAATCCATAGTATCCAGAGATTACGATTTTCGCAGAAGCGGTAGCCATTTTTTCCAACACCTTTCAAGGATTTGCCATACGATAACAGCAACCAATCCAAGAATCAAACCAAGTCCCATTCCAAGTAAACCACGAATCAATGAAATATGAACAGGCGAATGAATATGAGCAAATGTATCAACCATTGATAATTGACCAATACAAGCAATAATCATAATGTAAATCGCATGACGGTATTTAGCTGCAATAAATACACCTACAATAAATAATGGATGTGCCATCAAAAATTCTTTGTTACGTGGACGAACGCCCAGCAAGCTTTCCAGTGCATTACGGAAGTGCATTTCAAGTGGTGTTACTGTTCCTGCATTTCCTGTACGAGAAAGATAATACATTCCTACAATCCCTACAATTCCTAATACAATAATCCAAGTTAAAGTAATTGGAGTGGTTAATACTTTGCGGATACCACCTATACCAAAACTTTGTTTGCCACGGTAGAAAGCGATATATACCGCGATCAAAGCAATAGGTGCAAAGTGGAGTAAACTTACACCGCGGAATTGATTAATCACCAGTTGATACGTAATATCATTCAGAAGCCCAATAATGAATAACGCCCCTGTTAACGACCAAAGCGATGTACGAATAAATAAAATAACCGCTTGAATGACACGTTGACTTGCTGATAATTGATGTCTTGTTTCGTACAAGCGATCGACTTTACGTACCGCATAGATCATTGCAATCGTCGGTGCACTAATAGCTGCAAGTAAAGCGATACCTTGCTCTAAAATAAGTGCCTGATGAATAAGAATCATTCCTGCACTTCCGATCAATCCAAGCACGAACACAATTAATGTTAAACGACGTACAAAATAAGACACTAACAAAGCAATGTAAGCAATAGCTCCAATCAAGACAATCAATTTGAAGTATTTGTTGAAAGCAGAATGACTAACATCCATAGCAGACGCAGGTCCAATTTTGAAACCATGACTTTCGATATTCTGAATAGCCTGTCCTTCTGTTTGCAAACTTTTAATAACATTATCAATAGAGTTGGTCATTTGAGCTTTAGCGGTATCACGAGATACTGCCAAATTGATATACATCATCCGAATATTACGATCTTTTGCAGCTAGTGCAAAACGATCAGCTACTGTATACGGATCAAGCTTAGAATCAGATTCGCTTAATGAATACAAACGAACAACATTATAATGCATAAGATATGCTAATTTACTAAAACCCGTTTGTGGTTTTTTTAAGTTTTCAATCGCAGCGATACCGATATGATATTGATTTAACAATGCCGCAAAGTTAGCGATACTTTTCTTCTCAATATCGTCATTAAAACCAGTAACAGATTCACCATCAAAAAGAATCGTTTTGACCCCGTACTCAGCAAATTGACTTAGCAATCCATTCATACGCGTCTGATCATATGGTAACGAATCATTCAAACGAGGAACAATCTGGAATCCCATATTATGAAGCATCCGCATTGTAATCGGATCAGGATCGAGCGGTTTTAGTCCAGCTTCATCCGTAGAAGTCTGAATAATAACACCAGGTAATCCTTTAAAGCTCCAGGGTACGACAGCAATGCCCAATGAATTGTATACACGCTGAAGAACCGGCTCTAATAATTGCGCATTTTCTTCACTTGTAAATTGGACATATGTAAAATTTTCATTTTGTGGAATCACCTGATTTTGGAGATTAGCCACATCCACAGAATTATACACATTAAGACGTTGTGATTTTTGCAATTCACTTAAATTACTTTGGTATACAGCTACAGAACCTACGCCTGCATCCTTAAGCAATAAAAGCTGTTGCTTGATATAATCCTGGGGATGAGGCTGATACGATGCAATATCGATCAGATTACGATAATTAAAAACAAACTCCACATTTTTGGACGTTGACTCGGTTTTGGTACGATCAAAAGCGATAGGCAATGAAGCCACCAAACCAATAATCACCAATATCCATAACCATTTCACAGAAGAATTATTCCAATGCTGCCATTTCTGAACCACTCAAGTACCTCCTTAGTAAGTTCGTTATATCATCCTCAAGCAGTCGCCCAAAGAAGAACATAACGAATGGTTCCGCTGCTAAGACTAAGCTTCACAGCGGAACCCTTCATTCATCTGATCTATTATATACTGCCTACAGCGTCTATCCTACTAAAAATTGATGACAATCTACGATTTTCGTAAAATAAATTGACTATTAACCATCAACACGTTGCATTACAGCAGCCGTTAACTTTTGAATACGATCTGTTGCATCTGCGCCTGAATCGCCACGAACAGCAAAATATACTTTGATTTTTGGTTCTGTACCGGATGGACGCAAGCAGAACCATGATCCATCTTCCAATAAGAATTTCAATACGTTTTCTTTTGGAAGACCGTCTAGACCTTTAGAGTAATCTAAGGCTTCGCTTACTTTAACACCTGCAATGTCAGCAGGGCTTTCTGTACGCCATGATTCCATGATTCCTTGAATCTGTGCTACTCCATCTTTTCCTTTAAGCGTACGTGATTCCAGACTTTCTTGGAAATGTCCAAACTGTTCATACAACTCTTGCAAAACATCATATAGCGTTTTGCCTTGTTGTTTGTAATAAGCAGCGGCTTCGCTAATTAACAATGCTGCAACTACTGCATCTTTGTCACGAGCATAGTTTCCTGCTAAATAACCATAACTCTCTTCATAACCAAACAGATACGTATGCTCGCCACTTTGTTCAAACTGGTTCATTTTTTCACCGATATATTTGAAACCAGTCAATGTGTTGAATACTGTTGCTCCATAATGTTCAGCAATGACTGCTCCCATTTCGCTGGTTACAATAGTCTTGATGACTGCGCCATTAGAAGGAAGTTTGCCTTGCTCTTGAAGCTGGCTCAAATAATAATGGATCATAATAGCACCAGATTGGTTACCCGTAAGTACAAAGTATTTACCAGTAGGATCTTTTACAACAGCACCCATACGGTCACTATCTGGATCAGTACCGATTAGAATATCAGCATCTACTTCTTCACCAAGCTTAATCGCTAGTGTAAAAGCTTCACGTTCTTCAGGGTTAGGAGACTTCACCGTTGTAAAGTTACCATCTGGTGCTTCTTGCTCGGACACGATAGAAACGTTCGTAAATCCAAGACGTTCCAATCCTGCACGTACTGGCAGATTACCTGCTCCATGCAAAGGGGTATAGACGATTTTCAAAGCTTTACCTGCTTCGCCTTGTAACAATTCACGATTCACACTAATATCCGTAACTGCTTGGATAAAGTCTTCATCTTCCTCTTTGCCTAACCATACTAGCAATCCTTGTTGCTCTGCTTCTTCGCGGCTAATACGTTTGATCGCTGCAAAAGAAGAAACTTCACGGATATTGCTAATCACTTGTTCTGCTTCATGAGGAACCAATTGTCCACCACTATTGTTATACACTTTGTATCCATTATATTCAGGCGGATTATGACTTGCTGTAATCACAATACCACCGGTTGCTTTTAGATTACGTACTGCAAAGGAAAGTTCTGGTGTTGAACGAAGCGAAGGGAATAACTTAGCTACGATTCCGTTTCCAGCAAGTACCAAAGCTGCTTCTAATGAAAACTCTGGTGAAAAGTGGCGGGAATCATGAGCGATCACAACAGATGGTTTACCTTCTCCAGAATGAGCAGATACAATATATTCTGCTAATCCTTGTGTTGCTCTACCTACCGTATAAGAGTTCATACGATTACTGCCTGCACCAATCACTCCACGTAATCCACCTGTACCGAATTCCAAATCACGGTAAAAGCGATCTTCTAATTCTTTGTCTTGTCCTTGGAGCCCTTGCAATTCCTCTTTGGTTGCTGCATCGATCGATTCATCATTTAACCATTGATCTAGATTGCGTTGAGCTTGTTCACTAAGTGTTGTCATAATATCCATCCCTTCTCTATATATGGTTTATAAAAAAATACATTCATTTGATATTCAATCTGATCAATTATTCTTTATTCGGATCAGTCAGTGCAAACATGATTTCGCCTTCAGCAACGACTGTACCATTAACCGTTGCTTTGGCCTGACCTTTACCAATGGAAGCTTTCATGCGGGTAATTTCTACTTCTAATTGAAGGGTATCTCCAGGCACAACCTGTCCACGGAAACGAACACCATCGATCCCTGCAAACATAGCTAGTTTATTACGGTTAGCTTCCATTTGTAAAATAGCTACTGCACCTACTTGAGCTAACGCTTCAACAATCAGCACACCTGGCATTACCGGATAACCCGGAAAATGTCCTACGAAAAAAGGTTCATTGATCGTTACATTTTTGATCCCTACTGCACGTTTACCGACTTCCAATTCCAGTATGCGATCTACCAGTAAAAAAGGAGGACGATGCGGTATAATCTCCTGAATTTGTTGTACATCTAACACAACCAAAACCCCTCTCATTTTCAACAGTATAGGTTCACTTCTATTCTCTCTTTACAGTTGCTTCTCTACATATCATGCGCATCTGTTCAGAAAAGATTGGTTCCCCTGCATTGTCCCATATAATATGTAAGCATTTTTTAGTCATTTTAAGCATTCCACATCATTATAACGGTTTCGACAACAAAAATAAAACTCCTGCATCAGCAGGAGTCTTTAAAGGTCATGGTGCAAAAACAAGTTGAAAAATATGCGCCCATGTTTCTGGATATAATACATCCGATATATTTTGTTTGCCAATCATAGCATAACCTACTGCTAAGCCTGCTATCAAAGCAACAACAAATCCAACGATCACTAATAGTACACGTAGTGTTTTGATACCTGCCGAAGAAGATCGAGTGGCTGGCTTCTTCTCCGGCTCTTTTCTCTCAGGTGCAGCAGGTTTTCTCACAATTTTTTTGTTAGGAGTTGCTTTCCCTTGAGCTTTAGCCGCTTCTTGTACGGCTGCGCGTCTACTAGCCACGAATACTATTGGTAATACTCATCATATTATCACTAGAAGATAACGTACGTGCTGCCAGCTGATATGCACGTTGCACTGTAATCAATTCAGACATTTCTGCACTCAAATCGACATTAGAACCTTCCAAAAATCCCTGACGGATTTGAGTTGTTGGTGACATCGTGCCTACAACATCATTCAAGTTCGCTCCGGTAGGTAACATGAATAAGTTCCCATCCATTTGTGTAAGACCTTCTGGATGAATGACACGATCTACTTGAACCGTTTGTGGAAGGACTGTAATTTTGCCTGCGCTATTTGTAGAACGAACAACACCTTTGTCATCGATCTGGATATTGGTTTTGGCTGGAACTTCTAGAGGAGCAGATACACCTCTAGCATTTTTCCCCATAAGTAAATAGCCTTGATCGGTTGCCATAAATGCTTTGGTCGGATCGGTTGCTGACGGTACGAAGTGGAAAGAACCTTCACGTGTCCAACCTTGCTTACCATCGGCACTCACTGCAAACATACCGTCACCTTGAATAGCCAAATCGGTTGGATTATTAGTCGTCTGCATTTCACCTTGAGCTGTATTCATCGTCACATCGCCCATACGAGCACCAAACCCAAGATTGTACCCAGCACCTGTTACACGACCTGGCAAAGCAGACGCTGCACCTGGTTGCTGTTTGACAGCGGTAAATACATCTTCAAATGTAGCTTGCTTTCCTTTATATCCAACGGTATCGGCATTCGCAATGTTGTCAGATACCACACCCAGTTTTTGCTGGATACCGCTCATCGCCACCATTGCACTGATCATCGAATTATTCATTATTCTCCTCCTTTGCTAACCATCTATACTGCTATATTATACACGACCTACGTCATTGACTGTTTTGTCTAAGCTTTTATCATAAAATTGTACGATCTTCTGATTGGCTTCATAAGCACGAAGTGCTGCTGTTAAATCAACCATTGAAGCGGCTGCATCTACTGTAGAACCTTCCAAATAACCTTGACGAACTTCTACATTATCGCCTGCTTGCAATTGTCTCACACCTGCTGTAGCTGGATCTGTTACACGAAATAATCCATCACCTGCACGAGTCATCTGACCCGGTAGATTCACTACAGAAATTCCTAAGCGTCCTACTGTAGCACCATTCAATTTGGTTGTGATATTTCCTCTTGAATCAAAATTATAATCATCGATCGAACCACGTAGTGTAATCGGATTCCCTGTTGCGCCTAATACCTGATTACCTGTAGATGTCAATAGTTGTCCTGCTGCATTCAATTGAAAATTACCGTCACGCGTATAACCAGTCTCACCTGTTTTGCTAGTTGCTGTAAAAAAAGCTTGTGGACGATACGTCACAGTACCGTTTTCTGCTACATATTTACCAGAAGCATCGAAAGGAATGTTCTGCCGGGTTGTCGGGTCTGCCAGATTAATCTCTGACACCAAAGCAAAGTCGTCTGCCGAATTCGTCTGACGCATATCACCTTGTACATTCATAGAGATACTTTCTTCTGCCAGTACGCCTGTGTTCAAACGACCAATGTTTTGGTTGCTTGCTCCTTGATCTCCATTATTTAGCGAGATCAGCATTTCTGGAAAAGAACGTTCAATACTCTCTACTTGCTTGTATCCAGGGGTATTTACGTTTGCTATATTTTGCGTCACGGTATCATGGCGACGTTGCTGAGTGATCATACCTGAAGCAGCCGTATATAGACCTCTTAACATTACCGGACACTCCTTTCGTGTTCAATATATGGGTGATTCTGATGGTTTATATCCAAGTTTCCGTCTCATCATTACATTCTACTCTTATATATCGGTTAGACTAGAACTTTTTTTTAGAGACTTTGTCCAAATTATTTAACATAATTCCTGTTCCTTTAACAACACAGTGCATAGGATCTTCTGCAACCAGTACAGGCACATGTAATTCTTGCGATAATAATTCTTCTAACCCGTCTAACATCGCTCCGCCACCTGTCAAAATAACACCGCGATCAATAATATCTGCGGATAATTCTGGAGGCGTCTGCTCTAACACAGTTTTGGCTGCTGCTACAATCGACAAAATTGTATCGGATAATGCTTCTTGTACTTCACCTGATGAAATTGTGATTGTTTTAGGCAATCCGCTTACGATATCACGACCACGAATATCCATTTCTCTTTGCACACCACCCGGGCGTACTGTCGCAATATTAATTTTGATATCTTCTGCTGTACGTTCACCGATCAGCAATTTATATTTATTTTTGATATGTCTAATGACCGATTCATCGAATTTGTCTCCAGCAACTTTTAGTGAAGCTGAAGTTACAATATCACCCATAGACAATACAGCGATATCGGTTGTACCTCCACCAATATCAATAACCATATTACCACTTGGTTCGAAAATATTCATACCTGCTCCGATCGCTGCTGCTTTGGGTTCTGCTTCTAAAAACACTTCTTTGGCACCACTGCGTTCTGCTGCTTCACGAATCGACTTTTGCTCAACAGAAGTGATATTGGTAGGTGCACAGATCAAAATACGAGGATGGCTATACCAGCTACGAGCGCCTACTTTATTAATAAAGTGTTTAAGCATCGTTTCGGTCACTTCAAAATCTGCAATAACTCCATCACGAAGTGGACGAATAACGACAATATTTTCCGGTGCCCGACCGATCATACGTCTTGCTTCTTCACCGACAGCAAGTACACGTTTGGTTGTTGTTTCTATAGCGACTACTGAAGGTTCGTCCAACACGACACCTTTTCCTTTTACATGAATCAAAACATTTGCTGTACCTAAATCGATTCCAATATCCTTGCTGAACATATCAAGAGCCTCCAAAAGTTCGTATTTCCGGTAACAAAGCACCGTCCGTTATTTTATGCTTTTACATCATCTGAGAGCCTATTCACTGGTTATGTATGATATGTTAACGAATAAACGTTCTCCGGCAACGATCAGTTCAGCGAAAAAAGTATGTATATGGGCCCACTATAAAATGAATGCAAAAGGCTGACTTATTAAAATTAGCATAATTACCAAGGGTATTCAACGCCATTGTTCGTCATTTTTGGAAAAGAAACTGTCATATATACCAAAAGAGCCAGACTATAATCAGTCTGACTCTTTAATATACGTGAATTACGATATCAAAAGCGATCTAATGTTCGCCTATAGATACATTAAATTCATATACTGTTTTTAAGCAAGTGTTGGTTGAACGTTCAAAGTAGCTGTGTTTACTTTTTCTGTTTTGTCAGAAAAAGCAGCCATTTGTTCTTCTACCGCAGGTGTAGGTTCTTGAGAAGGTTCTGCTTCTTCCAAGCGCCAGATATCTGCTCCCAATCCAGACAACTTCTCAGCCAAATGCACATATCCACGATCGATATGGTGCGTTCCACTAACTTCTGTTGTTCCTTCAGAGATCAAACCTGCACAAATCAATGCAGCTCCTGCGCGCAAATCTGTTGAGCATACTTTCGCGCCCACTAGACTTGCTCCACCTGTTACGATCGATGTTCTACCTTCAATACGAATCCCCGCGTTCATCAGGTTAAACTCATCGACATGCATAAAACGATTTTCAAATACAGTTTCGCTAATAATACTAGTTCCTTCAGAAGCAAGCATTAACGCCATCATCTGTGCTTGCATATCTGTTGGGAAACCAGGGTAAGGTAAAGTTTTTAAGTCGACAGCACGAAGTGGCTTATCTGCAATAACCTGCACTCCATTTTCGTCTGGAATGATCGTAATACCCATCTCTTCCATTTTAGAAATAACAGGACCCAAATGATCAGCGATAGCACCTTCCACGTACACGTTACCACCAGTGATAGCTGCGGCAACCATATATGTACCTGCCTCAATACGATCAGGTATAACTGTGTGTTCTGTACCGTTAAGAGATTCTACACCTTCAATGCGAATAACACCTGTACCTGCTCCGCGAACTATAGCACCCATACTGTTAAGGTAGTTAGCCAAGTCTACAATTTCAGGTTCTTTAGCTGCATTCTCAATCGTTGTAGTACCTTCTGCAAGAGTAGCTGCCATCATAATGTTTTCAGTAGCGCCTACGCTAGCTACGTCTAGATAAATCTTCGCTCCACGAAGTCTACCATCACATTTTGCTTCGATGTAGCCTTGCCCCAAATTAATCTCTGCACCCATAGCTTCAAAGCCTTTAAGATGCTGATCAATAGGTCGTGTACCAATTGCACAACCACCAGGTAAAGAAATACGAGTTTTACCCAAGCGAGTCAACAATGGACCCATAACCAAGAAAGAGGCACGCATTTTGCTTACCCATTCATACGGTGCTTCACAAGAAGTTAATTCTTCTGCATTGACCTGAATAGTCTCATCTTGGTATGTAACAACCGCTCCTAGCGATTCTAATACCTTACTAATCGTCATTACATCGTCAAGAGAAGGTGCGTCATGAATAACACTTACACCATTTTCTCCAAGTAGTGAGGCAGCAATAATTGGAAGAACAGAATTCTTAGCTCCGCTAACTTTAACACTTCCTGTTAATCGCTTGCCACCGCGGACGATAAATTTGCTCATTAGGGTTCCCTCCGCGCGTCATTTTGCTTATCCGGCATTACACAATGACGAATCAGATCAAGCTGAACATAGTTGCATACAGACCATGGTATCTGTCTGTTATTTAATCTAATTCATCTTTCAGATTCGTGTGATTGTACAATACCCTATTGCATAAATTTTAGTTTTTAATGTAGTAGGTGAGAATCATACAACTGTTTGGTTTCAAAAAAATAGTCTAACACACTTATAACCACACTGTTCACATTCAAAACATAAATCGGATAGACTGTGTCCAGCGGATATAATCCAGCAGGAAGTTGGATACGAAATGCCCGAGTACAATCGACAATAACAAATGGAGCAATTTGCCGGCAGCACTTTTGGGATAACGAATCAGTAAATCAAGTTTTAAATTTTGCAATGCCCACCAGGACAGACCAATACAAAGGAGCGATATGAATATGGATAGTAAACCGTTCACACCGACAGCGGACACTGTATCTACCGTACTCATTTTTGAAATAGCTCCCTCCTTTATTGCTTACTCATTAATCATCCTTTTATACGGACTATTCTATAATACTTGCACAGCGTTAAAGAATCTAGTCCCAAATTTACAAAAATCAGCATTTTCTTGTCATATTGGTGTTATTTCAGAAAATAACTGCATTTTTAAAGCATTTTTCTCAGCAAATAAATAAATCTTACTGAAATAAAAATACTAGGGATACGCCTAAAGACCTAACATTTCTCAAAAGACAATCATTCTCAAATCTGTGAATCTCTATTATATGATCAAAACGAACTCACCTATAATAGCACAAGCCATTTTTATAGACAAATTAAAAAATAAAAACCGGACCCTATATAGCGGCCCGGTTATATACATTTAACGGTTCTCACCAGCTGAAGATACTTTAAGACGATTCATTGCTCGTTGTAAAGCAAGTTCAGCCCGGCGGAAGTCAATGTGATCTTGAGTCGACTTGTTGTTGAGACGGCGCTCAGCACGTTCTTTTGCTGCTCTTGCACGTTCAATATCAATATTGTTCGGCAATTCTGCACTATCTGCCAACACTACTACTTTATCAGCACGGACTTCTAGAAATCCACTCTGAATAGCTACCACTGTTTCTTTCCCATTGACTTTGTACACCAATGGAGCGACTTCTAGTGGAGTAACCATCGGAATGTGACCTGCTAGAATCCCAAGTTGACCTTCTACACCTGTGGCTCGTAATTGATCCACCTGTTCGGAAAACACCAGACGTTCAGGTGTTACAATTTCCAATAGAAACGTGCTCACTTTCATCCCTCCTCACGTTTTGCAGGCATATAATTTACAGTGTTTTTGCTTTTTCCACTGCTTCTTCAATCGTGCCTACAAAGAGGAATGCTGCTTCTGGAAGATCATCATGTTTGCCATCTAAAATCTCTTTGAAGCTACGTACTGTTTCTTTAACAGGTACATAACGTCCTTTGATTCCAGTAAACTGTTCAGCAACATGGAACGGTTGAGACAAGAAACGTTGAATTTTACGCGCACGCGATACAGTCAACTTATCTTCTTCACTCAATTCATCCATACCCAGAATTGCAATAATATCTTGTAGCTCACGGTAACGTGCTAAGATTTGCTTAACACCTTGAGCGATATTGTAATGTTCTTCTCCAACAATTTCAGGATTCAAGATACGTGAACTGGAAGCAAGTGGATCTACTGCTGGGAAAATACCCATTTCAGAGATTTTACGTTCCAAGTTCGTTGTTGCATCCAAGTGAGCAAATGTAGTCGCAGGAGCCGGATCGGTATAATCATCCGCTGGTACATAGATCGCTTGAATCGACGTAACTGAACCTTTTTTAGTAGAAGTGATACGCTCTTGCAATTGACCCATCTCTGTTGCAAGTGTAGGCTGGTAACCTACCGCAGATGGCATACGTCCTAGCAATGCAGATACTTCAGAACCTGCTTGTGTAAAGCGGAAAATGTTATCAACGAACAACAATACGTCTTTTCCTTCTTCATCACGGAAATACTCAGCCATTGTCAAACCTGTCAAAGCTACACGAAGACGTGCACCAGGAGGCTCATTCATTTGTCCGAATACCATTGCTGTTTTGTTGATAACGCCTGATTCTCTCATCTCGTGATAAAGGTCATTACCTTCACGAGTACGTTCACCAACACCAGCAAATACAGAAATACCACCATGTTCTTGCGCGATATTATTGATCAATTCTTGAATAGTTACTGTTTTACCTACACCAGCACCACCAAACAGACCGATTTTACCACCTTTAGCATAAGGAGCTAGCAAATCGATAACTTTGATTCCTGTTTCAAGAATTTCAGCTTGTGTAGACAATTCGTCAAATTTAGGAGCTTGACGGTGAATCGGGTTTTTGATTTCAGCTACAACATCACCAGCTTCATCGATAGGTTGACCTAATACGTTAAATACACGACCTAACGTTACGTTACCTACAGGTACTGAAATAGGAGCACCTAGATCAAGAGCGTCTAGTCCACGTACTAGACCATCTGTGGAAGACATTGCGATACAACGGACAAGATTATCCCCCAGATGATTCGATACTTCAAGCGTCAAGTCGATTTTGTTACCGTTATCTAGCGTAGTTTCGACTTTGAGCGCGTGTAGGATTTCCGGAAGTTGACCACGTTCGAATTCTACGTCTACAACCGGTCCCATTACACTTACAACGCGACCTTTGTTCATTATCGTTTTCCCTCCTACTGACTTGCTGTATGCAGCGATGTCATCAAGCAATGCTATTGCACTTGCTTGTACATAATTATATTAATAAGCCGTATTAGCCTTGTGCGTTAGCCCCAGCGACGATCTCAGTGATCTCTTGTGTAATCGATGCTTGACGAGCACGGTTATAGACAAGTGTTAAATCTTTGATCATTTGAGATGCGTTCTTCGTTGCGCTACCCATGGCTGTCATTCGAGCACCCTGTTCACTAGCTTTACCTTCAAGCAAAGCGTTGTAGATCAGTGTTTGTGCATATTTTGGCAAAAGAACTTCCAATACACCTTCTGCTGAAGGCTCGTATTCATAGCTTGCTTTGAGTTTATCTTCTTCTGCAACTTCTACAGATTCCATTGGCAACAAACGAGTTGAACTTGGAACTTGTGTTAATGCATTGATAAACTGGTTATAACATAAGTAAAGCTCATCGTATCTGCCTTCTTCATATCCTTTAACAGCCTCGTAGGCTAGAGATTTGATATCGGCATAGGTCGGAAAGTCGGTCAATTCTGTCACTTCTTCTGTAATAGGAAGATTGCGGCGACGGAAATAATCGCGTCCTTTTCGTCCGATGATGAACAATTCGTACTGATCTGTCGATGTATGATTTTCCTTGATCTGATTGCTAACATATTTGAGCATGTTGGCATTATAACCACCCGCAAGTCCACGGTCGGAAGTCACTACGAGATAAGCAATCCGTTTAACAGGACGCTTCTCCAACATCGGATGATATACGCCTCTTGTTCCAGAAGCAATACTCGCAACCACTTCACGCAATTTATCGGAATATGGGCGTGCTGCTTGTGCCTTCTCTTGTGCTTTACGAAGTTTGGAAGCCGCAACCATTTCCATTGCTTTGGTGATTTGTTTTGTATTTTCTACGCTTTTAATCTGACGTTTGATCTCGCGCATACCTTTAGCCATATGATTTCACCACCTTAACCCTCTGAAAACAAGTTCAAAGTTGTTTCCTGAATCATGGTTGACCACAGTCCGACAGATTGGCTATCGGAGCTGTAGCAACTTCATTGCAGAACATCTATTTTCGATCAAATGAAATTAGTTGGAGGTAGCAAAACCTTTTTTGAAGGTATTGATTGCATCTACCAATGCTTTTTCATTATCAGCAGTCAAATCTTTTGTATCACGAATCGATTGTAAAACAGCATCCTGGCTGCTTGTCATATAAGCAAGGAATTCAGACTCAAAGCGGCGTACATCTGCAACCGGAATATCATCTAAATGACCTTTAACTGCTGTATACAAGCTCACTACCTGTTGTTCTACTAACAATGGTTGGTTAACGCCTTGTTTTAGAATTTCCATCATACGTGCACCACGATTTAGACGAGACATTGTTGATTTATCAAGGTCAGATCCGAACTGGGAGAACGCTTGAAGCTCACGATATTGAGCAAGATCTAGACGCAGTGTACCTGCAACTTTTTTCATTGCTTTAATCTGAGCAGAACCACCAACACGAGATACCGAAATACCAACGTTAATCGCTGGACGTTGACCTGCATAGAACAGATCAGCTTCCAAGAAAATTTGTCCATCTGTAATCGAGATTACGTTTGTAGGAATATAAGCAGATACGTCAGAAGCTTGCGTTTCAATAAATGGCAATGCTGTTAAAGAACCGCCACCTTTTGCATCACTAAGCTTAGCCGCACGCTCTAGCAAACGGGAGTGAAGATAGAACACGTCACCTGGGAATGCTTCACGACCCGGTGGACGACGAAGTAGCAAGGACAATTCACGATAAGCTGCCGCTTGTTTGGACAAATCATCATAAATAATCAAAGCATGCTCGCCTTTATACATAAAGTATTCACCCATTGCACAACCTGCATATGGAGCGATGTATAGAAGTGGTGAAGGATCAGAAGCAGCAGCTGTTACGATAATAGTGTACTCCAATGCGCCATGACGACGAAGTGTTTCTACAACTTGAGCAACAGTTGATTGTTTTTGACCAATCGCTACATAAATACATTTTACGTTTTGACCTTTTTGGTTAATGATTGCATCGATAGCAATCGCTGTTTTACCTGTTTGACGGTCACCGATAATCAACTCACGTTGACCACGACCGATAGGAACCATAGCGTCGATCGCTTTGATACCTGTTTGCATAGGCTCATGAACCGATTTACGGTCAATAACACCAGGTGCTCCGCCTTCAACAGGACGGAATTCTGTTGCAGCAATAGGACCTTTACCATCTACAGGTTGACCCAAAGGATCGACAACGCGACCTAGAAGAGCTTCCCCTACTGGAACTTCCATAATACGTCCTGTGCGTTTTACTTGATCGCCTTCACGAATTTGTGAATACTCCCCAAGGATAACAACACCGACATTATTGGATTCCAAGTTCAAAGCCATACCCATTACGCCGTTAGAGAACTCAAGAAGTTCGCCTGACATTGCATTTTGCAAACCGTATACACGGGCAATACCATCACTTACTTGGATAACTGTTCCAACTTCAACGACTTCAATATCGTTTTTGTATTGCTCGATTTGACTTTTAATCAAC
The DNA here is from genome assembly GCF_030433815.1 of Paenibacillus sp. PsM32. Lineage (NCBI taxonomy): Bacteria > Bacillati > Bacillota > Bacilli > Caryophanales > Paenibacillaceae > Paenibacillus > Paenibacillus sp. PsM32. The sequence continues at coordinate 100,686 of NZ_JARUWY010000012.1, read as the reverse complement.
GTACTGATTTCTTCAGGTCTGATACTCAAGTCAGTCCCCCCTATCTACTGTGCTTGTCTTTGAAAAGACTTTTCCAGACGATTTAACTTGCCTGAAAGACTTCCATCGTACAGCATGTCTCCGATGACGACTTTAAGTCCGCCAAGAAGAGTTTTGTCTACAATATTTTGTACACGAATCCGTTTGCCTGATAGTTGTCCGAATCTAGCCGTCACTTCTGCTTGTTCACGCTCATCTAAAGGATAAGGTGTGTATACAAAAGCATCGACTACTTTAAGCGTTCTACTTACAATTGCAGTATAACTATTCAATAACTCGCCAAATATGCCATATCGTCCACGCTCGATCAACAATGTAATCGTATGAACCAGCGGTTGTGATACTTTACCTGCAAAAGCAGTTTCAATCACGCGACGTTTGTCTTCAAAAGATACATTTGGTGTGGCTATAAAATTGCGAAGATCTGCATCATGTGCAAAAGCTTCAACGATTGCTTTTAGTTCTTGTTCCGTCTCTTCTACAGTACCATGTTCAGTTGCAGATTCGAAAAGGGCTTTGGCATAACGCGTAGATACTACTGTATCGCGGCTCATTGTCTAATCCCTACTTCTTTCAGATAGTTGTCAACCAACTGATCTTGAGCTTTGGCATCCACTTCTCTTTCCAGTACTTTAGAAGCGATCTGTACAGAGACGGCGCCGATTTCACTGCGAAGTGCAGCAACAGCTTTATTTTTCTCGCTTTCGATTTCACGAGCCGCTTCTTCTTTAAGACGCGTCGTTTCCTCTTTAGCTTGAGTAATTAATTGTTCAGCTTGACGATTGCTCGTCTGACGAGATTGCTCAATAATATCTTGAGCGTCCTTACGTGCTTGTTGAAGTGCAGCTTTTTGGTCTTCGACATATTGAGCTGCTTGACTGCGTGTTAATGCAGCTTCATCCATTTGCTGTTTAACCAGCTCACGTCTTTTCTCCATAACAGAGAATAATGGACCGAATGCATAACGGCTTAATAACCAATATAAAATCAGGAAAGCAATAATTGTAACTACAAGACTGCTCCATACAAAATGCAAATCAGCTCACTCCTTCCTCAAAACATCTAAATAATTCTCAGGTACCCTGCACGCTAAAAAGAAGGCGCGGATGGCTGTGGCCTTCCCCGCCAATGTGTGTGCTTGATTTACGCTGCTGCGTAGAAAATGAACGCCAATACTACACCGATGATTGGCAATGCTTCTACCAAACCTACACCGATAAACATAACTGTTTGCAATGTTGCTTTTGCTTCTGGTTGACGAGCGATACCTTCAACCGTTTTACTTACGATAAGACCGTTACCAATACCTGCGCCCAATGCGCCCAAACCTACTGCGATAGCAGCTGCTAGAAATGCTAATGCTCCCATTTAAAAATCCTCCTTAAAGATATGTGAGATAGTAAATTTATATTGAGCCCGGTATGAAGGTTATCCTACTTCCGAACTTTGAACCCTTACACAGTGACTGATGATACCAACTATTCAAAAGTTGCCGAAAATTGCCGATAGTATTTTAGTGATCTTCTTCCGTCTCTAGTGACTGTGATATGTATACCATAGCCAGGATCGTGAAGACAAAGGCTTGGATAGAGCCAACAAAGATACTAAATCCTTGCCATACAATAAGACCTACAACAGAAGCGATAGCTCCGTACCAGACGCCTGACATTTTAAGCAATACAGCAATAAGAACTTCGCCGGCAAAAATATTACCGAATAGCCGCATACCGTGTGTCAACAGTTTGGAGAATTGTTCGATCAAATTGATAGGGAAAAAGAAAAAGAACGGTTTGAAATAGTGTTTGAAGTATGACTTCGTATTTCTGACCATCCCTAAGTAATGGACAAGAACGAATACGATTAGTGCCAGACCCATCGCTGCTCCAGCATCAGCTGTAGGTGATTTCCACCAAGCGACTTCCACACCATGACTTCCTTTTGCCAGTCCGTCCACTACAGATGTTAATGGTTGACCAAAAGCAGTAGCTTTTTCTACGCTTGTGTAATCGAACACTAAACCAAATGGAAGCCCAAGCATATTGCTAACAAAGATGAACATAATCAAAGTCAAACCGAGAGAAAGAAAAGGCTTTCCTTTTTTGTAGTCCATCGTACTCGAAATTAGTCCTTGAACGAATTCTACGACCCATTCCATAAAGTTTTGCAACTTGCCTGGATTTTCTACCGAAAGATTACGTGTTGCTAGCTTCACTAAAATAAACACTACAGCACAACTAACAATCAACGCAATAATGATAGATAAATCAAAATCGATGCCCCCGACTTTTATCATCGGTGATTCATGCATTTTTCTCACCCCTTTCATTATCGGAGTTATCACGCTCATGGCGAGAAAGGAAATAACCGATAACAATTAGCGCGAATGGTGCGAACACCAAACTGCCAGCTAGGGCATGAATTTCAAACAAATGCGGGAACTCAATAGCAAGTACTACCGCTCCGATCGAAATTGCTGCACGTTGTGCAAACCCTAAACCCTTCGGTCCTCTTCTACCTGTAGCTGCTGCTTCAGTCATCATACTTACTTTTTTAGCTAAATATTTGGTGTTGATATAACTGACTGCCGAACCAATAATCATCCCAAAAGCAATCGGACGAGATTGAGGCAGGAATGCAACCGCTAAAAAGCAAAGAGCTAGAAAAACAAAGGTAGTCCGGGTCAGCCAATAAATGTAACTTGGTATTTCATTCATTCGTTTCCCCCACTATTTTCTTAATAATAAGAACAATACCGAAAATACCTAGAATCATACCTGCAAGTACTCCGAGTCCGGTTCCTATTCCTGCGCTATGCCATACTTGATCAAGCCAAGAACCGAACCAGAATCCGGCGAGTGTACATACAGCTAAATCTATTCCAATCACACTAACAAGTCCAACCGCTTTCCAGGGGTTCGAACTCGAATTGCTTGATTTGGGTTCATCTGCCATCCTACACTCCACCCTCGGAATCCCAGTTCATTGTACTGAATCGACTAAGCCTTTGTCAAACCATCTTCCTTTAACACATTAACGCAAGACTTTCACAGAACATCGTTGATATGAAGCGTTTTATCACACTAACCCTACAGTACCACTGTATACTGTGAAATCATTTTTCACAATACGGCTGTGGGACCTTTTTTGAACGTTGTGTGAAACTCTTCAGGACGATCCTCTAAAATACCATAATGATGCAAAATCGCATTGACAATCCGTGGCGATGCCTGACCATCACCATAAGGGTTGGAAGCTTCACTCATCGACGCATACAGTTCAGAGTCACTCAGCAATGCATGTGCACGCTCATAGATCTTCTCTTCATCTGTACCCACCATTTCAAGTGTACCTGCTTCTATTCCTTCTGGACGCTCTGTTGTATCACGTAGCACCAGTACAGGAACACCGAATGAAGGTGCTTCTTCCTGAAGTCCACCTGAATCCGTTAAGATCAGATGAGTATGCGGATAAAAATTATGCAAATCGACAACATCCAGAGGATCGATCAACTGAATGCGCGGATGATTGCCTAATATTTCATGAGCAGGTTCTTTTACAGCCGGGCTTGGATGAACTGGATACACAATCGCAATATCTTCAAATTCGTCAGCAATACGCTTGACCGCGCGGAAAATATTACGATGTGGTTCGCCTTGAGATTCACGACGATGTGCAGTCATCAAGATCAGACGTTTCCCTGCTGCCCATTCCAAAACAGGATGATGATAATCAGGCTGTACAGTATATTGAAACACATCTGTAACAGTGTTGCCTGTGATATACACGCTTGACGGCAGTTTATTTTCTTTCAATAAATTGCCTGCTGACCAACTTGTAGGTGCAAAGTGCAAGTCTGCAAGTACGCCTGTCAATTGACGATTCATTTCTTCAGGATACGGTGAAAGTTTGTTCCACGTACGTAATCCTGCTTCTACGTGACCGACATTGATCTGTTGCATAAATGAAGCATAACTTGCAAGGAAAGTCGTCAATGTATCTCCATGAACCAATACAATATCAGGCTTAACTTCTTGCAATACTGGCTCAAGACCACTAAGTACACGCATTGAAATCTCGTTCAAAGTTTGACGATCTTTCATAACATCCAGATCATAATCTGGAGTGATATTGAACACTTCAAGCACTTGATCCAACATTTGACGATGTTGCGCAGTTACGCAAACGATTGACTCAATATGTTCAGGATGCTTTTGCAATTCCAGAATCAATGGAGCCATTTTGATTGCTTCAGGACGTACACCGAAAATTGTCATTACTTTAATTTTTTTCATAAGTCTGGGATTACCTCGCTTTACTTGGTTCCGTACAAACGGTCGCCGGCATCGCCGAGTCCAGGTACGATATATCCATGCTCATCCAATTTCTCATCTAATGCAGCCACATAAATGTCTACATCCGGGTGAGCATCTTGAACAGCTTTTACTCCTTCAGGAGCAGCGATTAGATTCATCATTTTGATCTGAGTGCATCCACGCTTTTTCAGAACATCGATCGCAGCAATAGCAGAACCGCCTGTTGCTAACATCGGATCAATCACGATCAATTCACGTTCTTGTACATCGGTAGGAAGCTTCACATAATATTCAACCGGTTGGAATGTTTCTGGATCGCGGAACAATCCTACATGTCCAACTTTAGCAGCTGGCAATAATTTAAGTACGCCATCTAGCATACCCAAGCCTGCACGTAAAATAGGAATTAATCCAAGCATACGTCCAGAAATGACTTTGCCTTCTGTTTTGATTACAGGTGTTTCTACCGGAATTGATTCAAGTGGAATATCACGTGTGATTTCGTAAGCCATTAATGTTGCTACTTCGTCAACAAGCTCGCGGAAATCTTTCGTGTTGGTCTGTACATCACGAATAAATGTTAATTTGTGTTGAATTAAAGGATGATCGCATATTACTAATTTTGCCATGGTTTTTCCCTCCGGTACTTTTCAATAATAAACATTAGCTACATCCTATTTGCTGTCACATCAGGTTTTGTGGCCATTCCACAAAGCAAAAGGATTAGGGGAATACTATGTCGCCCCATAAACCTCGTCTATTATATCATTCCCTGTGGGCAATTTCATCCGATATCCTGTCGAATTATTTCTTTTTAAGAATGAGCACTTTAAGCATCCCTCAGACTGCTTCAAATACATATGATTTTTCACATAGCAAAATATATTAAACATAATGAATTTATCAATATAACGCTTACAATTACCAGATAAAAACAAATTCTACATCATTTCCACCCAGTCTTTTCTATTATAATGGTAAATTGCTTAAATGGGAGTAAATCTTTCAAATTTTTTTAAAAAAATAATGAAAAACCGACAGAAATAAGAATTTCTGCCGGTAAAATACAAGTTAACGATGTTAAGTCACTGTTTATTCACTTTTAAATTAATAATTCATTTGTTGGTACAAAGGAAATTGACTTGTAAGTTCAGCTACTTGTGCACTTGCTTGGGCAAGAACAGCTTCATCTTTAGGAGATTTGAGAGTCATCGCAATAATCTGACCGATCTTCACCATAGCTGCTTCATCCATACCACGTGAAGTTGCTGCTGGTGTTCCTAGACGGATACCACTTGTAATAAATGGACTTGTTGGATCGAAAGGAATCGCATTTTTGTTCGTTGTGATGCCTACAGAATCCAGAACATGTTCTGCTTCTTTACCTGTGATATTCACGCTGCGTGTATCTACAAGCATTAAGTGATTATCTGTACCGCCAGACACGATAGTCAATCCTTCGTCTACCAATGTTTGTGCAAGCACTTTTGCATTTTTGACTACATTTTGAGCATACGTTTTGAAAGAAGGATCTAATGCTTCTCCAAATGCTACTGCTTTGGAAGCAATCACGTGCATTAATGGGCCACCTTGTGAACCCGGGAATACAGCTTTATCTATCGCTTGTGCCCACGCTTTGGTACACATAATCATACCACCACGAGGTCCACGAAGTGTTTTGTGTGTTGTAGTCGTTACAAAATGAGCATGTGGTACAGGGCTTGGATGTTCTCCAGCTGCAACCAGACCTGCAATATGCGCCATATCCACCATGAATAGAGCACCTACATCATTTGCAATCGAAGCTAATTTTTCAAAATCAATCGTACGCGGGTATGCACTTGCTCCAGCTACGATCATACGAGGACGGTGTTTGAATGCTGCTTTGCGAACTTCATCATAATCGATCAAAAATGTATCTTCTTGTACGCCATAAGCTACAAAGTTATATAACAATCCAGAAGCATTTACAGGGCTACCATGTGTTAAATGTCCACCATGTGCAAGGTTCATCCCTAGAACAGTATCCCCTGGTTTGAGGGCTGCCAGGTAAACCGCCATATTCGCTTGTGCACCAGAGTGAGGCTGTACGTTAACATGTTCTGCACCGAATAATTGCTTCGCACGATCACGAGCGATATCTTCAACGACATCCACATGTTCACAACCACCATAGTAGCGTTTGCCTGGATAACCTTCTGCATATTTGTTCGTCAATACAGAACCCAAAGCTTCGATAACAGCTTCACTAACGATGTTCTCAGAAGCGATCAATTCGATATTATCACGTTGGCGCTTCAGTTCAAGTCCCATTGCTTCCAGTACTGCCGGATCATTCTTTCTTAATTGCTCCATCATTGTATAATTCCTCCTAGAGATCGGTTAGATAACTGCATTTGGATTACTTATTTAAAAGGATAGATCACTTATTAGATCTTATCGATCCGCATGAACCATCGGTGTGTAGACTGCTCGTTCCCCACCAATTAAAGGAGGACGTGTACGAGCGGCATTCACTCTAGCTTCGCCTACAAACCGAATCGAAGGTCGATAAGGAACAGCTATTCGTTTTAAATGCATACCGATAAGGGTCTCCCCAAAATCAATACCTGCATGAGCTTCAATCTGTTCTGCCAAACACGGATGAACAAATGTCTGATACGCATACGTTGCCATCGATCCACCAGCTTTGGGGATCGGTACTGCCGCTACTTCGTTATAATTGTAATGATCTAATGTATCTTGTTCCATAACCAGTGCTCGATTCAAATGCTCGCAACATTGAAAAGCCAAACGGAATCCATATTCTGCTTGAACTTCGCGAATGCCTTCTACCAGCGCTTCCGCTACATCCAATGTACCTGCCGTTCCGATATGCTTGCCTGCGATTTCACTTGTACTTCCACCGATGACCAGTAACTTGTTACTACCTAGTCCAGCTTCTTCTGCCAGTTCGCGTACGATCGCTGCTGCATCCAGACGAATCTGTTGTAATTTTTCCTGATTACTCATCGTTCAATCCTCCTTGTGCTTTCTTAGCTTATTCACTATCTGCAAAAGGTACGTGTACAATGCACTCGTTTTTTATTATAGCGTAAGCATAGGGCTGACTGCGACAATAAGATTGAAGTGGAAGATATAAAGTTGTAAGAACAAAAAAAGAGCACAACGTGCGCGAAAAATATCGCACGTCTGCTCTTTTGCCCAGGCGACCGGCCGTATGTTCCGATGCTCCATCGTGGTTCATCTCCACTCTCGTCGCCAGTTACATCGGATCTCTCTTATGAGTTACATCATAAGACATGTTTTTCGTAAAATCAATATCTATTCTAAAATTAACGTCTATCTTATTGTGTCCGGTACGCTTGAATTTTGTCGAGTAACTTTTCTAAAGCATTACGAATATCGGCTGCTGCCACTTCATAATCATCACGACTACCACCAAAAGGATCAACAATATCGAAGCTTGGAATCCGCTGTTGAATCTCGATCAACCGCTGACGATCTGCTGGATTGACTTCTTCGCCCAATGAACGATTCATTTCAATCGTTGCATATAAGCTATCCAGTTCTTTGAGATCGCGTAGCACTTTGTGATCATTTTCAGCATATTCCTTCAACGTGTACACTTTGCCTGCCGACTCTGGAAAATTGCGAATCACATGTTGCTTGTGACTCCCTGTTAATGTGAGTATAAGATCTGCCCAATGAATTGTTGCACCAGTCAAAGAGGAAGATAATAATTGTTCATGTATATTATGATCTTTGAGAACCGCGTCGGCATGACGGGATACAGACATTCCATCTACAGCAGCTACACCGGCTGAACGAACCTCCACATCGACACCGCGCTCACTCGCAAGCTTACGCATAAAACCTTCCGCCATAGGGCTTCGACAGGTGTTACCGGTACAAACGAACAATATGTGATGCATTCTCTGTACCTCCCGTATCATTATAATGTGAGACTTAGATTACCGGAAAGATAATCATTCCGTATCAATCATTATACCAAATTTGACGCATGTATTCACTATTTTCATACATAAATAATCTGACCGCCTGCAGCTTTGGATAAACGGTTCATTACCGCTACTCCTACCCCCTGCTGATCACAACCTTGCGCCATAATAAATGTAACACCTTCGCTATCTAATATACGCAAAGCCGCATACAATCGGTTCGCCGCTTCGGCAAGCGAATGCCGACTTCCCAGCGATAATACTACTGTATTCGCACTATTGATATTCGTTTCATCAAATACAAGTACACCTGTTTTCTCACCACGTGCTTGAGCTTGTACAATCTGTTGCTGTATATATTGATTGACTACTTCATCGTGCTCTCCCATCACAATTGTCATTGATCCTTGAGGAGCATAATGTGTATATTTCATCCCTGGTGAACGCGGGGTTAGTTCAAGAGAAGAATCTTGTAGCGCAGGATCGCGTATCACTTGAGTGGCAAATGAGGATAATTGTTCTTCTGTTATACCACCCGGACGAAGAATCATAATTGTATGATCGTTTTGTACCTGAATAACAGTCGATTCTACGCCAATCCCTGCACTACCGCCATCGACCACTCCATCAATCACAGCAGACAAATCTTCGATCACATGAGCTGCTGTAGTTGGACTAGGACGACCGGACTGATTCGCACTCGGAGCCGCCAGAGGACACCCAGAAGCGCTAATCAATCCTAAAGCTATAGGATGATCTGGCATACGAATTGCAACTGTATTTAATCCTGCTGTTACTAATGGAGAAACTGTATCAGGGCGTACAGGCATTACTAATGTTAACGGTCCAGGCCAGAAATGATCCATCAATGTCTGTTCCAACGGTCGAATCTCAGACACCAACGATCCCAATTGATCCATATGCGAAATATGCACAATTAACGGATTATCTGACGGTCTTCCTTTGGCAGTAAAAACAGATGCTACCGCATGTGTATTGCGGGCATCTGCTCCAAGTCCATATACTGTTTCTGTAGGAAAAGCGACAATACCGCCATTTGCCAAAATCTGTCCGGCTTCGCTTAATTGTTGTTTTATATGCTCTGAATGACGCACATCCCAACATGTACACAGAGAATTAGCTTGAACAGCTTGAGGCTTGTCACTGCTATTCTCTGTCTGGTTGTTCATCATCTCATGCCTCCTTGCTCATTACATTTACATTATTTATTCAATGCATAACGCTGAGTGACATTAACCGAAACTTCATCGTTATCTTCTTGATTGTGAATTCGTATACTCATGACCAAGCCCATACATGCCATATTCATCACCAATGATGTACCACCAAAACTGATAAATGGCAATGTAATACCGGTCAATGGCATAATTCCGATAAACATACCGATATTTTCAAAAATCTGATACAGCAACATCGCTACTATTCCGATAATAATATACGGCCCTGCTCGTTCCCGGCATTCTAACGATACGAGAATTAAGCGATGAATTAAGGTGAAATACAGCAAGAGTAAAATAGCTGCTCCTATAAATCCAAACTCTTCTGCAACCACTACAAAAATAGAATCAGAATACGTTAATGGAACACGATCGGATTGAACCGATGTTCCTTTCATATAGCCTTCTCCACTAAGTCCACCGGATGCAATAGCAAGCTTCGCATTACGTGTATGGTAGATCGCTTTCTCTGTCGCTTGATCAGGCATTAACCAGGGATCAAGACGTTCCATCCAGTGATCACGATGGATATGCTTTAGATAGGTTTTGATGTTATCGTGATATGCCACATAACTACGAATTCCAACAATCACCATAACTATTGCTAAAGAAGTAAATAAAATAGCTTGAGTGTATTTAATATTACCGATCCAAAGTAGTGCCATCATAATAATCAGATAACTGAGCGCATTACCCAGATCATTTTGAGCCATTACTAAAGCAAAAGGAATAAATGTAATAGCCACTAGCGGTGTAACATCACGCCAGAATAACAATTTCAATTGTTCTTTACGAGCAAGCAATGTCGCTAGAAATAAAATCAATACCATTTTGAATAACTCGGCTGGTTGCAAACTAAGACCGCCTATACTAAGCCAACCTTGCGCATTATTGAGCGTCTGTCCTATAACCATAACGAGCAATAGTAATGCTAACCCTGCGCCATAAATATAAAGAGAATATTTGAGCCAGAACCGGTAATTAACCATCGACATTACAAAAAAGACTACAAATCCTGCAATATAGTAAAAAATCATCCGCTCTGTCGAATTGGCAAACTTGGGCGTACTATGAGTAGCACTGTAAATTACAGCAATACTGACTCCCATCATAACTAGCAGAATGGTAAATAAATTCCAATCTATTCTTTTAAGCTTGGCGATCATGTCTGCCCCCTTTTCCGGTTCAACCTTAACTTTCTTTTATACCTATGACATGCCGTTCAATACCTGCAAGGTCAGCAATAATCTCAATATGTTCATAACCTGCTACTCTAACCATATCTGCTACATCCTGTGCTTGTCCAATTCCTAGCTCAAAACCAATCACTTTGGGCAAAGCAGGTAACAAAGCTAATTGCGTCATCATCATGCGATAAGGCCCTAATCCATCCGGTCCTCCTGCAAGTGCAGTCATTGGCTCATAATCTTTCACTTCCGGTTGCAATGCCAAAATATCGGCATCTGGAATATACGGCGGATTAGATACCAAAATATCAATATGCTGACCGGCAAAAGGCTCTAACAAATTACCTTCATGCCATGAGATCGGTGTCTGTTGTTGAATACTATTTTGCTTGGCGACTGCCAGTGCATCAGGTGAAATATCACTTGCCCACACTTGCCATGTCGGACACATACGCGCAATCGTTAATGCTATCGCTCCACTGCCAGTGCCGATATCTGCACATACAACAGGCGATTGATCTTCACGTTCTACCATCAATCGTTGACCGATCTTTACAATGGCTTCGACTAATAATTCAGTCTCAGGACGAGGGATCAATACAGCAGGAGTCACGATAAAGCGTTCCCCATAAAATTCTTGCTCACCGATAATATATTGTGCCGGTTCTCCTGACACTTTACGCATAATGACTTCTTGCCATAGGGATTGCTTATCATACGGAAAAGGTTCAAACATCGCCATATAAAAAGCAGAGCCTTCTAATCCAAGCACCCATTCTAACAAAAGACGACTGTTCGATTCAGGTTCCATTACGTGATGAGCGCTTAAAAAAGAAGAAGCCTCAACATAGGCTTCCCGTATACTTTGTTCTGGCTTCATCGTAAATTGTTCTGTCTGTTGTACCAATAGATTATGCCTCTTTTTCCATCAAATCTGCTTGTTCTGCTAACGTCAATGCAGATACGATATCTTCAATCTCACCATTCATAATTTGATCCAGACGGTGCATCGTTAGACCGATACGGTGATCGGTTACACGACTTTGTGGGAAATTGTACGTACGGATACGTTCGCTACGATCGCCTGTACCTACTTTACTTTTACGCTCGCCTGCATATTTTGCTTCTTCTTCTTGACGCATCATATCCGAGATACGCGCACGAAGTACTTGCAATGCTTTATCTTTGTTGGAGTTCTGAGACTTACCATCCTGACAAGTCGCCATAATTCCTGTAGGCATATGCGTTACACGTACAGCCGATTTCGTCGTATTTACAGACTGTCCACCTGCTCCACTTGAACAGAACGTATCTACACGAATATCACGATCATGAATTTCAATTTCTAATTCTTCTGCTTCTGGCATAACAGCTACAGTAGAAGTCGATGTATGGATACGTCCACCGGATTCAGTTGTAGGAATACGTTGTACACGATGTGCACCACTTTCGAATTTCAGCTTGCTGTATGCACCGCGTCCATTGATCAAGAACGTAACTTCTTTGAATCCACCTAGATCACTCGTACTCGCATCCATCATTTCAACACGCCAGCCTTGAGTATCTGCATAACGAGTGTACATACGGTAAAGGTCGGCTGCAAATAAAGCCGCTTCATCTCCACCTGCTGCTCCGCGGATCTCAACAATTACGTTTTTATCATCGTTAGGATCTTTAGGTAATAGTAAAATATGAATTTGAGCTTCTAACTCATCTTTGCGAGCTGAAAGTTCATCAATCTCCATTTTCACCATTTCACGCATCTCATCATCCAACTTCTCGCCTTGCATGACTTTAGCCGCATCTAATTCTTCGGTAACTTTACGGTATTCGATATATGCTTCATAGGTTGGTTGTAGATCAGATTGCTCTTTGGATAAGTCTCTCAAACGCTTGGAATCACTTGCTACGTCAGGGTCACACAATAACTCGCTCAATTTATCATAGCGGTCCGCTAATGCTTGTAAACGATCTAACACGGAAATCCACCTCTTCTTTTATTCAATCTGCTAAGTTCGCAGTTTCACTTTACATAGACCATCATCAAAACAAACATCATCATTCATTCTCATCGCACACATAATATTGGGAAATATTAGTGGTTACGACTCTTAATTATAGCACAAGAAGTAACCATTTCATATCCTTAATTACGGCGCCACTGTACTTTTTTTTAGCGATTATCGGCTGATTTGAATACTTCAGATCAATAAGACTATAATAAAGAAAGTTATATGTCACAACATACACATTTTATATGTGCTTAACAGATTATCGGTGTAGGCGTTCGAGCATAAACATGGGTAAATACTAAAGGGCGTTCTTTTATCGATTATGATAAACAAAGATCGTTACTCTATTGATCACAAGGAGCTGTATTCATGGATCAACGAAAATTAGGTTCACAAGGATTGCAAGTCTCGACACTGGGTCTAGGTTGTATGGGTATGTCCGAATTTTACGGTGAGATCGATGAAAAAGAAGCACTACACACCTTGCAAGTCGCACTTGATAATGGAGTTACCTTTTTTGATACAGCAGATATGTACGGTGTAGGGGCAAATGAGAAATTGATTGGTCCTTTTATGCAACAAAATCGAGATCAAGTCATCCTAGCAACCAAATTCGGTAATGTCCGCAATGAAGATGGTTCGTATGTCGGGATTAGTGGTCGTCCTGAATATGTAAAAGAAGCTTGTGATAACAGTCTCAAACGTCTTGGTCTTGATACGATCGATCTTTATTATCAGCATCGTGTCGATCCAGATGTACCGATCGAAGAAACCGTTGGCGCAATGAGTGATCTTGTACAAGCTGGTAAAGTTCGCTATCTTGGTTTATCTGAAGCCGGAGCGGATACGATTCGTCGTGCGCATCAGACGCATCCGATCTCTGCGTTGCAAACCGAATATTCCCTCTGGAGTCGTGATGTAGAAGATGAGATTTTGCCCACTTGTCGTGAACTAGGGATTGGATTTGTTCCTTATAGTCCTTTGGGACGTGGCTTTTTGACAGGACAGATTACATCATTTGAAGATTTGGCAGAAGATGATTACCGTCGTTATTCTCCACGTTTTCAAGGCGAGAATTTCCAGAAGAATCTAGATCTAGTCAAACGAATCCAAGAGATTGCCAAAACAAAAGATTGTTCACCTTCTCAACTGGCACTCGCATGGTTACTCGCTCAAGGTGAAGATATCGCTCCAATTCCAGGTACAAAAAGAACAAAATATTTGTTAGAAAATATCGGTGCAACACAAGTGAAATTAACAGATGATGAATTGAAAAATATTGATGAAGCGGCTCCTAAAGGTTCTGCTGTCGGTGAACGTTATGCACCTGAAAGTATGAAAATGTTGAACCGTTAAGATTTTAGGATAACGTCTGTACTTATCAATATATGAAATCAATAGGTTAAAGAAGCGCTCATTCTGCGGAATGGGTGCTTTTTTATGACGTTTTATTTGGAATAGATATTCACTATACATTTAATGAACATCTACCGATAATAAAAAGTGAAATACATACTAAACTTTGTTAGGAGGATTATTTTGAATTTGTATAGGAAATTATTTTGGAGTCGAGTCAAATTATATCTTACTCATTTATTTGTTTTTGTTGTAGTTACATTTATGGTTTACATTACTATGAGCGAACAAGATTATCGTCTCCTCATACTAATGTCGATTACTTGGGTATTAATGGTTGTAGCGTTTAGAGAGAATTATTTACATACTGTTGTAGCTAATCCATATCGTACAGGTAAAAAATTCATCTATTATAGACGTACACCTAAACAAATTAATGCTAGAATCTTATTTTTTCAAGTGTCACTGGGACTCTTTTTGATAGCTCTATTGCTGAATCAAATGTATAATATTTGGATTTTACTTATTCTTGCTGTAAGTATTTTTATTTTACATTTTTTCAAACAGAAAAAAGACAGTAGATTTAATGAGCAAAAAATGAAAATGATTAATAAGTTAAGCAGACACAATATTATTTTACCTGAAGAGGAGATTTGGGATATAGAAAGTAACTTTGAATCTTCAAAAATAAATATACATGTAAACGAAACTTTAAAACTGGTTACTGATCCCAAAAAAGAATTATATTTTTATGCAGTTACACCTGTAGAATTGATTGTCGGCATTCAAAAACCTGAAGAAGATTTCTTTTTTACAGCTATACCATTAAGTGAAATCAAGCAACTTGCCATTTTAGCAGGTGGATTAGACTTTCAAAAATACACGTCTTTAGGAACCATGCTAGTGATAGGGTACGGGATAAATCGGCAATTCAATCGATATTCGAAAACTCGTTCGTATAGTATTATTCAACGGTTCATTGGTACATTGCTCTATGCCTTAGATGCCAAAATATGGGAAGATCCCACATTCACAGGATTCCCACATCGAGATCATCCGGCTTTTGTAGCATATGAATTTCATGGCGATCTGTCATCTTACCCAGAGCCTTATCTTCCTTTTCTACGTCAACCTTAAATCAACAAAAAAAGAGTCTCGTATTCCTCTAGGAAAAACGAGACTCTTTGTGTATGAGCAACCTCAAAGGCTGGTCATTTATATTGAAAGCAAATCTGATGAAAAGATTAATCTTATACGTTAAAGCGGAAATGCATAACATCGCCATCTTTAACCAAATATTCTTTACCTTCCAAACGCAATTGTCCGCGTTCTTTAGCACCGTTCATAGAACCAGCATTCACAAGATCTTCATAGCCCACTACTTCTGCACGGATAAATCCGCGTTCAAAGTCAGTATGAATTACACCTGCTGCTCCAGGAGCTTTGGTTCCTTTGCGGATTGTCCAAGCGCGTACTTCTTGTACACCTGCTGTAAAGTACGTGTATAGACCTAGCAATTGGTAAGCTGCTTTGATCAGACGGTTAAGACCGGATTCAGCTAGACCTAGCTCTTCTAAGAACATCGCTTTGTCTTCTTCTTCCAGTTCAGAGATATCTGCTTCTACTTTTGCACTGATCGGTACAACCATTGCATTTTCAGCTTCGGCAAATTCTTTTACTTTCAGCACATACGGATTACTATCTGCTTCTGTTACGCCATCTTCACTCACATTAGCCGCATACAATACAGGCTTCATTGTGAGCAAATGAAGATCACGAACCAATAGACGCTCGTCTTCGCTTAGCTCAATACTACGAGCTGGCATATCGTTATACAACGATTCTTTGATACGCTCTAATACTTCTACTTCTTGAGCGATTTGTTTGTTACCGCCTTTGATGTTTTTGCGAGAGCGCTCGATGCGTTTCTCTACACTATCCAAGTCAGCCAAAATCAATTCCAGATTAATCGTCTGGATATCGCTGATTGGATCGATTTTGCCATCAACGTGTGTAATATTTTCATCTTCAAAACAACGAACTACATGCACAATTGCATCTACTTCACGGATATGAGCCAAAAATTTGTTACCCAATCCTTCGCCTTTACTTGCTCCACGTACCAAACCTGCGATATCTACAAATTCAAAAGCAGTCGGTACCGTTTTCTTAGGTACAACCAATTCTGTCAATTTGTCTAGACGCTCATCTGGAACTTCTACAATACCTACGTTAGGATCGATCGTGCAGAAAGGATAGTTCGCAGATTCTGCACCTGCTTGTGTAATTGCATTAAAAAGAGTAGATTTACCAACGTTCGGCAATCCGACAATACCTGCTTTCAAAGCCATTTATATGACAACTCCTATTGATCTGAATTTATAAATAAACGAACATGAATTTCCACACTCATTATATATGAGAACCTGCGGTGTGGCAAACAACTATACAATAAATTTATTCGTCAAAGATTGAAGTTGACTGGACAGTGTTGTTAGATTTTGAGAGATTGTTGATAATTCAGTGACAGACTGTTCTTGTTCTTGCGCACTAGCAGATACTTCTTCTGTCATCGCAGACGTTTCTTCCGTAGCCGAAGCGATATAACTAAGCTGTTCTTCTACTTCATGGCGTAAATTCTGCATATGTGCAGTGCGTTCTGCTAGATTAACAGCCAATCCTTGTACTTCATCTGATACTTGACTCACCTGTTCAAAAGTCTGCATACATTCTTCAATTTGTGATTCTTGTTGATTAACAGACTTCATCGTGAGATCGAAGCGGTGACCCATACCACCGATTTGCTCAACAAAGCTACCTAAAATCGTATCTATTTCACGAATCGAATCTTCCGACTGTTGTGCTAGACTACGCATTTCACTTGCTACTACTGCAAATCCTTTACCAGCTTCACCTGCACGAGAAGCTTCAATCGAAGCATTAAGCGCTAGAATTTGCGTTTGTTTGACAATACTTTGTACTTGTCCACTAACGTTAGCTGCTTCTTGAGATTGCTCTGCTAGAGCACGAGACATTAACTGCATCTGCTCCATTTGTTGTACATTTTGCTTGCCTTGTTCTAGCAGTCGTTGATGTTCGTGTGTCACTTGTTCACGCACTTGAGTAAGCTGGCGAGCCGTATCTCCGAAGCGCTCTACATAACTTCGCACTTCATCAATAATCTGCCCTAATCGCTCTGAATGCTGTACCGCTTCTTCGGTCTGCTCTGCTTGTTGTGTAGAACCTGTAGCAATCTCATGAATCGCACGTGATAATTCTTCTGTCTGGCGTAATGTACCTGTAGAGACTTTGGAAATGTATTGTGATGATTCTTGCAATGTATGTGAACCTTGCTGAATATTCGTAATCATATCGGTAATATGAGCGACCATTGCATTATTCAAGTCACTGATATCTCCTAATTGATCGCCTGTTATCCGTTTGGAGCTAACAGTAAGATCACCTTTAGTCACCTGTTCCATACTGGATTGAATCTCGCCAACTTGACGTAACATCCGGCGAATAAATGCCATCGCACACAAAATTGAGATCAATAACACGATTGCAAATACAGGAATCACCATTTGATAGGCTTGTTTTAATGTATTGGAATAGACCGCATTTACTGCATTCGCTGAAATATCAATTCCTAAGTATCCTATAGTCTGACCGCTTTGATCTTTGATCGGAGCAAAGGTTGAAAATAATTCGCCCCATGTCGGATCGGTCGCTACATCTGTCGTAACCATTTGATGAGATAATACTTCTGGAGCAATCCCCGAACTAAATTCAAATTCGTCTCCGTATTTGCTATAGTCTTCATCATCCCATGCTGCTCCATCTACTGTGTAAAACCATTTTCCGTCTACATAGTTAAACAAATAAATATATAATGATCCGGTTTCCTGACGTAACATTGTAAGCTGGCTACGAAGATCACGATATTCTTTAAGCTGCTCTGGATTATTACTACTGCCTAGCTTTTGAATATCAGCTATATTAAGATTAGCAATCGTATTTTCAGCTAGCTTTTGATTGTTGTATTGCATTGTAGATAAAGAAGCATCTTTAATTAATATTTGCGTAATAAACAATGTTACTACAGCCACTACAATCAATGGCAAGATAATCATAAGATACAATTTTAAGCGTAACCCTAACTTAACGTTTTTACCTCTTTTCATTGATGGTGCCCCCTCATACCTATATCTGTAGTCCTCACGATGTCTAACTACATATATATCGTACAAAAGATGTAAGTTATGAATAGAATCCGCAAAAAAAGTAGTTATTTTCTCCTATTTTCTGAAAATTTCATGACATATTTCAACAATGAACATAGAAATCCACTTACTTTTGGATTTCAAATTGTACCGTATACCTGACTACGATGAAGGAGAAGGAGGATATAATTCTAAAAAGCGCTTGGTGGTCAGACTGAACCGATCCCAATTTTTGCGATGAGGTAAAAATCCTTGCTTGGAGACTTCTTGTGAAAGAACTTCAATATTCTCAAAACGTGCAAAAAACGGCAAAACAAACTCATCGATATACCGACAAATTTCTTCAATCACCCGTTCTCGCTCGCTGGTAGTTATGACATGATAACTATCTATCTTTTTGTATTTACGCGTCAAATTCACAATCGGACTGATAAAAATACAATTGGCATCTGGAGGAGCTATAGAGGTCTCTACACTTACAAACACACGTAATTCGCCATACTTGGAGCCTGTAAATGAAATATCAAATGTAAAATCGCCACTTTTCTGGCGAAGACATTTTTTGCTTTTCAAATATTTAAAAAGAGGTTGATAACGTTCTGCAATGGTTTGAATGGTTTGTTGACGTGCTTGTTCTGCTTCAGATACAGCCATATTCTGCTCCTTTCTGCCACAAAGGATTACTATTTATTTTAATTTCTAACAAGAGATAGAGAGGTGAACAAGATCGAATTGTATGTCATCGTAAAGAAATTAACAATTCCGAGTAAATCAGTCTAGTACTTAAAATCTTGAACGCAAGCGTGTTGTCGATTGTAGTGCAGCGATATCTCCTGCTCCCACACCTAGCATAGCCGCAGATAATTCAAACTCTACCTGTGCAAGCACTTGTTCCAACGCTTCTGTCGATTCTACAGCCGCTCCTAATAATGATCTTCCGAATCCGGCAAAGTCTGCTCCTAAAGCAATCGCTTTGGCGGCATCGACTCCATTTTTGAGTCCACCACTACCGATGACTGTCATATCGGGTAACGCTTGACGCACATCGACAATACACTCTGCTGTCGGTGTTCCCCAACCTGCAAAAGCTTCTGCGGCTGCGCGGCGTACAGGATCAATACTGCGGAACTTCTCCACCTGACTCCATGACGTTCCACCTGCACCTGCCACATCAATAAAAGATGCCCCTGCATCTACTAGCAAGCGTGCTGTCTCACCATCAATACCCCAACCGACTTCTTTGATCCCGATCGGTACTTCTAACTGTTTAGCCATCTGTTCAATCTGTATTAACAATCCTGCAAAATTCACATTACCTTCAGGCTGAAAGACTTCCTGCAAACTGTTCAAATGAAGCACCAATGCACTGGCTTCGGCAAGATCAACTGCACGTCGACATTGATCAATCCCAAATCCGTAATTCAACTGTACTGCTCCTAGATTCGCTATAATCGGAATAGTCGGCGCTTGTTGACGCACATTGAATGTAGCGGCTAACTCATCATGCTCAATAGCAGCTCGTACAGAACCGAGTCCCATTGCCCAACCACGTTGCTCTGCTACTGTGGCTAATCGTTTGTTAATATCGCCTGTTGCTTGGCTTCCACCTGTCATCGAACTGATGAGTAACGGTGTAGCGACAGGTTGATTAAGAAAAGAGGTATGCAGTGAAATTTGAGCAAAATCGAGCTCAGGTAATGCTTGATGGCGAAAATGATAATTTTCAAAACCAGAAGTCACGCCTTCTCCTGCTACATCTTCTTCCAGACAAAGACGGACATGAGCACTTTTACGATCTGCGATCTGTCCTTCGGGTATGATTTCTTTAGAGTTCATTGTGCGTCCTCCTTTCAATTCCAATGTTGATTTGCAATATGTTTGGCAACCAGTTGACCTGATAATGTGACAATTGGTGTTCCTCCGCCGGGATGAGTCGTCCCGCCCACATACCACAATCCTTGTACATCACGACTGCGATTACCCGGACGGAAAAAAGTCTGCTTGACTGAATTGGACGAAATACCATAAATCGATCCTTGATGTGCATACGTGTCTTGCTGAATATCAGCAGGTGTATAATGCTCCCATACAGGGCCCTGCGAGATATCTTCCAGTCCATATTGTTCCAGTAATGAAGCTATTTTATGCCCGTATGCTTGACGTTGTAGTTCCCAATCCCATTGATCTGACAAATAGGGAGCATTCGCTAAAATAAACAAATTACTGCTTTGTGGTGGAGCCATAGTTGCTTCCGAATAACCAGAATAACAGATATATAATGTTGGTAAAGCAGGCGGACGCTTTTGCCCGAAAATCGCTTGAAATTCAGGCTCGTATTGTTCTGGAAAAAATACGGTATGATGAAGCAATTGATCATACTCACGAGGTACTCCTGCCAGTGTGACAAAACCGGATAACGAAGGTTCATAGCGATCAATTTGCTTATTGGTCAGTGAAGGACGTTCACTTTCATCTAATAGCATTTGACTCATACTTAACACATCGCCATTAATAATCACGATCGGTGCCAGATAATCTCCTATGCTACTTTCGACTCCAATCGCTTTGCCTGATTGTACCAAAACGCGTGAGACTTCTATACCTGTCCGTATCGTCACACCCAGTTCAAGCGCTAGCTTTTCTAGTCCACGTATTAACTGATATGTACCACCGCGCACTCCATATACACCAAGTTCTGCTTCTACATGACTAAGCATCGCAAAAATAGCTGGTGCTTGATAAGGTGAAGCACCAACATAAGTTGCGTACCGTCCGAATAACATCAATGTATTAGGATGTCGGAAATATTTGCGCAATAACGATTGCAATGTAGTTAATGGATGTACACGAAGTAAGCTTTTGCCCATGGAAGGCTTTATTTTATCACGCCATGACAATAATAAAGTATTGAGAAATTGATCGTTCGCTTCAATATACATCTGCTTCGCTTCCGCTAGAAAGCGTGGATATTGAAGCGCATCTTCAGGGCTATACAGTGCAATCTGAGCCGCTGTCGCTTCTGCATGACGACTAAGATCGACCACTGAACCATCTGCAAAAACATTACGTGTACGCGGTTCCAGATCATACAATTCTACATAATCTTCGATCTGTCGTCCTGCTTGTTCAAATACACTTCGGAATACATGGGGCATTGTAATCGTGCTTGGTCCACGGTCGAATTGATAACCTGCTTTTTCAATATGCTGTAATTTGCCACCAACCGTCAATTGCTTCTCTAAGATTGTCACATCATATCCGCGTGAAGCTAGACCAATCGCGCACGATAATCCGCCGAATCCTGCACCGATAATCAGCGCTTTGCGATCACTCATCCATAATTCCTTCCTTTCCAATTGTAACCTGTTCCATTGGCTCCTGCACGCCATGAATCAAGCATAATGCCGATCAGACAAGCCGCACTAACAGGCATATAGACTCCCATCCAGAAAGGCTTACCATGATAAACATCAATAATACTTTTGGTCATTATTCCGATCAATATACTTAGTAATGACCAGGCTATAAGCATCGTATCTACAGCCACAAGACTATAGATCAATGTAAGTACGGGCAAAATAAATAACAGCCCATAATACACAGAAATACCGACCGCTAACCAAGCACTACGCCCTGCACCAACAAAAATATTTTTCTTATATCCTTCCCATACTTGAGCGGCATTATGGTACATTCGTGCAGATGTATAATGCTGTATATTTGCCAATGTTACAGGATCTCCGATCCGCTTAACAGCACGAGCCAGTTCCATATCTTCTACAATCTGATTGTAAATGCCTTCATGCCCACCTGAACGAGCATAACTATCAGGATGGATCATTAACCATGCCCCGGTCACTGCCAAAAACAACCGACTACGACTACGACGAACCATCATAATAGGCAAATGATAAGCTATCACAAAAGACATCATGGGTACGACTATTCGTTCTAACCATGTCCCTGTCTCCATACGTGGAAATCCACTGATAAGACCTTTTCCCTGAGAACGAGCCGTTACCATTGCTGCTTCTAATCCTTCTACTTCTAATCGCACATCAGCATCAATAAATAACCACCACTCCCCTTGAGCATGTTCGACTAATTGATGACAAGCATACGATTTCCCCATCCATCCTTCAGGTAAAGGGTTGCTATGAAAAAGCCGCACTCGCTGATCTTGCTGCATTACTCTCTCAATCTCAGCGACTGTACGGTCTTCTGAATGATCATTCATCACTAATATTTCAATCTCTATCGAATCGGTACGACAGTTCGATATAGATACCAAACATTCACGAATATTAATCTCTTCATTGCGCGCTGGTACCATAATAGATAACAAAGGCTTGGCATGAGGATTCGTTGAACGATACATATCTGCTGGTGAACGATCTGTAGAAGCAGAAGGTTGATAATAACTGCTTTTGTTAGATAACGATGTGCCTAATCTAGGCATACGAGAAAGATTCCAAATCGTAAATACAAGCTGAATCAAAAGCCAGAACGCGATGATCTGTAGTATCCACAGCATGATTTCACCTTTTTCTTATTTTGCGATATTGATCGAACTTTTCGTCTGTGGTGCGTTTAGGTGGAATAAGGTGAATTTCTTCAGATAAATAGCCATCTTTGGACAATAGTAATTGTTGACGCTGTTGATCCAGTTGAGCGGTCAGGATCGTCTCTAGCATTTCTGCACAATCATTAGAACCGATCTGTTTCCAGTTACGGATCACCGGTTCGCCAATTCGCAAAGAGGCTTGCAGACGAGCTTGTTGATACAGCCCATAATGTAGCGTCACTGGAATCACAGCAGTCTCCGGTGGGGCTTGGCGCAATAATAATCCAATCCCCGGACGAAAAATCAATGGACGTGTCTCCAAATGACGAAGTTCTCCTTGTGGGAACAACCATATTCGCTTGCTTTGTGCAAGCAAACCAGCAGCATAACGCATACTTTGGCGAACATCACCGGGACTGTCTTTTTGGATTGAAAATGCGCCTACTTTGCGAAAAAAATCATATCGCTTCAATTGTCGCTCTTCCATCATCATATAATGATCACCGATTGATGTACGATTACACGCATGATAGACAAGTAATCCATCCCACCATGAACTATGATTCATAATATAAATAACCGATTGCTCAGGTGGCAAAGCATCAAACGAACCGGTCATCGTAAATGAATGGAACTGACGCCGAATCAGATACCATTCGTTATACTTGCGAAATACCATTTGAAAAGAAGAAGATTTACCTGCGGGTATCATAACGATAATTCCCTTCTGCCAATAATATACCGATCAATGCAACGATCATCGAACCGTCAATATCAGCTTGCCAAGCTAGCAAACCGAACAATAACAACATTCCTTGATACAGAAAAGTCGCATGACGCAAAATTCGTACGCTCAGTATCAATCGCGGTAACACCATCGACAACAGACCACCTACAACGAACCATGCAACAAAATTACTCCACGGTACACCGTAAAATCCGCCTGTTTGTTCCCAGTGCCAGAATCTACGTGCATGTGCTACTGGATCAAGAACAAGATCCAGTACAATAATCCAGACCCCTACTTTGCAAGCACGCACTAATAGATAGCTACCTTTATTCGATAGAGCGGAAGTATGAGCAGATGCGTGCTTGGCAGAACTGCTTAACAATACGCCTCCTGCTACAACACCAATCCATGCAAATCCTAGCGTCCAGGGTACACCATATATAAGAGCGCCTAGAAGCGATGTATACTCGTATTCTCCAAATGGCCAACCACTATGTACTCCAATCCACTCTAATGCCATACCACCGAACCAGATGATCACGCCAGATAGGATAAGGCGTGACCACAGAGGTGTAGTAGAACTACTGACTGACTGGTCGGACATCCTTTTATAAAGTTCGGCCCTATGAATTAAATAGAGCGCATATAATGCATAAAAGACGAGAAAAAGTCCATTTGAAAAATCTAATACTTTTGGTACGTCTACTGTTAATAGCAACACAGCTCCGATACCATACCAGATCCAAAATAACCATCCCATATTAAGAAACCACTGATCGCTTGAGCATCTCTGTCGTAAATCCATGTCTCATTGCAATCCCGATTAACATATCACGCTTTTGTTCATCTGTAACATACGCACGTTGAGTGAATACATCGTATTTATTTTCCACAATAACATCCATAATACCGGCATAAAAAGTCGCTGCTAACTCGACAGTAAATGCGCTGGTCTGAGGATAAGCTGCCAGATCGCCAAGACCGGTTGCAAACCATTGCTCTGCCAAAAAGCGCAATTCATCCATCAAAGCACGAAAACGATCATCGATCACACCTGCTTCAAGTTCCTCTTCTGTGTAATGATGACGTTGTAACAATTCAAGCGGAATATAACGTCTACCCCGTCTACCGTCTTCCCCGATATCACGCATAATATTGACAATCTGCATTCCTTTGCCAAGTGCGATACCTGAATGACGAATCTCCTCGCTATGTTCACCTTTGAGCACAGGCAATAACATCTCGCCTACTGTTCCTGCTACCAGATAACAATAATGCTCTAATTCACGCATTGTAGAATAGCGGGTAAATGTTAGGTCATACGTTTGACCATCCATTTGACGACGAAACGGTTCTTTGGATAATCCGGGAAACTCAATAAATAACCAACGCAAAGAAGGCCAAATAAAGTGTCCTTCTGCTGACTCTAGCTTATTGAATAAAGCTTGCAGTTCGTGAATACTGTATAACGATTGTTCAGGTTCGTCTACACTATCATCAATCATTCGACAAAAAGCATAAATCACATGAACAGCTTCTTTTTGCGGACTTGGGAGCCAGCTAAATGCGTAATAAAACGATGACGATCCATGACGAATCATTTCCTCACAATTTTGCAAATCAGCCTTTCGGATGGATTTCAAATTCCCAACTCCTTTAACATTTGATGTGCAGCCATCCTTGCTCCTTGCATAACAATCGGTACGCCGCCGCCCGGATGAACCGAAGCGCCTGCTGCATACAATCCTCGAATATGTGGAAAAGGCTTGGGCTGTGGACGATATACACCGGACTGTCCAATGACTGGAGCAATCCCAAAACTTCCGCCTCCATACAATCCGCTACGCAGTGCATCTGCGGGTGTACGTACTTTGGTCCATTTGATAGAAGAACGAAGCTCTGGAAATCCACGCCGTTCTGCTGCTTCTAATACATGCTCAACAAGACGAGGTGTATCTCGTTCCCAATCTATCCCCGCTTCATCTGTCACCGGAATCAAAAAGTACAATACACTTTGTCCTTCTGCCGCTGCATCTGGATCAACAGCTACCGGATTAAATACATAAAAAGCAGGATCTTCTGGCAACTTTCGCTGACTAAACGCTTGTCTAAGACTATCATTGAGACTTGGTGGTAAAAAGAATTGATGGGTTAGCATATCATCCCATCTACGATTGGTTCCCGCATAGATCAATACACAACCAGAAGAAGGTTGGTACGGTGTACGACGGGGTTTGGTTAGTTCTTTGTCCATTAATGCTGAAATATTAGGGAAGTCTCCATTATACAGTACTGCATCGAAATGGTGTCGTTCTCCATCAACTTGAACACCCAGACAGACTCCATTCTGGATTTCTAGCTTTTCTACAGTGCGGTTCAATTGAATCTCAATCCCACGCTCTGCCAATTCTTGCGCCAAAATCTCAGGTAATCTACCGTATCCACCTTCGATCATCCATATGCCAAAAGCATGTTCAGCATAAGGAAGCATCGTATACAGTCCCGGTGATTTTTCAGGAATACCGCCAATATACAGACTTTGTAAGGAATAAGCTTCACGTAATTGATTATTTTTGAAATACAATCCAGCAGCGCTACTTAGATTGCGGTAAGCACGCAGATTAAGCATTAACGATAAATTGTCCGGTGTGAAAAAATGTTTCCAGTTCGGAAAATCACGTTCTAGAAATGAAGCTTGTCCTCTAGCAAACAATGGACTCATCTCGCGCATAAAGCGACTAAAATTAGCTCCTTGCCCTGGAAAAACGCGTTCTACTTCTTCTGCCTGAATCTCGGACTTACGGTGCTTAGTGAGTACTTTGCCATCTGGATAATGAACACGATAAAGTGGATCACATTCAATCAATGGAATTTTATCACGAGATACACCTGCTTCTTCCATAATACCATGAAGCATTTCAGGTAGCAGTACAATTGTTGGCCCTTGATCGATCCGTTCATCGCCTTCGTATTCAAAAGCAATTCGACCGCCTACAGTATTACTTTTTTCAAATATCGTTACTTTCACACCTTGCTTACTAAGCAGCAAAGCCGTTGTTAAGCCACCTATACCACTGCCTACTATCGCTACATGACGCTTCATGAATGAGTAACCTCTGTCATTACTTGATCGGCATGAATATCATCTGTGATAACGATGCCATCTTGCTTGAAGATCATACTGGTACTGATACGTGCAGATTCGAAAATAGTCGGTAAGCCACTACCCGGATGAGTTCCTCCGCCGACCAACCATACACCGTCTAATTCTTCAAAACGATTATGCGGACGGAATGTCATCATCTGATCCAAATGATGGGTTAGATTAAACGTAGCCCCTTGATATACATCTAACTGCTGTTCCCAATCTAGCGGTGTGAAAAAGCTCATCTCTTCGATTCGTTCGCGCAAGTCCGCTAATTGTGGAATCATTTCTGCCCGTGATAACATCTGTTCTTTCACCTGTTCACGCTTATCTTCCCAATCGGTCTCACCAGTTAAGTTCGGTGTTGGCATCAAAATATATAATGCTGATTTGCCAGCAGGAGCTAATGTAGGATCAAGTACTGATGGGTTATGAACATAGATCGATGGATCTTCAGACAATGTTTTTTGCTTCATAATCTCATCCACATTGCGATGATAATCTTCCGAGAAATGAACTGAATGATGTGGTAAGTCTACAGCTCCATCAACACCTAGATAAAGCATAGCCGCAGAACAAGAATACTTTTTAGCTGCTAACTTATCTGGAGCATATTTCTGCAATACACCGGGTGCAAATAACTGATTCATCGCTGTCGAAAAATCAGCATTGATCACGATATGATCTGCATATACAGTCTCCCCGTTGTCCAGTACAACCCCCTTGGCTGTACGTCCTTCGGTAATTACTTGCTTCACGCCTATACCTGTATGTACGTGACCTCCATGCTCAGAGATTACTTTAGCCATACTTTCGAATATAGCGTTGATTCCGCCTTTGGGATGAAATAGCCCGTAACGATGTTCTAAATACGACAATATCGTAAATGTACCCGGACAATCCCAAGCCGACATGCCTAAATATTTCGCTTGAAAAGCAAAAGACATTTTTAAGCGCTCGTCTTTGAAATATTTGGATAACCGTCCATATACCGTATCATTGAGATGAAGCTTCGGTAAAGCACGAAAAACATCTGCACGCATATAGTCGGTCAGATTGGAAAAAGGTCTGCGCAGTAGTGGCATGACTTTTTCCAGCTTCACATCTTCTTCTTCCAGATAACGATAATACCCTGCTTCATCACCGGGGAAAAGTGTCGCTATCTGCGCTGCCGTATCTTCACGATCACGAGAAGGTTGGAATACTGTATCACCAAAATGCAAGCTGTACATCGGTGTTAATTCTTGCATTTCTACGTAATCATATAATGAACGTTTGGCTACGCTGAATAACTCTTCAATCAAATGAGGCATCATTAAAAATGTCGCTCCACGATCAAAACGATATTCCCCCAACGTCAATTGCGAAGACCGCCCTCCAACAACAGATTGTTTCTCGTACATACTCACTTCATATCCCTGACTAGCAAGTAACATTCCTGCTGCAAGTCCACCCGGGCCTGCTCCAATAACAATTGCTTTTCGATTTGAATGATTGGCTTTCATCACAGTCCCCTTTGTTAAAATGAATTTCATAAGTACATTAAGTTGTATAAATTCTTTTACTATAATTAATATATAAACTTCCGAACCCCTGTTTGCAACTAAACCTGCGTCAAAATTAATGTTTTGTTGTTAATGAATAGGTGGAAGTGTATGAATTGCGCTTTCGGAAGGGGATCAAAAGAGATGAGTTCTTTTTCAAATAATAAATCACCGATTCATGCTGCACAGCGTAAATCATCCCGTCGATTTCAACGTTCCCATTGGGTTCGTTATGTCCTCGGACTACTGATAGTCTGGCTTATCGCCGTTATGATCTATCAGACAAATAAACCGTTACCTCCCGGGGTATCGTATGAGAGTCCTCTTTACACTGTCGATCATGTTAACTTTTATTATGATCTGACCTATCCTGCACCCGGAACAGGAGATCGATTTACACAAAAACGACAAATTTATGACAGAATACTTAAAATGATCGATTCCGCTCAACAATATGTGATTATTGATATATTCTTATTTAACGATTATGTACATAAAGGGCAAAAGTATCCTAAATTGAGTGAAGGATTAGCTGATAAATTAATTGAACGCAAAAAAGCAGTGCCTGATCTCAAAGTGGTGTTTATTACAGATGAAGTGAATACCAATTATAATTCTGGACCCAATGGGTTACTGGAAAAGCTTAAACAGAATGGTATTGATGTCGTGCTGACAGATGTTGATCCATTGCGCGATTCGACTCCGGTATACTCGGCGATCTGGCGTACCTTTTTCCAATGGTTCGGACAAGCAGGCAAAGGCTGGGTTCCGAATATGATGGCTACCGATGGTCCTGATGTCACGTTCCGTTCGTATCTGAAACTGATTAATGTCAAAGCCAATCATCGTAAAGTGGTCGCTACTGAAAATAGCGCACTTGTCTCAACAGGTAATGTGCATGATGCGAGTGCTTATCATTCCAATGTTGCTTTTGAAGTGCAAGGGCCAATTATCGGTGATATTTTAAAATCCGAACAAGCGGTTATTGATCTATCTGGCAGTTCAGTGCAATTGCCTACGTATAAAGAACCTGCAAGTAATGCGACAAAACCTAAAGGAGAAATCCAGCTTCGTTATATTACTGAAGGTAAAGTGTTTGATCGCTTGCTTGAAGCGATTGATGATACGAAGCAAGGCGATACACTCTGGATGGGAATGTTCTACCTGGCGGATAAAGATGTCACCAGCAGACTGATGGAAGCATCCAAACGCGGTGTCAAAATCCAACTGATTCTCGATCCGAACCAGAACGCTTTTGGACAGGATAAAATCGGTATCCCGAATCGTCCTGTAGCTGCCGAACTCAAAAATGCTTCAAGCGGCAAAATCGATGTACGCTGGTATAACACAACGGATGAGCAGTACCATACCAAAATGATGTATATCGATAAAGCATCAGGTAATGATCTGATTATCGGTGGTTCTTCTAACTTTACGCCGCGTAATCTTAAAGATTATAATCTAGAGAATGATTTCTGGATCTCTGCACCGGGCGATAATAAGTTAATGACCAGCGTTAACAAATACTTTACGATGCTGTGGAATAATAAAGGAGAAGAATATACATTGCCGTTAAGCGCCTATCAAGAAGATAGCACATGGCTGAAAGATATCGCTTATCGTCTGCAATTAATTCTAGGATTCACAACATTCTAATCCGTTCTATTATCGATCTGATATAGAATAAAATATGTATAAAATAAAAGAACGATACATTCCTGTTGGCGAACTTTATCGCTAAGGAAGTATCGTTCTTTTTTACGATACCTAAAGTCAAAAATATCAAAAAGGGTTTACAAGTCCTTTTTTTCGTTATATAATAATTCATATTTTGGTAAATTTATGTATTCAATTCTAACACAAAAGGGAGATTGGTTATGAAAAAAGTGAGTTCATCTTTTCGTTTGATGCTAACTGTATTGCTAGTATTTGCATGTAGTGTAGGAGTATTTGCACCTCAGCAAGCAAAAGCGGCTACAACACGTACACCAGTTATTTTTGTTCATGGTCTTGGGGGAACAGCTAGTAACTTTACCTACATAGAAAGCTACCTAAGTCGTCAAGGATGGGCTTCTAACGAATTATATGCGATTGAACTTCCTAGTAAAAGCGGTAACCAACTGCTTAATGCAGCTACAATCAGTCGCAAAGTCGATGAAGTTCTAGCTCAAACAGGTAGCCAAAAAGTAAATATTGTCGCTCATAGTATGGGCGGTGCTAACAGTCTGTATTATATTTTGAACAACGGTGGTCTTTCAAAAGTAGACAAATTAGTAACTATCGGTGGTGCTAACCGCTTAACAACTAACAGAGCACCTGACGGAATCAAAGTCACTTCGATCTATACGATTAATGACCAGATCGTAGCGAACCAATTATCTATGCTAGACGGAGCGAACAATATTCGTGTCTTCGGCATGGCTCATATCGGATTATTATACAGCCCTTCTGTAAGTGGTCTGATCAAGACAGCACTGGAAGAATAGTTGTACTTACCACAATAGCGAAAAGCTGACCTTTATTTCTAAGGTCAGCTTTTTTTATGCGATAAATCGGTAGTGTCTATCTTTATTTATTTTACAACATCGGAGAAATCAATCGGGCTGCCGATTCTACTAGACGTTGCACTACTTTACGACGGGCAAATCGATCTTGAATAATTAAGCTCGCAGAATTCAGATCACGTTCAAAATCTCGTACCATCTGATGAACACTTTCTGTTTCTACAAGTAAAGCATTCACTTCAAAATTCAGATGAAAACTACGCATATCCATATTCGCTGTTCCAATCGTAGCAATCTCCCCGTCTACAATGAGCAATTTGGAATGTAAAAATCCTTTTTCATATTCATAGATGCGTACACCTGCTTCGAGCAAAGTCACAAAATACGAATGAGACGCATAAAAAGGAAGTCGTTTATCCGGCTTACCTGGGAAAAGTATACGTACATCTAATCCAGATAATGCCGCCATCCGCAATGCTGTCAGTATACTTTCATCCGGTATAAAATACGGAGTCGCTAACCAGACCGATCGCTTCGCCGAGGTAATCATGGAAAAAAAGACATGTTTGAGCACACGTAGATCATTATCCGGCCCACTTGCAATCATCTGGACTGCTCCATGTTGAGAAGCGATTAATCGCGGAGAAAAGTATACTTGATCCAGACAAGTCTCTCCTGTCACATGCAGCCAATCTTGTAAAAAGATAATCTGCAACGTACGTACGCCTTCGCCTCTGATCTGCATATGAGTATCCCGCCAGAATCCATACGTCTGACTGCGACTTAGATATTCATCGCCTACATTAAGCCCCCCGATAAATCCAATATTGCCATCGATCACTACAATTTTGCGGTGATTCCGATAATTCACCTGACTGGATAATAATAAAATACGCGCTTCGCCAAATATACCGACTTGTACTCCTGCTTCTCTCATCTCTTGTAGAAACAAACGAGGTAACTGCATACTTCCTACAGCGTCCACCATAAAACGAACTTCTATACCGGCCTGTGCTTTTTCAATAAGGATCTGCTGAATACGTGTGCCAATATCATCTGCACGATAAATATAATATTCCATATGAATATGATGTTCAGCTTCTTCTAAAGCTTCTAACAAGGCGGTAAATGTCTGTCCACCATTGGTCAAAATAGTCGTCTCGGTCGCTTGTGAAACAGGTGTAACCGCTAATCGTTGAGACAATTGCAATAAGCGCTGATGATCTTCACGTAACGACGATAGATCAAGTGCAGTCTGCATCCCTGCATTTTCAATCATCTGATACACTTGCCGATCTCGCTTAGCTTTCTTTTCATACTTATGACGCTTGAATACATTTTGTCCAAACCAGAAGTAGAAAAAGACGCCTACGACCGGCAACAAAGCCAACAGCAAAATCCATGCCATTGTGACCGCTGGCTGACGATTATCTATAAAAATAATAAATCCGATCGATATAACACTGAGTGTGGAAAATATACTAATGATCGTACCTGTTGTTGGGCCCAGTAGATCAAACCCTACATAATACAGACCAAATAACATAATGATAATCAGTACCCCTAGCACACTTTTACGCAATATCATCAACTCCTGTCTTTCTCTTCAAAGTATGTACGTAACTTCACCACAGTATGTCGCATAACTTCGTTATAACTATATCTTGCTTTGCCAGGAATTACACTTTATTCATCTTTCTTGACAAACATTATTTAAAAGATAATAATATTACCTAACGACCGTTAGGAAGGTGTCTGTATGACGACAAAGCCACAGTTATTAATGATAGCTCTTTCTCAGTTTGCACAACATGGATATGAAGGCACTTCTTTGGCTGATATCGCTAGTGAAGCAGGGATCAAAAAACCTTCGATCTATGCTCATTTTAAAAGCAAAGAAGATTTGTTTTTGAATGTACTTCGTCAGACTTTTCGTGAATTTAAGCGACGAATTATTCGTTATATGATTCATCATGTTGATATCCCGTTACAAGATCGGTTGTATCAATTGATCGCCTTTTTGCAACAACAGTATTCAGATGATGCGATGATCAAATTCGTTATGCGGATGTGTTTTTTTCCACATTCGGCTTCCGAAAAAGAAATTATCCCTCTGGTGTATGCGCTAATTGATGATTTGGAAGCAAGGCTGTTGCGATTATTGGATGTGCACGTAGATCAACATCATCTGCAATTGGTAGTATCTACAACTGAAGCTGCCAAAGGATATATGACTGTAGTCGATGGAGTGATGATCGATATGTTGTATAGTGAACCTTCTCGATCGGTGCAACGGTTAAATGTGATTTTTCCTATTTACTGGCGCGGAATCACGCTATCGGCAACAACGACTTAATTGAAATTGCTTAACGAGCAACAAAGGAGATTGGAATAATTATGAATCGCAATTGGTTATACGTATTAATAGGAGGATGTATCGAAGTGGTCTGGGTATCCGGACTAAAACACGCTGCAACTCCCTTTGAATGGCTACTTACCGCTGTAGGTATAGCGATCAGCTTTTATCTTATTATCAAAGCCTCTACTCGCTTACCTGTCGGTACAGTCTATGCCGTCTTTACTGGAATTGGTACAGCTGGAACAGTCGCTGCGGAAATGATTATTTTCGGTGAACCTTTCCACTGGCTCAAAGTGATCTTGATTCTTGTATTGATGATCGGTGTCGCTGGATTGAAATTAGTCACTGATAATGGTGCTAAAGAAGAAGCTCATTCTGCTACAGTGAAAGCAGGTGAAGCATAATGTCTTGGATTGCATTGGTAGTGGCTGGTGGATTTGAAGTGGTTGGTGTAATTATGATGAATCGTATTGTTCGTCATAAGTCTTTGCTCAATTATCTTTTAATGATTTTGACATTTGCAGGTAGCTTCTCTTGTCTAACGATTGCTATGAACGGTATTCCGATGGGAACGGCTTATGCGATCTGGACAGGAATCGGTACAGTCGGCGGTACATTAGTCGGCATGTTTATGTACGGCGAAGCCAAAAGTGGACTGCGGATTTTATTTATCGCGATGATTATTGCGTCAGCGATAGGACTTAAATTGATTGCGTAAGAGGTGAATCATATTTGATTACAACAGTTACGTTAAATACAGCACTAGATATTATTTATCGTGCTCCTGCTTTTCATATGGATCAGGTGCACCGCTTACCGGGGATTACTGTTCCTGGTGGCAAAGGGATCAATGCTGCACGTGTGATTCATACTCTTGGTGAATCAGTGACAGCGACAGGGTTTATGGCAGGCTACAATGGACAGAAAATGCAATCTCTGTTGCAACAAGAAGGCGTAAGCTGTGAATTTATCGAAGTCCAAGGCGAGACAAGGCTCGCAATCACTGTACTGGATCAACAACAAGGTACACAGACAGAATTGATCGAGCAAGCTTCTTCGTATGTCACCCCTGAATCTTTGATCCTTTTGGAACAGCAGATTGAAAAAGCGGCCCGTACGTCAGCATGGGTATTATTTTCCGGCAGTATTCCTGAAGGTTGCCCTGCTGATCTGTATGCTACACTGATTCAGATCGCCAAAGCTCAAGGTGCCCAAACAGCACTGGATGCAAGTGGAGAAGCATTACGTTACGGTTTACAAGCTTCTCCTGATCTGGTGAAGCCTAATGAAGATGAAGCTTGCGCATGGGCGGGCATTCCTACGGCTGATCACTATTCTGACCAGACCTTAGACGATGTATTAACCGCTATGCTGGATCATGGAGTGCAAATGGCTACAATCTCTTTAGGCAAACATGGCGCGATAGCCGCTCAAGGCTCTACACGTTATCGACTGCATGTGCCACAGCTTGATATTGTAAGTGCGCTTGGTAGTGGAGATGCGATGGCAGCAGGTATGGTAACAGCCGCTTATCGCGGAGCAGAACTGGCTGAGATGCTTCGATATGGCGCTGCTTGCGGAAGTGCATGTGCCCTTCAACCGATCGCTGGCAAAGTAGATCTACAAGACGTACAACATATCCTTCAGCACATAAAAATAACCCCTGAGTCATGATACACTCAGGGGATTTTGGTGTGCGAACCAAATCGAACATCCATATAAATATGACCTGTATCCCCATCGCTCACCACAAAATTAATTTCTTGTGGCACTAATTCTTTTAACGCATACTGACGCGCCCAATCGAGCGATGGAAATTCCGCTTTTCTGTCTACTGCTTTTACGACAATACATTGTTTGAGGCAATGATATTTATTCAAGGCAGTAAACCTCCCTTATCAATCATTAGACCACAGCAACTCATTTGACACATCTAATTGGAAAAAAATTACTTGTTTCTGTATAAGATAAAAAAATCCCTATTTCAGATGACACTCTTCATGAAATAGGGATTACTCTTTACGTTAAGCGAGTAACAATCTTTTGAAGTTCTTGCAAATCATTTTGCAAATACGTTGGTAACATCTGAGCCCATTCACGATACAATGGACTGCATGTCGTTTTACCAAGCTCAGCACAGAATGAAGGAACCCATGGAATTAAATAATGTTCCAAAAATTCAATTTGCATTTGAGCGATCATTTTACGGTTAGACGAATGCATATCTGTCTCCGCAGAACGTTCAGCTAATAATGCCATAAATTCTAACTCAATACCGATATGATCATCTGTTTCGTGATCCATTTTTTTGAAAGCAATTCCTGCACGTGCATATACTGCATTAACTACAGCTTCATAAGCGGTACGTCCTTGCTCATTTGTCACATAATACGAAGCTTGAGGTGGATAACTGACCTGTTGATCTTGCTCGAACAACTGGCTGTATTCTGCACATTCTTGACGAGCATATTGCATAATATCGTTTAACATCGTATTTTCTAGCGTATTCAGCAAAGCATAGTTATTGGTAAATAGACGGTTGATTTTGGAAGCTTCTTTTTTCCATTCGATCAACTTGGACAATGTGGGTTTGCGCTCTAACATTTCACTAAGCAGACGATACGTCATTACACGACTGTACAACCATTCTTGGCGAGATTGATGCGTTTCCAGTTCTGTATACATAGTCATCTTACATCACTCCTTGTGATAATATTCACATATTTAAATAATTGAATTCCGACATCAAAGGTTTGAAGCAATATATAGGTTTGATCGTTAGTAAACGTATACGTTGTAGTTCATCACTTGACTTTATGTTATGTCTTCATTGTACTCTATTTTCTACGAATTAGGGGTAAATTACGCATACGTTCATAAAATAGTCATGTTTGTCACGCTTTCAAAAGGACTTATGCCACAGACTGGCTACAATAAAGAAGGATATTGCTTCAAAATACGCAAAACCTGCTCATACGACTGTGGATCATTCATATTATATAAGCTATACTCCGATATACTTTGAAAAGAAGACTGTAACTTGCTCTGTGTCTGGTATAATGATTCGATCTCTACGTAATGTACCTGTTGCTGATCTAACCAATCTCGTACACGTAATTGGTTATGTTCTAACGCTAGTTGCAGTGATGGCAATACACTATGATGATAGACAGCATATAAGGGGTGAATACGCCCGGCTTGCATCGGAATAATCGCCTGTATCCCTTTGATATCGGTATGTTCTATAAGCTGTTGCATCAATACAGTACTGGCAAAAGGTAAATCACAAGCACTGACTACATACCACTCGCTTCTAATCTGTGATAGTGCTGCATGTAGACCGGCAAGC
This sequence comes from Paenibacillus sp. PsM32, assembly GCF_030433815.1. Lineage (NCBI taxonomy): Bacteria > Bacillati > Bacillota > Bacilli > Caryophanales > Paenibacillaceae > Paenibacillus > Paenibacillus sp. PsM32. The sequence goes on along the minus strand of NZ_JARUWY010000012.1, from coordinate 64,161 downwards.
GGCCCTTGTCCGGGAAAATGATCAGGCACACTACGGATATTCAAAAATGAATAATCCGCCGTATGATTCCCTGCAATCCATAATGAAGAGACTACTGGCTGTAACGCTTTGGCTACACGTTCAATAATGGTATGATCAGCAATAGTTAATAACGCTTTATTCTGACCCATACGGCTAGATTGACCGCCTGCTAAAATAATACCTGTATATTTCAAAGAGGATCGCATGATCAATTATCCTTTCTACTCCAAAAATAAACAAAATTGGTTTGTATCCCTTTTCAACACATGCTACAGTGAATGAAATGTCTGATGAAAGGATTGGCTGGCTTTGCATCCGAATATAAACAACACTACTTTTACACCATTGCGATGGTTTACCTTTTTTATATATGGAACACTGGTTATTTTCACAAGCTTTTTTCAATTATACCTGCAAGATATCGGGATGAGCCAGAGTGAGATTGGTGCTCTGATGGCTATTGGCCCGCTAATCTCGTTACTTGCTAATCCATTTTGGGGATTTTATAGTGATCGTCTACAAAATGTACGATTTGTACTGCTGATTATGATGCTGGGTACGTTGCTAATGGTTCAGCTTGTTTTTCATGTGCACAATTATACGATTATCTATATTGTGATGACGGTATTTTTCTTTTTCCAGACACCGATGTTGGCACAAAGTAATACACTCATTCTTAGTTATATTGATGGTACACCCAAAAAGTTCGGTGGGTTTCGTCTATACGGTTCACTAGGTTGGGCATTAACTGCTGTTGCCGCAGGGCCTGTTATCGATCGATTAGGAGTCTCTCAAATCGGTACGGTATTTACAGTGTTGCTGCTTATTGCAATCGGTATCATTTTGCTATTACCACCACAGACCAAATTACCCGGTGGATCAGCAACGATGAACCGCTATGCGATGAAGAAATTACTCGGTAATTTATATTTTGTCGGCTTTATTGTCTTTGGTATTCTGGTTGCGATCCCGAATGCGATGAACAGTACATTTGTATCGCTGTATATTGTTGAACTGGGCGGAACCAAATCGATGGTCGGCTGGGCGGTATTTGCTTCTTCTATTTTTGAAGCGGCTTTGTTTTTGTTATTTGATCGTTATCTCAAGCGCAATATTTCATTTATGATCGGTTGGTTAGCGATTGTGAGTCTGCTGTTTACGTTACGCTGGTTTTTGATGGCTGAAGCGACCAGCCCCTGGGAAATTATCGCAATTCAATTGCTTCATGCGGTTACATTCGGTGGTTATTTCTATGTCGGTACACAGCTTACCATGATGTTTGTCCCCAAAGCATTTCGTAGTTCCGGGCAAGCGATCTATACGATGACATGGAGCGGAGTGTCCGGTGTAATTGCTGGTTTTCTAGGCGGATGGTTATTTCAAAATTTCGGTTCAGAACAGATGTATCTAGCCGGTGTTGCTCTCTCCTTTGTTGGAGCGATAGGATTTGCGTCGATGTGGCTGAATGTGAAGCGCACGCAATATCGGATGGAAGAAGAGGACGAGCAGTATTAATACATTTGGTAGACTTGAATAAGTTATGCAGTATGTATACAGTATCCCAACTTTATCGTTTGCATCATATCCAATATTATATAGTCTGATAATAGCTCAAATAAAAACCGCCCTTCTCACGTATAGAGAACAGGCGGTTTTTTTGATCATAGTTGTTCATGTTTTATCTGGTAAAAAGGGATATGATTTTACGCTTTTGGTAATTTGAATGAACTCTTCATCGATACAACAAGGTTAAATACCGGGTCACCTGGCATCGTATATTTCGGATCAGCACTGAAATAACCATGACGGAAAAATTGGTAACGATCATAACCTTTTGAATCTTTCAATCCAGGCTCTACAAATCCATGCACCACTTCAAGTGATTTTGGATTCAAATAATCCAAAAACGTCTTTTCAGCAGTCTCTTCGTTCTCATCGGTTAATTCTGCATCTGCTTCTTCAGCCGTAATCAATGGCTCATAGAGACGGAATTCCGCTGGAACCGCTTGGCTTGCTTCAACCCAGTGAATCGTTCCTTTGACTTTACGTCCTGTAAATCCGCTACCGCTTTTCGTTTCTACATCATACGTACAATGAATTTCTGTTACATTGCCTTCTTCATCTTTGATCACATCGTTACATTTGATAAAGTAAGCATGTTTTAAACGAACTTCATTGCCCGGGAATAGACGGAAATATTTATTCGGTGGATTCTCCATAAAGTCATCTTGCTCGATATAAATTTCACGTGAAAATGGAATTTGGCGAATACCCATTTCTTCATTTTCTGTGTTATTTTCTGCATCTAACATTTCAACTTGTCCTTCAGGATAGTTCGTAATCACCACTTTAAGCGGACGTAACACACCCATTGTACGAGGAACACGCAATTTTAAGTCTTCACGTACAAAATGATCTAGGGTTTGTAGATCGATTGTACCCGAGCTTTTGGAAATACCCGTCTCATAGACAAACGAGCGAATACCTTCCGGTGTATATCCACGACGACGTAATCCTGAGATCGTCGGCATACGTGGATCGTCCCAACCATCTACAATATTCTCGTCTACCAATTGTTTTAGCTTACGTTTACTGGTTAACGTCTGTGCCAGGTTCAAGCGACCGAATTCGTATTGATGAGGTTCTGCTTCCACTTCACACTCACGAATCACCCAATCATAAAATGGACGTTGGTCTTCAAATTCAATCGAACACAGTGAATGTGTCACATGTTCAATCGCATCTTCTAATGGATGAGCAAAAGTATACATGGGATAAATGCACCATTTGTCACCTGTATTGTGATGCTCTAGATGAGCAATACGGTAGATTACCGGATCACGCAGATTGATATTAGGCGAAGCCATATCTATTTTGGCACGCAATACACGTTCACCATTACCGAATTCACCTGCACGCATACGGCGGAATAGATCTAAGTTTTCTTCAATACTACGTTCACGATAAGGGCTGTTAGTACCCGGCTCGGTTAGTGTTCCACGCATTTCACGAATTTGATCAGCAGATTGATCATCCACATAAGCAAGTCGTTTTTGAATTAACAGCTCTGCTTTTTCATACATCGTATCGAAGTAATCGGAAGCAAAATATTTGCCTGTCCATTCATAACCTAACCATTTTACATCTTCTTCGATCGATTTTACGTATTCTACATCTTCTTTTGCCGGATTCGTATCATCAAAGCGTAAGTTCGTACTACCACCGAATTCTTTCGCCAGTTCAAAGTTAATCCAGATTGCTTTGGCATGACCAATATGGAGATAACCATTCGGTTCTGGTGGGAAACGGGTAACGACCTTTTTAACTTTACCGGACTGTAGGTCTTCCGCAATTACTGTTTTTATAAAATTAGGCGGGGTATTTGTATGCTCCACGTCAATCAACCTTTCATCGTTCAGTTTGTTTTACAGGAATAATCCAATACTTCCATTATAACTGTTCTGGCAAGTTAGACAAGGATATGACGATTTGGATAGAGACCTTTGTCCTGTTCGAGCGATCGTATTTTGATGCTAATTGGCTTTGACGCTAGAGGTTGAATACGGTAGCATGTAGTATAAACGTGTACAAAGGAGTAATGACGCATGAAACCATTGACGCTACCGAAAGAACAGCGTGAGCATATGATTGCGCAAATCCAGCATTTTTTTGAAATGGAGCGTGGCGAAAGTATAGGCGATTTGGCTGCTGATTCGGTACTTGATTTCTTTTTGCAATCGGCAGGACCTCTTATTTATAATCAAGCTTTGGCTGATTGTCGTACCACGTTAAATGAACGTATGGCTGGACTGGAAGAAGATATCTATGCTCTGGAACAACACCCTCCTCTTCGTCCACGTCGTTAACTCATGAACTACTCTAATCTATACATTTTATCCGGTGCACTTCATTTCATATTCGATTAAGAAAGAGGGTATACTTTGATGTTTACATATAAATTGGATGAAGAAATCGAATTAAGGCCACTTGAACCCAGTCATGCTCGTCCTATTTATCAGCTTATCGATCAATCCCGTTCTTCTTTGCGTCAATGGTTAGCATGGGTCGACGCGACCAATTCAGTAGCGGCTAGTGAAGAATATGTACGTTCTTCGATGACTCAGGCGATGGAAAATGGCGCTTTTAATGCTGGCATCTGGTACAAAGGTCAACTGGCTGGTATTATCGGATTTCATGAGATCAATTGGAATCATCGTTCAGTCGGTATAGGGTACTGGCTCGGTTCTCATTATGAAGGCAAAGGGTTGGTTACTTCTGCGCTTCGTGTATTAATCGACTATGCACTAATTGAACTGAATCTGCACCGGGTTGAGATTCGCTGTGCTACCGGTAATCATCGCAGTCGCGCGGTTCCTCAGCGTCTGGGCTTTATTTTGGAAGGTATTATTCGGGAAGCTGAATTGTTACCGATTGGTTATGTAGATCATGCAGTGTACGGAATGCTTCAACAAGAATGGAAGTTAAAACGCTAATCGCTCTACTCTTTTTCTTTTGTCCAATACATTAAGATCATTTCATGACAAAAAGCTACTTCACTTTTGCAATCTTGCAGGTGAAGTAGCTTTTTATGGTATAACGAGTATTCGTTTATTTTTTAGGTTGAATAAGCGGGCTTTCCGGTCGCATTTTGATCGTATCTGAACTGCCACCGATGACATTTACACGTGTCATTTCACCCCACTGGGCTTTTTTACCACGAATCGCTTGAGCTAGCCCGATCACTCTCCAGACGGTTAGCATCGGACGATACCAGAATGATTCGGATAACGCATGAAGCACCAGCCGGAATACATCTGCTATGCGATTATAATGATGGAATCGCCACTCTTCGAATAATACTGCCCCTGTCGACAGTAACGAACCATACAAAATCATCATCAATGTCAGTGATGCACTGATTTCCCAGCCTGCGCCTGCTTTGAGAACGAGACCTAATACAATCATAATTAAGCCGATCAATTCAACTACAGGGCCAAACAGCTCTACGAACATAAATAATGGCATAGCGGCGAAGCCGATGCGTCCATAGCGCGGATTAAACAGCATGTCTTTGTTCCGCCATAGACTTTCGAACAATCCACGTTGCCAGCGAATCCGTTGCCGACGTAAGATTTTGCGACTTTCCGGTGCTTCTGTCCAGCAGACAGGTTCTGGAATATAGATAATCCGACCTTTGCTTTTCTTTTTCCGCAATAGACGATGTAGACGAACAATCAGTTCCATATCTTCACCAATCGTCTCTGTCTCATACCCGCCCACTTCGATCACCCAGCTTTTTTTGAATACACCAAATGCACCGGATACAAGGATCAACATATTGAAGCTACTCAGACCGATTCGTCCCATCAAGAAACCGCGCAAATACTCGATAACTTGCATTACAACATATGGATTACGAGATAGCAGTACATTTTCACTGCTCAGATAACCTGTATCAACAATACTTCCGTTGGCAATCCCTACACTACCACCAGTAGCTATAATCTCTTCACCAGGCTTCGCTTCCATAATAGGCTTCATCACTTTGATAAAAGCATCAGTATCCAGTACAGTATCTCCATCAAGGGAAGCAAAATAAGGATAACGTGAAACGTTAATGCCTGCATTAAGCGCATCCGCTTTCCCACCGTTTTCTTTATCCACCAGTACTAGATTGGGATGCTGTAAAGAGCGATAAATATTGCGAATCGGTGCTGTAGACTTGCCTAATGCTGAAAAAGGAACACGATTGGAAATGGGCGACATATCAAATTCATCAATCATCCGTTGCGCAGTATCATCTTTGGAACCATCATTGATTACGATAACTTCAAATTGCTTGTAATTGATACTCAGCAGTGAACGAGCACTGGATACGATATTACCACCTTCATTGTAAGCAGGAACAAGAATCGATAAAGGAGCTAATTCGTTTTCGAGTGCTTTGCTATATTGAAGTCCGCTCACATCTTTGTCTTTGCGCAAATCTTTGGCAGCCGCGAAATACATTAACAAATACGCTCCGGTTGAAAAAGCGACGTATAATATCGTGATCACAGCAATGATATGGTAAACAACTAATCCGAGGTCAGCCCACATTCCGCTCATAATTTCTCCTTTCCAATATCTCTTGTGCCATCTCTTTTGCAAATCGGTCAGGGTGATTGGTCGCTATTTGTTCCAATATCGCTACACCTTGACGATAACGAAGCAAAGCTTGCGCCGATTGCAGACGAACTTCGTATGAATCATCACTCACCAACTGCTCCAGATACGGCAAAAAGCGTTCATCACGCGTACTATTGATTACTTTCACTCTCATCAATCGTTCTTGCCATGATACAGATTGTTGTTCAGTTAATGCTTGTTCCATCCGATTAGCCGCTTCAGGGCTCATATAACCAAAATTAGCAAGTGCTTTCATCGCACGAATACGCATTTCTTTATCATTAGAATACATACATTGCTCTAACAATTGCAGTACTTCTTGCGTACGAATATTGTTAATCCGCAGACTATCTATAATGATATAGCGTAATTTGGGACTGTATTTATCGAACTGTTGTAGCAATTGATCTAACAGCTCGCCTTTGATTAACAACACCAACTGCAATAATTGAATGTCTGAGTATTGGATAGCTGCTGATTCCAGTTCATCCATAATCTCAGGAGCTTGAAATACAGCCAGAATCCGCAAAATCAAAAAGCGCTCATCACCTGTACAATGTTTGCGCTGTAACGCTTGTAAAAGCTCCGAGTGAAGACTCATCATCTGAAATTGCTCAATATAAAGTAAAGCATTGATACGAGTACTCCAACGCGAGCTACGCAAATCATTAGCATACGATTCTGCAAAATAATACTCACTTAGTTCTTTGATCCGCTGGGTTTCATTTTTGGAGCGACTTAGTGATAAGCGATGAATTAACATTTCTTCTATCGCTTTTTGTTCCAAACTATTTTTAGCCAGCATTCTACGAGAACGTTCTCCTGTTGCAATATATTGATTCAGCGCAGAATCGGCTTTGGCAAGTTGCTCGGTTAAACGGTCTATCGCTTGCAAACGCCGATTGCGTTGATATTTACGAAACATCAGATACAGTAACAGTACGATAATCAATGACACTACTCCGACAGTTGCCCACCAGATCGTTACCAGTATATTATCAATACTCATAACGCTACCCCTACTTTGTTCAGTAAGCGTCGTACACGAGCTTCCAATTCCATCATACTAAATGGCTTGGTCATATAATCATCTGCTCCAGCACGTATCGCTTCTGTAATACCTTGTTCATCGTCGACTCCCGTTAACATCAGTACCGTATATTTTGAACCTTCTTCACCACGTAGACGGGAAAGAACTTCCATTCCATTAATACGTGGCATCATTCGATCCAAAATCAATAAATATTGAGCAGATTCATCATGCCACGGATCATTCAAAAATTCTTTGCCATCTGTATACACACGAATATCCAGTAAATACTCTTGTTCTAGATCGAACATTTGTCGTTCCAAAATATTACGTATTAATGGATCATCATCCACAATCGCTAATCGCAATGGCTCGTTAACAGATACCGTCGGTACAGGTGGATTACTTATAGTAGGTTCAGGTATAACAGGATGGGCAACAACAGGCTTAGCATCTATAGATCTACTCATTCTGGATGGCGTCTGTAACGGTATAGAAGATACCGATTTGCCTTGCTCCAACGCTGTATTTAAATGCAACAATTGCTGATTCACCTGATCAAATAGTTGCGATTGATCGGTTGTAGCAAAGACAGGCACCACGCCATAGCGAATACGCATCATTCCTGCTGGAATCAAAGATGCGACTTGTGGCGAATAAAGAATACGATCAATAAAAGCACTGCTTTGAGCGGGAGCGCTACCTGGTTGTAGCAAATAAAATCTCCCTGCACGTTCGTGTGCCCATATATCTTCTACACGCAAAGACAATTTAATCGTATCCGAGACTTGACGTAATAATTGATCCCCTTTCGCAAAATTATACGTTTTGTTGTAATTTCGCAGACCTTGCAGATCGATGACGATTAACGATACTTCTGTCTCATGTACTCGCGTTTGTTCTTGATATCGTTCTAATTCACGTTCTAGAAAAGGCATACTGTATGCCCCGGTTACACTATCTAATAACAGCAATTCTGTCAGCTTGATTCTTTTGCTGGTCAAACGGCGCACATGCAAAGAAAATTCGTCCATATCGAAAGGCTTAATCATAAAGTCTTCCGCTCCCATCGCATAACCATGCATCCGGGTTTCTTTGTTGCCTGAAGCACTGATGATCATAACAGGAATAAAATGACGTTCACACAAATCTTGAATCTGTGCTAACAGCTCAAATCCGTTCATGCCAGGCAATACCAAATCCAACACAACACAATCAGGACGTTTATCATAAAACAACGCCAAACCTTGTTCAGGCTCTGTCGTTGCTAACACTGTGAAATTTTGACTGACCAGTTCATCTTTTAATAAAGTAAGGAGCCCGATATCATCATCAATAATTAAGACGGTTCGAGCTTTAGTCGTATTTATAGGGGATGTTATTGTAAAAGGTATCTTCTCGATCGGTGCAGTCTCTTTAACTTCAGGCTCCACATCTGACTGCTGGATAAGCTCATATAATGGTTCTAATATAATAACCATCTGCTCATGGTCAAATACACGTTGACCGTCTTCTTTGAATGTGGTCAGTAAACGCAAAGCTTCGGAGTACCATTCTGGCAACTCTATCGTGCCTGCTGTTCCTTTGATCGAATGTGCTAGCCGATACAATTCCTGCTCTGGAATCTGCGCATTAGGTTCTAGCATCTTCTGCAATTTTTCTTGTAATTGAAGTTTGAAAAGAATCTGATACTTCAACATACGATTCACAAATAAACCCCCTTTGCCTAGTTACTCTACTTTCTATTATCGGATATACCGGATTAAAATTTAACCATAAAGACTCACCAATAGAAAATACTGGTACTAAATATGTAAAGAATCTGACACAGGGTTGAAACAAAAAAGAGAGGTTTTAGCTTACCTTTACGTTCCTTTAAGTTTCTTTTAAGGCAAGCTGTTTAAGATAACGATAGAGCACATTACGTTAAAGGGTAATGCTCTACTTTTAACAATAGTATGAAATGAGGTATCCATGATGAAAAGCACGAAAAAAAACCACCGTTCACGTAAAGCGATGATCAGTACGTTGCTTCTAGGACTTGCGATCAGTAGCATGTTGCTAGGGGAAGAAGCAAATGCTCAAGCGCCATCGAGTGCGTCTGGTTCTTCGTTGACGAGTGAGCAGCAGGATGCATTCCTGAGTACACTTGGCGCTTCGTCGGATGAGGATGTCTATGAAGATTTATATGAAGGCAGATCACTTGCTGAAACAGCACGTCGACATAACAAAAACCCACAAGCCGTAATCGACTTGCAGGTTGCACAGATGACAGAGATGTTAAATGAACGATTAAATAAAGGATTATTGTCACCGGATACATACCGGGCACAAAAAGCAGAATTGACCGATCTCATTACAAAGAGTGTCTATGGTCAGACTTCCTACAGCCAGTAAGTCATCAAGATATCATCCACATATTGCCCGTTAATATAGAACTCTTCAGGAAGTCTTCCGTTTTCTACAAAGCCTAGCTTTTTGTAGAATTGGAAGGCTTCTTTGTTAGTTGAAAGCACACGAAGCGTTAATTTACGTATTTGTTGTGACCGAGCAAATTCACCTAATGATTCGATCAATTTGCGCCCTATTCCTTTGCCTTGATAATCAGGGTGAATCGCAATATGAATATCGTATACATGTTGATTGGTAGAAACATACGTAGGATGTTGAAAACCTACATATCCGCAGATCTGTTCTCCTAATATAGCAACCAGTTGCGTACCCGGTGGATGATCTTGCAAATATTGCTGACGTGATCCGTATTGTAGTACACATGGAGTGTTATTATCATTCCATACCAAATGATCAATTTCTATTAAATATTGAGCATCATTCATAATCGACAATCGAGTCACTATCTGATCAACAGGCTGAACCGACATGTATACGCACCTTCTCTTATCTATTTGGTCTTTATCCTTTGAGTATAGTATATCATTCGTTTTACACTCAAGTATTAGCTAGAAGACTGAGGAAGTGATACTGCTTTTCTTTGTACATAATGATGAAGCATAAAGAATGCTAAAGAAAGAATACCTGCTAGTACAGCGACCCATGCTACAGGATGAAGCCCACCAGCATCATAAAATACGCCCATAATATAGGGCCCGATGACCCGTCCGACTGCACCTATTCCTCCGGCTACTCCTAGATAGAATGGAGCATACAATCCGGTTTTTTCAGAGACATACGAAGGAATAGCTGGAGATAACAACATCTCTCCAAATGTAATCAGAATCATCGCTACAATCATCGCCGGATAATTATGAAATCCTAAAATAACAATATAGCCAAACAAATAAAAAAGAGCACTGGCAGTCATTTGAGCTTCAGCCGTCCGAGCAGCTACGCGGCGGATAAAATTCACGAACGGTTGACCTGCGAAGATCAATACACCGTTTAATGTCCATAACAGACTATAATAACTAATTAACATACCTGAACTGACGATAAAAGGAGATACGCCTGTATTCCAGATTGAATTACCTAACCATAGAAACAACGAACCAATTCCCATATATAAGTAGACTCTTACTTGAGATAGTAACCATAATGGACGCTTTTCTGTATGGACTTGTGGTCGACCCGGATTATGTACATCTTCTTCCTGTACATGAGTACGTTCGCCTTCGCCGATTTTGGTCAAATATACAAAAAAGAAACCGGCAAACAATGCACAACTTACCCCGTTAAGTACAAATGTTAAATGATACGAAATATCTGCTAGCACTCCGCATAGAGCGGTTCCTAGTGCTACACCAATATTGTTAGCAACATATACAATATTGAATAATTGTCCGCGGCGATCTGCAAAGCGAAAGCCTATAAATGCTTGAATAGCTGGTAACGACATCGCATTAAATAATCCTACAAATATCATCGTAATCATATACAGATGCCAGTTCTGACTAACAAAAGGCAATGCAAACAAACACAATGCATTTAATGACAATGAACCTACGATTAACTTTTTGACACCTAGACGATGATATAATGTACCTCCAAGCAATTGCCCACCGATACCACCTAGTGATTGCAAAAGAACTACAAAACCTGCATCAGTCATCGTGCGACCGAGCTCCTGATAGACATAAAGTGTAGTTAGGGGCCACATTAATGATCCACCTGCTGCACTGATCAGGCTAGCCAGTAAAAAAACTTGTATTTCGCGTGGATACGATCTAAGCCAATTCATAAGATGAGAGTTCCTTTCTTGTTGATCACGCACAGAATAAGCACAATATTTCTAGTATGATATAGAGGATAGAAATTCAGCAAGTGTACCATGTAACGCTGTACATCGATTATTCCTATCGTATTACTGATATTAATAAGGAGATAGATTTCCACTATGACTTCTTTATTTAGTAACCATATCGAACACTTATATGTAGAATATCGTTCATTACTGACTGCTGTCGCTTATCGCATTACAGGGATGCGTACCGAAGCTGAAGATATTGTACAAGACCTTTTTATCTATCTTAGTACTAGCAACTGGAATCATGAGCAAGTTAATAATATTCGTGCTTATCTGATTCAGTCGACAGTCAATCGAAGCTTGAATGTACTGGAATCGGCACGAATCAAACGTGTAGAGTATCCGGGGGTATGGTTGCCTGAACCTCATGTGAACGAATGGTCTTCATCTTCAGTATCTTCACGTACATCAGAGTTAACAGAAAGTGCAGATACTTCTATTATACTAACCGATGATATTAGTTATGCAGTGATGGTATTGCTCGATCAATTGACACCTGTAGAGCGTGCGATTTTTGTATTGCGACAATCCTTTGATTTTTCTTATCGAGAGATTGCCCTATGGATGAATCGCTCAGAAGCTACTTGCCGCAAAATATTCAGTCGTGCTGTGCCCAAGCTACAAGAAGCGCAAGCGTCTGAATCGATTGCCTCTGAGCACAAATTAGCATTTACGCGTGCTTTTTTGCAAGCTACTCAGACAGGTAACTTTTCTTCTTTATTGGAATTACTTCAACAGGATATGCGTCTTTACACAGATGGCGGTGGTAAAGTTAAATCGGCTTTACGTCCTATTTTCGATCGTCGACGTGTGATTTCGTTCTTCAATGGTATTGCTGCTAAAGGGTCACTGACAGGAGAATGGTCGATCATATCGATCAATGGTGAAATAGGTCTACAACTTCAGCGTGAAGGGGTAACGGTAGCCGTTTATTCCTTTAGATATAATGCATCAGGACAAGTCGATCATATCTTTATGATTTCGAATCCAGACAAAATTAGCTAAGCTTGTCACAAATCGGTTTCCTCATTTGTCTAGTCTATATAAGCTTCTATCAAGCTTGTGACTATTTTATATTTCAGGAGGATAACCAATGCAAACACGTATGGATTATTACAAAGTACACCCGAAAGTCTATTCCCTTATGGGGCAAATGGAGAAATTTATCAAAGAACAGGATCTTGACCCTGTTCTATATGAATTGATCAAAATTCGCGCTTCACAAATCAATGGATGTGCGTTCTGTCTGGATGCTCATACACGCGATTTGCGTAAAATGGGTGAATCGGAAGAACGGATCGCTTTGACCAGTGTATGGAGAGAATGCCCATATTATACAGACGCTGAAAAAGCAGTTCTTCATCTTACTGAAGTGGTAACTGAAATTACAGTTCAAGGAGTGCCTCAAGCTGTATACAATGAGGTGTTACAGCACTTTAGCGAGAAACAATATATGGATATTATTGTAGCGATTAACACCATCAATAACTGGAATCGCATAGCGATTTCGACCGGTATGTTCCCGGGTTGTAAAGATTAAAAAAAATTTGTAAATGACCTGTTTCAATATTTGTGTCCGTGTTTAACAATAAGTAACGGCAATTGGCGAGAATGATGTCCCCTTCGTTCTCACTTCTGCTATATCATGGACCACTCCCGGAATCCGCCATATTACGGTTTCGTTCCCCCGAACCGCACTATGGCGGATTTCATTTGTTTTGACCTATTATATGTCCTACATCATACATATAAATGATGAAAGTGCCCTTATCGTAAGGGCACTTTTTTTATTCTCTTTTCTTCTATTTCCGTTATTCTTTAAAATTATATAAGACACTTAGTTTAATTTCTGAGAAATGTGTTTATACATTATTCGTGAGTATGCAAGTGAAAAAAGGTAAGTCCATTATTCTACTACAGTGGGGCTGGTGATCGGGTAGCAAGGTCAGGAACGTATGATAAAGAAACAGTCGTCATGACTGCAATGAGAGCATGATATGACTTCGCTTCAGCCTCGCTTTTGAAATAAAAAAATAAATAAAGTGATCCAAAACCAATTATCTTTCGTTCATCTGTGTATGGACGGCAACATTTGATACACACAAAAAAATGTAAATACAAAGGGAGCTTACTTATGAAAATTCAAAAACTAATTGTACCCGCATTAAGTCTTTCTTTACTTCTTCCAACAACAGGAGCATTCGCAGCAACACCAACAACAGCGACTCCTACAGTTAGCACAAAAGCTGCTGACCTTCGTGCAGGACTTGATTACTTACTTTCCGAGCATTTCGCATTAGCTGTTGTTGCAATGACTAAAGCATATGAAGGTGCACCTGATGCTAAACAAGCATACGATGCATTGGATCAAAATGCGCTAGATATGCAACCTGCTATCGAAGCAATTTACGGTAAAGCAGGCGCGGCTGAATTTGAACGAATTTTCCGTGCTCACAACAAATACACAGACAACTTAGTAAAAGCAACTAAAATGGACAACAAAGCAGCTATCAAAAAAGCAGAAGCTCAAGTACAAAGCTTTGTAGATGAGTTCTCCAAATTCCTAGCAACAGCTACAGAAGGCAAATTGCCACAAAAAGCGGCTGCTCAAGCTCTTCGTCTACATGAAGATCAAGTACAAGACGTATTTGAAAAATATGTAGCTGGCGATTACACAGGTGCTTACACAGAATATCGTGAAGGTTTCGCTACAATGTTCACAGTAAGTAAAGCGCTATCAGGAGCAATCGTTGCTCAAAACCCTGCTAAATTCAACAACGGTTCTGTAGATACACCTGCGGCTGACCTACGCTCTGCACTAAACCAATTAGCAGCAGAACACTTTGCATTGTCTGTATTGCAAATGCAAAAACAATACAATGGCGAAGATAAAGATTCTGCAGCATTGATCAAAGCAGAAGCTAGCAACACAGCAGCATTCAAAAAAGCAATCACTTCGATCTATGGTGCAGAAGGTGGTAACCAGTTCGAAAAAATCTGGGTAACCAACCACATCAAAGCACAAAGTGATTATGTAACAGCATTGAAAAAAGGTGACAAAACATCTCTACAAGCTGTAAAAGATCGTATTAGTGATTTCACCACAGAATTCTCTACTTTCTTAGGTACAGCAACAGCAAACAACTTGCCTGCAGCTGCTGCTAAAAAAGCATTAGTCGCTCATGAAGGTCAAGTTCAAATGGTTATCGATAACTATGCTGCTAAGAAATATGAAGCTGCATACAAAGCAGATCGTGAAGGATTCAAAACAATGTTCGGTATCGGCGAAGCTTTGGGTGGCGCAATTGTAAAACAATACCCTGATAAATTCAAAATGACTGCTGCTAAACCTATGCCAGCTAAACCAGCAACACCTGCTAAAGATGCTTCTATGATGACAGTATGGATGAAATTAAACAGCAAACAACTTAAAGTTGGCGACAAAATGACAACAATGGATACAATGCCTATGGTGAAAAACGGTACAACGTACATTCCATTGCGTTACCTTGCAGAAGGTATTGGCGCTAAAGTAGCTTGGGATAAATCTGCTGGTCAAGTTACAGTAATGGCTGGTAAAGATACAATGAAATTCTGGGTTGGTAAAAACACTGTTGATGTTAACGGTAAAACTCAAAAAATCGAAGCAGTATCTATGGTAGATAGCAACGGTAGAACAATGGTTCCTTTACGCTCCATCACTGAATTGCTAGGTTGGGATGTTAAATGGAATAAATCTACTGGTGAAATTACATTAACGAAATCAATGTAATTACTGCTTTCCTTTTATACCTTTCGTATAAAATAGTCTAATCTTATAAAAGGCACTCTTGTTGATTCTGACTAGAGTGCCTTTTTTCGGCTTATTGTCTGTTTTTTCAAATATGGATATGATTCATTAAATTAGTTTATAATAAATTAGTTAACAATAACGTATATAACAGATGATAAAATAGATAAGACTATATTTCGATTCTATTATGAATCTAAGCCAATCGAGGTGTTGCGTATGAAAGACACAATAGAAACGATTAAACAGCAACGAGAATTAGAATTAGAAGTTATCAAGTTACGTTTGCAATCGTATAACCAGCAACAAGTGATCGTTCTTTCGGAGCAAGCGTTAAAACAGAAAACAGAATTTATCGCTATGCTTAGTCATGAAATCAGAACACCTATGAACGGCATTGTCACCATGACCGATTTATTAAAACAAACTACCTTAGAAGAAGATCAACAACATTATGTTAATATTTTGGAATCCAGTAGTGATGCACTAATGGCTCTTGTCGATAATTTGCTAGATATCAGCAAATTAGAATCCGGTCATATGATGATCGAAAAACATCCTTTTGACTTGATAAATACGATTGAAGATCTGGTCTATGCCCTATCTCCCAAAGCGTTCAAAAACAATGTAGAAGTGATTCTTGATATTGAGTCAGATATTCCTTTGTTTGTGATCGGGGATGCACTCAAAATCAGGCAAGTGATTATGAATTTATTACAAAATGCAGTTAAATTCACACACGAAGGTGAAATACTGGTATCGCTATTATTGCTTTCTCCGGTAGAAGATGAGCAAAATCTTACTGTTAAAATTTCTATTCGTGATACAGGGATCGGGATGTCTGAGGAGCAACTAACGCAATTATTTGAAAATTATGTACAGGTTCATCATAATAACGAACATCATCAATACGGAGGTACAGGGCTAGGGCTTGCGATTACTAAAAGCCTTGTCGAATTGATGAAAGGTACAGTGGAAGTCACTAGCAAAAAAGATGTCGGTTCTGAATTTAGTGTCAGTATTGAATTTGAACGATATACTGATCTGCCTTCTATTCCTTTTGAAAAGGATGTACTTAAAGATGTACGCATCTTATTAATAGACAATAATACAACTAGCCTGGAGTTAATTTCGATGATGTTGTCTGATTGGGGCGCAGATGTTAGTGTGATCTCAGAAATGAACGATGTGTTTTTTAATACGATTCAACATGAACATTTCGATGTCTGTCTACTGGATCTGGATAGTATTGATATGGAAGCGTGGGAACATCACCAAGAGATGTTACAAGATAAACCGCTATTTTTGCTTGCCCCACTTGGCAACAAAATAGAAGGTGAATTTAGAGCTTTATTTCAGACGATTATTACCAAACCGATCCGTAAACTACATTTGTTAAATACGATTCTTGCGAAAGCCAAAAAATAAAAGTACAAAAAAACTGCTATACGTATTCAGTTAAGATGAATCGTACAGCAGTTTTTTTTATGTTAATCGATCTCTACAGCTAATACACCATTGAGTAAGTGAAGCTTGCGAATAGGCTTAGTGATTACCGCTTTAAACATATCTTTAAATTCACCTTCCACTTTATCGCCCAGAGGAGCCAATACAGCCAATGGTTGTTTTTTCAAATTTGCTTTTTCGCGTTCCCACAAATGTAGGTTGATCGTACGCAGATCGATTAGAATCAGGTCATACGTACTCTCTTGAATTTCTTCAAAAAATTCATCATTCATCTCCAATCGATACGTTACGCTAGCTCCCCATTCTATCAGTAGATTACAGATTAATTGACTACTGGTCTTATTTTGATCCAGTACCATCACATTCATCAGTGATAATAGATCTTTTTTGAATGGGATGGCAGGCACCTCCATATATTTTTTAAAATTGAATACGATACTTATCTCTGTTCCTATACCCACTTCACTTTTTACTTCGATCTTTCCATTCATTAATTCAATCAACTGCTTTGTAATAGCTAATCCTAACCCTGTTCCGCCGTAATGATGATCATCCGACTCATGAACCTGACTATAATTATGAAAAAGATGAGATAACTGTGTTGCCGACATTCCAATCCCTGTATCACGAATAATGATTTGTACTGAAGCCAGTTCTACAGCAGATTCAAGCATTAGTAATGATATCTGTATCTCGCCTTGATGTGTGAATTTAATCGAATTTTGCACCAGATTCATAATCATTTGTCTTACTTTAAGCGCATCCCCCATCACAAATAAAGGAATCTCCGATTCAATAGCAAGAATCACTTCAACCTCTTTTTGAAAAGCACGCGGAGAAACAGAATAGAGCAAATCTTCTATAACATTAATCAGATCAAAAGGATCATTATCCAGTTGCATCTTACCTGCTTCCATTTTACTCAAATCCAATATATTGTTCACTAAAGATATTAATGTGACATTGCTAGTATTCATTAAATCCAAATAATAGCGCTGTTCTGTATTGACCGAAGTCTGTTCGAGTAGTGCAGTCAATGACAAAATAGCATTCATCGACGTGCGAATCTCATGACTCAACATCGCAAGAAATTCAGCATTGTGTCGTAACGTTTGTTCAGCAAGGTTGCGATATTCAAGATGTTCATCTATTAAAGATTTCAAATGAATATTTTCAACTTCTAATTCCTGGTAACGTATACTCCACTTGCTCCGGTTATTCATTTTTACGCTCCTGATCAATCAGTATGAGATTCACGTTCTCTCTCTATTACCCAATATCAACATTAATATATTACATATTTATAAATATATAATATTTTTCCATTTGTAATACTTATTTATAAATATTTTTGCAAGTATATTTTCGATTGTCCTTTGATCGGAATATCTTTTATTTCTCCAAAGATCACATATCCATATTTCATATAAAAATGCGGAGCTTGCCAACTCATCGTCGTCAATTCACTTATCATAGCGCCCTGTTGTCTTGCTTGATCTTCAATCGCTTGTAATAACTTCGCTCCAACGCCCTGACCTCTATATGCAGGATCAACCGCCAGATATCGAATATAGAGTAACCCCCATGCCATAGCCCCTGTCACTCCACCGATGTATTGTTCCCCTTCATAAGCAGCCAGTGAGAAAGGAATACTTTCATAATCAGGGATATGAAGATCATTATTCATATTGTGCTGATCTAAAAATACTCCAATCTGCGGTACATTGTGATCTAGGGATAGTTCTTGAATATGCAAAAATATCACCTGCTCTTTCGGAGATGGTAGTGGAACAAATCTTAGATTATATTCGTTAAAAGTGTAAGTATACAGTAATTTTTCTAATTATGTATTTAAAACAATCGACTTATAATAAACATATTATAAAGAACCTTTATAACGATTTTGTAAATAACTCTTTTTTTCCATTGGGACAGATCCATAGATTCAATATATGTAAAATAAATAAAAGAGGAGGAACATACATGTTTAAGAAAGCTATATTATTAACAATGATTTTGTTGTTAATACCTATATCAGCATTTGCGTCTTCAATACCTTCTAGCATCGAAGGAGCTATTAAAGAGGATTTAAAAAATCAAAAGACTGAGCTAGATATACTTACAAAAAACTCTAAAAACAATGGTATCGTAAATAAGGGAACAGACCAAAAGACAGAATTAGGTGATGGATATTCTGTCTATATGATTAATACGGCTAATCAAGTAAAAAATGATGTTTATAATAAATCATCGTCATTAGATAATTTTTTACAGTTTAATGGATATTTATTTGTGATTGAAAGTAATAATGTAAGCAAGGCTATTGCTTTTGCAGATCGTGCACCTGATTATAATGAAATTACTCAATTTTCTACAGATACTGATTTTGCTAATCAAATTAAAAAAGCTAAAAGCTTAATTGGTTATAATAAAGATAGTAAAGTTTTGTACGATGGAGCTAATCAGATCGTTGCACTAATTACTAAAAAAGATGCAGTAGAAAAAGTAGCACTTTTAAAAGATAGTATGCTTAATAATATGAATGCTTTTGATGTCTTTAACTCTGAGGATTTTATTGCAAAGATTATTTCATCGCAAGAACAGAGATCAAAAATAGCTGCTATATCTAATGAACCAGTTTCAGGTGGAGGAGTCACAAATCTACCTATAAACAATGAAAGTTCCTTGAGAATCAAACCAGTGATCGTGGTTACTTCTATTTTTCTGTTAGGTTTTATTGTATTTTATTTTAATAAAAAATGAAGTTTTTTCATTTAAGATTTTGTATGAGTAAATTTAATATTTGAAAATCAAAAAAAGGTCTTCCATAAGAGGGAGACCTTTTTTTATTTTGCTATATCAATGCGCTTGATCGCTATGTTGTAAAGGTAATGCTGATGTAGCCGATACTGCTGGCATTGTTGAAACAGTAGATTCGTTATGTTGAGCATGTCCTGAACCGGCAGGTGTTAGTTGGTTTTCTTTTTTGATATAAGCTGTGAAATAAATTCCTGCTACGAAAACCGCTCCACCAGTTAGATTACCTAGCCATACTGGAATAAAGTTCATAAGATACATATCCCAAGAATAATATCCTGCAAAGATTGCTGCTGGAATCAAAAACATATTAGCGACAACGTGCTGAAATCCGATAGCGACAAATGCCATCGTTGGGAACCAGATTCCTAGTATTTTACCACTGATACTGTCTGCGCTATAGGATAACCAGACAGCCAGAGCCACCAACCAGTTACAACCGATCCCGGATAAGAACATTTGTGCAAAGCTTCCTTCTAACTTGTGCCCTGCCATTTCTACCGTTTTGGTTAAGTAAGGACCTGTCTCGGTTAACCCTACTACATGCCCGAAGAAGTAAGCGACAAATAAAGCACCTAATAGATTGGCTACTGTAATAGCTAGTAAATTACGGGCAACTTCTATCGTACTGATCCGCTTCGCCATCCGTGCTAATGGAACAGCCATCATATTACCGGTCAACAATTCTCCACCAGCTACAAGTACCAGAATCAATCCTACAGGGAACAATGCCGCTCCGATAAAGTTAGCAAAACTTCCCCAGGATTCAGGTGTATTGGCGATCACTCGAATATCTAACAAAAATCCTAATGCAATAAAAGCTCCACCCAAAAAACCAAGTACTAACATCTGTATCCATGTCGACTTGGCTTTGATAATTCCAGTCTCAATCGTATTCATTGCAATCTGTTGTGGTTTATAATAAGCCATGTGTTGCATCCCCCTTATAAGCATCTATTTCCGCATAATTAAATTACCTTTTCATATTTCAATTTTAATACAACTACTTTGTGAAAAAAGTAACAAATGTCACTTTGCAAAAAGTTTTGTGAAATTAAGCATAAAAACCTGCACAGTGGGGGAACTGTACAGGCTTTGTTTAGGGGTAGACTTTTATAATGATAAATAGGAGCTTGCCATGATACACATTTACTTTGTTCTTATTTAATTAAGCGTGAACTTCTTGTTGCGTCTGAATTGGTGCTAATGCTTGCAACCCTACTGTATTCAAGTAGTTCCACGGTTTGTTGTAATGTGGTTGGAAGAAGAAGTCGATAAAGGCTAATTGATCGACTGTCATTTGATTTTGGATACAGACAGAGATCGTATTGATCGATTGAGTTAAGTCGACTTTAGACATCAATTGTGCACCTAAGATACGGCGTGTTTCTTTTTCAAAGACTACTTTCAACGTTACCGTCTCATGTGTCGGCATAAATTCTGGACGGTAGTGATCGTGCATGGTGCTTGTTTCTACATTCAAGCCTGCTTCACGAGCGGCTGTCTCGGTCATCCCTGTGCCTGCAATATTATCTTCGTAAATTTTGATACCAGATGTTCCTTGGGTTCCCATATATTCATTGGTCGGTTGAACTAAATTACGAGCAACCAGTGTACCCATACGTACTGCATTGGTAGCTAAAGGAATATAGGCGTGTTTACCTGTAGGATTGTAGAAGATCGCACAGCTATCTCCAGCAGCGAATACATCTTTTTTGCTTGTTTGCATATATTTATCGACTAAGATTGCACCATTGACTAACATATCGACTTGTCCTTTAAGCAATTCAGTATTTGGACGGAATCCGATACATAAGATCACCATATCTGCTTCATGTGTCGCTTTGTCAGTAACGACTGTTGTGACTTTTCCATCTTCACCTGTGAATTTTACCACTTTCTCAGATAGCGCAAGTTCAATGCCATGTTCTTGTAGAGACTCTTCGGTACGATCTGTAAATTCAGGATCAAGATATTTGCTCAAAATACGTTCTTCAGCATCGATCAAAGTGACTTGTTTGCCATTCATTTGGAATGCTTCTACCAGTTCAACACCGATATAACCTGCACCGACAACGACGATGTTTTTAGCATGTTGTGCTTTTTCGATAATCGTATTCGAGTGATTATAGTTTTTGCAAAGTAAAATGTTATCCAGTTCGATCCCTTCAAATTTAGGAACGATCGGCCAAGAACCTGTCGTCATAATTAATTTGTCATACGTATCTGT
Source organism: Paenibacillus sp. PsM32 (assembly GCF_030433815.1). Lineage (NCBI taxonomy): Bacteria > Bacillati > Bacillota > Bacilli > Caryophanales > Paenibacillaceae > Paenibacillus > Paenibacillus sp. PsM32. The sequence continues at coordinate 42,377 of NZ_JARUWY010000012.1, read as the reverse complement.
AAGTTCAATACCTGTAGTCAGGTCACGAGCTTTCAATGTTTTGTTATCTGTATCTATCGCTGTCACTTCATGCAACATTTTAGTCGTTACTCCTAGAGCAGCTAATTGATCTGGAGAAGAGTAAAATAATCCGTCTGGATCATTAACAACGCCACCTACATATAACGCAATCCCGCAAGATAGAAATGAGATATTATCGTTACGTTCATACACAGTGATCTCAGCATCCGGGTATAATTTAGCGGTATTAACAACAGCGGCAGTTCCTGCGTGAGTACATCCTATAACAGCTACTTTCATGGTTTCTTCCTCCTGATAAATCTGTATTTTTATTATTGTAAATTCTTCTTATCCAATGGTGTACAGTCTGTGCTAACTATCCGACAAGTCACATTCAGGTGAATTAAGATGTTAGGAGTAAGAGAAGTGTGTGGTTTCTCTATCTGTCCATCTTCTAGCTGACTGTTCTATTTTTTAATATGGTCTTTTTTCGATTTGTTTAATTTGTGAATTAATTCACCTTGTATTGCTATTATATTGTGATTTTTATCACATTACAAGAGATTTACGATAAGTTCGCAATTTGTTCATATTTTCACAAAGTTTTATAAAGTTATATATAGATATGTTTCTAGTGCGTCATTTTTGATTATCGGGTTTATTTGCTATACATTGGTTATGTTATAGTGAGAACAAATTAGATATAGAGGTGGTTAGTAATATGAGTGCACAATCAAGCAATATCTTGCGTGGTTTGAAAGCTTTATCTGGCCCTTTCCCTACATGGGATACTCAATCTCTACCGGATCGTCCGACAGATCTCTTTTTAGATTGGATGAAATTAGCTATTGAAATGAAGGTTAAAGAACCGCATGCGATGACTATTTCTACTGTCGATTCGGATGGTTTTCCAGATGCACGCGTATTGATTATCAAAGAAGCTAAAGACGATTCTTTTTATTTTGCTACTGGATTGGAAAGTCAGAAAGGTCAACATATCCAGCATAATCCAAAGGTAGCACTAACATTCTACTGGCCGGAGTTAGGCAGACAGATTCGTATTCGAGGTATAGCGGAAGATATGGGGCTTGAAGCAGGAGCTATCGATTTGAGAAGACGTTCCCCTATCGCACGTGCTGTTGCAATGACAGAACGCCAGAGCCAACCTTTAGCAAGCGAAGAAGAATTGGAACGCTCGGTTGCTATGCAAGAACAAAAGATCGAACAAGATCCTGATGTCGTGACACCGAACTGGCGACTATTTGCTGTTCATGCTCAAGAGATCGAATTCTGGCAAGCCGATCCTGATCGCAAACATACACGTTATCAGTATATTCTCCATGATGGGCAATGGACACATCAGCAGTTGTGGCCTTAAAGAGATCGTAGATATTATTTTGCAAATTCGTCTTTCGATCATTTCTAGTGTAAAAGCAAAATCATTTTTATACGATTTTGCTTTTTTATTTTGCATAAAAAATCGGCAGTTTTCTCCTATAGAAGAAAACTACCGATTCGGGATATCTATGATTATTTTATATTAGTTGTGTGCTATACGCATGGCATGTTGATGACGAACTTCGCTCACTTGTTGTTCTTTTTGTACCGCTTCAGCAATATGACCTTCCAGCGCATAAGGCAGACACAAAGGCACTCCACTGCGCGGATCTGTAACGATATCCGCTTCGATACCAAATACGTTACGAAGCACATCACAAGAAACCACTTCTACTGGTGTTCCTTCTGCTACTGCTTTACCATTTTTGATCGCAATCATATGATGAGCATAACGGGACGCATGGTTCAGATCATGCACAACCATTACAATCGTACGTTGAGAGTCAGCATTTAGCTTTTCTAACAATTGCAGTACTTCTAATTGATGCGCCATATCTAAAAAGGTCGTCGGTTCATCCAAAAATAAAATCTCGGTATCTTGCGCAAGTGCCATTGCAATCCAGGCACGTTGACGCTGACCACCGGATAGTTGATCGATAGGACGATCATAGAAATCGACCATACCTGTCGCTTCGATAGCCCATTCTACCATCGCTTTATCTTCTGCTTTCATCGAACCGAATCCTTTTTGATAAGGAAAACGTCCATACGATACCAATTCAGTGACAGTTAATCCTTCAGGTGCTGTCGGATTCTGAGGCAAAATGGCTAATTGCTTGGCAATTTCACGAGTAGATTGTTTGTGGATCGATTTGCCGTCCAGTAATACTGCTCCCGATTTGGGTTGCATAATACGTGCCATCGTTTTCAGTATCGTTGATTTGCCTGAACCATTGGCTCCGACTAATGCTGTAATCTGTCCTTGAGGAATCTGTACACTCAAGTCTTGTACAATCAAACGATCTTCATATGCAATATCAAGCTTAGACGTCATTAAACGAACCATTGTTATCCACCCTTTTCAGTGAACCCGATGTATGATACACCTGACTTCACTCTGTATTTTCAATCTCATATTGAACGATTACCATTCATCATTAGCAACAGCGACACAACTTGTTCATTTTATATTTTGCTTGGTAGTACTGCGCATATCATTTACTGTTATGCTTTGGAACGTGCTAATAAGTATAAGAAGTATGGTGCACCAATAATAGCGACCATTACCCCTGCGGGAATTTCAGAATTTTGCAATAGTGATCGACCAACCATATCTGCTGTTAGCAAAAGTACAGCGCCGATCAATGCAGATACCGGAATCACATGCTCATAACGAGGCCCGACCAGACGACGAGCAATATGCGGACCAAGTAGACCAATAAATCCAATCCCTCCACTCACTGCTACACAAGCGGCGCTAATCGCTACCGCAACGACTAACAATATCATTCTTTGTATATTCAGATGTGAGCCCAGCCCTGTAGCTGTCTCATCTCCCAAAGAGAACACGTCCAATTGTCTTGCTTTCCACAATGCTATCGGAATAAGTACGATTAACCATGGTAATAAAGCAATCACGAATTTCCAGCTACTGCCCCAGATACTTCCAGCTTGCCATGTAGCAATAAAGTTAAATTCATTCGGATCTAATCGAATCGTAAGTACGATCATTAATGCATTAATTCCTGCGGCAAGTGCTATCCCTGATAACACCAGACGTGCAGACGATATTCCTTTATGACGTTTGTATGCCATCAGATAAATAATAATCGCCGCTGCAAAGGCTCCGATTAACGCTAGAAAAGGCAATAACATCGGTGAAGTAGATTCACGTTGCGGATTCGTAACTACATATAATACGACCGCTAATCCTGCTCCCGAGTTAATACCAAGAATCCCCGGATCGGCGAGTCCATTGCGAGATACCCCTTGCAGAATAGCTCCTGCTATCGCTAGGCCAATTCCTACTAACAAAGCAATCACAATTCGGGGCAATCGAAATTCAAATAAAATCAAATGTTGCTTCGGTGTTCCGCCTCCAAATAAAGTACTTAATACTTCCAGTGGAGACATTTTACTAAATCCTGTATTCATGCTTAGCAACAAAACGCCAAAAGCAATCAGTGCTAACACAATTAATGTAATGGTTGTGCGTATCGTACGCTTCCGGTGAAACATCGCTTGATTCACAGATTATCCCTCACTTTCTTCCGAATAATATAGAAGAAGTAAGGCACACCGATTACAGCAATAAGCGCACTAACCGGTGTTTCATGAGGAGGATTACTTAATCGTCCTATCGTATCTGCAAATACCATCAACAATGCTCCTAGAATCGCAGACGTAGGAATCACCCATTTATAATCGACGCCTACCATCGCACGCGCCGCATGCGGGATCATTAGACCTAGAAAGCCTACAGCTCCCACTGTCGATACCGAAGCTCCTGCTAACACCATGACAGCCAGTACAGCGCCTAAGCGTACTAATGCTGTACGTTGTCCCAATCCAGAAGCGACATCATCACCCAGACTGAGAATCGTTATCGAACGAGAAAGGAATAAAGAACCAATTAGCGCTAACAGAATCCACGGCCATAATATATCTACTTGCGACCATGTAACCCCTGCGACACCACCGGCATACCAGAACGCTATATCTTGTGAGATTCGAAAATACAACGCAATCCCTTCTGATAATGCGACTAATAAAGCTGCAACTGCTGATCCTGCTAATGCCAGACGTACCGGACTCAGTCCACCTTTGGCAAGTGAACCGATTCCATAGACCAGCCCTACACCAAGCGCTGCTCCTGCAAAAGAGAACAGAATTAATTGATTAAATGACAGCCCTGGAAAAAAAGCAAAACAAAGTGCTAATACAAATCCTGCTCCTGCATTAACCCCGAGTAACCCCGGGTCTGCGATTGGGTTGCGTGTCATTCCTTGCATCAATGCGCCGGATACAGCAAAAGCCGCTCCCACCAGTGCACCTGCAATCGTACGTGGTAAGCGAAGTTCCCAAATGATTTGATGATCACTATTTGAAGGATTAAAAGCCACTAACGCTTGCCAGACTTCTTCAAGCGGAATATCTTTACTTCCTTTTGCAATTGAAAATGCACAACCTAATATCAACAGGACAAGCCCACCGATGATGATCGAAATTGCTGTGTAAGGACGCGACCATATCTGCTCTTTAGGTGAGGTCTGTCTGCCTTTCACAACATTGCTGCGATTCATAAGCAAGCCTCTTTCTACATCAAAATCTATGTTTTCATTTATAGTCGTTGTTATAAAAGCTATAATTGCATATGTTTAAAGATACTGATAATCATTATCATTTGTCAACACTTATCACAAAAAAACGTCTAAATTCCTCTATTTTTAGAGAATTTAGACGTTTTTAACTTTTGACTATTATTCTTTTTTAGCTAAATACTATTCACAAAGTCTAAATGTACTTCATTTTATGCCAAAATGTCACCTTAAAATAAGCTCCAATCGAACTCTTTAGATAGACGCTCTAACAAATGCACACCTGCGATACTATTGCCTCTTTTGTTCAATGAAGGCCCTACCAATCCGATGCCATACTGTCCGGGAACCATCGTCAAGATTCCACCTGACACTCCACTTTTAGCAGGCAGACCGACATCGATCGCAAATTCTCCAGAAGCATTGTACATCCCGCATGTAATCATAAATGTTTTGGCTATCTGTACATAACGACGTGGAATCAATTCTTCACCAGAACAAGGATCTACACCGTCAAAAGCAAGTACAAGCGCCATCCGCGCCAGATCTGCACAATTCACTTCAATCGAACAATGACGGAAATACACTTCCAATACATCATCTACCGGATCTTTAATAATCCCATTTTGCTTGAGAAAATAAGCCAGAGAACGATTCAAATGACCGGATTCTGTCTCTGATTCATAGACTGCCAAATTGTAATCGATTTTATCATTCGCTGCGAGCTTGCGGAAAAATTGAAGCACACGCTCTGACTTTTCTTGCGGATTCTCACCTGAAATCAATGAAGATACAGTGATCGCTCCTGCATTAATCAACGGATTAAACGGAATTCCTGGCTCTACCAATTCTAATTTGATCATCGAATCAAAATCATCGCCTGTCGGTTCTTTTCCTACATTAAAAAATACAGCTTCTTCTCCATGATCCATCAGTGCCAGTATTAGAGTAAATACTTTGGATATACTTTGCATGGTAAAAGGAATACCACAATCTCCTGCTGAGATCACTTTTCCTTGTGAATCGGCGATAAAAATACCTAAAGCATCTTGTGAAGATTTGGCAAGCTCTGGAATATAAGAAGCTACCTTTCCCTGACTGGTATGCAGACGGCTAGTTTCTAACCAATCAGGCAATAATGTTTTTAATCGTTCCATCTGTTCTTGACTCATCGATAGTCCTCCTTCAAATACCTACTTATTTCTATATGTTAATGAGTGTATTGTGATCTCATCATTTCAAATTTTATTTTCTTCATCATCTTATACTAATCTTGATCGAAATTATACTGCTGTCTAATCGATGCTTTACGAATAATCTGAATATACGTTAACATAAACATATGTGTGTTTAACGCTTACATATTTGAAGATAGAAGGTGCATCTATGATTGCTTTGCTAAAATATTTAAAGCCTTATCGTACTGCCGCATTACTGGCTCCTTTGTTAATGATGGTCGAAGTGATCATGGACTTAATGCAACCCAAATTAGTCGCTAGTATTGTCGATCAAGGAATTATGAAAGGCGATCTCGGTCATATTCAGCAGACCGGATTACTGATGATTGGGCTCGCTTTGATCGGGATGTTAGGCGGGATCGGCTGTACCATCTATGCCAGTATCGCTTCTCAACATTTTGGTGCAGATATTCGGGCAGAGTTGTTCCAGCATATTCAGCGCTTTTCTTTTCACAATCTAGATCGCTTTTCTTCGGGTTCTTTAATTACACGACTGACAAATGATGTTGTGCAATTGCAGAATTTAGTGTTAATGGCTTTGCGTATGTTAGTGCGTTCCCCTCTATTATCTATCGGTAGTCTGATTATGGCATTTACGATTAGTGTTAAATTAGCGATTATTTTGTTGATTGCTATGCCTATTTTGCTGGTGACATTGATATGGATTATGCGGACAGCTTTTCCTATTTTCAGCCGGGTACAAGCAGAGTTAGATCAGGTCAATACAGTGACTCAAGAGAATCTAGCAGGGATTCGGGTGATCAAAGCTTTTGTACGGGCTATTCATGAAAATAAACGATATGATGTCGTCAATCAAGATTATACGAATATCGCGATCAAAGCGAATCGAGTAGTTGCTCTAATCGGGCCAATTATGATGTTAATTATGGATGTCTGTATTGTAGCTGTGCTCTGGTTCGGGGGTGGACTCACCAAAACAGGTGCTTTGCCTGTAGGTGATCTGATCGCTTTTATCAACTATGCAACACAGGTACTCATGTCTCTTATGATGTTGAGTATGACTCTGATGTCTGTGTCTCGTGCTACTGCTTCAGCAGAACGGATCAATGAAGTATTGCATACCGAACCTGATATTAGTGCGCCTGCTCAACCGATCACACCTGATCCACATCAAAAAGGACGACTTGAATTTCAAAATGTTTCTTTTGCTTATGATGCTCATTCTCCTGCGGTATTGGATCAGATTAGCTTTGTTGCTACAGCAGGACAGACGATTGCGATTCTAGGAGCTACCGGTGCAGGCAAGTCCAGTCTGGTTCATCTGATTCCGCGGATGTATGATGTCACCAGTGGAGCTGTATTGGTCAATGATGTAGATGTACAACAATGGGATCTAGATCAACTACGCAGTTCTATCGGAATCGTGTTGCAACAAGCATTATTATTTAGCGGTAGTATCCGTGATAATATTCGTTACGGTAGACCAAATGCATCACAAGAAGAAGTAGAATCGGCTGCTAAAGCGGCGCAAGCTCATGAGTTTATAGAAAAACTGCCTGAAGGTTATAATACGTTACTCGGACAACGGGGAGTTAATTTATCAGGAGGTCAAAAACAGCGTCTATCTATCGCACGTGCCTTACTGATTCAGCCTCCACTTCTTATCATGGATGATAGCACCAGCGCTGTCGATCTGCGTACAGAAGCATTGATCCAAAAAGCGCTTGAAGAACGATTATCTGCCAGTACACGCTTGATTATTGCTCAGCGTATCACTTCTGTACTGGATGCTGACCTGATATTGATTATGGAAGATGGTCAAATTATTGATCGTGGCGATCATGCTTACTTGATCAAGCATAGTACAGCCTATCAAGAAATATATCGTTCGCAATTAGGACAGGAGGTTGAAGCTCATGGGTAATCCGATGATGCCCGGTAGAGCCGGGCGATCAAATAGCGCTCCTGTCAAAGCCAAAAATGCCAAAGGAACAGTACGCCGTCTCTGGGATTATTTACGTCAACAACGCAAAGGTCTTTTGCTTGTATTTCTATTGACGTTACTCGGGACAGCATTCAATCTGATTACTCCCTATTTGCTGGGAACAGTCGCTTTTGATCGCTACATTTTAACAGGTAATTATGCAGGTTTAGCTCAGCTTTGTGTATGGTTACTCGCTCTATATGTAGTCGCTAGTCTGACCAGTTGGGTACAAGCGTATATTATGACTGCTGTCTCACAACAGACAGTATTTCAGATTAGACGTGATCTATTCAAACATCTACATGACTTGCCATTGCGCTTTTTCGATACACATAGCAGTGGTGATCTGATGAGTCGCTCTACCAATGATATAGAAAATGTAACGACCACACTCAATCAAAGTGTTGTACAGATCATGACCAGTGCTTTTACTCTGGTCGGTACGCTGACTATTATGTTAGTGCTCAATATTTGGTTAACACTGGTTACACTCGTGACTGTACCGATTATGTTCTGGCTCACACGATTGATCACCCGTCATACCCGTCGCTATTTTGGAGCGCAACAAAAAGAATTAGGCGGACTCAATGGATATATCGAAGAAACGGTATCCGGTCAAAAGGTTGTCAAAGCCTATGTTCAAGAATCTCGTAGCCTTGCTGAATTTAACGATATTAATCACCGCTTACTGCATGCTAGTATTCGCGCACAGAGCTGGTCAGGCAATATTGGACCGGTCATGAATCTGGTGAACAATATTAGTTATGCGTTGATTGCTTTGTCGGGTGGATGGCTATTTTTACAAGGAATGACCAGTGTAGGGGTAATCGTCAGTTTTCTTAGTTATTCCAAGCAATTCAGTCGACCGATCAATGAACTGGCAAATCAATTCAATCTCCTGCAATCTGCTATTGCAGGAGCCGAACGTGTATTTGAAGTACTGGACGAGCGTCCTGAAAGTACGGATGATGAGAAAACAGCTGTACACCAATTGCCTGCTCAAGTGCATGGTGAAGTGATCTTTGACCATGTTCAATTTAGCTACAAAGCAGGCTCACCCATTTTGCGAGACGTATCGCTAACCGCTAAGCCCGGGCAGACGATTGCTCTTGTTGGTCCTACTGGAGCAGGTAAAACAACGATTATTAATTTGCTCACTCGTTTCTACGAAATTGATAGCGGTACAATTACGATCGATGGTGAAGATATTCGTCTACTGGATAAAGAAAATTTGCGTAGCCGGATCGGGATTGTGTTGCAAGATGCTTATTTATTTTCCGGTACAGTACGCGATAATATTCGTTATGGACGGTTGGAAGCCACCGATCAAGAGATTGAAGAAGCCGCCAAGCTGGCGAATGCCCATTCCTTTATTCACAAATTACCAGAAGGCTATGATTCGATTCTCTCCGCAGACGGAAGCAATCTGAGTCAAGGGCAACGCCAATTGCTAACGATAGCCCGCGCGATTCTTGCGAATCCCTCGGTGCTTATTCTGGATGAAGCAACCAGTAGTGTGGACACACGTACAGAAATGTATATTCAGACAGCGATGAAGCAATTGATGCAAGGACGTACTAGCTTTATTATTGCTCACAGGCTGAGTACGATTCGTGAAGCTGATCAGATTCTGGTCATCCAGAGTGGTGAAGTGGTAGAGCGTGGAACTCATGATGAACTACTTCAAGCAGGTGGATTCTATCATGATCTGTACCAAAGTCAGTTCAATCGAGTGGTGTAGTGGAGTTAAGTGGATCATTTTCACTTCAATAAGCGTATATGGTTCTTGGATTGTCACATTTATAGATCACAGTAGCTGATCGAATAACAGTCTATTGTAAAATACAATAAAGAATAAACCTCTAGCGTGTGAATACTCTAGCGGGTTATTCTTTGTTTTTTATGATTTTAGGCTGTTTGTTTTGTAGCTTTATATTTTCAGTTAACGATTGGTATCTACTAATTCACCAGGATTCTCTGTATTCCGAGTGATATTGATAATAATCAAAAAGTTAGATTTTTGTTTAGATTTTGATACTTTTACGACTTGATGCACTTCTACATAATCATGTTCATACTGCTTCTGACTACGTACAATCTCTTGAAGAGTATTTGCTAAAGAAGTCTGCTCCCAATTAGCAACAGTAAGATCGATATATGTTTGGAATTTTTGAATCGTCATTGTGTTATCCATTTCTTATTGAGTGATTGATCTGTAGATTATACATCTTAGTCCGTTACGGTTGATTTCACTTTGCTTTCTTTACGTCCACCGAATTTGAATACAAGTATTCCACAAATAATAACTAGAACCCCGATCAATTTCGCCGGTGTAAAAGGAATCTTTTCTAATCCTAACCAGCCCAGCGAATCCCACAATAGTGCGGTTCCAAGCTGTGCTGTGAGTACGATCGAGATCGCATATGTAGGGCCTAATCGTCTCATTCCTTGCACCAGACAGAACACAACACCGACACCGATCATGCCGCTGAACCAGTACCATAATTGCACATGTTGAAGAGTAAATGTATTTTTCCCTTCAAAGATCAGACTTGCTAGTAACGATGCCACAAATCCCATAAATAGGACTAACATCGTTGTTGTCCATGAACCTGTTCGTTCATTGACTTTATTATTAAATACAGTCTGCATACTTACCAATGCTCCTGCAATCGCCGCCAAAACAATACCAAATAATATCATGTCACTGCTCCTACCTGTTTAATCTATAATTACTCATAAATATTATGCCCTGCTAATGATTCTAACCCTGCTCGATTCTGAATGATTAGATACTCTGACGTGCGCTTGACCAATCCATCATAAGCTAATTTCTGAATCACACGATTGAGATGTCGATAACTGGTACCGATCAGATTGGCTACATCGACCAGACTGGAAATACGCAATTCTTCATAACCATCTGCTGGATCTTCATCACAAGCTACAGACAACATATAACTGGCTAACCGAATTTCTACCGGATACATGAGATTAAAGCGAGAATAGTTAGAACTGCTATAAAATTTACGGGTCATCATTTGTAGCAAAAATTGCAGTAAAGGTACATGATCACTACCATATTGAACTAACCATTTACGATGAATACGCAGAAAGTGTACCGAAGATACTGCTTCAACCGTATTAATCACTTTATCGTTGCCATTGATATATTCGACATCACCTATAAATTCAAGCGGGGTTTTGAAGCATAGAATTAATGTTTTGCCTTCTTGTGAAGTCGTATAAATTTTGATCTTCCCATGAACCAATATGTCCAGATGCTCAATATCATCACCTTGCGTGCACAAAATATCTCCTTGTTCCAAGCGGAATACCGATAGATATGGAAATAAAACTTGAGGAAAATGGGCTCCCAAATCGTGCAACTTCCAGTAATACTCAACCTGCGCTTGATCTTGATTATCGTTCATCGTATTTGCTCACCTTTTTGCTCAGAATTTCAAAATAATTACACCTGCAATCATCATCGCCAGCCCTATAAATTGAGGCATCTTCATCTTCTGCTTCACGACACCGAACCAACCGTTAATATCAATAATAAAGGTTAGACACAACTGAGCAATCAATAGCGCCGAAATCGTTAACGTTACCCCGATCTGCTGTATAGCGGTAACTTCGGTAAAAATAATAATCGCAGCAAATGCACCACCTGCTAAATAAAGAGGTTTGACCTTTTTATAATCGCCAAGCTTTCCATCACGTACAAATAACCAGATCAAGGCAGCGATAATAAAGCCTGTTAACTGCGTAATCGTAGCGGCTTGCCATGTTCCAATATCTTGACTGATACGTGTATTCGCTACCCCTTGTAACGTGATACAAGCTCCGCCTAATAAAGCAAATAAAATTCCTTTCATCGTTGCTAATTCTCCTTATGATTTAGACATTTCTTTGTACTCTTATTAAAAACGATCTTTCCCTTAGAGATAAAGGACATATGTCCCAAACCTCATCATAAAAAATCCCCTTTACGATCAAAGGGGATAAAATAGGACTATTAACGTTTGCCACCACGACGAGCATTATCTGACGGACGACCAGAAGAACGACCACCGCTACTAGGCTTGCCTGTAGAAGGACGGTTGTTGCGTCCACCGTTACTGCTGCCATTTTTGCCATAGGTACGTTCTCCACGAGCACTACCTGTGCCTTCACTACGACGTCCACCAGCGTTGCTGTTACTTCCAGCTCCACCGTATTCGCGTGTACGATCTGAATCGCCTGACGAAATTGTACGACCTTTAGAAGCATCTCTGCGGAAAGAAGGAGCATCGTCTGTGCGACGTGTTGCTCTTGGAGCAGAACCACTACCTGAACGTGCTTGATCTTTGCGACCATAACTACGTTCCGGGCGTTCACTACGAGCACTTGACTCTTTTGCTTCTGGACGAGCAGTCGTACGTGCAGAAGGTGTAGATTCTCTGCGTTCTCCACGTTTACCTGTACCACCCTTACTTGCAAAACGATCACGTTCTGAAGTAGAAGAAGAACGACCACGACCGCCTGAAGATTCTTCGCGATAAGCACCACGACGTGCATCTCCACGTTTACCATCTTTTTTGCGATCTTGATCACGAGATTTATGATTAGCACGTCTGCCTGCTTTGGCTTCTACATTAGACAGCAATTCACCAGAATCATCTGACTCTATCGATGTGCGAGCAATTTGACGCTCTAATTTCTGTGAAGTGCCTTGTTCGATTGCTTGTAATTCATCACGATCATGCGGAGTCACAAATGTGATCGCTTTTCCTGTTTCACCTGCACGACCTGTACGTCCGATACGGTGAATATAATACTCAGCATCTTGAGGAATATCGTAGTTGAATACATGTGTTATTCCTTCTACATCAATACCACGAGCCGCTACATCAGTTGCAACCAGTAATTGCAATTTCGCTTCACGGAACGCGCGCATGACTTGCTCGCGTTTGTTTTGAGACAAATCGCCATGAAGTTCATCCGAAGAATAACCCAGTTCTTTAAGCTGTTGATTCAGTTCAGCCGCCCGTTTTTTGGTACGACAGAAAATCACCGCTAGATATGGTTTTTCTTTTTCCAAATATTCACGCAATGCAGGTAGCTTACCACGAGGAGTACACTCTACCACTAATTGACGGATCAATTTCAAAGGAACACTTTCAGCAGGGCCAACACGAATATCTTTTGGTGTACGCATATATTGCGCAGATAGACGACGAATACCGTCAGGAATTGTTGCTGAAAATAACATCGTTTGACGTGCTGGAGAAGTAGCATTAATCATTTTTTCAACATCAGGTAAAAATCCCATGTGTAGCATTTGATCCGCTTCATCCAGTACCAGTGTACGAATCTTCGTTAGATCCAGTGTACCTCTACCCATATGGTCAATCAGACGACCCGGTGTACCTACAACAAGGTGACATCCACCTTCAAGCTTGCGTAATTGACGTTCTACATCTTGTCCACCATAAGCAGCAAGAATACGTACACCTTCATAAGCAGCGGCTAATTTGTTTGCTTCCGTTGCAATCTGTAGAGCCAACTCACGTGTTGGTGCTATGATTAGCGCTTGAGGTGCTCCAACGGCGTTCAAGTTTAACTTTTCAAAAATTGGTAGTAAAAACGCTAACGTTTTACCTGTACCTGTTTTGGCTTGAACGATTGCGTCTCCGCCTTTAAGTAATCCCGGAATCGACATCTGCTGTACTTCGGTAGGCTGTGTGATTCCACTGGAAGCCATAAGCTCTACGACATTCGGCGAGATGCCGAACTCATTAAAATTTTTCAACTCTATTCACCCATTCTTGTGATCTTTATTCAGCAGCATTTCAAAAAATGCTCTCGTAAAAAGAAGCACCGGTAGATACCGATGCTTACATCTATAACGTCATTTAAAAGTCCGTAGTATGCCATTTTGGATAAACTGCTCTAGCGTCAATATACCGCTTATTTCTAGTTACGTCAATGTCCTGAAGACAATGCAGTTGTTCCTAATTTTTCAAGCAAGAGACGACTTTCTTCATTTAAGCCACGAATATGCACTTCTTTATTCATAGCTTTATACTTTTCTTTGACTTTGGTAATCCCGATAACAGCCGAGTGATCCCAAATATGCGAACGGGTAAAGTCGATCACAATCTGTTCTGGATCATCATTTGGCACAAATTGATCTACAAAATAACTCATCGTCCCAAAAAACATCGGTCCACTCACTTCATAGACTTTCACCTGTGCTGGTTGTGCTGTGCCCTGTTCTATAGAAGAAGTTGTATTCTGTTCTACTTTGTTCAATAGATTAGGGTTAGAGATGATATTGCCTGATTCCATCGTTGCAGTGATATGAATACGAGACATTTTCCAACCAAATAGCAATGCACTCATGACTACACCTACGCCGACACCGATAGAAAGGTTATCTGTAGCCACGACAATAGCAACTACCGTCACCATAATAATCGCTTCTGACAAAGGAATCTTATGAATCGTCACTAATGAGCGCCAGCTAAAGGTACCAATAGATACCATAACCATAACACCAACCAGAGCACCCATCGGTACTTCACGTACAATATTACCGAGTACTAACAATAAGAATAATAAAAATACCCCTGCGGTTAATGTAGACAATCGTCCACGTCCACCGGATTTGATATTAATTACCGATTGTCCGATCATCGCACAACCTGCCATACCGCCAAAAAATCCGTTAACGATATTAGCAATTCCTTGTCCGCGAGCTTCTCGATTTTTATCGCTTTTGCTATCTGTCATTTCATCTAATATCGTTGCAGTTAACAGCGATTCCAATAGACCGACAAAAGCAAGCGAAATTGAATATGGTAAAATAATCAGCAACATATCCAAAGATACATCGATCATTGGTAAATGAAAAACAGGCGGTTGATTCGATAATTGCCCCATATCGCCTACGGTCCGTACATCCAAATGAAGGAAATACGTTAATAATGACATCACAATAATCGCCACCAGTGGTGCAGGTACTGCTTTCGTAAAGCGTGGCAAAATATAGACAATCGCCAGCGTTCCTATCACCATCGCATACATAATCCAGTTCGCCCCAACAAACTGTGGCAATTGCGCCATAAAAATAACAATCGCCAGTGCATTAACAAATCCAGTCATCACTGATTGGGGGATAAAGGTAATAAATCGCCCGATCTTAAACCAGCCGAGTAATACCTGAAAAATACCTGCTAAGATCGTGGCTGCGAATAAATATTCAACACCATGATCGCGTACAAGATCAACTACCAGTACTGCCATTGCGCCTGTAGCCGCCGAGATCATCCCGCTGCGTCCACCTGCAATAGAGATAACGATTGCGATACAGATTGAAGCATATAATCCAACCATTGGATCAACACCAGCAATAATCGAGAATCCGATCGCTTCGGGAATAAGAGCCAAGGCTACAGTAATACCGGCAAGAAGGTCTCCCCGAACATTACCAAACCATTGTTGTTGTAGATTCATGATCATCCTCTTTCCTTGTGTGGAACATAACGAATCTGCCCGGACGTTAAAAACTTTCCGAACGAATATCGCAGACAGTATTCATTATGATATTAAATTCAAAATAAGTAGATTGCTTTCCTCTCGCGGGAAAACAGGAGCCGTAGGTACAGATAGATTTTTATTATACAAAATTTTTTCTATAAAACCTACATCTTTTTTTGCTGAATTTAAAATATATTGATAGAGGTTCATCTGTAGCTGGATAGATTAATGGGTCACCGAAGATTGGAAATCACTTCGACTTCCTTTATTCGCATGATAAAATAATACGTCTCCATCTTTTAATTGAAACTCAAATCCCCATGGATCTACAACGTGCTTTTGAAATCCTTCCAGTTGCCATTGATTCATCAGTGGAGCATTGATATATTGCAAATGTGGCTTCTCCAAATCATTATTCTGAATCGTTTCTATATTAAAGTTAACAATAATATATCCATCTTTCAGAAAAACGGATGAATGCTCGTCTAATCCTTTCGCGCTACTATAAGCTGGATTCGAATGGATATTAGCATCTGTGGAAGGGTCTTTTCGATTTGTATTCGTTGAGCCTGTAAATTGTTCTAAAGCTGTACCTTGTTTGACGACTAGAACATCCGCAGGTAGGCTATATTCCCCGTACCATTTCTGCACCGCTGCTAATGAACGCATCGTGTCATTTCCTTCTGGCAAATTAGTCTGTGGACCGATTAGAGTACGTAGTGGTTGAGTCAACAATAGTTGAGTAAATGTGCCTACATTGACTTTGCGCGTACGACTAACCTTTTGGAACATCTGAATAGCTTCTTCGGCATTGTTGGGTGATATTATTTTATTTTCTACTGGTGAAGCGGATGAAGCTATCGTAGAAAATCCATTGAAAGAAGAAGCTTCATTAGCATTGTCCATTTTTTGTGCTATAGATTGTAATTGTTCTGCTGTAATTTCCCAGGAGATGCCCGTCAGATTTTGCCAGAGCGAAGCGGCTGCACGTTCTAGAATGACTTTCCAGATAGCAGAATCGGCTGCATTTGCAGAGATAGCTGTAGATTTGCTTGCCACACTAGTATTGCTCTGCATCGGCTTATTCTGTTGAGAAAAATGAGTTTGTTGTAGCAACAGATCATACATATACAGTGCTGTATTTTTTAATTCATCGTCAGGTACATTTCGCAAAGGATCGTTCAAAATAGTATAGCGCTGTACTTTATCTTGCGGTGAACCGATCTTTATTAGATTCTCAGTAGCTGTCGAATAATACAAATCAACTGGAAAAGGGGTTCCACCTTCACGCGGAACATAACTAAAGGTCGGTGTAATACGTATACTGTCTTGTGCTCCAAACATATTGCCTTTAGTTTTGAGATCGAATTTGAAATGGTAACCTGTTTTCACCGCTAGATTACGATAAAACGGATGGCTACCCTGACGAACAGGAAGTACATAAGGCGTAGCATTTCCACGGGGTGCGCCATCTATTCCATTGGCTCCTACCCAATACGAAGCTTGATCAGGTACATCGATATTTTCCCATGGACGGAACACAATCTGCCAGTTATAATCGGCAACATCTGTAATATGAAAATCATACACTCTTCCAATCACATCGACAGGTACACTTTCAACAGCTACATGATTGTCCAAAGTCACATTCGCATTATGTTGTACTGTAAAAGAAGTTGGTGCATTTTCAGAAATCGTACGAAATAGAATCTGGTATTTTCCTTCATCTACCCATACCGGCAAAAAGAAAAAGGTATCAAGTTGTGTCACTGGTACATCAATCCATGTATTTTTCGGAATAAATGTCGTCTGTTCCTTGTTATACACATCAAAAGGAAATTGTACTTGCTTGGTACGGACATACTTCGCATAATCTCGATGACCATAACCAGGATAAGTAATATGCTGTCCTGTTGTTGGAATCCGTACAGAAAAAGGACGATCTAAGATCAAAGCTGAACTGTATAGGTCAGGTGTTGTTTTCTGATTATGCTTCTGGTCGTCCGAGACAAGAGAGTAATTTACAACAGGTGTATGTACGGTTACGGTATTGATGCCTGTAATCGGAAAATTCTGATCTCCACTACCTTGCACATGTTGCTCTAACATCTTGTAATAGATTGTTCCTGTTGCTATTGTATTGGCTTTGTTAATAAGCTTAGGGCTAATAAGCTGAGACCCTACATATAACACTTTTTCGCTAGAATCTTTGAATGAGCGAATTTGACGGGGTACTGGGATTTCTTTGGGTGTAGGAGCTGTTTTTAGAATCCATTCTCCATTCATCACTTCCGTATCTTTTCCTTCAAAAGAAAACTGAATAGTATCATTTTTGACTTCCGCATCATCTGTGTTACCTTCTGCAATGTTCTTTAATTTGGATTCATCATTCGGTGTTCTTGGACGACCTTGTTTACCACCATCTAATGTTGGTGGAGAATATTTCACCGGAATATCATCATCAGGCTTAACATGGTCTTCTACTTTATCGCTGTGTTCTAGTTCTACATTAGGTGGAGTATAACCAGTCGTAGGTATAGATACTTTTCCACCAGGTAGAGCATAGTTAGACATTGTAGCTTGATCTAGACCGAGTACTTCAAGTACTTTGATCTTCCAGTAATCATAGTCTCTTGTATACGAAAAATTGTAAGTCTTCGTATCTGTATCTGATTTAGAAACCCAACGTTCGTTATCTCCACTTCCACGCTTTTCTTTCCACTTGAGCTTATATACTACTTTGACTTTGCATTTGTATTCTACTTGTCCATCCATATTATCAAAGGCATGCTGGAACAAATAATTATATCCCCATGCATTGGCATATAAATGCTCAGAAGTGGGTATTGCGCGAGTCGCATCAAAGTGACGATCATTAGTATTGTCATCTGCTAGGATATGACCTTGTGCTTGTGGATCTAATAGTGATTTATTTGTTGTGGTTTTCACAGTGGGTGGCAAGATTGTATATTCGCAAAGACTGTCTTCTTTGGGAGGCTCAGTTGGAACGGTACACTCATCTGCATCAGGATCAAGCTCACATGGATCTGAGATTACATCATAATACTGATAAGCAATATACTTCTCAAAAGAGCCAGAGTATTTAAACTTGGGCGGATCTCCTGTTATTATCCCCCCTGCAGGATCTTCGCCAGTCGTACTCTTTTTATATCCAACATATTTGTATTCTGGATTCTCTGGATGGGTAAAAACATACTCTGTACCTGGCTTCATCTCTTCGATACGAGGAGGAAAAATATCGTTAAGAGATTTACCATCTTTGGTTTTGTAGTATACGTTTAGATTTGCATTTAACTCAATTTTAAAGAGAACAGGAATATAAATACGATAACCTTCCGTATCAGGACCGCATTGGTTCGTACAACTATAAGTAATATTTTCGGCTTTAGGTGCGTTAAGTTTAATATTCACATCAACAGGTATTATTGCAGTATCTGTTCCTATTCCATTTTTAGTATAATTAAGTGCTTTGTCAGGTGTTTCATCTGAAATCGCTCTGCTATAATTCGGCCAGAGAGTTGATCCTTCAGGAGGTTTCTCAGTTCTAGATGCTTCAAAATAAATTGCATTTTGGGAATTATATTTATATAGACTCACTTCTATGCTTTTTATTGTGCGATTAGGAAAGGTAAACCGATAATCTTGTTCAGCTAATCCGTCATCACCTCTATACGGAGCCTTATCATGAACCCAAGTTGACCCCTTCCACATATCGTAATACATCATACCCACAAAGTATCGGTAGTTAGCTTCAGTAGTGTTTTCAGATGTATCTTTATAAAAATTTAAAGGAGTTACAGCATCTGCTGCCATAGCTTTTTTGGAGCCTAAATCTACTGAAAATATGATATTAAACATAATGAGGATTAGAAGGCAGTATGCAAAGTAACGTCTATTTTTTGTAGATATTTCATTCCAAATCATTTTATCTTCTCCACGGATTATCCATTAGTACTAATGAGACATCTTCTTCTTTAGCAGAACCATCAAATCCAATATATTTGATATCTTGAATAGATAATTGTTTTTTATCTTTAATATTTTCAGCTACTTCATCACCCTTAGCATAAACCCCATAATAATTATAAATAGTTCCATCACTATTTTTTTGCGTCAACTCATTACGTTTATATCTGTACCGTACATCCCCTTTATTGGTTAGCAAATAAAGATTAGGAGATACGTTACCATAAGTTCTTACGCGAATGTATGTAAATCCACTATAGGCACTATTATCGTTAAAAGTATAAAGGTCTACACCATAGATATAACCTGCCATTAGAAGCGGAAAGTCATTCGATTTAATTTTGACAGCATATTTGTATGGTTTATTAAAAGTATTTGTCATCAGTTTTGGATTTGAGGAAAAGAATGGTTTGTATGGATCAATTGTAGTTTTTGGTAATCCAAGTTCTTCTATTGTTAAAGGTTTCTTACTCCCAATCCAAACCCATTTACTAATCTGATCCCAATTCACTGTCTGTCCTAATCCTTCACTAACAAGACGTAGCGGTACAAACGTGCGACTTTGTTTCAAAATGATCTTGCTATCATACGTCTTACTTTCACCATCTACTACTGCTGTAGCTGATCCGACTGTCATAGAGACAGTATGCTTATCAGTTTTTAAAGTAACAATCTGTTTCCCACCAGCTTTACTCCATCCCACTTTAGCGCCCAATTTTTCAGATACAAATCGAATAGGCACCATCACCGCATTGCTATCATCTTGAAAAGGTTTGGCATCAGGAAATGCCATTTTGCGTGCATCTAACAACACTTCGATTTGTGGTTTATTGGTCGCTGCATCCACTTGAGGTACAGTTACGCCTACTCCTGTAAATAATATCGTTGCCGCAAGTACAGTCATCATTTTCTTTTTCATTTTCTTTCCCCCTGAATAAAATATAGGCACTATAGACTAATATGTATCTTAAGAACTACAAAATTCATTATAAAAGATAATTCACTTTCTTCCAAGACCTAATCTTTATAGCTGAATTTGGAAAATAAAACACCTTCATATACAGCTACATATAAAATATACAAACAAAAAACGGACTACTCCCTTGAAAAAGGAATAGCCCGTATGCTTTACGAACAAATAGGTATTAAGTTATATCTGTATAAGTATATCGACTCAGAAAGAATACCATATCATTTGAAATCTGTAAATCTCCAAATATAACGTTTTTTCTAAAATCGACCTGATTTGAAAATAGCATAAAATAGCCAAATCACCATCAATGTAGCGATCACAAAACCAATCTCGACTACAGGGAATCCCCATAGAATCGGTGTCTGATCTCGTAATGATGAACCGACAATAAGACCGACCATAATAATACTAAAAGCCAGCAATACTATACTAAAAGCCAATCGGTTACTGATCTGATCCATTTTTTGCATCATATCTTTAACTTCAGGCACGCTGACTTCTATTCTCATTTTACCGGTGCGAATCATACGGGATAATTCGGATGCTTGCCTCGGTAGATCAGTTAGCATTTCAACAGCATGTAATGCTCCATCTGTAATGCGTTGGCGAACTTTATTAGGCGCATATTTATCTCGTAACAACTTGCGTCCAAAAGGCTCTGCCATACTCAAAATACTCAGCGATGGATCTAAACGTTCAATTACACCTTCAAGTGTGATCAATGATTTGCCCAACAACGTCAAGTCCGGCGGTATCCCGATCCGGTAACGACGCACCACATCAAACATTTCATTCAATGCACTGCCTAGATTAATACGGGAAAAAGGAACATCATAATACTGCTCTCGCATACGCTCAAAATCGCTACGTAGTGCAGACATATTCACATCTTCCGGTACAAAACCTAATCTCATGACCGCACGGATCATACTATCTGTGTTTTTACGTAACAACGCTATAATAAGTGCTGTCAGATGACTTTTCATTTCACTACTCAGTCGCCCCATCAGTCCAAAATCAAGAAAAGCAATACGTCCATCACGCAAAGCCAGTAGATTACCTGGATGCGGATCGGCATGGAAAAAACCATCGATAAAAATCTGCTGCAACATCGAATCAACCAGATGTTGCGCCACACTTCCCAAGTCTAGTCCTTGCTCTATAATCTCTTCTCGTTTCCCTAAAGCAATCCCGTCGATATACTCCATCGTCAACACGCGAGCAGACGTATAATTCCAGTACGTTACAGGGATATGGATATTCCGATCACGTTCAAATTGACTTGCAATCCGCTCCATATTACGTCCTTCGACACTGTAATCTAATTCTTCGCGCATCGACTTGGCAAATTCTTCAACGATTTCTTCCAGCTGATATTGAGAAGCCCATTCCATATGCTTTTTGATCAACCCTGTTAGATCACGCAAAATTTCCAGATCACGATTAACGATACGTGATACGCCAGGACGTTGCACTTTGATCGCTACTTTTTCTCCAGAATGTAAAGTGCCCAGATGTACCTGTCCGATCGATGCTGCTGCTACAGGCACATCTTCAAACGACTCGAACACTTCTTCAATCGGCAAACCTAGTTCTAATTCTATAATTTTGCGTGCTTCAGTTGCAGGAAATGGAGGGACTTGTTCTTGTAACTTCGTTAATTCTTTAATAATATTTTCAGGCAAAAGATCAGAACGTGTACTAGCAAGCTGACCTAACTTTACAAAAGTAGGGCCTAATTCTTCGAGTACCAGACGGATACGTTCTCCTAGCGTGCGAATACCGTGTACTTCACGACGTGCCAGTCGAAGCGGAATCGCTAGCATCTGGTGTAATCCGAGTTCCTCGACCATATAACCAAAGCCATGACGCATGAGCGCCATGGCTATTTCTCTATACCTTCCGGCATGCCGGATATGAAGAGCCATCTTATTCCGGTTGTTGCGGTGATTCCAGTTCGGCAAGACGCTTCTCGAGAACCGTGATCCGCTCATTCAATTGTTCTGTGGTTTCTTTGGTTGGCACTTCCAGTTCAGTTAGCACTTTCTGAACTTGTCCACGAATCCATGTTTTCACTTGGTTCTGTTCTTCTTCGCCACGATCCATAAGTTTGTTTACCAATGCACGCGATTCAGAAGGAGCCAATTCTCCACGCTTCACCAAATCTTCTACCGTTTTTTCTACTTTTTCTTTGCTGACAATCGTAAGTCCAAGACCTAGCGAAACTGCTCGTTTAAATAAATCGCTCATTTTCATTCCTCCTGTTGTATACTTCCATTCATCTACACTAAGTATTCTTTACCTAACAGAAGCCCTGCACATTGCCATAGTCCGGTCACTTCTTCATGACCGACTCATGGCAACATGCCCATGTCTTTGTCGATCTGTTATTAGTATAACGTCTAAAAGCAGATATGCCTAATTTCTGTATATCCAATATGATTGATATGGCTAGATAGGATGCTCTACAGATCTGTAAGAATATCTTCTAATTTTCAGCATCCAGACCAGCGCCCCATAACATGCTTTGCACTACAATTTTGCGATATTCAGGATAGTCAAAAGAAGCCGCATGATGACCTGGCATCAAATACACAATTCGACCTAATCCATACTCAGAACACCATGCCGCCGGCCATGTAGTTCCATCTAGATTATACTCCATCAGTATGGTACGTTCTGCCGCTGATAGCAATGAAAATTCATATGGCTCTTCATCCATCGAAAATGAAGAAATACCTTTCATAATCGGATGACTTGGAGAAGATACACACATATTTAATTGCTGATAATCAGTATGCCCACGGTAGACAGCTCCCATTAATAACTTCATTTCATGTCGCTGTTCTTGCATCGATACGCCTGCATGAATGATTAGTAACCCGCCACCATTCACAACATATGAGATAATGCCTGCGGTATGTTCAACACTGAACTTTTTGTCAAACGTATCTGTATACGAAATACACAGATCGTACGCTTCCAAACGTTCAGCAGTGAACATATCGTAGTCATCAGTTACATGTAATTCCCAGCCTTCAGGCATCAGCTTACGAATCTCTTTTTCAATTGGTTCTAGAGGATGATATGGTGCTTCCTGATGATAATCTCCAATTAAAATAGCTTGCTTGATGTAAGTTTTGCGATCAGGTTGTACTTTCATAAGACAAGTAATCTCCTTTACATAGAGTGTTGACAGAAATTCCGCTTCCTATGTATGATTACCCTTTTCTTGCAAAAATCCGACAAATAAATATATTTAATTACATTCGATAGGTATTTAAGTATGAGAAAAGAGAAACGATAAATAGACGCAGAGGTTCATGTATTTGATATTAACGCGGGCTATCATACAACGAAATGTTACTTAGAGCGAATGCATCCGACTTGGGATCATAGCCCACTTTCTTTTTCGTATCATCCAAAGAAAGACGCTTAAACCGATTATCTGATATTCCATGAAGAATAGTAAAAGGCTCAAGATCGTTAGCAATGATCGACTTATAAAATAGATCACACATATCTGCTGGACTGAGATATGCGCTCATATCACGTGCTTCAAGTGTCGGCCCTTCTGCCTTAAAATCATCATACGCGCCAATACGAATCGCTATACTCTGTAGTCCTTCGGTATATGCAAAATACGAAGCTAACGATTCTCCAAAGCACTTGCTCACTCCATACAGATTCCGTGGTCTTGTCGGCATATCAGGATAAATTTGAGCATCGATTGGATACCCTTCTATCGTCTGTGCACTGCTTGCTAAAATCACTCGCTGTACACCTTGATCTTGGGCAGCTCGGAAAATATTAAAAGTTCCTTTGATATTATTATCTAACAACGATTCGTAAAATCCTGCATCTGGCAAAGGATCTCCTGCTAGATGAATTACGATGTCGATGCCTTCACAGGCTTGCTGACAAGCTTCGGGATCAGTGATATTGAGGGTGATGATCTCATGCTTGGTCTGCTGATAACTCTGTAATCGATCAGTATGCATATCTGCAAGCCGTAGTTGAAACTTATCTTGTAAATAAGCGGTCAGTTCACTTCCAATTTTACCAGCGGCTCCAGTGATAAGGATATTCATAGGTCAGCTCCAATCTTGTATCTATTGGTAGGATAGATGATAGCTATCTATTCTTTTATGGATAATCTTCAATCTTTAAATTCTTCCGGACCTGCATCCATTTTGAATGTGCCGTCTTCGTACAACCAGGGACTTGCTTCTACACCTCTACCTGAATACTGTTCGACATGACTGATACGAGTAGCATTTACATCGGTAAAATCAATATGAGCAATCGCTACCCAATATGCATAATTATTCTTTTCATGAAGTGGAGAAGTAATCACTTGTCCTTGATGGTTGTCGACCACTGCACGTACTTTCATTGATTTAAAGCTACCTGTTCCATTGCTTACTGCACTATATGCGGCAAATAGTACATATTTCAAAGCATCTGGTCGATGAATTTGAATCGTTTCTTTACCATGTGTTAACGCATCTCCATCCAGCGTAATATAAGGTGTTTCATGAATAGAGCCTAGATTGCGATAATAGACTTTACCTACTTGATTGGCTTGCGTAACATAAAAGCAGTATAGATCTAGATCTTTTTTCGTCTCCCATTCAAGTGTAGCTGTAATTGTCGGAGATTTTTGGATATTGATACTTTCTTTCTTTTTCAGTTCAATCTTCATTAATGATACCGGAGCAACAGTTACAGGCGGAGTTGGTGGAGTTACTTCTACAGCAGGAGCCGATGGAGCAACATCATCGTCTACAGACAGCCCAAAATTCTGTACTAATGCAGATAATCCGCCGTTAAATCCGCTACTAATCGCATTAAATTTCCATTCTTCATTATGTAAATATATTTCGCCTACCACAATCGCTGTCTCGCTACTTAACCCTTCACCAAAAGAGAACGTAATCAGTTCTTCATTGGTCAACGGATCATAAATACGACAATTCACTTGCTGTACGTCTTGAAATGAATGATTATGATTGCCTTCTTCATGAATCGTTAATGTGATGGCAATTTTGGAAATATCAGATGGAATCTTACTCGGATTGATCTGAATGATTTCCCGATCTTGAGGGCTTTGATCAGAATGAGTAACCGCTTGTTGTCGACTACTTTGCTGATTATAAAAGATCATATCTTCGTCTTGCGTACAAATTCCAGCATTATTGAGTAAAAAAGCAGAAGCATTAATATCCAAATTTGCTGTAGCCGTTTCCCAGTTCAATCCGATCGCAATCTGCGATAACGTACGACCTTTGGTAATATCAACTTTTTGTCCTTTAGTGATTTGCATGCTGTTTCCTCCCTGTGTAGAAATGATTGGTATACCATCATTTAAACCATAAGTAGACTAAAGACCTCAAAATAGCTATATAGAGCATAGCACAATGAGGTCTTACAAATCATTTAAAAAGACTGTTCGTCACAACTATTCTAAATACTCTGACGGTAGATAGACAATCTCTGATGATGCTTCAATTATCAATTGTTGTTGGTCTGCTTGATACTGTACACCATGTTCTTTGACATAATACCAGTGTTTGATCTGAGGAGCATCTTCAGGTAATTCAAAGCGAAATAGATTAAGTTCATTTTGCAAAGTAAGAATATTTTGTACGATCTCTTCAGGTGCGCCGACCAAAGTCATTCGGAATCCGCCTGCGGGTAAATCGATTAATTCATAGGTAAATGAATGTTTATTGTTATTTAATAATTCAAGGCCTGTCACTGCATGCTTAACCATAACGGTTTCTTTCATCAGCACTATTCCTCCTAAGGCAAGTCGATCAGCAAGAAAAAGACCGGTTCTTCTGCTGTCATCTGCAAATGAGTTTCTTGTTCGATTCGTACAGCATCACGCTTGGAAAGCAGATGCTTTTGGTTCATCGTCAGACTGCCTTGAATTACAAATACATACGTACGGCGATCTGGATGCTGAACAAATTTGATCTCTTGCCCTTTTTCGAGGCGACTAAGATAAATAGTCATATCTTGATGAATCGTCGCTTGATTCTCGCCACCCTGACGACTCACAATCGGTAACAATTGACCATTTAAAGAAGCAGGATTATACGATGAACTCATATAAGAAGGCTTCAACCCGCGCGCTTCCGGTTCAAACCATAACTGCAATAGATTACAATGGGTCTCGTCAGAAGCATTATGCTCTGTATGCACAACCCCTGTACCTGCAGACATCCGCTGTACACCGCCAAAAGAACTAACCGCTACATTTCCCAGATTGTCTTCATGACGAAGTTGACCTTCCAGTATAATCGAGACAATTTCCATATCGCTATGGGGATGAGCACCGAATCCACGTGAAGGAGCAATCACATCATCATTAAAGACACGAAGAGGTCCAAAGCTCACATTATTCGGATCTTGATATTCACTAAATGAAAAGCTATGACTGCCTTGTAGCCAACCTCGATCAAAGCTAAACCGCTCTGCTGATGGATATACTGTAAACATATTTTTTCCTCCCTGGGTAGTCGATCTGCTGTACTTTGATAATGTATTTACTGAATTATTGTAACAAACTTACTAATATAATGTAAAATATAAAATAATAAAAACCGTTGTCTCAATATATATGGGACAACGGTTGATGTGTTGAAACTTTTCTTTATTACTTTTTATACTTTAAAACGAGATACCAATTGTTGTAACTGTTCTGCAAGACGAGTTAAATCGGTAGCTGCACTGGATACTTCTTGCATTGAAGCGAGTTGTTCTTCGGCTGCTGCTGAAATCGTCTCAGTATTGCTTGCCGCTTGTTCAGAAATGCTAGCGATATCTTCAATCGCTTCTACTACTGCATCTGCATCATTATTTAAATGATCTGTCGTTCCGGTTACATCGTTCATTTTGCGAGAGACTGCTTTGATAGCGCGGTTAATTCTAGAGAATGAACGTCCAGATGTATCAACAGCTAGAATACCTCCGTTTACATTCTCTTTCGCCTGATCCATAACTTCTAGCGATTGAGCTACGATGCCTTGCATACCTGTAATAAGGTTACCGATACGCTCTGCCGATTCACCCGATTCAGATGCAAGCTTACGCACTTCATCGGCAACGACAGCAAATCCTTTACCATGTTCGCCTGCTCTTGCCGCTTCAATCGAAGCATTTAACGCTAGCAAATTAGTCTGTTTGGCAATATTACGGATCAAATCAACAATCCCACCAATTTCACTAGATTGCGTATTTAGACTTGCAATAATTTCGCTTAATCGATCAACAGTTAATTGAATTTCAAAAATCTGTTGAGTTACATTAATAACCGATTCATTTCCTTTAGCAGAAGCTGTGGCTGCATCGCTCATACTTTGGCTTACTTCAGCTACGTGACCGGAAATCTCAGACACACGTTCAGACATACGATGGATTGCATCTGCGCCTACTGCAACTCCTGTTACTTGACGTTCACTGCCTGTAGAGACCTCTTGAATCCCCATAGTTACATGTTCAACAGAACGACTGGTTTCTTCTGCTCCAGCTGCTAGTTCTTCCGAAGCGGAAGATACATTGTCTGTCGTATCTCTTACTTTCTCAATCATCTCACGCAGACTAGCGACCATTATCGTAAAGTCACGCGCTAGATCACCGATCTCATTATTTTTACGCTGATCAATCTGGATCGTCAGATCGCCCTCACTGATTTGTTGAGTCGTTTTGCGTAGACTCAGTAAAGGTTTCATAATCATATTGATACAAAAAGCTACAATGATCGCTGCTATCACAATAGCGATAATAATAATCACTAAAGCTTGATTACGAATCGGTTGAACAGCTTCAGCAATTTCGCTTGTATACATCGTACCTGCGATTTTCCAGCCTGTTTCTTTGTTCGTGAGAAAGACCATCTTTTTCGGCTCGCCTTTAAATGTATAATCAATCGTGCCATTGTCTTTGGAATACATTGTATCCAGATATTCCCCTGCTGCTACCTCACCTGTCACACCATTACGTGTCACAATATATTTCTTTTCTGTATCTAAAATAACAACATAGCCTTCGCTACCTACATTAATATCTGCTAATTTAGAAATACTTTCTAGATTTAATGAAATACCTAATACCCCCGAATTATCTGGTAAAGTATGCGCCAGAATCACTACGGGAAGTTTGCTTGAGTTGATCACAACAGGTGTCATAATCGTTTGACCGGGAGAAGCTTGAGCTAATTTATACCAATCCCGTTCACGCGGATCATAGCCATTCTCATTTTCTTTAGGTACGCCGCGAATCATCGTTCCATCCGGTGTACCGACAAATGTATCGATAGCTTCAGGATGTTCACCAAGATATTGTGCTAATTTGGGAACGATTTCTGGACTCAATCGGCCATCGATCATCGAACTGTTAAATACACTTGATAAATATTCAGCATCATGCATTTTGGTCGCAATGGCATTGCTGATAAATAGATTAGCTGTTTGTACACTTTGGGTTGCACTGGCAATCAAATGATCTTGTACTTCTTCTTTTGCTTTATCGTACATACTTACACCAATCACTAAACTTGGCCCTAGCAAAATTAAAGCAAATGCTACAATTAATTGATTACGTATAGACCACCGAAAAGAAGATGATGTAGTTGTTTTTTTGCTTGGTTTAGGCAATTTCATCCTTTTTTTCATAAACCCCACTCTTTCTATAAATGAATACAGATGATTTTGATGTCTGTTGCTCATCATCTACAATTTGCTAGTAATGTATATATCGCCTAAACCATGTTAGTTTTGTAGATGTAACGCAAAAAACCGACAATATCTCAAAGATATTTTGTCGGTTTTTGTTTGTTTCGTATTCATTTCATACAAATATATTGTGTATTACTTAGTTTTCAGCAAGTCGGCTATTGTATTTATTTTTGAAAAGCAGACTATCCACAGATAATAGAGCACTACCTGTCAATGCCAATTGAAGCGAAGTGAATAAAAGCAAATAATCGAACTCTGTACCCATCATAAATGGCTGACCTGCTTTGGCAGTCAATAACACTCCAATCATAATCACTGTCAAAGCCGCACCTGCAATACGAGTAAGTAGACCCAGAATCAATAGTAATCCTCCCAAAATTTCTATAATAGCTACGACCGGAGCCAAAAACCCGGGTAATCCGATACTTTGGAAAAATCCTGTTGTGCCACCAATACCACCTTGAAATTTGGAAAACCCATGCAATAAAAAGATAACCCCTGTTAATACGCGAACAATAAACAATCCTAATTCCACATTACGTTTAAGCAACATGATTACTCCTCCTTTTTTTGTTCATCTCATGTAATCTTCACTACATACTGTAGTGTATAGTTATAAAAATAGTCGCTTATACAATAATCATATAAGTGACCATAATAACAAAATGCTAAGTGCTGTTAGCACAACTAATGAAAGTAGCACAGGCCATACCGGCAACCGCAGAGATTTCTCTTGATCCGGTTCAATAATGCGATGAATACGATAATTGAGTGACGTTTCGGCAAAAGAAGAATAGATCATTCGAAAAGGTTGAGGGGAACGAGAATGCTGACGATGAATTAGTTTCAGTAGAGCACCGCCCAAACCAACAGGAGTTCCTAAGCGATGGACTGCATAACTATCTGCTAGAATTTCGCGCGATATTTTGTAATGCAACGTGATATTTTTCAAAATCGGTAAAAACCACAACGCAAGTGCAAACTGCCCTAACAAAAATGTAGTTAACGGATCACGTTGCTGATAATGGAACATCTCATGATGTACAACCGCTTCTTGCTCATGTTTATCCAACATCCGCAGTAGTCCATCTGATAAAATAATTCGGCGGCGAAAAATACCCATAGTTAATGCAACAGGTTGCGAACAACGAATAATCATCAATAATTCTTTGT
Organism: Paenibacillus sp. PsM32; assembly: GCF_030433815.1. Classification (NCBI taxonomy): domain Bacteria; kingdom Bacillati; phylum Bacillota; class Bacilli; order Caryophanales; family Paenibacillaceae; genus Paenibacillus; species Paenibacillus sp. PsM32. The sequence continues at coordinate 12,135 of NZ_JARUWY010000012.1, read as the reverse complement.
TTTTACTATAGATAGCATTATATTGCGCCGATTGCTGCACATCTTGTAACGAGCGAAAATAACGATAAGCCCGATAAGACCCTGCCCACTGATCTAATCCATAACCGATATACAGTACAAATGTACACAGAACCAGACCTCTTAGTAAATGGGCTACCGAAAACCATCCTTGAGCTTCCATCCAACGGTTACAGATGCGTAGCAGATCAAAAGGAATATTCCAACCGAATATCGTATGCAACGCATAAATAAACATAAGCCCTATCGTAAATAACGAGAGACCGAAACTTATACGAAACAGTGTTCTTGAACGACGTTCCCAGTTAGTTACGTTTCTTTTTTCCATTGTTTGATTTTATCCTCCAAGGCGCGAATAAGTTGAGGATCTACTTCCTCCAGCACATCTACCATATGATTTACGGCGAGTGACCCGAATTCTTCCATCAATTCATGCGTCAATTCCCTGGACTGATTGTTCAAAAATTGCTCCCGACTTTCTGTAGGAGTGTAATGAAAACTACGACTTTCGCCTGTTTTCGTTAATGCTCCTTTTTCAACCAATCGATTCATCACTGTCATAATCGTATTGAAGCTAAGTGATTTGGTTGTTTGGAGCGAAGAAAGGACTTCTTTGATCGTCATCGGGTGATCCATATCCCACAGAATATTCATCACTTGAGCTTCCAGCGGACCAAAAAAGCGATCCATCCCTGTTGCGCCTACTTTAAAGTTTTGTATTTTCATATGCTTATGCCACCTCACACTACATATAGTAGTGTATATCCCAAGCACTCGTCAAATTTCTCCCTTTAAAGTAGAAATGATTCTTTTTTCTTCAATTACGATATATGAGGATACATTATACAAATAATACCAGAATAATATCATTTTGCGAAGCTATTTTTTGAAAAAAGAGTAACTTATTGATATCGTTATTTTCAGCTTATTGTCTAAATATGCCTTAGTGTTACAGTCATGTTATAATTTAGATGAAACAACAAGCTGGATGTGTATCAATCACTATAGTTTATTGGCAACTTATCTTATTCAGAAACAGGAGGAATCATGGATGAAAAAAGTATACAGTCTATTGCTATGTGGCATATTGTTTATCGCTGTCCTGAGTGCATGTAGTAGCGCATCAGCACCTGCTAATCCTTCCAATGAAACCGATCAAGAAACGAATACGACGACAGATAACACAAATGAAGCAACACCTACAACCCCTGCTACAACAGATACCGAATCATCGGATACTTCGACAGAGTCTTCTGCGGCTACAGACTCTTCCACTGGAACGACCGAACCAGAAACAGAAAATAGCGAGTCGGCAACAACCAGTACAGGTTCGATCGAAGAAAAAGGCCCCATTGCTGCGGATAGCGTAGAAAAACGCCCTACGTATTTACCAACCGATTTTCCTATTCCCGATGATGCGGTGATCTCTACCTCTCATCAAGAAGAAAACGATGGTAAAAAATCAGTATTGCTCATGTTCACAACCAAAGGAAGTATGGAAACATTGTCTCAAACCTACAAACAATATTTCGATGCCAAATCCTTAACTAATGCAGGTTCCACTATTGATGAAAAAAATCTTATTATTCAAGGAACCGATCCCAAAACCAAGCAAGTCTGGTCTCTAATCGGCAGCCCTCAAGCCGGCAAAGATGTTGTTCAATTAACACTTACTTGGTCAGAGAAGTAAATAGATAAGTATTTTTTAAAATTTTAAATTAGTTATAAAATAAAAAACAGGCAATCTCCTTTTTAAAAGGAAAGTTGCCTGTTTTAGTTTCATTAATTTTTCCATTCCCAAAACCAAGCGCCTCTAGTAATAATCAAACGCTCTAACCATGTTGCAAAATCTATTGTAAATCGTAGAGTCGGCTCATCATAGTATTGCTCATGATTGTGCCATATTAAATAATTACTACCAGACTCCACCTGATCTGAATCAAAGAAAATATAATCGCCTATACTAACGCAAGCTACTACAGGTATCCAATTGGATGGCATAGGATCAAAATGATCTAATTCAATTTCGTCTAGACCTGATATTTCAAAACCTGCTCCATATTCATCTCGAAATAAAACCACTCCATTAGTATATAGTAATAGTTCTTCATATTGCTTAGGTAAGTTCCAGTTTGTTCTCTTTTTAAAATCATCAATTTGTTGTTGAGTAGCAGGTTCTCGAAAGATGCATTCTGCTTCATATAATTTAGCATGGTTATAGTACTTCACTGTTTTCCCATCTTTTAATTGCGTTTTTAAAGTCTCAAAATGCTTCACAATATCAGAAGCCATTTAGATTCACCCCTTGTTATAACTTGCCCACCATGGAGAAATAAGCGAATTATGAAGATTACGTGGTACAGGCATTAAGTTCGAATTAGCATTGCTACCACCATATTCTCTTGGTTTAATATGGTGAATATCATATCCGCCCCAAGTAATATTCGGATTACCATATGTCGAAATGTACCACGAAATATAAGCACCTCTTTTATCATTATCCCAAGTTACTGGATTACTAACTTTTTGCCAAGTAGTTGAAGCAGGTTCAATATTTACTTTTCCTGAGAATGTATCCACATATTTATAATAAGGTAATGCAGCATTATTGTACAGAATAATACCTGTATCTCTATTAATCCCTCCAGCTTTTACGCCATTATCATAGATACTTGCTATTAAATTACCTTTCCAATACTTAGTCTCTGCACGTAATGAATTAACTAAAGTGCTCCCTTTTTTCATTGCATTATTATACTTATAGCTTGCTTTTGTATATGTTCCATTACGACTTGTGCTTTTAAACAAATAATTGTCCACAGACACTTTATCTGGAACACTTCCAATATCGCTTACATATTTAACAGTATGCACAATATTGCGATTGTTTAAATTTCCAGTCAATTCATTTGTAAAAACAACTCCACCTTGTGCTTGTGGCGAAATAGCTTGTTCCGCTGAAGATGGAGCAATAGATTTATTTGTAGAAGCTTTTGCATCCAATTGATCTACATAACTCTCTAGTGAAACTCCTTTTCCAGAAGAGTCAAATAAAACAATTTCTGTGCTAAAATAATCCAAAGTTGTATTTTCTTTAACTTCTGGCTCAATATCTAAATACTGAGCGGCTTCAGCTAAGATAGGATCTTCTGGATGACTAAGTACACGCTCTTTCAAATCTTCTGACTCATTTTCAAAAGTTTTTTGGTTTTCAATATTATATTCCTGAATAGCTTGACCTAAAGACTCCATTGGAACTTGTTCATTGGTTGCTTCAGCAAAGATATATGAATTTGTGAGTATACTCAATACTAAGGAAAGGCTAACTAATGAAATAGATAATTTCTTTAACATTCTTGTTCCTCCTATAAATATCTAGTTTAGATTTTTATGATGCATATTTAGCTTATTTAATAGAAATGACTTTTACGATTAATCAACTATTAAAATGATAAAAAATGTATTAATGCAATCTAGCATAACTTTTTTTAGTATTACAAATCATTCAAAGCACTTATAATTAGACCTCCTTTTTCACTTCACTTTTCCTTACGCGACTAATTATACACACTATTTTTTAGAATAATAAAGTCCTAAATCCTTTTTTATACATTTTTAATTCATGTGTCCTATAAATAAAATGTTATACTTAAAAAAGTTATTTTTATGTATCATCATCTAAATATTAGCCTTTAGAATCAATTTGAAATTTAATCCATTAATTTATAAAACAGGTAATTGATCTTTCATTTAAAACAAGGTATATTTTTATAATTAGAATATTCACTTTTAGGTATCAATATAATAGTTGTTTACATAAAGTAGTTTTAGTGCGGATTTCAATTAGGGAGTGGTCTGAGTGCAAGAAGTCATTTCAATTAGAGATCAATTAACTCAATTTATAAAAGATGAGAATATAACAATGAGCAAATTTGCAAAAAAAGTAGGAATGAATGTAGGTATTATCAGTTCAGCCATTAGTGGAAGTAGAGTACTTAGCACCGAACAAATAGATAATTGCACTTCCATTATGCAATTAGAAGAAGGTTCACTATATGAACAATATATCGAGGAATACTTAAATGAAGCTTCCCCTGACTGGAGGAGAATTAAGCCTTTTCTGGTTCGTTGTGCTGAACTTCATAAATTGAATTGTATTGAGCAAGTTGTGTCTTTATTAGCAGATCAACTAATGTATGCTTCATTAATGTTTGACCTAGCAGAAGAACTCTTCTATCGTGATAAAAAATCAGCTTCTGCAATATTGTATGAGAGCGTATCTATGAGCGAAAACAAACAACATTCTGAACGATTAGCAATATGTCAATATAGATTGTTTATCGCAAAGCAAGGAGACGATCAAGAAGAGAATTATCAATTAGCGATTCGATTTGAGCCTTTTGTAGAACGGTTGGATGAAGTGGATCAACTGGATGCACTGAAAGAACTCGCTAATATGTATCGTTCTTTACAGAGGTGGGATAAAGTAGAGAAAACATCTCAAATAATGTTACATAAAGCAGAAATTCAGTATGAATTAAAACAACAAGGAAAATCTATAACTAATAAAAAACCTAAAAGACCATGGTTTTTTTATATCTCTTATGCTTATTTACTTCTAGGAAGTTCATGTGATGAATGGCATCGTGATTACAAAAAAGCATTAAAATATACTGATTTGTATTCTAACTTAAGTTGGGTACAAGAAAATGATCCAAATACGTTATTGTGGAAAAATAATTTTAAATCATGGGCTGAATCCAATAATTATGTATATAAGTTGCTCTCTGGAGATATAAGCGTAATAGATACTTACTTAAAGTCGATAGAAAATGAAGAAGATGAAATAATGGTCTTCTTACTAAATGTTGTAGAAGCATCTAACCGATTTAATTTTAATATTAAAGATATCATTTTAAAATTTAAAAATGAAATCTCAAATTTAGAGAAAAAAACAAAAAGTATAGACATATATACTCACCAAACTAATTTAGAAAGATACTCTCGATTTTTATATGAACTTGCTCTTTACTATTTAAGAAGTGGATCGTACGATAATGGTTTCAATAAGCTATTAGAAAGTCTAAAACAAGCATATCTCATTAATAATAAGACATGTATAATTAAATGCGTAGGTTTATTTGAAAAATTTAGAATTAATGCTACTAACGATACAAAAAAAACCTACCAAACTATGATTAATGAGGTGTATAAGTATGAAACGAAAATTTAGTATAATTCTTTTTTTAAGTAGTCTAGCATTAATTTTAATTTTCAATTCACAACCTTCTAATATTTCACTTCAACCTATATTCCCATTTACAAGCCATGGAGGAGGATAATTAAGTTTAATATTCACTTCAAGTTTCTAGAATTAGAAACTTGAAGTGAATATTACTATTTTTTTCAAAAAAACTTAATTATAATACTCAAAATCATAAGAATCGTAATAGAAATCAAAGAATTAATTAACCAATAGTCTTCGGGGAGCGAAATCACAAAACTTAATGCCATGGGTGCAAAAAGATTAATTACCATTAGATATAATATAGAATTTAGTTTTAGTTTCCAAGTAGCACCATTCAAAAAAAGTTTTATGATTCTTATTACAAGAAAAATAAAAACTGTACACCATATTATTAAAAAAAGAACTTCCTTTGCTAAAGTTAGATTATTATCAAATAGAAGAAACCACTGTTTTTTTAACCATGCAGTTGAATATTGAGGTAATTCTTTTAATATTTTATTTAATTTAGGAATTACATAAACACAAAAAAGACTAAAAAGAAAAATCGAAAAGTAAATATATAATTTTTTCAATTTCCATTTTGGTTTAATATATTTATGATAATAATATTGCTTTAAAATTATATCTCGAATTTCTATATCCAAATGCTTGCTGTACATTAAATTATTTGATAATTTTTTCGCCTGTACATTTGTATTATCACTTTTTTTGATTACTTCTATAATTTTTTGGCTTTTGCTCCAATCTATAGAAAATTTATCTGCCATTAATTCATCAATAAATATTCTAAATATAACAGAAAAAATACTCACCATCATTAACATAGTTTTTATAAAAAATCTAATAATACCTATAAAACCCATGAGTTGAATGTACATATAAAATATATTTTTTTTTCGTTTGGTGTAAAATAAGTTTAGCCGAAAATCTATATTATTTAATATATCTGTTAGTTGGAAGTTTATAAAATGAATTGTCCAATGTTTTACATGAAAAAACTCATGTAATAATAAAGATATAATTTCGTCTTCTTTTAATTTAAAAGTTCCTTTACTTATAGTAATGATAGCGAATTTTTTATTACTTATGACATTGGCATTAATATTATTCGAGTCACTCAAATAAAACCTAATATTTTGTTTAATATTTAATTCATTGATTAAATTTGATATTTTTATTTTTAAAGATGGATGCTGATCAAATAATAAAATGTTCTCATGATTAACAAAATCTAAATTCCATTTTTTCTTAAATTTATATATTAAACACATGCCTATAATTAAAGGAATTAAATAATAAAAATATTCATTAATATTTTCCTCTATTGATCTTTTAAAAATAAAATTTATAAAAACCAACAAAAAAACTAAAGGAAATATACTCAATAACTTACACCACAAAGAAAAATAAAGTATTGTGAATATCCAATAAATTTTACTCATTAGATTCCAATTCTCTAATAATCTCTTCAAAATTTGAAAAAGAATTACTTAATAAATTATATTTTAGAATTAAAACTCCAGCAATATTATTTCCAGAGATTTCATTAGTATCTAAAGTACATAACAAATTTTTTACTTTTTTCTGAATTTTATTTTCTTTTAAATACTTTCTATACAAAGAATTTTGCTCTTTTACCTGCTCAATTGATTTATGGATCAAATTATAACTAATAAATGGTTGTACTTCCACAATGACAACTTGATGACTATATTCTAAAATAGCATCTAACAAAAATTCTTTCTTTTTTGTTCTGGTTAAAACTAAGTTCTCTTGAATACTTTCAAATTTAAGTTGATCTATTTCATTTTTTAAATTGTCTATTATTAAACTTTCAATGCTCATAGAATAACTTAATAATTCATCTATAGGAGTTTCTGAAGAATTAAATTCACTTCCTATATTTGGATCAGGTATCATAATATCTGTTTCTGTTGCAGATACCCTTTCTACTTCATCCAAATTCTTCTTAGACCTTTTTGCCTCATTACCTGGAAATAAATTAACTAATCTACTATTGAGCGTGAATTTTAAAATGTTTTCTAGATAATTAGTAGTAGTAATTAGAGTGCTTAATATCATTATTGTCAACACATATATAATTATATTATTTACGAATACTGATAATCCTAATACAGTCAAAATTCCAAACATTTTCATGAATTTGGAATCAGCACTATCTTTTTTCACACTCAATACTAAATAAACGACTCCAATTAAATACATACCGCTTAAGAATACAACACTTATAAGTATTCTAAATGACTCACTATCTGTAAATTTTAATAATTCTTGCACTATTCTCATTATTATCTCCTATGTAAATTATTATTTTTAAAATCTGCTTAAAAGTTTTATATCGGTTTTTTTAAAAAATATTTTATAGAAGATAACTTTTAAAATTGAGTTAAATAATTTAACTAGTATAAATTTTATTTCTAAAAATAATTTTCCAATATAAAGAATTACCTTTTATAATCAAATTACTATTAGGAGGCGATATTCTTGGAACGATAACTTACTTTAAATCCAGTTTTAGAAAGAGTACATACATTGCTCTATGATCTACAAAAAGAATATGGATTAAACCATCCTGTTGTTATTCAGCAATCTATGGTACTTGATGAATTGATCAATCTCGCACAGTATAATAAAAAATAACATATTAAATAGCACTAATCATAAATATACCAAAAAGCCTGAATATATTGTCTATTCAGGCTTTTTTATATGATCTTATTCATGGGTATATATTCATTCCTATCGTTCTCTTTTTCGGTTAACTACTTATTTTCACTGAACTTTAACGACTTGTACAGTCACTTCTACGGTATCTTTAGAAGCTGTAGGAGCACCTGTTAATGACCATTGTTGGGTTGTTGCCGGATCGGTTCCTTTTACACTCAATTGTTGTTCATTTAAGGTCTGAATGGCTTGATCCATATTGATAATGCGGAAATATTCATTATACGTTTTGGCTAGCGTCTCCATACTGCTTTTGGTGTGAAATACAAGCACCATATTTTGTTGTCCATCAATATACGTTTGTTGGGAAGTGTCGATAACAGCATCATCGGGAATAGGGAAATCGGCAGGTAAAATGTCTGTGGTTGGTCGCTTGGTTAAAATATCAGGAGTAACAACAGTATAAGATCCGTTTTCAGTGGCCGCAAATGCAGGTGCAACGAACGAACTGGACGTTCCGACTACAAAGACTAACAACACACCTATCATGCCAACGCTCCATGATTTTCTCATGACTCACATCTCCTTCAACCTTTTGGAATAGTAAGCACCTATCTGTTGATCTTCCTGCACGCTATTCATCTAAACAGACCACTTCTACCTTTATCACCCCTTTTTTAGAGTATACAAAGGAGCGCACAACTAAAAAGTGTGTAGCGCTCCTTTGCGTCATAACAGCGGTCAATAGTGACCTTATTGTACTAAGCTATCTTTATCTGAGATCGATTAAGGTCTCTACCAACAGCTTATATATAAAAGCGTTCTGCTTTACTCTAACTAACAATACCCCTTTAATATAAAGCGGAACGCTGAATATCTCAAGTCAATCCTGTATACATCTGTTGCAAGAGATTGTTATGATCTCATTTGCCCCATAAATTCACTGATATCGATCCCTAATCCTTGCGCTAGACGCATACCATATTCACGGTCAGCACGGATAAAGTTACAGATCGCAAGCAATTGAGTATCTTTTTTAACCTCTTTTAAATCATTAACCAAATTTTGCAATAAATTCTCTTTTTCTTGAGCATTATATGAACGATATTGTTCTCCAGCTTGAGCAAAATCATCGGTTTTGGCTATTTTTTGACGGGTTACATGTCCTTGTTCCAATTCCACTTCAGAATCCCGATAATGCGGATCTTCTGTAGGGCCATCGGTATAGCTGTTTGGCTCGTAATTGTAGGTTGATGTATCTTGCTTGGTATTCATCTGTCCATCTCGTTGTTGATTACGAACAGGCGCATACGGACAGTTGATCGGAATTTGTAAATAATTCGTTCCTAGACGGTGACGTTGTGTATCTGGGTAAGAGAACAGACGTCCTTGAAGCAATTTATCTTCAGAAGGTTCAATACCAGGCACTAGAGCACTTGGTGAAAACGCAGATTGCTCTACTTCTGCAAAAAAGTTATCTGGATTGCGATTGAGTGTCATTGTGCCAACCGTATGGAAAGGAAATTGATCTTCTGGCCATACTTTAGTCGGATCTAACGGATCAAACGCATAATTGTCTATATGTTCGGGTTGGATAAATTGGACTTTCAATGTCCATTCCGGGAATTCACCTTTTTCGATATGCTCGAATAGATCACGTGTCGCATGATTGAAATCTTTACCTTGTTGCTTTTCAGCATCATCAGCAGAGAATGTACGCACGCCTTGTACACTTTCCCATTTGTATTTGATATAAGTAACTTTACCTTCAGCATTAATCCATTTGAACGCATGAACACTGAATCCATCCATTTCACGATAATTTGCCGGTGTGCCATGATCTGAAAATAACCAGGTCATCATATGCGTAGATTCTGGAGTGAGTGTCATAAAGTCCCAATAACGTGCAGGTGTCTGTAAATTGGTCTGCGGATCAGGTTTGAGTGAATGTACCATATCCGGGAATTTGATCGCATCACGGATAAAAAATACAGGCAAATGGTTACCTACGATATCGTAGTTGCCTTCATTCGTATAAAACTTAACAGCAAAACCGCGCGGATCGCGTGCTGTCTCTGGTGAACCTACACCATGAATAACCGTCGAAAAGCGGACAAAAACAGGTGTTTCTGTGCCTACTTCTTGTAAAAAGTTAGCTTTGGTGTATTCTTTCATACTTTGATCGACACGAAATACTCCATGAGCGCCTGCTCCACGAGCATGAACCACACGTTCTGGAATACGTTCACGGTCAAAGTGAGCGATTTTTTCTAGCAAATGATAATCTTCTAATAAAGTAGGTCCTCTACGACCTGCAGTACGGGAATTCTGATTGTCCCCTACAGGTGCACCCTGGTTAGTCGTTAGACGGTGGTCGTTGTTTGTCATCGTTAGAAATCATCCTCTCATCATAAATGGTCATCAATCTAATGTATAAATAAATTTATAATTAGACTCATTCCAAAGATTAGATTCATTCTAACATCTTCACTTACCGTCATTCATGAGTTACCTGTGAGCCTTCGATGAAGAAATGATGAAGAGGTGCTTAATCTGCCAATCGGTAACCTACACCACGCACGGTCTCTACATATTGCGGTGCAGAAGCATTATCACCGATTTTTTTACGTAGACTTTTCACATGAACATCAACTACATTACTTCCACCGAAAAATTGAGTGCCCCAAATTTCGCTCATCAAATCTTCACGAGACAGTACTCCGCCTTCGCCTTCGATCAACATTAATAAGAGGTCATACTCTGTTTTGGTCAATTCAATTCGTTGTTGCGCACGATGAACAGTCATTTTTTTCCGATCGATCCATAGGTCTTTGAAAACAGTACGATGTTCCGTATCTCCTGTTGCAGGTGCCGCAGGACGATTACTTCCAGCACGAATCACACGTTCCACATGATACAATCCTTCTTGCGGACGTGCAGGCCAGACTAACAATTCTTCTTCTGCCCATTCGTTTAGACCAGTAGACAACATATCTTCACGTACCAAGAACAAAGTTGGTAAATGAGAATTTTTCTCATTAAACTGCAACTTGGCAGATTCGATATCTTGACTACCTGATGAAGAGATCAGATCAAAGATAAATAAATCGGCGCTGATAGCTCCTGCACCATTACTTTCCCAACGATGAAATACCATTACATCAAAACAGCTATCCGATAATGTACGAGTTAGTTCATGAACACGACTCGGTGCTGGACTGATAATGACGACACGTCTTGTAATCGGACAAGAATGAGCAATCAGATCGGCTGTATTACGCATATTTCGTTCAGCTACAGACCAGTTCATTAATTTGTCTGTTGCACCTAAATGATAATCATTATCAATTATTTTCGTGATTTGTTTCGACATTCCGTGCACACTCCTCTAAATACGACATGAGCATGGTGTACATCATATCCCGTTTCTTCGGCTACGGCTGCATACCATTCTACAGGTGCGTCTGTCATCACTTCATCTACAGCTCCACAGTTTTCACACACAATGTGTTGGTGATCATCCATTTTTCCGTCATAGCGACTTGCCGCTTCACCTAACTTCAATTCGCGAATCAAGTCTTTATCTGATAAATATCGTAAAGAGTTATATACGGTTCCATAAGCAAAATTATGACCACGCTCTACTAACCGATTCATAACATCAGCAGCAGTCGGGTGATCCGCAGCTTCGCAGACGATTTCGTATACAGCTTTGCGCTGTGTCGTCAAGTTGATTGTTTTCATTTGGATCATTCCCTTAATTTGATTTTAGAATAAGTATAAATCCATTTAAAATTATGGTCAATAGTTTTGCGGACAATTCTGAGAATGATTATCATAAATTGGGCGGATTTGTGGGTAAAGAGGTACATTTGTACTGTTTTGAGATACTGGCGCTGCGGCAATTGTTATTCTTGTCGTCGCTGGTAGAACGGAATCCCTTGATTGACCGCTTTGCGGTGGGGATTACGTTCTAAAGGCGAGCGCTTCGCTCTTTCAGAATAACGATTCCCTCCGCTGGCGTAGGATATCAATTTACATTTTAAATGATCAGAGATAAACCCTCAAATCTTGGGTGGGAGTGGGCAGGGTAGGGATTTTAGAGATGATGGTAGCTTAGTGCTTTTGCTTACTTGTTACTTGTTACTTGTTACTTGTTACTTGTTACTTGTTACTTGTTACTT
>NZ_JARUWY010000129.1:0-207 GCF_030433815.1 Paenibacillus sp. PsM32 | reverse complement strand
AGTCTATATAGTGTGATTAGTTTACTGGGTATTATGAAAGCTGGCGGTCACTAAGAACCACAAAAACCAACACACCCACAAAAACCAAAAAAAAAAAAAAAAAAAAAAAAACAAAAAACAAAAAAAAAAAAAAAAAAAAAAAATAATTAAAAAAAAAATAATAAAAAAAAAAAAAAAACAAACAAAAAAAAAAAATTAAAAAAAAAT
>NZ_JARUWY010000128.1:0-207 GCF_030433815.1 Paenibacillus sp. PsM32 | reverse complement strand
CACTACACGCACCATTATTAGTCGGCAGCGGCATATGTGTAAAAGCGACAGCTATTTAGTTATAGCGAGTCCGCAAACAAACAGCGCCGAGCCTACAAAGCCCTCGACGCTGTTTGTTTTGGGATAAAGATTGTATATCGATTTAACTTACTGCTGTTTGTACTCCATCTCTTTGTATCCTTAGATGTTGTAAGTTGTACTTTTTAT
>NZ_JARUWY010000127.1:0-207 GCF_030433815.1 Paenibacillus sp. PsM32 | reverse complement strand
ATTGTAAATACCACTTATCACACAATCTAACCTATCTGAAGATACTGTAAATGATACTTCTTTATATTGAAGAACTATTAACAATATTTTCTCTGGAAATTTCCTTTACAATTACATTATTTCTTGAAACCTTTTCTAAGTTTACAATTATAAAATCGCAAATATCACTACTTACAACTACTTGACAAAAGCTATCATGTATAATTA
>NZ_JARUWY010000126.1:0-208 GCF_030433815.1 Paenibacillus sp. PsM32 | reverse complement strand
GCTTGCTGATAGCGAATCGTAATAAGACGCTTATGCGATTCTAGAAATGAGAAATGAGCTCCTAGCACTACTTCGATAGGAATAGAATACTCTCCATATTGAAAATCACGATTGTATCCGCTAGCCCAGAATATACCCTGCTCCAAATCATAACCAAGAAGCATAAAATCAAGAGAATAATTCTCTTCTTGATAAAAAGCACTATGCC
>NZ_JARUWY010000125.1:0-208 GCF_030433815.1 Paenibacillus sp. PsM32 | reverse complement strand
ACGCATGTTAGAAATTGATGAAATTCGCCGCATTGTTGCCAATCAAGATGAATTCGGTCTATTGTCGATATCTGATGGTGAATTTCGCCGTGCTTGGTGGCACTTTGACTTTCTAGAACGTTTGGATTGTGTAGAAGGCTATGATACCGAAGGTTGTATTCAATTCCACAATACAACGACCAAAGCACATGGTGTCAAAGTGACAGGC
>NZ_JARUWY010000124.1:0-208 GCF_030433815.1 Paenibacillus sp. PsM32 | reverse complement strand
ACTGTATTAACTTCTTTATTCACCTGTACGCCCTCCTGATAATATCATCTTATGATGTATTTTACCCTGTTTGGCGACGATTCATTTGCCATTCCATAAAAGCTTTGGTCAATAACGTTAAGACCGCTAGATATACCAGTAACGATGACACTGCAAATGAAGGGGATAATTGATATTCTTTGTACAATATTTCGATATGCAGTGGTAA
>NZ_JARUWY010000123.1:0-208 GCF_030433815.1 Paenibacillus sp. PsM32 | reverse complement strand
CGATTTCGTCGACTGGGTCGCCAAGCGCTGCGGCGGCCAGCACAGCGAGGAAGGCGGCGTGAGCTTCACCGAGCCGAAGCAGAGCGTGCTCGACGTGGCGCAAACGATCTCGGTCATCCTGTCGCTGGCCGAGCGCGGCGAGGAGCAGGACCAGGTCACGCTGACCACCCTGCACGCGTCCAAGGGCCTGGAGTGGCCGCACGTGGTG
>NZ_JARUWY010000122.1:0-209 GCF_030433815.1 Paenibacillus sp. PsM32 | reverse complement strand
ATCTTGTAAAGTGATCGTTTGTGTTGGGCCGATATTACCATTTCCATCAAATGCTGCTACATGAATAAATTGAGCAGTGGCATTAGGGTTTATCGTCATACGAGTTTCAGAAGTAGTTATAGATCCAGATGTGATTACTGTATTAGGATCATTACTGTCTGTTATACTCATCTGACGCTGCCGACGAATACTTGTTCGTGTTGATCTCG
>NZ_JARUWY010000121.1:0-209 GCF_030433815.1 Paenibacillus sp. PsM32 | reverse complement strand
AAATCGTGTAGGCGTCACAAGCGTCTCGAGGGTTCGAATCCCTCTCTCTCCGCCAGAGGCCGTTTTATTACAGCCACTAGCCTAGAATATTAGTTGTAAATGGACTTGTTCTAAAAGTAATAAGATGTTAGTATGTAAAGTATCGGTTTTATTGTGGCCCGTTGGTCAAGTGGTTAAGACACCTCCCTTTCACGGAGGTAACAGGGGTT
>NZ_JARUWY010000120.1:0-209 GCF_030433815.1 Paenibacillus sp. PsM32 | reverse complement strand
GCGCCGATGGTACTTGGACCGCAGGGTCCTGGGAGAGTAGGACGTTGCCAAGCAAAATAGTTTTATCCCTTCGGGGTTTTTTTTTCGCCGAAGGGTTAAGATTGATTTTAATAGGTTGAAGCGTATGAAAAGTTACGCTGTTACTTTTTTAAGCGGCCCGTTGGTCAAGTGGTTAAGACACCTCCCTTTCACGGAGGTAACAGGGGTTC
>NZ_JARUWY010000011.1:0-165372 GCF_030433815.1 Paenibacillus sp. PsM32 | reverse complement strand
TTACTTGTTACTTGTTACTTGTTACTTGTTACTTGTTACTTGTTACTTGTTACTTCTATTATCGGTAGGAATAGCTTTATTTTTTGATGTTAAGATATTTGAAATTAGGATATTACAGCTTATATATCATTAAACTAAAAAGCCTTCCATAACGCTGGAAGGCTGAGGTGATAGGGGATTATTTTGATTTTAGACTGTTAATACTTTTTCGATAGCTTCGATCACGTCGGATGTGAGTTGAATGCCGGATGCGCTTGCGTTTTGTTTGACTTGTTCAGGACGGCTGGCTCCGACTAGGGCGCTGGATACATTTTTTTGACGAAGAATCCATGCTAATGCTAGATGTGTCAACGAAATACCTGCTTCATCAGCGATGTTTTGTAATTGTCCGATTTGAGAAAGTTTTTCATCACTGAAGCGATCGTCGTCCCATTTCAGCTTCGCAGCGCGACTATCAGCCGGGATATCGGTTTTGGATGTGTATTTACCTGTTAATAGCCCTTGAGCAAGTGGTGAATAGACCACTTGTCCGATACCGTATTTTTCACCAAGTGGAATCACTTCTTCTTCAATATAACGGTTGAACATATTGTAGACCGGTTGATTAACGACAATCCGATCCAGCAAGTAACGATCAGCTACACCAACAGCAGCTTGCATCTGAGCAGCTGTCCATTGACTGACGCCTACATATAATACTTTGCCCTGACGCACCAGATCATCCAGTGCACGTAATGTTTCTTCGATTGGTGTCTCTGGTGAAAAGCGGTGGCAATAATAAAGATCAATATAATCATGTCCAAGACGCTTCAGACTAGCATGACATTGTTCAGTGATATGTTTGCGTGATAGCCCTTTATCGTTCGGCCCGTCTCCCATATCGCCAAATACTTTAGTCGCCAGCACATACGATTCACGGGGATAGTCTTTCAGTGTAGCACCGACTACTTTTTCCGCTTCTCCACGTTCATAGACATTAGCTGTATCAAAAAAGTTGATTCCCAAATCATAAGCTTCGCGAATCGATTGAACCGCATTTTCCTTTTCCACATATCCTCCGTAAGTTAGCCAACTGCCCAGACTAATTTCACTTACTTTCAGCCCACTACCACCTAATCTGCGATAATTCATTGTCATTATAGATACGCCTCCTTGGATATGTAGCTATTTAATAACGCTTACAAATGATTCCTTTTTTATTTTACCTCTCTACAAAGATTAAGCAAGCATCTTGAGGTTTATATAGTAACATAGACCCAAAGAAGAACTTTCACTACACTTCTATTGATGCATCCAACTCACTACTTTGTACGTATGAGTAAATAGGGAATATACCACATTTCTACATAATGACTATTTAAGATTTTGGAGGAGGATTTTTTTATGCTACAAAGACGTTTTTTTCGTATAGGTGCAGGGATTGCGCTTATACTCCTGATTGTCTACTTAGGGACATTGGTTGATTTTATTTTCACACCGATCGCTTCCTTAATTAGCCTCACGATTGTTCCACTTTTAATTACAGCTTTTCTCTACTATCCGCTACGTCCTGTTGTGAATTATATGGAAAAGAAGAAGTTGAAACGTTCTTATTCTATTTTACTGATGTACTTGATTGTCATTATTATTCTGGCGATTTTCTCTATTATCGGTTGGCCTACATTACGTGATCAGGTGACAAGCTTTATCGAAAATGCACCTAGATTTACACAAAGTATTATTACGCAGATTCAGCTATTACAACAGAACCCAACCATTCAACAATATATTCCTGCTGAAAACAATCAAGAAATGATTGCCAAATTAACTGAGTATTTAAATACAATCTTTGATTGGTTATCGGTTCATATTTCAAGTATGTTCTCCTTTATCTCGAACTTTGTACTGGTTGTTGCTACTGTGCCTATCATGTTGTACTACTTGCTAAAAGATGACAAACGTTTATCTCCTCAATTGCTCAAACTTTTCCCTGCTGGACACAAAGAAGATGGAAAAGCGATGCTAGATGAGATGGATGATTCATTAAGTAGCTTTATTGCAGGTCGAGTACTGGTTAACTTAGCACTATGCGTACTGCTTTATATTGGATTCTTGATTATCGATTTACCTTATTCGTTATTGCTTGTCTTTTTAGCTTTCTTCCTCAACTTTATTCCTTATATCGGAGCTATTTTATCAGCGGTTCCGGTAGCGATTGTAGGCTTAATTGAATCACCTGCAATGGGAATCTGGGCGATCGTGATCGTAATTATTGCACAAATGATCCAAAACAACTTGCTAGAACCTATTATTTTCGGAAAACAATTGGATATTCATCCATTTACAATCGTCGTCCTGCTACTGGTCGGTGGTGATATGGGCGGTATTCTCGGCATGTTACTTGTGATTCCATTGTATATGGTAGTGAAGATCGGAATTGTGCATATCTACGGTATGTATTTGAAAGATAAAATGAATCATAATTTTGATGATCATCAGAACAAACCCAACAATCCGAATAATCCTAATAACGATTCTATTTTCAAATTATAATAAAAGAATACAACTCAAAAACGAGCTCCCGATTCGAGGGATGCTCGTTTTTTTGTATTTCTACTATAATAAAGAGATTATTTTATGCGTTAAAAGCAGTAGTTACCGTTTCTTCAACTTGACGTAATACATTTTCAAGTTGAGCTTCATCTGCGTAAGGAGCACCACCAAAGATCAAATGCCCTACACTTTCAATACCTACAAATCCGAAAATACCAGTGGTAGATGTGATTTTTAGACCATCTGTCATACCAACTTGATCGTAAATCTCGTTAGTCTGACCATGTGTATTAATAATTAATCCTTTTTTACCTGTAAGCAATTGAGCAACCCCTGTTTCTCCATATCCATAAGCAAATCCGTAAGCAAACACGCGATCTACATATCCTTTCAAAATAGCAGGCAGACCTGTCCACCAAATTGGATAAACAAACGTTATCGCTTCAGCGGCTGTAATGTATTCTTGCTCGGCTTTGATATCTGCTGGTGTATTGCCAGCTTTCATTGCCTCTGTATCTGCTTCTGTAAGTACAGGTTGAAAATTCAAGGCATAGAGGTCACGAACAACAACTTCATGTCCTTGAGATTCTAAAGTCTGTACCATTCTTTTCAAAATAGCTTGATTGGTTCCTTCTTGATGCGGATGAGCAAATACGATTAGATGTTTCATGAATAACATTCTCCTCATTTAGATAGATATCTATATATTTTTATAAAAAAAGGCTCTCACTCACTCAAAGCCCGGAATACACACGTTCTAACAAATACTCAAATTGCTCTTGTTCTTGTTCATTCAGATGACCATAAACTTTTTGATTCACAGCTTCAGACACTTGATTAAAGATCGGCTCTAACTCCCAACCTTTATCGGTCAAATGAATCATTGTGATCCGCTGATCGACTTCGTCTTTGCTCCGCTTAACATAACCAAGCTTCTCTAATTTGTTGACTAATACTGTAACCGTTGGTTGGGTACGATGTACTTTTTGTGCTAACGTATTAACAGATAATCCACATTTTTCACTATACAAAAAGCAAAGAATGTCTCCATGAGAAGGAACAACTTCTGTAACATTGTTCTTTTCTAACTCTGTGATAATCAGTTTATTAACGTCATCACGTATCTTCGAGATAATGGAACACGCGTTGTAATTTAGCATATTTTTATAATACATAGATATCTATATATTTGCAAGTATTATATTTTTCTATTTTAGTAAAATGAATTATTATGAAGAAGGAGTGTAATATCCGTCAGACTGGGTAATAATACAGTAAATACTAAATTGCTAAGATGAGGGGTCGACTACAAATGGATAACGAATCTACAAAATCAATTATTACAGGTGCAATCGCTGGAGCATTAATTGGTGCAGGAGCAGCACTTTTGTTCTCTACTCCACAAGGTGACAAAATCCGTACTCGTGTAGCAGAATTGACTGATCTTGTTGTTGAGAACGCTCCAATGTTGAACGAACGTGGACATGTTCTTGCTGAAAAAGGTCAAGAAGTTGTAGGTATGGTCAAAGAATCCCTTGATGGTGTGAAAGATTTGAAAGACGAGGCACAATCCGCTACTAAAGAAGTTAAAGGTGAAATTCAAGGATTTAAAGACTCACATAATAATTAATTGTACTTTATACATTTCTTCAAAAGTAAAAGCTTTGCTGATATTCTGGCAAAGCTTTTACTTTTTTTAGTTTACTATCTACTATTTTGATCAAGAAAAAATATCTACAAGTTGTTCAATAAAAGATGTAGCGTATATTCCATCACGATCCAGATGAGGATCAAATACAGTAATTTCAAGCCCAACAACTTGAGGATGAGATACCAATGGTCGCAATAGCTGAATAAGTTCTACATAATCTAACCCGTCCGTTTGTCTGCTATCTACCGCAGGCATAATCAGATCATTTAACACATCTACATCGAAATGAATAAAAAATCCTTCTAATTGTTGATGCTCCACCATATCTAGAAATTGCTTCACAATATGTTCTATACCTGTCTTACGTAATGTAGGTAGATCTATATAACGAATAGCAGAATTCAATATAGGTTGAACATAAGAAGCATCAAATTCTCGATTACCTACACAAAATACATGTTCCTCAAGAACATAAGGTTTAAGATCATTTAGATTTGTTATGCGATCATCTCCTAACCCCGTTACAATAGCTAAATCAAGACCTGCAACTGCTCCACCTGTATGAGAAGATGAAGTAGGTAAATAATCGGTATGTCCATCCAAAAAGAACAGTCCGTAAGTACCTTTCTGCTTTAGAGCCATCATATTGCCAACCAAAATACTGCAATCTCCACCGATCATTAATTTAAAGGTCTTTTCTTCAAGTGCTGTTGCTAATAGTTCTGCTTGTTGTAACGCATAATGAGCAACAGCTTCTATATTAAGGATGCCTGATACTGCATCTTTCTTTATCTCATAAGGCGGAGCTAGTAACGTGTATCTATTTTGTATCGGTAGTTGATCATACAACCCATATGTTTTGAAATGTTCTGGCAATACATAAACACCTGGTTGTTCATCTTCTTCTTTCTTAGTTAGACCCAAATTCGTAGGAAATTCAAAAACATCTATCGGATAAATAGGCATATGTTCTGCTCCTTCTGCTCATCATGAGTATAAATTGAATATTATAGATCATTTATAAATGATTATGAGTCGATTTCTCTATTTTAACAAATAAAACCCCTTCTAATTATACAGAAGGGGAGTGAATGATATATGTTAAGTATTAGCCGTCATTAACGAAAATAATGCCCTTGTTCTAAATCCTCAAGTAAGGAAGGATGTACAGGTTGCCAGCCCAACTTTTGTTGAGTGGATTGACTGGATCGTGGAATATCTAAGGCTGCCAATGCTCCTAGAAAACCAAAGTGATCTTGTGCTTGATCCTGTGGGATGCTAACAACAGGTACATTCAGATGCTTACCGATTACGGTAGCGATATCACGAAATGCGATACCTTCGTCTGCGACCCCATCTAATCTTGAACCTGGTTCTGCTTTTTCTAAAGCAAGGCAATATAAATGAGCAGCATCTAAATGATGAACAGCAGGCCAGCGATTCATCCCTTCTTCTATATACGCTGCTACACCTTTTTCTTTAGCGATTGCAATTAATTTCGGGATAAAGCCGGTATCTCCTTCTCCATGTACAGACGGACAAAGTTCTATAATCGATGTACGCACTCCGCGCTGAGCTAACGATAATGCGACTTGCTCTGAAGCGACTCCGTTAAAATGAGCTGTCGTTATAAAAGGCTTATCCGAACCTTCCAGTACCGCTCCTATACTCTCCATCACCTGCAAATCAGTCGCAAGCGCCCCTTCAAAATCTGAAAAATCGTGTTTGAATGCTAAATGAATAACACCGTCTGCTTGAGCAACACCTTGCTGAAGACTAGTAACGTTATCTATATCACCTCGATAAGCTTCTGCTCCTAGCTTTTGCAACCATTCAGCACTGTGATCTGAGCGAGCCAACCCTACTACGGTGTGACCGGAATCTATAAGTTCACGAACGACAGCAGAACCGATATAACCTGTTGCTCCTGTTACAAATACACGCATAATAAAAGCCCACCTTATCATAGAAATGAATTTTAAAAAAAGTAGCTTATTACCAGGCTACCGTACCGTTCTCATCTGAAAATGTACCTGTTGGACCATCCGAACCAATCATAGCAAGGCGAACTGCTTCCCGAGCCCCTTCTTCTACACTACGTGTACCAGCAAAATTATTCAGAGCTGTCGAGGTAAATCCAGGACAAGCAATATTGACTTTGATCGGAGTGGATTCTAACGCAAATGCAAACGCAAGTGTAATCGCATGAAGTGCAGATTTGGAAGAAGAATATGTTCCGAACATAGCACGATGAGGATTATCGGGATTAGAATTCCAAGTTAATGATCCGCCAGAGCTTCCTATATTCACAATACGCCCTGCCGGAGATTGGTGTAGCAGTGGTAACATCGCTTGCGTAAGAGCAATCACACCGAATACATTCGTTTCAAAAACAACACGTATATCTTCCATAGGAGCTACAGTTAATAGACCGGATTGCACACTTTCTGGAAAATCCCCATCGGATCTGCCTGCATGTGAAATACCTGCATTATTGATCAGTACATCCAGACGACCATATTCTTGCTCAATATGTTGTGCTGCGGCTGTAATAGAATGTTGATCCGTTACATCCAGTTGTAGAGCATGAGCGCCTTCACCTATATCATTTACAGCTAGCTTGCCGTTTTCTAAATGTCGTGATCCTACAAGTACAGTAAATCCTTTGGCGACAAGATCTTTTGCAATCTGTAGACCTATGCCCTTATTCGCTCCACTAACCAAAGCAACCTGTTTGTTATCCATAATGATCTCCTTTGGAATAATAAATGTATTTTTCAGGTTGACGCGTCAACCTAGATACAATCTAACACGTTGAAGTTGACGTGTCAACCATGCTATTATATGTTTATGGATAATCATGAGATCAATCAAGAAGAAATGAAAATATGGCATATGTGGAAAGGTACATTCCACACGATTTTTGGTCGTATTGTCAAAGAAATGTCGGATCATACGGGATTATCAGAAAGCGATTTTGGCATATTGGATCGGTTGGTTCTTTTTGGAGAAGGAAAACTTCGTCAGCAGGAATTGGCAGACTATATGAATTGGGATAAAAGCCGACTTTCTCATCATCTCAAACGTATGGAAAAGCGTGGATTGGTGATGCGTACTCCTTTAGATACCGATCGCGGTGTTCAGGTAGGGATTACATCGGAAGGTCAATCAGCTTTAGATAATGCTCGCCCTATTATTTCTCAAGCGATGCGCAAACATTTTTTTGCACAATTGACTGAACAAGATATCGAATTAATTACACGATTAGCAGAAAGAACCAAATAACACTTGATGTAGTTCAAAAAAGTGTAGATCAAAAAAAGCGCAAGCCAAAGCACATTCAACCAGCCGCTTTTGCTTGCTCTTTTGATGTTATGATTGATTTCGATGAGCGCTAAATAGAGCACACAGAAAGGACTATATGATGAGTATTAATCCCAATATTGCTGAACTCGCTTCTTTGTTAGCCGAGCCTTCACGAGCTACTATTTTGACCAGTCTAATGGATGGACGTTTTCATACTGCTAGTGAACTGGCATTGATGACAGGCATTACACCGCAGACTGCTAGTTTTCATTTGTCCAAATTAATCGAAGGTCAACTCATCACGTTTGAGAAGCACGGTCGACATCGTTATTATCAGTTAGCTAATACAGATATCGCTTCTATGTTAGAGTCATTTCTAACGATCTCTGCTCCGCCCAAAGTACGGTCGTTACAACAATCGACTCAAGTTCAATTATTGCGTGAAGCACGTACATGTTACGATCATTTAGCTGGCAAATTAGGTGTAGATCTAACCGATTCGATGCTAGCTAACCAGTACATCACTACAGGCGATACTGAATTTGTAATCACTGCTAAAGGGGAGACCTTTTTTACTCATTTCGGGATCGACTTACCTGTCCTCAAGCGTAAACGCCGTTCTTTTTCCCATGCTTGTCTGGATTGGAGTGAACGTCGACATCATTTAGGTGGCGCATTAGGACAAGGGCTAATGAATCATTTGTTTGATATCGGCTGGATTGTACGAGTCCCTTCGATTCGAGCGGTTAAAGTGACTGAACTCGGAACAACCGGTTTGCACACTGTATTCGATCTTTGATCATATAGCTGTACGTTTTTCCTTTCCAGATGTTTATTCTTGATCTTCATGTATAGGAAATATTCACAACGTACAGTAATATGTCTGGATCGATTCTTAGGTGTTGATAGATTCCTTTTTAGACTGAAATTGACGATTGACCAGATAAATTCCTACTATAATACATAATCCTCCTACAATACTGGAAAGGTATAACGTTTCTCCAAGCAGTAACCAACCTGACAATACTCCGAAAAAAGGCGCTAAAAATAAAAATGAGCTCGTTTTCCCCGGATCACCATGTTGCAACACATAGTACCAGACAGCAAATTGAATAATAGAAGAAAAAATACTTAACCATAGCAAAATCAATATCGATTCATGGTTCCAGATAAAAAATGGCTGTTCTAAAGTCAGACTAAGTAATAATAAAATGATCCCTCCGCATAACATCTGATACGCAGACAATACCCATGTATCAAATAGCACACCCCATTTTTTCACTAACAAAGTAGCTGTCGCCCAGAATATCGCTGAACATAATCCCCATACGATACCTATTTTCCATTCTACCTGTGCGCCTACGGTGATAGAGACACCGATCACTCCCAATAACACACCAACCCACTGATACCATTTATAGCGTATCCCTGAAAAAATCGTCCCCAACACTACAACCAGTAATGGATTGGTAAATGTCAAAATCGAAGATTCGCTTGCTGTAATCGTACGTAGACTGATAAAAATACAGCCCATTACACCTGCTGTCTGTAAAGCACCGATCACCCCTATTTTCGCCCAATTCCGTTTTCCAGTTGGACGTGGTCTCCGTAAAACAATTACCACTATTAACATTACGACTCCTGCCACTATAAAACGTAAAGCTGCCAAATATAATGGCGAAGCATACGTTAGCCCTATTTTACCTACTGCAAAAGAAGAGCCCATCAAAAAAGTCGTTAACACAATCAACACGATAAACGTCCACTTCTTCATCTCAAATCTCCCTATTTTGTTCTTTTCGCTTTGCTGTTCTGATTATAATTGCAAAATAGTTCAATACTGATCGAAGTATGGAATACAATATTTCGTATAATTTTAATACAGAGTTTACAAAACTCGGACTTACACCTAACATTGCCCCCCTACAATAAGTGAGTAGTCAAAAATAAAACATAAACGTATGGTCCTTTAATTAGGGGGAGGAGATTTAAACGATGTCTAGAAAACTGCCAATTTTATTATTTACACTGACGATGATTCTTGTGCTTGCTGCTTGTGGGTCTAACACAGGTACTACAGGGTCAGGGTCAACAACTGGTACTACAGGAGAAGCTTCCACAGGTACAGAACTTAGCGGGTCCGTGCTTGCTGTAGGATCGACTGCATTACAACCATTGGTTGATCAAGTCGCTCAGAAATTCATGGCAGATTCAAAATATGCTAACATCTCCGTTCAAGTACAAGGCGGCGGTAGTGGTACAGGATTGACTCAAGTATCTGAAGGTCAAGCAAACATTGGTAACTCTGATGTATTTGCAGAAGAAAAATTAGATGCTGATAAAGCAAAAGAATTGGTTGATCATCAAGTAGCGGTTGTTGCGATTGCAACAGTAGCGAACGAAGCAGCTGGTGTTACAAACTTAACAAAACAACAATTAATCGATATTTTCACTGGTAAAGTGAAAAACTGGAAAGATGTTGGCGGTAAAGATCAAGCAATCGTTATCGTTAACCGTCCAAGCAGCTCAGGTACTCGTGCAACTTATGAGAAATTTGCTCTAGGACAAAAAGTAGAAGATTTGGCAGGTTCTATCCAAGAAGATTCTTCAGGAACAGTTAAGAAATTGGTAACTGAAACTCCAGGTGCTATTGGTTACTTGGCTCTTTCTTACCTTGATGATAGCCTTAAAGCGATTCAATACGATGGTGTTGATGCTAACGTAGAGAACGTTGAAAGTGGTAAATACCCTGTCTGGGCTTATGAGCACATGTATACAAAAGGCGAGCCTGATGCAGCAACAAAAGCTTTGCTTGATTACATGTTGACTGACGAAGTACAGAATGGTGATGTAAAAGATCTTGGGTATATCTCGATCTCTGGTATGCAAGTAAAACGTGATGTTGATGGTAAGATCACGAAGTAATGAATAACCATACTGTGAAAAGAGGAAACTCACGTTTCCAAGGCAATAGCTGGAAGAGGCGGACTATCCGCCTCTCTTTTCACGTTTACTATAGCTCGAAAATTTCTAATCATTACCATTTAAGTTGAAGAAAAGAGGTTTTAACGTATGGAGCAATCCAACACAACTCCAAGAGAAGCACGGAGGCGCGCCTGGCCTATGGAAAAGCATCGCGTAGAAGACTGGATCGGTAAAATTTACACGTCTATCTGTGTCGTATTTCTGATTGCTGTTATTATATCGATTGTTTATTTTGTAACATCTAAAGGTGTGGCTACCTTTGCGGTCAATGGCGTAAGTCTAAAAGAATTTTTCTTAGGCACGAATTGGAATCCTCAAGCAGATACGCCTTCTTTTGGAGCATTACCGTTTATTACAGGTTCATTTATGGTTACTGTGCTTGCAGCATTAATCGCTAGCCCGCTGAGTATCTCGGCAGCTTTATTTATGACAGAGATTGTACCTAGCTTTGGTAAACGTATCCTTCAACCAGCGATTGAATTGCTATCAGGTATTCCTTCGGTGGTGTACGGATTTATCGGTTTGAGTGTAATTGTACCGTTTCTACGTGAACATGTAGGCGGACAAGGAATTGGGATCGGCGCAGGAGCACTGGTATTGTCTATTATGATTTTGCCAACGATTACGAGTGTTGCTGCGGACGCTCTCGCTTCTCTTCCACGCGGATTACGTGAAGCTTCGTATGCGCTAGGTGCTACACGCTGGCAAACGATTTATCGTGTAGTGTTGCCAACAGTAATGCCTGCATTATTAACAGGTATCGTACTAGGTATGGCTCGTGCTTTTGGTGAAGCATTGGCTGTACAGATGGTTATTGGTAACTCACCACATATCCCTACATCCTTACTGGAATCTGCTTCGACTCTGACCAGCGTAATCACACTGGGTATGGGTAACACAGCGATGGGATCTATTCAGAATAATGCGTTGTGGAGTATGGCGCTTGTCTTGATGTTGATGACATTTGTCTTCGTCTTGATTATTCGTCTACTTGAAAGGAGAAACCGGTTATGAGCACAGTAAAAGTCAATCACAAAGCAAGAAAACGCGCGAAAGCCACTGATAAAGTGGCGACTGTGCTCATCGTTACTTTTGCAATGGCGATTGTAGCGATTCTAATTGGTTTACTTGGATTTATTTTATTTCGTGGACTTGGACATATCAGTTGGAGCTTTTTAACAACGGTTCCACAGACGATGCGAGCTGGCGGAGGAATTGGGCCTCAGTTGTTTAACTCCTTATTCTTATTATTCTTAACGATGTTGATTACTGTTCCACTTGGTCTTGGAGCAGGTATCTATATGTCTGAATATGCCAAACCGGGTAAGTTAACTAACTTTATTCGTTTGGTCGTAGAAGTATTATCTTCTTTCCCTTCTATCGTTATCGGTTTGTTCGGTTTGTTGTTAATCGTAAATACATTTAATCTTGGATTCTCTTTACTATCCGGTGCACTTGCCTTGACGATCTTTAACTTACCGTTAATGGTACGGATTACCGAGCAAGCTTTTGCAGGTGTTCCCAAAGAGCAAAAAGAAGCAGGTCTTGCACTCGGTCTATCCAAGTGGAAAATCATCACTTCGATTATGCTACCGGTTGCTATTCCTTCTTTAATTACAGGTACCATTTTGGCATCTGGTCGTGTATTTGGTGAAGCGGCAGCTCTATTATTTACAGCAGGTATGAGTACACCACCACTTGATTTCTCGAACTGGAATCCACTGAGTCCGCGTTCGCCAATCAATCCTCTTCGTCCGGCTGAGACATTAGCGGTCTATATTTGGAAAGTAAACAGTGAAGGTATTGCTCCAGATGCTACGCAGATTGCAGCAGGCGCTTCAGCTGTACTTGTAATTATGGTGTTAATCTTCAATCTATTAGCTCGTTTCTTAGGACGTACTCTTTATCGTTATATGACCGCTTCAAGACGAATGAATTAATAGTTGATCTGCTTTTGGAGTGAATTTAAGGAGGAATTTCTCAATGGCATTACCTTTTAGTACAGAAGATTTGAGCATCTATTATGGTGAGTATCAAGCCGTTAAAAATATAAGTATGTCTTTCCCGGCACAAAGTGTTACCGCACTGATCGGTCCTTCCGGTTGTGGTAAATCTACATTTCTTCGTTCTTTGAATCGGATGAATGATGAGATCGCGGGTTCTCGCACAACAGGCCATATCTGGATGGATGGCATTGATCTGACTGCCTCTTCTACAGATGTAATTAAGCTTCGTCAACGGATCGGTATGGTATGGCAACGTCCTAACCCATTTTTCAAATCGATCTATGAAAATATTGCGTTTGGCCCTCGTTATTATGGAACCAAAAATCGCAAACAACTGGATGAAATTGTAGAGTCTAGCTTACGTAAAGCCGCACTCTGGGACGAAGTCAAAGATCGATTAAAAGAATCGGCTTTGTCTTTGTCCGGTGGACAGCAACAACGTCTATGTATAGCGCGTGCGTTATCAGTAACACCACAGATTTTGCTACTAGATGAACCCGCTTCTGCACTTGATCCGGTGTCTACAGGTAAAGTCGAAGAATTGATCAGTGAACTGAAAGATGAACTACGCATCGTTATTGTTACCCACAACATGCAACAAGCAGCACGGGTATCGAATTATACAGCATACTTCTATTTGGGTAAATTGATGGAACATGGTGAAACCGATACAATTTTCACCAATCCAACTCAACAATCAACTCAAGATTATATTATGGGACGCTTCGGATGAAGCGTCTTTTTTTATGTCTATGGATATTAATACATACGAACAGAACCTTAAATGGCATGTAAGGAAAGTTTAAGGTAAATCGATAGTTACATCATACGCCTGTCCTTTATGCTTGAGCTATCTATTAAAGGACGGTGACTGATATTGTCTACACTAACACTTCATAAAGGAATTACACTCAATCATTTTCAACTTAAGTTACTAGGGATACTGTTGATGGTTTTTGATCATGTGCATCAATTTTTTTATATCGATGGAATACCGATGTGGTTTACATGGTTGGGTCGCATTGTTGCGCCTATCTTTTTATTTTTAAGTGCAGAAGGATTTCATTATACACGTAATCGATTCAAGTATTTATTACATTTGTATATTGGTTTTGTAGGGATGAATATTGTGAGCCAAATATTACAAACTACGTTTCCTTCAGATAATGTGATCATGAATAATATTTTTGGGACGTTATTTCTAGCTGTGCTTTATATGCTGTTTATTGATTATTTGGTGCAAAGTATTCGTCAACATCACTGGTGGCGGATGTTAGGGGCTATCGGTCTGATGATCGTTCCTGTTGTATTAAGCTTTGTCATGATAAGCCTGTTATCGCAAGAACATATTCCATCATGGAGCTTGTATATCATGTATGTATTACCTACACCTATATTGGTTGAAGGTGGTTACTTATTTATTTTGCTCGGTATTATGTTCTATCTATTGCGCAAATATCGTCTGGGGCAACTGATTGGTTTGATCTTATTTTCGCTAATGATTGGTGTATTATCCGGTTCTTCTCTACTTGATTTGGATACTAATTTTCAGTGGTTGATGATTCTGGCTGTTATTCCTATCTGGTTATATAACGGGGAAAAAGGACGTAGTCTGAAATATTTCTTTTATCTATTCTATCCTGCTCATATTTATTTTCTTTATCTACTCGCTTATTGGATACAACAGTAACAAAAGTCGATACAAAAAACAGATATCGTTCGTCTTATCAATAAGAACGATATCTGTTACATACATTGCTTGTCTGTATAATCAACGAATGGTGTTGCTATTTATAACGTAGGAGATGATCTTATGGCTGATCGCTTTATTTTTGCAGGTGTTATTATTGTAGTCGTTGTGATTGCACTTTTTGTGGTTGCTGAACTGCCTATTTATCAATTTAATCATGAGCCACGATAGTTATTGTTGTATAGCTTTGTCTGCGCACAATGAACCTCTATTGCCGATTATGATCCAAATTGAAATGTAGAGATTCGCACCCCTTTAGCAAGCTTGATATAGACATCATGCTTCCCTGTAACGCCTGTGATGGCTGTTTGCTCTGTGCTCCAGCTTTGCTCACCTGATGCAGTGTTAAGCACTATAGCGCCTACACTGGCTTGGTCTACTTGATCCAATACAATCTCGATCTTCGCTTGATCTTCGGTCGTAGCGATACGAGCCTCAAAATGCTCTACCCCTGTACCAAAATCTACATCTTGGAATAGTATCCATGCCCCGTCTGTAATAGCTTCTACGACAGCGCCACCTTCTTTGGATTCACCAAGCCATACTTGATGATAGTTATCATAATTTTCAGCTCGTGTGCTCACCGTCAGGTCACGCGCAGGAATAACTTCTCCATTGACTTTGATACCGATATGCTGAGTAATATCTGCTGAAGAACGCCCAATCATCAAAGTATACGTGCCCGACTCCACACAATATTGATCACGTGTGACATCCCAGAATGCTAATTCTTTCACAGGTATTGTAAAATGTACGATCTGTGATGCTCCTGCTGCTACATGAATACGGCGGAACGCTTGTAATGTTTTGAGCGGACGCTTTACACGAGAATGATCAGCACGAGTATACAATTGCACTACTTCTTCGCTATCAACCTCACCGATATTAGCGACATGTACAGATAATTCAATCACTTCATCTGCTTCTAATTCAGACGAGACTACTTGAATATTACTGTATTGGAAATTCCCATAAGTTAGACCATGACCGAAAGGATACAACACATCACCTTCAAAATACTGATATGTTCTACCTGTACGAATAATATCGTAATCTCGAATATCACTTAGCTGTTCTTCAGAACGATACCATGTCATATTCAGACGACCTGCTGGAGCATAATCTCCATATAATACATCAGCTACCGCATTGCCTAACTCTTGCCCTACATGAGAAAGATAAATAATCGCAGGAATATGTTCTTCGACCCACTCCATCGCAAATGGATAACTTCCGACAACCACTACCACTGTGTTCGGATTCACTTTGTATACTTCTTGTACCATTTGAAGTTGAGAAGCAGCTAATTCTAAACTAGGACGATCGATTTCTTCTTTACCATTAATCAAAGGGTTATTCCCTACAAATACGATAGCAGTATCTGCTGATTGAGCCGCAGCGATGACTTGCTCTAATCCATTTTCTATCACTTTTTTCTCAAAAGAAGACTGCTCATCGATCGATTCTGATGATTCTGTTACTGTTAATTGACCGGAAGTTGGATCTACTGAAACGATTTTGCCATTCCATGTGGTAATGGTTGTTTTACCATTTGCTTGAGATTGAAGTCCAAAGACTTCTTTTACAAACCAACCATACGCTTCATCAGCAGATGCGGTTACGATCGCTTGCTCATCATTAGTTGTCCAATATTTCTGCTCTGGAGAACGTAACGTATAACTGCCGAATCCCCAGTCAGACAATTCAAATACATGCTGCTCTGTAGTGGATTCACTCGATGCGCTCAGTATCCCTGTAATAGGTTTATTGAGATTTAATTCATTCGGATTGACTGATTTTTCTGGCTGACTGCCTGCTTCTATTACTGGATCAGGTTGGATCGACAATGGCGCTCCTGTTGCTGTAGAAGTGAATGTAATCCGATCATTACCATCTTGATATACTACTTTTCCAGCCGTTTTGCGCTGAATTCCTTCTACCGCTGTAACTGCATAAGGCAAAGTACCTGAATACCAATCTCGATACACTACATTACCAAGTTCTCCGATTACAGCTACATTTCCAGTAGTCGTTTTGGATAATGGTAAAGTCTGATTGTCATTTTTGAGCAATACTATTGATTTACGTGCGGCTTCTAGTGATAGCGCTTGAGCTTCTGGAGTCATCATCGCTTCTTCACCGATATGAGCATACGGATTCAGTTCCGCAGGATCGAATTCACCTAATAGAAAGCGAACACGAAACGTATTAAATAAAGCCCCATCAATATCTTCAAATGTAAGCTGACCATTAGCCAAAGCTTCACGCAAAGCTGTTTTGGATAATTCTGCATCATCGGTAATACTGTCTATTCCAGCTTTGACAGACTCCGCAACACCTGGTGTATGAGAATCGTAATAATGATGATCATTCATAATTCCCATAACATCGCCTGCATCGCTAACGATAAATCCATCCATTCCCCATTCGCCTTTGACGACTTCATTTACAAGCGGATGAAGAATAGCTGGCGTGCCATTGATCGAATTATATGCGGTCATCATCGACTTGGCTCCACCTTCTACAAAAGGCTGTTCAAACGCTTTTAAATAATATTCACGCATATTTCGCGGATCAATACTCGATGAACCACTACCCCGTTCCACCTCATTATTGTTACCAAGAAAATGTTTTAATGTCGCTACTGCTTTGAGGTATGTAGGATGATCGCCTTGAATCCCTTGTACAAGATGACTGGTCAACTCACCGGTCAATTTGGGATCTTCACCATATGCTTCTTCGTTACGTCCCCAACGCGGATCACGTTCCATATCTACTGTAGGCGCCCATAATGTTAATCCATTCACTTCTGGATTACGTTTGTACACTACCCGAGCTTCATCTGAAATGACATTACCGATTTTTTTCATCAAGTCAGCATCCCATGTACAAGCCAATCCTGTCGGTTGCGGGAAAAAAGTAGCTTCGCCTAGCCATGCTATACCATGTGCCGCTTCTGTACCATGCTTATATCCTGCCAGTCCCAGACGCTCGACAGCAGGCTGATACTGCAACATCGATTCGATCTTTTCTTCCTCTGTTAAATGCGATACCAAATCCTTTACACGAATGTCTATATCTACGGTATGATCTTGAAATACGTATTTTTGATTTTGTTCCATATTATTATATCTCCTTTAAGTTTATCGTTATTTTATGGATATGTAGAAGGTTATCGTTCTATCCACTTCTCTTACGCTTTATACCTCATTGTTATATTAAAACAATACATATTCAAAAGAAAGCCCTTACATACCAAATCACCCATCACTAATTAGCGTAATAATTAGTGATCAGAATAAACAAAAAAAGAACAGTCTCCCCTGTAAAGGAACACTGTTCTTGATGGTATTATTTTTATTTTAATAAATCGGCTAATGGATCGCGTGAAGGTGATGAGCTTGGTGCCGATGATGGCGCAGAACCAGTTGTAGAACCTGTAATTGATGCGATCGGATCATTCTTTGCATCTGCACTATCTAATCCAAGACGCTTGGTCATCATATCGTTGATACCGGATAATTTTACAGTATAGTCTTTACAACTAGCAATAATATCGCGGTTCGATTGTTCCGAGTTATCCAGGGCAGACATCAGATCATTGATTGCTTGATTGACCGATTCCAGAGACATCGCTGGCTTTTTAAGCAATTCTGCGGAACGTTCACTGTTTACTTTGAGCATTTCTGCATTACGTTTGAATTGATCTTCGATTGTCTGATTTACACTTTCAACGGCATTTGCTACACGTTCTTGATCTTCTATAGCAAGTGCAATCATCGCTGAAATTTTGATTAAATTCGCTGCTTTGTAGACAGAGTCGTTGACTGAATCGATCAACTTATCATTCGTATCATTGACGATATCAGTTGCCGCGATTGCTTGATTAAACAGCATAATATTTTCAGTCATTGATTGAATACGGGTGACCACTTTACGTAGACCACGTTCTAAGTATACTTTTCGGGGCGCATTCTCAGGCTTCTGAATTTCTTTTTCAAATAAATCTTTCAGCTTGTTGCCCATTTCGATCTTATATTGGAGTTGATAAATTTCTTCTAATGAATTGCGTTTGAGTGTACGCATACTAATCATATTTTCTTCGAGATTATCTTTCCCATCGCGAAGCCCGATCACGATCGCATCGACATTTGTTTTGACAGATTGATATTTGTAGACATAATTTTTGATCGGTGATTTACGTAACAATTTACCGAATAGTCCTACATTTTTACTTTGTTGTAATTCTTCACACTCATTACGAAGCGATAGGATTAGGTTAGACACTTCTTTGGATTTGCCACTCATAAGATCATTCACCGGACGGTCTAGCATCTGTAGCGTCTGTCCTGCGCGCTCTTGTGTCTGCATTCCAAGCTTACCAACTTCATCCATCAATGTATCTAACTGCATCTGATCTGCTTGCGATACCCGCTGAATGATCATCGATGCTTCCTGCATCACTTTGTGTTCATCTTCTTTTTTTAACGTAATTGGTTGACTTGCCATAAGTTCTTCCTCCTTATTATCAATAAACATCTTCTTCATACTGAAATAGATATTGTACCGTCAATCAGGAGTAGCGTTGGTGAAGAAGTTCTGCTCTTGTCTGTAACTCCATCAAGTCTTTATGTTCAATCGTTTTGACGATATGAGTAATCCGGCTATCTACATCTTTGATCCCATCCAACAATACACGTCTATTTTTGGATTTGGCTTCGCCACTCAGTCTTAGAAATGGATTGATAATACTATTCAAATCTTTGAGCACAAGACGCTTCACCGTATGATTGATCTCATCGTTATGAAGCTCGCCTAACATCGGCAATACCCGTTGTAATCGCAAAAACAACGAACAGGACTTTTCAACAATCTCGTTATCCAGATTATTCTTTTGTCCTTCAGAGATAACCATATCTTCCAATACAGCCAAATACTCAAGCACAGGCTGGAAAATAGGAGGTACAGCTTCTTGTTCTACAACAGGAGCAGGACTAGATGAAGAAAGACGATTGACAGGACGATCTTCGGTAAGGGTGGACGCAAGAGGTCGATCGGTTGCCATTGATTCTTGGATATGAACAGGTTCTGCCAGTGGTTTGTCTAGATTAGCGGTAGGATTGCTGCTGAGCTTTGCCCAGACCACACCGGATAACGTCCCCACCACCGGGAAGATCAATGTAATATAATCTTCTGTAAACCAAAATCCTGCTAATATGCCTGCCAGATATCCTACGATACCACCTACAGTCGATTTTCCAAACGTTTTCCAAAACGTCATTACGGTTCGCCTGCCTTTCGTCTAAAATCATACTACTCTATTCTAATAACATACGATCTATGATCAGGATTGTTCCAATTTACGAATCAATACCGGCTGTTCTACATAGCTTGCCAGAATACCAAACTCTGGATTTTGCTTTTCTACGGGATATCCTAATGCTAATTTTACAGCGAGGTAAGGGAAATCGACACCACTGAGACAAGAAATATGCAATCCGCCAGACATGCGAGGATTAATCTCTAATACTTTCGGAGTATCACCTTGATATTTCAGTTGTAAATTATAATTATACGGAATCTTATAGAACTGCGCCACTTCCTCCGCCAGCTTAATCAATTCCGGTACATTCTCAAGTAAACGGGCACGTCCACCATCGGCTTTGCGACGAGGAACTGCTGCTAACAATTCTCCGGTCGGTGAAGCCAGACAATCAATACTATATTCATGCCCTTCTAGTACTTCCATAACCATAAGCTCAGGGAAAGACTCAACTGACGACAAGATCTGAACCGTCTGCTCATACGAAATATTTACATTAGGCACATCCAGCAATTCTTGCAAAGCATTATAATTCGATTGGATCACCCGAAATCCAAGTCCACCTTCAGAGCGTGTCGGCTTAAAGCATACCCCTAATCCTTTGCTCATCAGATCATGATATGCTTGCTTGAATTGTTCGACATTGTGCACCAGGTGATACTCAGGTACAACCATTAGACCATTTTGCTCGACCGAACGGTAAAAGTTTCCTTTATCTTCGATAACATCAAGCAATTCTAGATTGGTACAAGCAACGACTTTAACTCCGATCGCTTCAAAAGAATGAATCGCTCGCACAATATTGATCATACGCCAGCGTGGAACAAATACATCGATCTTATGACGCTTACAAAAATCTAGACAATACGCCACATACTCATCACCCGGCAATGCCGGTTCAATCTCGGTGTAATCACATGCTTGAAACGAAACATGTTCAGCATCCCGATGTGTACCATAGATTTCAAATTCCAGTCCATCTGGGTTATGACGAATATTGTTCATATAATGATATCCGACAGCAAACCAACGATTGAACCAGACACGTACCTTATGACTCATAGCTGACTTTCCCTTCTTGATCTAACGTAGCTACCACATATTGCAGAATCTCATCTGCTGCCAAAATACCAGAAGTTGATGTAAACGAATAATGACGCAGTCTAGGTTCTGCTATCGATTCACGATACAGTTCACCATGTGCTGGTGCAATCGAATAGTCTGCTACATCAAGCAAGCCACGATCCAAAATCGAATCGCCAGACGCGATCACTTTTGAAGCGCCTACTCTTTGTTTCACTTCTGCCATTGCTCGATTTTTACTAACTGGAAAAGGAACCAGATACACTTTGCGACCTTGCACCGACATCCCCCAGCCTAACGCTTCTAATTGCGGTTGAAGAGCAAGTACTGTATCCAGTGGCATCAATGCACGATCCACCACAATCGAATAAAATGTACTTTCCCAGAAATGTTCAGCAACGATCCAGCTTGGATCAGATACCGTATGAAATAACGCTAATGCTTCTGCCGCAGGAGCTGACTTGGTATACACATCCGCCAAAATCTGCTTGTGCCACTCTTCATCCACTACACCGTTAACTAGAATATTTGCTCCATTACTGGTGATTGCGTATTGGGGAATGACTTTATTTTGAAAAATATGAATACGCGCATATTGATCCAGTGTACGGGTCGTTACCGGGACAAACGTAATCTGCTCGGCCACTTGTTGTAACTGTTGCAGTGTAGCTATCGAAATATAAGAAATAATACGTTCTTTATACGTTTCCGCAGGTTGCATCACCGATAGATCGATATCCATTCCCATCGAACGTACAGAATAAATTAACGTCTGATCCAGATCACTCGCATAGATCATTCGCTCTCCCCCTGCCTCGGCTTAATAATGCCACAGCAAGAATAGGTTAGATTCGGATAGACTTCTACAGGAACACCGCGATCTTGAGCCAACAGCAAGATATGACGCAGATTCGGATTGTCTTCACGATCCACAAGAATTTTCCAGGGTACACGACGTAACAACACACGTGTCGTCTCGCCTACACCTGGTTTGACCAGATTGATATCTTCAATC
Source organism: Paenibacillus sp. PsM32 (assembly GCF_030433815.1). Classification (NCBI taxonomy): domain Bacteria; kingdom Bacillati; phylum Bacillota; class Bacilli; order Caryophanales; family Paenibacillaceae; genus Paenibacillus; species Paenibacillus sp. PsM32. Next base: position 143,721 of record NZ_JARUWY010000011.1, on the reverse strand, counting down.
CCATAATGATCTTGAATCGAACGAATATCAGCTAACCCTTGCCAGCTTATCGCTACAGGAGAATCTAATAACTCCTGTGCTTGTCGCTTCGCTTCTTCCGCAATCGCCGGGAAATACGAAGATACCTGATCGACAAATACATTAGATAGATCGCTATCTAACCATTCTTTATAGAATTTGGCTCCATGAAAATCATGCTCACCGATTAGATCATCACGCAACACCGTTCTACTCATCAATCCAGATACTGTTGAATTTAGACAAGCACTTGGAATCAAAAAGTCTTCGCGTGTGCCATATGTGTCCGAGCAGAATCCCGGATCAGCTAATACTGCTAGATCATCATTTAGACGAATACCGTAATCTTTTTCAAATTGATCACAGGCTTGAATCAATACCTGACGGATCGCACCTTTACCTGTCCACCCATCGACAAATTGTAATTCTTGCTCTGCACCATGTTGTTGGAAAATGTATCTTAGTGCATTTTCGTCGATCCCTTTGCCACGAATAATCGAGATACTATAATGTGGCACATCTAATCCATATTGTTGCATCAAGTAACGCTTCATCAGAATTCCAATCGGCGTACCTGCTCTAGCTAGTGAAGCCAATACAAGATTCTTCCCACGTTTATGCAAAATCAGTTCACTCACTACACCCGCAGCCAGAGCCACTTTTTCAGCGGATTCTGCCAGCGTTTCGTGAAATAACTGAATATATTCAGGAGTCGGTTGGTATTCTACAGGCAACATTTCAGAATAATGCGTTCCCGTCTGGATCGCTTCTTCACGTTCTTCTGTGCCTCGCTCTAGATTCACATTGCTCAAATCTTTCAGTAGAAAAATCACATCAGATGGACTGTAGCTTCCAAGAGGTTCTGGATGTGGTAAGGGGAATGCTAGCAATTGCTCTTGTTTATGTTGATTCATGTTCTATCCCTTTCTCTTGCACCATTTGAGGACCACAGATTACGATATGAATCTGCTGGAACAGCTTGGAGCGCAATACATCGATTAATGGTTGGATACGTTCTTGAGGGACATCACGTTCTAGAAACACAAAGACATCATCATAATGCCCTTCCGGAATGTTATATACAAAGTTGGTCACACTACTATCTTCGGGAGAAGGGAAGGTATCTCCTGTTTGAATACTATAATGCGGCATATTCGAACGGTAAATTGGGCTACGAGTGGTTGAATGAAACTTGATTCCATCGCCCATTTCACTACTGATTCGCATCGGAATATACATAAATTCTTCAGTACCCAGACACAATGTGTGCTGACCGGTTCTATGCTTACTCAGTAATTGTGCCGCTATTTCGATACTAAGGTTATTACATAGATTATCATGTGCACTGATACCGAACCGACCTGTGCCTGTCATCAATGAAGCTTGATTCTGATGACCGTATCCATCGATAGAAGCGTATCCTTCTTGCTGTGCAAATAGATGATCCAGATAGATTGTATCTACAGGAATATCTGCTAATTGCTCATGCAACGTCATCGGATCATGTGTAAGACTGGGTTGTCCATGAACTGTAATCTGACCTTTGATCAGAGATAGCACTGTAATCGTTATATTTAATTCTTGTTCCAAATCTGCAAACCGCTGTACATGAGCGTCTTCTCGCCAATCGAGTAATGAAGCAACATAATACGTATCACGCGGATATTGAGCATGAATTTCACGAATAATATTAAGAGCTGTTTTGCCAGTTGTGATCTCATCGTCTACCAGAATAATAGGATCATTGCCTGTGATCATACCTTCTGATTGGGCATAACAGCGATGAGCTGTAGCATGGGAATGTTCTTCTTCAAATGTAATCGCCGAGGATAGACCGGCTATATCATGCCGTGTCGTATGTACATATTGAGCTCCCCGATCAAATACTTGATACATACTATGACCTAATGCTGTCGCGGTCTCGGCAAACCCGATAAACGATACAGGCATAGGTAAAACAAGCTTCAGATTCATCAATTCATGATAGGCTTCTGCCAAGCCTTCACCCGATGACATCGCTTGTAAAATGCGAGGAAGTAACGCTGTGATCTTCGGATCGGATTGTTCACGCATATCATTGTAAAGTAATAATGACAATACTGCTCCACTCAACAATGACAAATAAGGATCAACCGCCAGATGTTTGCCCAGTACTTTGCTGACAAATAAAAACGAGCGCTTGGGATTAATACGTGCTGCCATCGTAAATAAGTGATCTAACTCTAATTGAAAAGGATTTTGCTGCACTTCTACGTTTACCGTTAAATCTTCCAAAATCTTATACGTATATACGTTGTTCTTGTTCTGAGAGAAGAGAGATGAAATGTTGTTGTTCATGTAGCACCCCATAAATTTGTGATCTTGCTATAATTTTTTGCGCCCAATTTAAATGAGGTTTGATTTCATTCATTTTGTTAGCGTAGCCACTTTTAAATACACCGAGTTCGCCATTGTTGTTGCGAATAATACTTTCCGCATCTTCAAATTCTTCGCGAGTTACGGTATACAATGATTGTACCAGACCGATATGTGTAGGATGAATAATCGTTTTGCCTACAATCCCGTTTTCTTTATCCATAATCACTTCACGAATCAAGCCATCCACATGACGGTTAATATATTCTTTGCGCAATTTACGTCCATCATCACCCAATGCTTCTTCAAAAGGAGACTGACGCAACATCGGTTTGAGTACCCGTTCTCCATTAGCAAAGTATTCCCATACCGGCCCTGAGATCACATATGGTGAATCCATACGACCGAATAAGTTAATAATATCAGACATACAGTCCCGAATAGGCGCAATATCGTAAATCGTCATATCAGGACTACGACGTAATCCAAATAGACTTGAAAAATCAGTTGCGCCAATACGCACATTCAGTACATACGATTTGTACGTATCCAGTATTTTTTTGATTGCTAATAGATGTTCTACACGAGTTTCGCGGTAGATCACAGCAGCCGTTTCAAGTATAGGTAATCCGTATAAAATAGGAGCATTCAGATCTTTCTCCTGATTATAACGTGCAATCGCTTGGAAATACTGTAATCCCTGCTCCGGATCGAATTTGGGTAGCATAAAGCCTGTAATCAATATCATCATTTCGTCTAACTGATCAATCATTCGCTCCAACTGCCCGATACTGCGTACACGAATAAATAACAGTGGTAACTGATCCCGGTGCACTTGTTCTTGCTTTAGTTGAACATACAATTGGGTCAGTTGTTGGATTAATGATGCTTCAGCCATCTCTACCTGCTGATCTCCAACTGCATCTTCTAGATCCAATACCCATGAGGTCAGACCTTGATGTCGCTCTGTCAAAATATCTCTAGCAATTGTGGGACGTGTAGCAGGACAATAGAGTGCTGCGCCTACGGCATACGCCAATAGTTCCTGTTGGGAAGAGTTATTGTAATGAATCGGTGCCGAATAGAACAATTCTTGTTCTTCTTCAAGCGATAAATAGTTAAAGTAACGCATAAGTCTCCTCCTTTGATGCACCGAAACTTTGGCTTGCAAGCCGCCGTATAATAAATAAATCCCTCCTATTGTGCAGGCAGGAGGGATCATCCAATCTGTTGTAGCAACAATTCTGATTAAGACTGTTCTTTTTTACGACGAATCGAACTAATGACCATCGTTCCTACAAACACCACAATAAGAATTGCAAAAAATAACACTTGAGAAATTTCAAAACCAAATGCGCCGACAATCATTTTCACTGCAATAATCGCAATTAAAATAAATGCTGTTTTCTCTAGTTCAGGGAACTTATTAATCAGTTTCAAGAACAATTGAGCTACGCCACGCATCATCAAAATCCCAATAATACCACCCAGGAATAATACCCAGACTTCGTTACTGATACCAAAAGCCGCTACAACGCTATCAATACTGAAAGCAATATCCATCATTTCAACCATTAATACGGTTTTCCAGAAAGACATTGGCTTGTTCTGTACTTCGTCTTCGTCTCCGCCTTTGAATAATCCTTTGTACGCAATATAGAACAGATACAATCCGCCAATGACTTTGACTGCTGTAAATGTAACCAGATACGTTCCAAGACCAATCGCCAGAAAGCGGAAAAGATAAGCTCCAAGAATACCGTAGAACAAAGCTTTTTTCTGCTGTTTCGGTGGCAAATGTCTGACCATAACGGCTAACACAAGCGCATTGTCAGCGGACAATAATCCTTCTAATAGTACAAGACTTGCAATAACTCCCCAGCTCACTGGATCGGATAGAGTTGCAGCAATCTCACTCCATGAGAAGAAGTGACCGTAGTTATCAGCAATACTTTGAAAAAAATTACTGAACCAGTCCATACATCGTCCTCCATATACACTTCGTGTGTTAAGCGTGATGTCCACATTCTAATTATTTTAGAGGGGTATCAACACTTATAATACCGAGTTTTGTAAATTCTGTGTATGTTCAAGATCACCATATGCATCGGTAGCCTAATCTTTGCTACCGGCTTTCCAGCGCATGCCCCAATTGAAAGCACGATCCATATCGGAATGACCTTTGAAATACTGAACCAACTTTTCGATACTAAATGTTTCATTACCCACATTTTGGATCATTGCAATCGCGCACATCGGACTACGATTATCAGCTTCATCCAAACGCACGATAATATCAGGTCCATTTTGTTGCGAAATGGTTACTACACCATCCGCATCCGTCCAACGTGTAATGCCTTCGTAAATAAAAGAAAAGACCAGAATACGCTTGATTTCAGATATTTTGTTACCGTTAATCCGCATATTTTCGCCACCTGCGACAGCACCGGTACGATCATCACCGTCTAGTGCAACAAACGGCCAACTTGTCAAAGAACCAAATGAATTACCCAGTGCTTGAACAACACCTTTATCACCATCTTTTAATTCATACAGACAACCTAGATCCAGATCGACTCCTGAACTACGTTTAAATAATCCTTTTTTCTCCTGACGATTCCAGTTCAGATTAATCAATAGTTCACCTAGTGAACCACCTGATTTTTTCTGAAGATTAATCACATCGCCTTTTTTCTTCAACTCAATCTTGGATAGATTTAAGTTCACTGAAGGCGTAGGAGCCGGTGTTGGCGCTGGAGGAGCAGGAGGTGGAGTCGATGGACGGTTGAGATTCATCGGCTTCGCAGGGGTTGGTGCAGGCGTTGACGGCGGTGTTGGTGTTGGAGCAGGCTTAGGAGGTACTGGCGGCGCTGGGGTCGGTGTTGGCGCTGGTGTATCTTCTACCTCTACTCCATAACTACCACATAATTCTTTGAGTCCGCCAAAATAACCTGCCCCGACCGCAGCAAATTTCCATTCTGTCTGATAACGGTACAATTCCCCCACTACAATCGCAGTTTCTGATGAAAATTTAGAATCCAGATCATAACGGAAAATCTCTGCACCTGTAGCTTCATTTGCACAGCGTAAGTATGTGCGGTTCACCTGACTAAAATTTTCTGTCGGCTTCTCGCTATTGTAAATCGTAAGCGTGATCGCAATTTTTTGAATATCTTGCGGAATCGCGCCTACATTCACTTTGAATTGACGGGCATCGTTACCTGTCGCATTTTCAATATAAGTAATAAAAGCATTACCTGGATTACCATAAAAAATAAGATCGTTATCGCTTTTTACTTTTCCATTTTGCTGTAGTAAAAAAGCAGAAGTATCTAATTCTAAAGAAGCTGGTGCTTCCCATCCCAGTGAAATAATGAGTTGTTGAAGCCCTGGCGTTGTTTTGGTTACGTCTGTTTTTTGCCCTTTCACAATAGCTACACTCATAATTAATTAACCCCGTAATGTATGACGTAAAAGATCCACTGTTCTTCTCTATTTTAGCATTAAATCCCAACGACAAGTGAAAAAAAATAGGGCAGGAAACCCACCCTATTCATGTATAGTTCATGCTTTTGCCTTATTTGATATCACCGTAAAATTATACAGGTAAGCCGTAGTTCTGACACAATGCAGCTAACCCACCTGAGAATCCACTACCGATCGCCTGGAACTTCCAATCCGTGCCTTGACGGTAAAATTCACAGAATACGACTGCTGTTTCGGTAGAGAACTCTTCGCCTAGATCGAAGCGCAAAATTTCACTGCTGTTATCTTCATTTACTACACGTACAAAAGCAGCACTTACCTGTCCAAAATTCTGTCCACGTGCGTCTGCATCATGGATTGTTACTGTGATACCTATACGTGAAATGCTAGCAGGAACTTTGCTGAAATCGACAACGATCTGCTCGTCATCTCCATCGCCTTCACCTGTACGGTTATCTCCAGTATGCGTCACCGCGCCATTATATGTGGTCAGATTGTTATAGAATACAAAATCTGCTTCTGTTTTGGCTTTGCCATCTTCATGCAATAAAAATGCAGAAGCGTCCAAGTCAAAATCACTACCACCGCTGTATTTATTAGTATCCCAGCCTAGACCTACCACAACTCGTGTTAATCCCGGGTTTGTTTTCGTGAGGTCGATACGTTGCCCCTTGGATAAATTAATCGTCATCCTCTGTTCACTCCTTACCATCACTATATTTTGGTGATACCTATAACACTGAAACAAAACGGAGCTATGCGCTCCGCTTTGTTTACCACTTATTGATAATCAGTTTTTCATTGAACTTGCGTTTATGTTGCCAAACGCTTATTGTAAGATATTTTGCTTTGCAAAAATCACTTTTTTATTTAACTTTGTCGCGTTTATGTTGCCAAACGCTAATACCAAACGCTTATTGCAAGCCGTAGTCACGTGTCAAACCTGCAAGACCATCTTTGTAACCATTACCGATCGCGTTAAATTTCCACTCAGCGCCATGACGGTACAATTCGCCTACAACTACACCTGCTTCGATAGAGAAATCTTCTCCTAGATCGAAACGGATCAATTCTTCGTTGTTATCATCGTTTACGATACGAACGTAAGCGTTAGATACTTGACCGAAGTTTTGGTTACGAGCTGCTGCTTCATAGATTGTAATTGTAAATGCAATTTTGTCTACATCAGCAGGTACGTTAGGGATGTCTACTTTGACTTGCTCATCGTCGCCATCGCCTGCGCCTGTACGGTTGTCGCCTGTATGTACGACAGAACCATTTTCATTTTGAGGATTGTTGAAGAAAATAAAGTTTTTCTCGCTAGCTACTTTACCTTCAGCATTCGCGCAAAATACAGATACGTCCAAATCGAACTCTCCGCCGCCATCATATTTATTTGTATCCCAACCAAGACCTACTGTGATTTTAGATAATCCTGGATTACTTTTCGTCAAATCTACTTTTTGTCCTTTAGATAAGTTAATTCCCATGTTCAATTCCTTCTTTCCATGTGTATGATTTGAGTTGTGAATAACGTATAATTGACTCTTTTTCATTGTTGGAAGATAACGCTTACCGATTATGAATATTGGCGAGCCAAAATATCGATATGCGCAGCCTGTTTTCCTTGACCAATTGCGTTAAATTTCCATTCTGATCCATTACGGTAGATTTCACCTGTAATCAATGCTGTCATACCGGAATAATCATCTGTTAGATTAAAGCGAACCAATTCCTGTTGATTCTGTCCATTTACAATACGAATGTATGCAGACGAAATCATACCGAAATCTTGTTTGCGTTGTTCTGCTTGATAAATATTAACCACAACGAGCACTTTATGCACATCAGCAGGTACTTTAGAAAGATCGATATGGATTTGCTCATCGTCTCCTGCACCTTCACCTGTGAGGTTATCCCCGCTGTGTTTGACAGAACCGCAACCACTAGTCAAGTTATGAAAGCAGACCAAATTTGTAGCTTTGGTCAATTTATCATTTGCGTCCAAAAGAATCGCTGAAGCATCACAGTCGATATCTGCTTTGGCTTTTTTCATACCGAAGAATCCTTTAGATTGTGTCTCCGCGGGATCCCAACCCAAACCAACCACCAGTTGATTCAGACCGCTATTGCCTTTGGTTAAATCAATTTTTTGACCTTTGACTAAGCTGATACTCATAAAATGATATGACCTCCTTTGTAATACTGATATGTAATACTGTTATTACCGGAGAATCGTTTCAACTTTTTTTAAAATTGTCTTTATTCTTACCCGAATTACAGTCCAAACTCGGAAGCGTTCAAGCCCAATACAGTAGCAATCTCACGCACAACTGCTTGCTCTTGAGGATCAAAATCACCATCTGCTGAACCGATTGCACTACATACGCCGATCAACAATCGACCTTCTTCTGGTTTGCTTTTGAATTTGCTGATCGCTTTAAGCGCTTCTTGCTTACCGATGATCGCGTCAAATTCAAAATTTTCTACATAATGATTAAAGCGAGCGATAACCAGACTCATATCAAACACTTTTAATTGTTCATTGCGTCCGATATAACCTGCCATTTTTTGCTTCTCATCTGCACTGATATTTCCATCTGCTGCCGCTACAAGAGCACAACCTGCTACGATCGCTTCTAAAAAGTCCTTATTTTTGAACTTTTTCATCTGATCATTCAAGTTGTTTTTCGTACTGTTTAACCATGATTTGAATGCACTCATATCGATCACCTCCTATTTATCATAAACCAATTTGAAGCAGACCTCTAGTTTTGCAAATATACAGAGAGTACAGAGCTTTCTCTATGCCTATATTTTCCCACAAGTTATCAAAAAAACCAAATTTCCCTTTTGAGTTTGCAGGTCGATCTCAGTAGAAAAATACTCTCTCCTCTCATAATAAGCTACAGTGCACATACTGAAACAAAAAGCACCTCAATCCCGAGTTTTTCCGAGACAAAGGTGCTATCTGTAATCATTCATATGGATCGTTCCTAATCTTTACGGTGCACAGTTCTACGTGGGGCGCATAACCGAGCAGAGTAACAGGTTAACGTGCTACTCTTGCCCCTGATTATGACACATGTTTGTAAAACAGCGTTTTTTGCTTTTTTGTAAACAACGATTTATTTTAAATCTATTTGAAGATATCACATATCCAAGCGATTAATGAGTAGGATGATTAGAATTGGTGGCATTGAAGGTATCGCCAAAAAAGTAACTGGAAATCATATCACCAACAGTCAGTACAACCACTGCGATAACAGCAGATGCTACAGCTTCATACACACTTACATGAATACCATACATCCACACCAAAAAGATAATCATCGCCGGGATTAGATTCCAAATCATTTTCTTTTTGACACAATCCGTAAACACGATACTAACTCTGTTCATTCATAAGCCTCCATATTAGAGATATAAAATAACAACCTATAGAATATAACACAAAAATATCCAATATAAACCATTTTCGCGATGTTTTTTTGGAAATATTTTGAAAATGTAATAAACGATCAATAAACGCCAGAAAAGAGCGTGATCTGTAGGCGATCATGCTCTTTTCTGGTCTTCTCTATTCATTTAGGGAATGTTGGGTGTTCTATGATATAAACTAATTTACTACTTATGTGGTATGTTGCTAAAGAATTCTTCGGACTCACTACGTTTACTTGCTAGAGTGTTTCTATTTATTTCCATATTTCTATAGGACAGCTATTTACATCTACAAGCTACTTTACTATTGGGTATTACTATAAAGCTTATAAGCTATTGGTATATAGGATTGTAGTGAGATCCTGCCAGCCAACATTTGTACTTCTACGTGTCCGTTTATATGACAGTAGTGAAGTAACTTGTATCTTTATTATTACAGGAGTTTTCAAAAAACGGATTCTTTTATTTTGTAATCACAACCTTTTTTTGTAATCCGTGAGTGTTTACTCCCAAATTGTATAGGTCAATAGAACCCTTATACTAAGTTACTAAAAAAGCTACTCTGACATTTTAAGTAACTTATAGAATAATAAAAACTATCATTTTCTGGAATCGTATAAGGAATATTGTATTTTTCGGAGGTGCTTACCGTTTATGAGCACACTGGATACAGTCCGCTCTCATATTGAGCAAGAACTTCAACGCAGACAAATCAATTTAACACAGTTTGAAAAGATATCTGGTATTAATCGTGGAGTACTCAGTGCAACGCTCAACAGCAATCCACCTCGATCGATATCGATCAACCAGCTAGATCGTATGGCTGCCGCTCTCGATCGACCGGAAGGCTGGTTATATGAACAATATATAGAAGAATGTTTTGCAAGCAGCAAAGTCAACTGGCGACGTATTCGTGCTTTATTTCTGCGCTGTATTGAATTAGATCGAAACGTTTTGATTGAACATACGTTAAATTTGCTGATGGAAGATTATCGGTATGTCCCTCATGTGTTTGATTTAGCAGAAGAATTGGTGCTTAACGGTCAACTGGAACAAAGTGTTCCTTTCTATACCTGTGTGATCGAAAACGAACGTCAGCAACATGCAGAGCGTCTAGCGATCAGTCAATACCGGCTATTTCGTGCTCAATTGAGTGAAGATATAGAACGTAACAAATCAGCAGTAACTTTGTTCTATCCTTATCGTGATCGCATCCCTGATCATTTGAGATTAGATGCTTTATTACAAATGGCAAATGTGTATTACACCGTACAGGAATGGGATCTGATGGAACAAGTAACAGATGAAATGAGCGTATTGGTTCATCGGGTGTACAAGGAAGAATGCAAAAAAATGGATCAGCAAGGTGCGGATTATGTCCCCCTGTCAACCGAAAGACATTTGGTCTGGTATTACGGACAAAGTTACTTAATAAAATCCATTTTTTTCGAATATACAGGTAAATATAAAGAAGGCTTAAAGTACATTGACGGTTATAAAGATTTGAGTTGGTTCAAATCACTGAATGAAGTTGGACATCTTGAAGTTCATAAATTAAAAATAGCAGCTGAAGCCAATCTATATAATTTACAGCTAATGCTTGGCAATACAGAATGCTTAGAAAATTATATTACTTTTTTAAAAGAAAATCTGTTTGAACAATTACCTAGTTTATTAACTATTTTAAAAGCCGCTAACATTAATCATTTTTGTATCGATTCTGTTCTTAATACATTTGTACCTCATCCTGATAATAATATTAAATTTGAAATTGGCTATTACAAAAATAACATTACTTTTAATACAATGCTGACTGATTTTTACTATGAATTAGCTATTTATCAAGCAAAAAGAGGCTATCCTCTGGAAGAATTTAAAAATACATTGAATACATTTGATATGTCATTACGTAGATACAATATGAGCCGTACTATGGACTATACGTCTTTGATACAACATTTTATTCGTTCAATGCCTTAATACAATAGTCAAGAGGTGATCTGTATGGACAACCGAATAGCCTTATGTACGGAGTTAGAAAATGAGATTTCTAAGCAAGGTTATTCTCTTAGTCGTTTCAGTCAAATCTCTGGAATCAATCGTGGCATTTTAAGTGCCACTTTGAACGGAAATCCTCCCAAACCTATGTCAATTAATCAACTGGATACAATGACCACTGCTTTGGGGAAGCCAGAAGGTTGGCTATATGAACGGTTTGCAGAACAATGCTTTGACGAACAAGGTAAAACCAACTGGCGTCGTGTTAGAGCGCTTCTTCTGCGTTGTATTGAACTAAATCGAAACGTTTTGATTGAGCGTATTTTATGTTTGTTGCTTGAAGATATATCCTACTTAAATCAAGTGTTTGAACTGGCGGAAGAACTAATTGCAGACAATCCGAGTGAGAGTGTTATGCAGTTGTATGAATGCGTGGTGAGTAATGAACGCAACTACCAAGCAGAACGGCTTGCAATCAGTCATTACCGCATTTTCCGCTATGCGATTAAGCGAGATATTAAGCAAAATTTTATAGCCGCTGTCACTTTCCAACCTTTTTGCGAGCGTTTGCCTGATGACTTGAAATTAGAAGGTTGGACACAACTAGCAATTATTTATTACACCGTTCAGGAATGGAAAATGATGAGGCAATGTGCTGATCTTTTAATAGAATTAACTAAGAATTTATACAATTCTAAGCGCTATATTCATATCAAAGCAGAACGCCCTTTTATCAAATATTATGGACAAGGATATTTATTAAAAGCCACTTTTTATGAAAAAACAGAAGAATATGATACAGCGATCATGTATACATCAATCTACTCTGATTTAAGCTGGTTTATTTGCAATGATCCTCAATCTAAAATAGAAATCGAAAATTTCAAAATGTTTGCTGAAGGTAATATGTATTGTTTTGAATTATATAAAGGTAATCTTGAAGTAATAGAAGATTATGTCCTGTATCTTCAACATCATAAAGGAGAAATCATTTCAGGTATTTTGACTATTCTTACTGTAGCTAATAAGTTCGATATGAATATTGATCACATACTTAAAACATTTCATTCCTATATTACTAGCAATCCGTACGTTAATTCTTATCAAAATAAGTATGTTATGGATAATCAGTATACCAATGTGTGTTATCAACTTGCTTTGTATCAATCTAAACATCAAAAAGAGCCTTTAGAATTGCATAAAACAATTGAACACTTTAAAAATTCTTTACAAAAATGCAATATGAGCCTCAATTTAGACTATACCTCTTTACTTCAAAATGTCATTCGTTCGATGCCTTAAAACTACCCTACTATATCGAGGTGATCTGCATGAAACATCGAATAACCCTAATTACTGAACTAGAGTCCGAAATGCATAAGCAGGGTTATTCGCTTAGTCATTTTAGTAAGGTTTCTGGAATCAATCGGGGGATTTTGAGTGCTACATTGAACGGAAATCCTCCCAAACTCATGTCTATTACTCAATTGGATACTATGGTTAAAGCTCTTGGCAAACCTGAAAGCTGGCTATATGAATTATTTATAGAACAGTGCTTCTCAGAAGAAAACAAAGCCAATTGGCGACGTGTTCGTGCGCTGTTGCTTCGTTGTATAGAACTTAATCGTGATGATCTTATTGGCGATATTTTAAATTTGCTGATGGAAGATCCTATTCATGTCGCTCATGTGTTTAATCTAGCAGAAGAATTAGTAGAGCAGAATCAGACTGTAGTAGCTATGCCTTTTTATGAATGCGTTATTGAAAATGAGCGGAATTATCATTCTGAGCGATTAGCGATCAGTCATTATCGACTATTTAGAGCCAGGATTAGTCCAATTATTGAGAATAACCTTAGACTTGCGATGGTATTTCATCCTTTCCGTAATCGCTTACCCGATCATTTTCGGCTAGAAGCCCTATTAGAATTAGCTAATATCTATTACACGGTGCAGGACTGGAATATGGTTATAGCCTGTTCAGACGAACTGAATATATTATCTAATATCATTTACAAACAAGACTGTAAAAGAAGAAAAAAGAAAATAGCTGTGTCGACACCTAGCTTCACAAGACCTCTTGTTACTTATTATGCTCAAAGTCATTTGATGAAATTTGTAGCCTTAGAACATATGGAAAAGTACGATGAAGCTCGCCCTTATTTAAAAGAGTTCTCGGATTTAAGTTGGTTTGAAGGTCTAGATGATCTAGGAAAAGAACATGTCGAAAAATTTAAAATCTATGCGTTGTTTAATGAATTGAATTTAGAATTGTTAACTGGACATACAGACAAATTGGTAGATTATTTTGAATTATTAAAAACTCATCCCGGCGAAGCGTTACCTAGCTTACTGATTATTTCAAAAGCAGCCAACAAATATGATATGAAGATTGACCATATTCTTACGTATTTTGACGATATTATTTATCCGAACGATATTTTGGATTATATTCACCAAGCTAGATTTCTACGAGACCATTATAAAAATATTCCTATTGGAATTAGTCGTTATATTAATATTTACTATCAATTGGCTCTTTATCAATGTAATCGTAACGTCTATGATGAAAAGCTCGAAAAAATTCTATTGGCTCTAGAAACATCTGTAGAGAAATACAATCGTGGACGTATTATGGATTGTCTGGAGTTATTTAAAAAGTTACGCGAGATGCCTAGAGAACATAAAGACTAATCGACATATCATGCTAACTATTTAACTTCATATGGCTGACATATAAACAGAGGTGAAATCGATGAATCATCGAATAACTGTACGGGATGAATTAGAAAAAGAGATTACTGCTCAAGGACATTCTCTTAGCCATTTTAGCAAGATATCAGGAATCAACAGAGGGATATTAAGCGCTACGTTGAACGGCAACCCTCCTAAACCAATATCAATCAAACAGTTAGATCAAATGACTCATGCTTTGGAAAAAGAAGAAGGCTGGTTGTACGAGCAATTCATGAATGAATGTTTCGAGGATGGTAAAGCCAATTGGCGACGTGTTCGGTCTTTGCTAGTTCGTTGCGTAGAGTTGGGAAATCAACTATTAATCGCACAAACCCTACATCTTTTAATGGAAGACATTTCATATCTTACAAACATATTTGAATTTGCAGAAGATTTAACTCAAGAAGGAAAAACATTATCTGCGCTACCCTTTTACCAATGTATTATAGAACATGAACGACAATCGTATAGTGAAAGAATGGCGATTAGTCATTATCGTATATTTAGACAATCGATTAATAAAGATATTGAGAATAATTTACTTTTGGCTATACAATTTAGTCCTTATCGTGACAAGCTTCCTCTAGCTTTGACAATAGATGCACTATTACAACTTATTATTATTTGTTACGGTACTCAAGATTGGATACTAGGTGAACAATATGCTGATGAATTAATTTATTTAATCCAAATCACAATCGAACAACAAAAAAAGAAAAATACTTTCAACTCTTTAGATACTCCACTTACTTTAGTCTATTATTATGCTCATTCGTATTCTATGAAATTTGTTGCCAAAGAGTATACAGCAAAATATGATGAAGCTCTTCTATGTATAGATAAATTTGCTGATTTAAGTTGGTTTCCAGGGCTAGATGAAGCAGGTCTTCATGAAGTAGAGCGATTTAAGCTGTTCGCTATTTTCAATAGACATAATATTGAATTATTACAAGGAGACTTCTCAAGATTAGATCAATATATTGAGTTGACGGAGCAACATCCTAAGGAAATGCTAGCAAGCTTGCATATGGCACTCAAAGCCGCAAATATGCATAATTATAATGTTGATTTGGTCATTAATAAATTTAGCAATATTATTTATCCAGACGATCTGATTCAATATATTAATGAACATACTGAATATACAGAACAGACAGGAGTTAGTCGTTATATTAATCTTTATTACCAACTAGCACTTTATCAATGCAATAAAGGAACGTATGACGATAAGCTTGAAAAGATTCTGCTAGCCTTAGAATCGACTGTAACCAAATATAATAAAAGTCGAATATTAGATTGTCTTGAACTATTTAAAAAGCTTCGACTGATTTCTAAAAATGGAAACTGAGTACCCAATAAGACATAGAAACCATAACTTCCCTTGTATGGTAACTATGTCTTTTGTGATTCCTAAATTTTGAAGATTTGATTAAAAGTAATTGACCCCTGTTCAAAGCGTAATGTATAATGTAATAAATTTGAATTTCATGGTCTTACTGGGGCGCAACAACGGGAAACTTTCAACATAAAGGGGTGTGTTCGGTTATGATTACCAACACCACAACCATACGGCTTGAGATTGAAAAAGGAATTCGACAAAAAGGACATTCATTAAGCAGCTTCGGTAAACAGGCTGGAATCAACCGCGGGATCATCAGCGGAATCTTAAATGGTAATCCTCCAAAATCGATTTCTATTCGGCAGTTAGACTTAATGGCAGAAGCTTTGGGTCATGCAGAAGGCTGGATGTATGAGTATTATGTGGACGAATGTTTTATTAATGAAAAAGCAGACTGGCGTCGGATAAAGGCATTTTTATTGCGTTGTACAGAAATTGGTCGGTACGATTGTATTCAAGAAGTTCTTGATCGTTTGATGGAGGATTTGAATAATACAATATCGATCTTTGGTTTAGCAGAGGAACTATATGCTGAAGGCAAAGTACAAGAATCATTGCCATTCTATGAATGTGTGATTGAGAACGAAAAGCATCAACATTCTGAAAGATTAGCGATTTCGCATTATCGAGTGTTTAGAGCTTCGATTGGTGAGAATATAGAAAAAAGCTTTAGGGCAGCTATTAGATTTGAACCTTATCGTAATAGATTACCTGAAAATATAATGTTAGATGCGTTATTACAACTTTCAAATGTCTATTATACATTACAAGACTGGAAAATTATGGAATATTGCGCTGACGAATTACAATTATTGAGCAAAGCAATTTATGAGAGTAGCAAAGATAATATTAATATTAAGTCAGTAATAGGAGACACAGAGCGTCATTTAGTTGTGTATTATGGTCAAGGTTATCTCATAAAGTCTGTTGCTCTTGAATTTCAACAACGATATGAAGAAGCAAAAAATTATATTAAGTGTTATGAAGACCTAAGTTGGTTTGAAAATTTAAATGATCTAGGTATGTCTGAAGTTAATAAGTTCAAAATGTTTGCAATTGCAAATAAGCATACTTTGAATTTGCTTATGGGTAACTTTGGACATCTAAAAGAATATGTTTCTTTTGTAAAAGACAAACCTGATGAAATCTTACCTTGTCTTATAACGTTAACAGAAGCTGCTAATAAATATAATTTTGATATAAATGAAATTATTAATGGCTTCCCTGAATATGTTAATCAAGAAACTTTAAAAATTGATGATACAGAATCATTAAATATAAGTCGTTATTTAGTATTGTATTATCAATTATCTATTTATTATTTTCGTAATAATCAATATAAAGTAGGAATTAATTATATTCTAAAAAGCTTTAAAATTTCGATCCATATTTATAATAAAAATAGAATTATCGATTGTATTTCTTTGTTTGAAAGATTTAAATCCTATGCTTCTGAAGAACAAAAGAAAGATTATGAACTTACAGTTATGGAGGTGAATAAAGATGCAGAGATTTTTTCTCTCAATGGTACTAACTGTTAGTTTGTTAATTATCACTTTGCCAACTACTTTACCTGAAAATTCTAACATATATTCCACTATGGGACATGGTATAGGAGCGTAAATAAAAAAAGATGAGCTAAGCTCATCTTTTTTTATTTATAATATTATTTAATCAAACCTTCTCCTTCCACTCTCTCCAATCCTCATAATTCCCTATATTTACACTCAATTCTCCACCATTCAGACTCCAAATCTGATCTGCTATCCGATTAATAAAGTATCGATCATGCGATACAGTCAGTATCGTTCCTGGAAATTCTTCTAATGCTTCTTCCAGTGCTTCTCTGGCAGAAATGTCCAGATGATTGGTCGGTTCATCCAGAATCAGCAGATTCGGGCGTTCGTGCATGAGGATCGCTAGGCGGAGACGGCTCCATTCGCCACCGGATAGACCGGAGACTTTTTTGAATACGTCTGATCCGTAAAATAAGAACTTCGCTAACTGCCCTCTCGCTTCGCCTTCTTCCATCTTCGCCGCTAGCTTGAACCATTGTAGTACCGTTTCACCCAGATCAGGCGGAGCGGCTTCTTGTGCAAGATAGCCTACTTCGGTACGTGAACCTAGCGTGAGTGTACCACTGTCGATCGGTTCTTGTTGTAAGATCATGCGTAGTAAGGTCGTTTTTCCTGCTCCATTGCCACCAATAATCGCTGCATTTTCTCCATAACGTAATAGCGCTGAAGCTTGATCTAGCAGTACTTTATCTCCATAACGCTTATTCACTTGATCCAGAACCAATACACGATCTCCCGAACGATCTTTTTGCTTCAAATCCAGCTCCATCTGTGCGCGATCCATAATCGGACGCTTGACTTTTTCCATCCGATCTAATGCTTTCTGCATCGAAGCAGCTTTGCGGTGGAATGATGGGTTAGGCGGATTGGAGCGATTACCCCACTCGATTAGACGTTTGATTGATTCTTTGATCCGCTTAATCTCTTTTTGCTGATCTTTGTAATCTTCGAATTGTCTGACCAGACGACGCTGTTTCTCTTCGCGATACGCCGAATAGCTCATCGGGTAAGTGGTGGCTTCTCCGTCCTCTAGTTCTACAATTTGATGAACGACTTTATCCAAAAAGTAACGGTCATGCGAAATCACAATGACTGTCGCTGGCGATTGACTGATAAATTGCTCCAACCAGACCACTGCATCCATATCTAGATGGTTGGTCGGTTCATCTAATAGTAAGATATCTGGATCGGTCAGCAACAATCTTGCAAGACCGACCTTGGTCTTTTCTCCACCGGATAGTCCTTCGAACAAGCGATCATAATGTTCGGCAGGAATCCCTAGTCCATTTGCTATCCGATCGATTGTAGCAGACATTTCATAACCACCACCACGCTCGAATGTATCCAGTGCTTCCCCATACTGCTGAAGGACACGTTGCATCTGCTTTTCATCCAGATGTTCGTCTGCCATCTGTATACTCAGCTGCTCCATTCGTTCCTGTAATTGGGTCAAATGGGCAAAGCTTTCTTGCAACACTTCCAAAATCGTAATATGTGGATCATATACAGGCATCTGTTGTAGATAGCCGACTCTGGAACCTTTTTGAATATGGACTTCGCCTTGAAACGGTTTGTCTTGACCGGATAAAATACGGAACAATGTGGTTTTGCCGGCTCCATTCATTCCGATCAGCCCGACTTTGGCTCCACTATGAATTTCAAAAGTAACTTCGGTTAATACATGCTCGGCACCATAATATTGTTGAACCTGCTGACAGGCGATCATAATAGACATATTGTTCATTCTCCTCTGAGTGTATAAAGTAGAGGGAAATGCGCTTCTGCCTTGCGATCTCATCTGTGTGCGTAGTATAAAAAAGCACAAAAAAGCCGCAGGGAAATGTCCCTGCGACTTCTCTGTTTTTGCTTGCATCAGAGCAGACGCTTTATATGCCAGCAGGTATAGAGTGTTACATGTGGCTTGCTAAGAAGTACGAATTGATTGATCGGAATAGCTTTCCGTTGCACCGATTCATCGTAGCTTCGTTTCTTGTACAAGCTTACACTCTGTATCCGTCTGGAGATAAAGGCAGGAGCGGCATTTCGCCATAATAAAGATATTCATTTTTGGACAGACTTCTCCCGTTGTCGCCAAATGAATGAACAATACTACAGCTACCAAGCGGTCTGCGCTCAAGCGTAATTGATAATGGGAAATACAACATCCTGCCTCACCTCCTTCTCCATTTCAAGTCATTGAATCTTCCTGCTTCTATCCCGTAGATTACAGGTTCAACAGACTCGGGTATAATTAATATATTTTTAACATAAATAGGTAGTCGATAGCAAGATATTTTTTAAGTACCTTATTTGTTTGGTGTATACTCAGTATTTTTAATGATTTGATTTACGATATATATAAGATCATCATCATTAATCTGACTATCTTCTGTTTGGTCGGCATCATGAATATCTCGATTTGTTTCAGTTGAAGCCATACCAAAGTAATAAGCATCTAATGAAAGATCTAACAATGTATATTGTCCAGATCTATCTACGTCCAAAAAACGAGGTTTTTCAATCAACACTGTATCTTCAAGCACATTTTGTACTTCAAGATCGAATTCTTTATCTGTATCAGCAATACGAGCTTTTAAAGCATCTACTTTTGCAGAACCAGCAGCAATGGCTTTGAATTTTAATTTCACAATAACTGTGTCGTTTTTGATAGCAAATTCTTTACCTTTACTTGCAATAATAAAACGCAAATTGCCTATAGCATCTTTGTTTTCGTTATATACTTTATAACCAGTGACTTCATCATAACCAACATATTCAACTAATTTTGGATCATAATTAATAGTAAAATCTTCAGCATAAATATTTTGTACATTTTTCAAAGCAATATCAGCTGTAAACGTATCTCCTATTGTAACCTTCTCTGGTGCTATAACTACATCAAGCACTGGGATACGTGGTGCTTCAAACATCACACTAACTGTATTAGAAGCTACACTTACTCCTGATTCACTAACTGCTTTTACATTATAATAATAAGTATTACCGGCTGTAACAGAAGCATCAGAATAAGTTAATTCTTTAATGTTTTTAGCTACTTCTTCAAATGGACCATCTTGGTAAACAGAACGAGATACAGTATAGCTAGTGGCTGTATCTGAATTGTCCCATGATAATAATGCGCTGTTATCTTTAGCAACTGCTGTAACATTTGTTGGTGCTAAAGGAGCATTTGATATATTATCTGTAATACGTACATAATTTAATAATACAGATGAATTGTTTACAATGTTTTCAATATTAAAAGATTGGCTTTTTGGAAGTTCATTTACTGTTCCACTTTGCAGTACAATTCCATCTTTATATAAAGTATACGTTTTGTCTGCTTTATATGCTAATCTCCAAATATGTTTATTTGTTGTTGTAGTAGCTATTTTCTTCCACGTTGTACCATCTTTAATAAAAACACCTTTAGCAATCCAATTTGTAACATCATCTCTGATATGGGCAATTTTGAGGATACCAAGATCTAGCTGAGCAGCATAATCTCCTGCTATATAGTATTCTGTGCTAATATCGTAATCTCTAGTGTTATCATAATTCCATGCAGTTTTCCATGTAGAAGTAGAAGTTGAACCACTGGGTGCACTGTCTTTCCATTCACCTGATACAATACTACCTTTATCAAATGGATTGCTATTCATTTCGTTAATCAACACATCTTTTGCAGATGCTGTTTGGAGCGAAAGAATAGTACTAATTAATAACATACTCATCAAACCTAAAACTACTTTAATTTTCATACTAAATAAAACCCCTTTTTTATATTTGAGCCATGAATAAAATCATGGGAACTCACTTGCAAATAAAGATCAACAATTCCATATATATCTTTTTTAAGAATAGACTAATTTATAAGGATGTTACTGGGACTTTTATGTATATTTATACTATCGGCACATTATATATAAATTATTAATGCTTGCTTGCTAACTTTATATTAAAAATTACAATTTTAAATATTTTTTTAACATACATACTTAAAAGAAGAATACTTTAATAAATATACAATTATGTATAATATCGAGGAAGAAAGGATATGATTAATAATGAGCAATACTATATTATCAGAACTATTCAATGGACAGCACTTACAGTCCAAACAGCAATTAGCAATGCCCCTTCTTACTGTTAATGAAGATGGTTATCCGCATCAGGCAATGGTTAGTGTAGGAGAAGTGATCGCTACAGATCACAAGCATCTCCGCTTAGCTCTCTGGGAAGGCACAACAACAACTGGCAATATTATACGCACAGGTCAAGCATTATTAACGTTAGTCTGGCAAGGTGTATCGTATGCTTTGCGCTTATCGCTTACACCTTTGCCAGCGTTACCTGAAGCTACATATGCTAGAGCACGATTTGTAGCTACAATCGAACATATTCGTGAAGATACTGCCAAATACGCTGCCCTTACTTCCGGGATCACTATTGAGCTTCATCAAGCAGAGGACGTATTAGAACGCTGGCAACAGACATTACAGGAATTACTCCAATAATTGCGATGATTATACTGATCCTAATTGCATGCAAATGCAGGTTACGATGTATAATTTATGATTTGGTATTCATCACGATGTCCATCAAGTCTTTATTATTAAATGCATCGTAGCTCACTTTCCATGTATCTGCGGACGGTTGTAATTGTAATTCGCCTTCAACAGGAATACTTGGTTCTCCATTCGCAAAAGCGATCTTCATCGTATACGAAAGTTGCAGAACTCCTTGTTTCGTTTGGGGTTCTTTTTTGTGTATTTCTAGATCTTGAGGGCTTAATGTACTTTGCTTTGTAACAGCTAACTGCATAGGTAGAGTGAGCAGTCTTGAAGTAGTCTGAGATTGTAATTGTGTTTCTGTAAGATAAGGCTCGTTTTTCTTCATTGCTAGTTCGATCATTTCTTCTGGTGAAGTATTCTGCTTGTATTCCTCGCCTACGGTATATTGATCTTTTTTGTACTTAGAAGCGAATTGGATCCCTTGCTCTACTTGCTCTTCTGCGAATGTAGATGTATCTGCTGTTGTGGAACTTGTTGAGGTGCTGTTTGTATTATTATTGCTAGTATTGTCGGTGGTCTGTGTAGTGGTAGTTACAGGTTGTTCACTGGTTGCTGGTGCAGCAGAATTACTTTGTTGGCACCCTGTCATCATAGCTAATAATAAAGCGATACTTCCTAGTACAACTACGCGTGATGGTCTACTTTTCATTACTTTGGTCATATGTATCTCTCCTTTATAGTTGATGAAGTGTTCTATTTTACCATGAAATTCCTGCTATACATAATATCACCTGTAACCAGACGCTTAGCGTCATCCATACGGTGGTAATAATGGAAATGGAAAACTATTGATTACAAATTACTGAGTTCTGACTACAGAATCGGACGGAGGACAACGATGCAAGAACCATCTCATGAAGAAACAACTCCAAATCTATCACCTCAAAATCTACCTGAATACCCATCTTCCTTATGGCGAGCTACTGTGGACTTGCCTACTTTTCCTGCTTTACAAGGAGAATTAGACACAGAGATCGTGGTCGTGGGAGCAGGCATCACAGGTATTACAGCCGCTTATTTACTGGCGCAAGAAGGCAAAAAAGTAGTGTTAGTAGAAAGTGGGAAAGTGCTAGACGGAACAACAGGCTATACAACAGCAAAAGTGAGTTCACAGCATGGCATGATCTATGATGAACTCATCAGCAATTTTAGCGAAGAAGAAGCTATTCTTTATTATGAAGGTGCACAAGAAGCGCTCCATTACATGCGCCGTCTGGTGGAAGAACATAATATCGATTGCGATTGGCAACAAGAGACTTCTTATATCTATGTAGAGTCAGATGATTCCACATTCAAAAAGTTAGAAAAAGAAATGGATGCTTATCGCAAGCTGGGTATTCCTGGTGAATGGGTCGATTCATTACCGATTCCGCTCACTGTTAAAGGTGCTATTGCTTTACCGGATCAAGCGCGTTTCCATCCGCTTCAATATCTTGTATTCTTGTTACAACAATTTCTATTGCTTGGCGGTACTGTCTATGAAGATACGATCATTGAAGAAGTCGAATCAGGAGATCGTCCCCGTCTGTTGATACAAGATCAGTCATACGGGATTACCTGTGACAAAGTGGTATCTGCTTCTCATTATCCAGTCACCGATCAGAATGGTTTTTACTTTGCTCGTCTGCATGCAGAACGTTCCTATACATTAGCTGTTCGTGCCGAGACGACTTTTGCAGGTGGAATGTATCTAAGTGTGGATGAACCGAAGCATTCTCTACGTTCGGCTACAATCGATGGACAAGAGATGCTGATCGTTGGTGGAAACGGTCATAAAACAGGGCAAGAAGATGAAACGATTACGCATTATGAAGGTCTGGAGAAATTTGTAGGGATGTTGCTCGGGATCAAAGAAATTCCGTATCGCTGGTCTGCTCAAGATCTATTTTCGCTCGATAATATCCCTTGTATTGGTTATATCACTGAAGATGAGCCTAATATTCTGGTAGGTACAGCCTTTGCCAAATGGGGCATGACTTCAGGTACACTTGCTGCTCATATGATGACTGATATGATTATGGGTCGAGATAACCGATACGCAGAACTATTTAACCCTTCTCGCAAACAACCGCTTTTGACAAAAATTAAAACAGCAGTTGTGCAAAATGCGAATGTCGCTAAAGAAATGATTACCGGTAAGTTAGACTTTAACCGTCGCAAAGCCGATGATCTGGACAATGATGAAGGTGGAGTGATCTGGCATCATGGCAAGCGTACAGGTGCTTATCGTGATCCAGAGGGTGCACTGCATATGGTGGATACAACTTGCACCCATATGGGCTGTGAAGTTGGTTGGAATGAAGCTGAACGTTCATGGGATTGCCCTTGTCATGGCGCACGCTTTGCTTATGATGGCGAAGTGATCGAAGGCCCGGCAACCAAAGCTTTGAAAAAAGTAAATCGGTAATCTATATTTACTTAGGTAATAATATACGATTAGTGTTATGAAATAGACAAAAAACCTCAACCTTTATCGGTGAGGTTTTTTTGGTGTATTTTGGTATAGTCCTCAGCTTGAAGTCTGGCTAAGTCGCAGGAACAAACATAGCATATGCTATTGATTGGTCAGGCTGACATATTACGTATCTATTATTTAGAAGTCGAAAAATAATCTTTTTCTTCTTCGATCCATTCCATATGAACACGTTGAATAATCGAGATAATCGCTCGAAGTAACGTATTGGCGTTACCGATAATAAACATGATTGTTCCTGTTTTCGTTTCGCTAGTAAAAAAGAAATAACTCCCTTTCAAAAAGCAAAGTGTTGTAAAAATATCGTTCAATAGTCGAAATAATTCATACCGATTATTGGTAAAAATACGTCGATGTGTTAGATCAACAACAAGACTGGTCTCATCTGGTTTACGTATACGCATACGACGTGATTTTCATGGTAGATTTTTCTTTCTGGCTGTATCACGTTTTCGCATTAAATCACCCTCCTTTTTTGGTATTACCCTCCATAAAGCAGCGTAAACTTCCAAAATAGAAAATGGATGTGATCAAAAAGCGACATCTATAAGATCATACTAATTATACGATATATAAAATTCATACTATTTTTATAGGAATTATAAAATTAACATTGAATATTCCATAAGATCATGCGAAAATAGGTAAAATTGAGAATGAATAACACCTCTGATTCGACAGCCTCTATTCACCTATTCTATTTGATTAAAGGAGATTTGAGCTTATGTCTGAACATCAACCTTTTTCATTCGAAACGTTAGCTATTCATGCAGGACAAGAAATCGATCCCACTACTTTTTCAAGAGCAGTACCGTTATACCAGACGTCTTCGTATGGATTCCGCGATAGTGAACATGCGGCTGATCTGTTTGCTTTGAAAGAATTCGGCAATATTTATACTCGCCTGATGAACCCTACCACCGATGTATTTGAACAACGAATTGCTGCCTTAGAAGGTGGGGCAGGTGCACTGGCTACCGCATCAGGACAAGCAGCGATTACCTTTTCTATTCTTAATATTGCAAGCGCTGGCGATCATATTGTATCTGCCGCTAGCATATATGGAGGTACATATAATTTATTTGCTAATACATTACCGAAGCTTGGTATTCAAGTGACCTTTGTCGATTCAGACGATCCTGAGACGTTCCGCGCAGCGATTACAGATCAGACGAAAGCGCTCTATGCTGAGACCGTAGGTAATCCGCTTGGAAATGTACTGGATATTGAAGCTGTAGCGGCTATTGCACATGAACATGGGATTCCACTGATTGTCGATAATACGTTCCCAAGCCCTTATTTACTGCGTCCGATCGAACATGGAGCAGATATTGTCGTTCATTCAGCGACCAAGTTTATTGGAGGTCATGGTACTTCTATTGGTGGTGTGATTGTAGATAGTGGAAAGTTCGATTGGACAGCGCATGGTAAATTCCCGGGATTAACAGAGCCTGATCCTAGTTACCATGGATTGGTGTACACAGAAGCGGTAGGGGCGATTGCTTATATTATCAAAGCACGCGTACAGCTCATGCGTGATCTAGGCGCTCCTATTGCTCCATTTAACTCGTGGCTTTTGTTACAAGGATTAGAGACGCTCCATTTACGAATGGAACGTCATAGTGAAAATGCTACTAAAGTGGCTGCTTTTCTAGAACAACATCCACAGGTAGAATGGGTCAGTTATCCAGGTCTAGCCAGTCATCCTTCTTATCATTTGGCACAGAAATATTTACCCAAAGGGCAAGGCGCGATTCTAACATTCGGGATTCGTGGCGGAGCAGAAGCAGGACAGAAATTAATTGAGCAAGTCAAATTATTTTCGCATCTGGCTAATGTCGGGGATTCCAAGTCACTTATTATTCATCCAGCCAGTACGACGCACCAGCAGTTAACCGAAGAACAACAATTGGCTGCTGGTGTACGTCCAGAATTGATTCGTTTATCGGTAGGAACTGAACATATTAACGATATTATTAGTGATCTGGAGCAAGCGATTACAGCAAGTCAGGCTTAACGTAATGCAGTGTGGCTAATTGTCCATAGGAACGAGTTTCTTTAAGTACCCATGATGAGGTCGGGTATCCTGCTGGGAACAGTGGGATGCCTGAGCCTAACATCACAGGCGCAACTGTAATGATCATTTCATCGATCCAATCTTGTTGCAAAAACTCGTGTACAAGCTGACCGCCACCCATTAACCAGATATGCTTACCTGATTGTGTTAATTGCTGCGGTACCCATGAAGATAGTTCTTCCTCAACATAAGTGACATACTCATCTGCTGGATGAGAAGAACGAGAAAATACATAACATTGCTTATCTGGATATGGAAAAGGCATATCAAACCCTTGAACAACTTCATATGTCTGTCTACCCATAAAAATTGTATCGATCTGCTCTATAAAATTGCTATACCCATTATCGCCTTCGCCTTCTATCTGTTCTAACCACTCTACACTTCCTTGCTGATCTGCTATGTACCCATCTAAAGACATGGCGATAAACAAAATAATACGACGCTTGGATTGATCTTTGGACTTCATAAATGCACCTCCTAATTTGTATTGATTGTAACAAAAAAAGATAAACAAGTACACATGTTCGTGTCACTAATTTATCTTTTTACTATTGCGTATTGGTAGTTCTTTGAGCATAAGTTCATGCGATATTTCCTGTCTGATGAGCGGTTAACGCATCATAATAAGCTTCAAGCGAACGGTCTAGAATCGTCTGGAAAATAAAAGGTTCTACTTCTGGTAATAAATCACGTGCATATTCCCAGGCATTTTCTTCGATCCGTAGAGAAATACGGGCAGATTGCAAAGAATCTGAACACCGCTCCAGTTCATCCGCAAGCATCTCTAACATAGGATCATGCGCATGACCTAATTCGTGAGCAAATATAATTTGAAAATACTGTTCAATATACTGTAATGATCCAAATAATTCAGTGCACTGCTCTTCGATCTCATGAATATATAAAGTAATCGTACGGCTGTTCATTCCGAACTTGCCACCTACCGAACGATCTCCTGGAAAATGTTCTTGGGTCAGAACATGTACATTACTATGCGCGCGCTGTAACAACTTTTCGATCACAAGCTCATGGTATAGATTCAAAAGGCATCCCTTCACTTTCTAGGAATTAAATTCCACAATATATCAGTATATAGGAGTTGTCGGAATTTGTAACTGATTTTATTACATTTTCTCAAAAGTAATCTGTTTCATTTTGCCCGTATGGCTGTAGAAGAGTATAATAAGTACGCAATCTATCATACGATTACTTGGGAGGATTTCATCTATGGATATTCATCATAAAACAGCTATTATCACAGGAGCAGGTAAAGGAATCGGTAAAGCGATTGCTGAAGCTCTTGCAAAAGAAGGCGTGCAATTAGGATTACTAGCACGTACAGCTTCGGATTTAGAAAAGGTAAAAGCAGAACTCACTTCGACTTACGATATTCAAGTATTTACAGCAACCGCAGATATCGGTAACTCGGAAGAAGCACGCCAAGCTGTAGCTTCTCTTGCGGCTTCTTTGGGACGTGTAGATATTCTGATTAATAATGCAGGTATCGGTAGCTTTGGCAAAATGGTTGATATGGACCCGGCAGAATGGGAAAACATTCTACGCGTCAATCTAATGGGTACATATTATGTCACTCATGAATTGTTGCCTGCTATGATCGAACAACAAAGCGGAGATATTATCAATATCGCTTCAACTGCGGGTGAGCGTGGATTCGCTACAGGTTCAGCTTATTGCGCTTCTAAATTTGCTGTACTTGGTATGACAGAATCGTTGATGCAAGAAGTACGCAAATTCAATATTCGTGTAACTGCTTTAACACCAAGTACAGTAAACACACCACTTGCTGTCAATGCAGGTCTACCGATCGGTGACGAAGATCGAATGATGCAACCGGAAGACTTAGCTGAATTGGTTGTAGCTGCTCTTAAATTACCTTCTCGTGTATTGCTGAAAAGTGCAGGTCTGTGGACGAATAATCCGCAATAACTTGCATTTTACTAGGTAGAATTGAATAAGATATCTTTTGTAAAATAAAGCCTTGGATATATTCAAGGCTTTTTCTTATATTGCGCTGATAAAGGGTATATATAATAGACAGAGGTATACCTTGCATAAGGAGTGAAGAGTATGAGATCAATATGTGTATTTGCAGGTTCAGGTACAGGATACAATAGTGATTATTTGCAGTACGCATCATTGTTGGGTCAACGTATTGCTGAACATCAGATTCATTTAATTTATGGAGGTTCCCGATTGGGATTGATGGGCGCTATCGCAGATGCCGCTTTACAAGCCGGAGGCAAAGTCACTGGAATTATGCCTGCTGGCTTGCTACATAGCGAAAGAGGGCATCAAGGATTAAGCGAATTGATTCGAGTCGATAGTATGCATGAACGCAAAGCAATGATGCAAGAAATGGCAGATGCTTTTATCGCTTTACCTGGCGGGCTCGGTACACTGGAAGAATTGTTTGAAGTATTGTGCTGGTCACAGATTGGGATTCATCATAAGCCGTTAGGATTGTACAATGTGAATCAGTATTATGAACCACTATTACAGTTGATTCAACATACAGTACATGAAGGATTTTCAGGCACTTCTTCGTTAAGCCGTCTAGTCTATTCTGACGATGCTGATACATTGTTAGAACAAGTAAGTCATGATATGCCAATCACGTCTGATCTACGCTGGGATCCTTCCGCCTGGACATAACTAGCCTAAGAGTACATTATTATAGCCGTCAAAAAAGGGAGACGATAATCTGTCTTTTTTGACGGCTATTGGTTGTGTCTCTATATTGTACTACTCTGAATGTTCTAGCAGATAATAGTATATTAAGCACATCTGATATACAAACTGTTCATGAGGATCATTGAGATCGAATCCGGTAATATCGCGAATACGTTCTAACCGATATTTGACGGAGTTGCGATGAATAGATAATTGACGGGCCGTTTCGATTAAGCTACTTCTACTTTCAAGATAGAAAAAAAGAGTACGTAATAAATCAGTCGTATGTTCTTCATCGTACTGTTTGAGCTTACCGAGCTTACGGTCGAACAATAGACCAAATCCTTTTTCATCCATTGTGCCACGTAGTAAATGATACACTTCGATATCTTTATAAGCAGTCAACGCTGTCTCTCCACTTAATCGACGTGAAATTGTCAGTGCATTACGTGCTTCACTAAATCCTTCATGAATATCCCACAACGCTTTGGGACGACCAATCCCCGAGCGATAACCTGCTAATTTGCCTTCCTGATCATTTAACCAGGATAAGACAATCGTTGCCCATGGAATCGAAGACTGTCCTGCATCAATAGCTGGAGTAGCTTTTACTTGAGGGGTAGGTAAAAACAAAATGGCTCGATTGCTACGAAATTCAATATGAGGACGAATATTATATTTTGCTGCTTCTTGATATAGTAACCTTGTCATCCATTCTTCATCCGGGGCTACACTGCCTTCAATAACAGCCACTTCCCATAAATGCAAAGGGTTCATACCTAATTGCTGTCCACGTTGTTCTACTTCATGACGGGGTGGTGCAGGCGGAGTCATCAATTCATCTATAAAATTGCCACGTAATCGATTTTCAGTGTCTTCGATAATTTTATTACGCATCAATTCAAGAGCTAATACCAATCGTGCTTGTTCGATACCTACTTCTTCCATCGCATTCCATTGTTCTTTATCGATTAATAAATAAGCTACACTTCGCTGATCGATATTGATATTGCGACGCACAGGATAACGCGCCTGACGAAAATCCCAACCGATTGGAGAGGAGACAATCAACGTTTCGCTATGATCAATAATAGCTACAGGTGCTTTTAACAAACCTGCTACATGATCACTTACCGCTTGAATACCGATATTTTCAAGAACCATTGCTGTTAATGTGCGATAAGTTTCATCTGATCGTTGTCGTAACTTTTCCTGTCGATATAATGTCTGTTCTATAGCGGCATAAGTGATATCCATATATGAAATATGTTCGGGTAACGAGATGATTGGTAATTCATATAAGTCACTTTGTAATATTGCTTCTGTGAGAATAGGATGTATCTTCTGTGCAGATCTGATCATCAATCCTACAGCTTCACTTGTATGCAGTTGCTCTATCATATGGATCAGCACTTCAGGCTGTTGTTGAATAGGATACGCATCGATAAAGATCAATGTTCCTTTGGGATAATCTTTTATAGTATAAGGCTGTTCGAGCATATCGATTTGCTTTACGAATCGCTCCAGACCTTTGGCTCCACTCATCACTTGTGCCTCTTGCAATAAAGGCATATTTAGCAACTCTTTTATAGTTAGTTCTACTGATCTCATTTTGCTCACCGCCGTATTTATCATGGTTGCTATGCTGTGCATTTTCAATATAGGGGCTATATTGTACTTTCTATTATAAGATATTATCTCACATAAAAAAGCGCACCCTTGTCTAACTTAGATCAGGATCACGCTTTTGAGCAATATGATGGTATGTTATCATTTATCCTTTGATGCTGAGAGTCACATTCATAATTGGCTTGTACAGCAATAAAAAAGAGCCATATTTCTTTGTATAGATCAA
This sequence comes from Paenibacillus sp. PsM32, assembly GCF_030433815.1. Classification (NCBI taxonomy): domain Bacteria; kingdom Bacillati; phylum Bacillota; class Bacilli; order Caryophanales; family Paenibacillaceae; genus Paenibacillus; species Paenibacillus sp. PsM32. The sequence goes on along the minus strand of NZ_JARUWY010000011.1, from coordinate 113,039 downwards.
AGAAATATGACTCTTGAAGATAAGTTATGCTAACAATTCACCAGCACGCATAATCAGTACATCATCTAGATATACATCTGGCTTTTGAACAACAGCATCAATATGTACTCCTGCGGCAACTGTTCCACCAAATGTATTATTACTACCGAAAGCTACATGGATAGTGCCATATACTTTTTCATCTTCTAATACGATTCCTGTAATACGTGCTTTGTCGTTAGTACCAATTCCGAACTCTCCTAATAGGCGTCCATCTCCATCCCCTAGCATGAGCAACAATTCAGCGCCTGTATCCCCTTCTGCCGCTACCAGACGGCCTTCACTAATATTAAGCAACAATGGAGAATCTAAAGCACCTATTCCAGCGATAGAACCATCAATTACGATCTGCCCTTGAGCTGTTCCTTCCATTGGAGCAATATAAGCTTCACCAGAAGGTAAATTACCTGATTCTCCAGGATTGAGATACAGTCCAGTGCTCGGTACACCTTCACGTTCTTCTATCGAAAAGGATAGGCTATATCCTTCTTTTTCTATCCGTACGGTTGATGCTTTTGTAAGTAAAGCAGTCACATGTTCTGTTAATTCTTTGACTTTGGAATATTCTGCTGTAATCGCACCATGGGTAAACATATCTTCTGTAATACCAGGCATAGTTGCTACACGTGTACCTGCCGCAGCCGCTTGTTTGCGTGCAGCTGTATGAGTTAACGAATAGCGTGTCACACAGATCGCTACAGAAGCATTCATCATCGCTGTAGCGATAGAGGCTGGTGGTTCTTCTCCTGATTTGCTACGCTCTTGCATCACCATTAACATCGATTCTGCGCCTAATCGCTTGCCTGCTTCATATAGAGATTCAGCAAGATATTTACGACTATCGTCTGCTACAACGACCAGTGATTCGCCTGCTTTTAGTCCAAGACAATCGATCAATACATTTTTGCTAATTTCAATACGTTCTTCACTCATCCCTATATCCACCCTTTGATTACTAGATTATAAATAAGATCATTCACTTGCTGTATGTATTATATTGTTCCACAACTCTGTATAAAATACCAATCATATGTGTACGAGATCCATACTTTTCAAGGTATACTATAGATGCAAATAATACATAACCGAGCGGAGGAATCTGAATGAAGCAAGCGTTACTTATTATTGATATGCAAGAAATCTTTTTCGATCTGCCTGAAAATGCGCTTTATCAGCGTGATCAATTAACCGAAGATGTTAACCAACTGATCGCTCAAGCTCGCGCTGTTAATTGCCCGGTGATCTTTATTCAACACACCAGTTATACTCCCGGTGAAGAGTTATATGTCGATAAACCTGAGTGGGAAATACATCATAAGATCAATCGTCAGGCAGAAGATCCAGTGTTCAGCAAAACCAAATGGGATGCTTTTTACAAGACAGATCTATTGGCATGGTTACAAGATAATCAGATAGAACAGATTATTTTTGCCGGTGCACAGACTGAATTTTGTATCGATACTTCATTACGTGCGGCATACAGTCTAGGCTATCAATCCAATATTGTTATCCAAAACGGGACAAGTACACTGGATAGTCAGGTACTACGTGCAGATCAGATTATTGCTCACCATGAGAACGTCTGGAATGGGCGTTTTGCTACTGTGCAATCAGTAGAAGAATTATTATTTCAGCCGATAATAAGTAGCTAATTAGCAGATATATGAGTTTGTCGTTTATCCTTTTCATTTACCGATAACAAAGTACTACACTATATGATAGTGATGTAATCTATTCTTTATTTTTAGGAAATATTTGTATTTTCTAAAAAGTAAAGAGTAGATTTTTTTATTCTTATGTAACTTTATCTAACAAATAATGATTTATTTATTGAGCTATTTTGTTATTATTGGTAATATACTTATCATATAAAGTAAATTAATAGGGGGTTATGATTTGAAAAAGACTCATTTTTTACCGTTTATCGCATTGATTATGGTTATTATGTTATCTGCTTGTGGTACACCACCTGCGAAAGATCCTGTACCTGCGGCTTCAACCGATGCAGGCACAGCCTCAACTACTACAGGTGATGAGACGATCAAAGTCGCTACAGATGCTTCATATGCTCCTATGGAATTTATGGATTTGGATAAAGTCTCAGGATTTGATATTGATTTTCTAGCGGCTGTTATGGCAGAAGCTGGCTTGAAATACGAGGTTACTAATATTGGATGGGACACGTTACTAGAAAGTGTTAAACAAGGTACCGAGTACAAAGCAGGGATCTCTGCTGTCTCGATCACCGATGAGCGTAAAGAAACTTATTCGTTCTCTATCCCTTATTTTGAATCCACTAATATGATTATGGTTAAAGAAGGAAGCCCGATCAAAAGTGCAACTGACCTGAAAGACAAAACGGTCGCTGTGCAAAACGGAACAACTGCGGATATTTTGATGTCCAAAATTATGGGACAAAACAGTACTAATCTTAAAAAATTCGATAGTAATACGTTAGCTCTGCTCGAACTGGATAATGGTGGTGCAGATGCAGTAGTCGCAGATATTGCCGTAGTACGCGAATATATCAAAAACAATCCGAATAACAAATTAGTCGGCATCACCGATAATACGAATTTCAATTCAGAATACTATGGGTTGATCTATCCTAAAGACAGCGATCTTAAAGCCAAAATCGATCCTGCTATTCAAACTGTGATCGACAATGGAAAATATGCTGAAATCTATCAAAAATGGTTCGGTACAGCGCCTGATCTCACTAATTTAAAAGCCGAAATCACCAAAGCAGGCACATCTTAATTCTGCTGCGTCTAGCCATATTCGCTTAGTCCATGTATCACTCTACAAAGAAAGTATGCGTTATACAGCAATCACGCATACTTTCTTTGGTCTAAAAACCTTTTTGAATAGGAAGGGACTCTTCATGACAGACTTTAGATTCGATATTATTGCTTACTATCTCCCGATCTTATTAAAAGGCACTTTATTAACGATTGGTATTTCATTTGCAGGGATTATTTTCGGTTCAATGCTTGGGCTGATTATGGGATTTGGACGTATGTCCTCCAAAGCGTACTTTCATTTACCGACAGCGTGTTATATCAACTTTTTCCGTGGAACGCCGTTGCTCGTGCAAGTACTTATGGTGCATTTTGGATTGATTCCATTGCTGTTAGACCGAAGCGATCCGATTCTAGCCGCTATCGTAGCATTGACCCTTAATTCAGCCGCGTACACTGCCGAGATTTTTCGTGCGGGTATTCAATCGGTAGAAAAAGGGCAAACAGAAGCGGCGTTATCTTTAGGGATGACACGCCGCCAGACGATGCGTTATATTATTTTGCCTCAAGCAATCAAGCGAATGATTCCTGCATTTGGTAATGAATTTATTGTATTGATTAAAGACTCTTCCTTAGTCGCTATTATTGCGGTTCCTGAACTCATGTACTATGCCAACAGCATGCGTGGACAATATATGCGTGTATGGGAACCATATATCACCGCGTCAATTATCTACTTTATTCTTACCTATTCGTTAAGTAAATTATTGAATTGGTTCGAAAAAAGAATCAATTAGTCTACACTGAATGACTAATCAGTATATAAGCTGCGAATAAAACAATATAAGATGCAAAAGAAACGGCCATCATTTTTATAGGTTTACGAGTTAAATCGAGTACTCCTTTTATACCGGTATTCAAAAATATACTGATTAATATGCCTAAAGTTGTTGCTAATGCCAACATCGCCATACAGAACAAAATTGCTTCCATGTTTAGTCCTCCCTATCTATTTTGTATTCATATCTTAATAATTTCATCTTAATAGGTAGAGTTTAAAAAACAGCTTCTTTTGGTTTAAATTTGGTTTAAATTTGGTTTAAATATTTCAAAGCTATTCAAATCAAAAAGTCGTAAAATCATTAAGATTTTACGACTTTTGTTATATGTATCATATTTTATATTCATTTATTTAGTAATCATAATGACTGTTCCTTGTTCGTTACTGTTCATCGTATACCATAAATTCATTTGCTTACACATCATCTCAATAATAGAAAGCCCTATTCCTGCACCTTTATGATCTGACATACTATCCAATCCAGGACCATGATCTTGGATTCTAATTCCAGTATGCAGACTTTGTTGATACGTTTCTACTGAAATGTATTTTCCTACAGAAGCATGACGCAAAGTATTTTGAAAAATATTATCTAAAATTCGTTTAAACCACAATTCATCAATTTCCCAATGGAGCTGATGTTGAAGATCAATATGAATCTCAAAATGTTCTTTTTCAAATAGAGGATACCACGATGTAAGAGATGAACGAATAACTTTGACAACATCTGTCGACTGTATATGGATTGGTAATTTGCCTGCAGCCAGTAAAGAAAATGAAGATAAGTTGTCGATTAATTCGCCCATATGCGTGATTTTTTCGTTAATGATCTGGACAGAATGGCTTCCCTTTTCGCTTAATAGTTCATGATCTAATATAAACGCATGACTACGAATGACGGTTAATGGAGTTCTCAGGTCATGAGACAAATCAGCAACTAATTTTTTGCGAAGTTCTGTTTCTTCTTGTTCTTTATATTTACTTTGCTTAAGCTTATTTACCATCTGATTAAAAGAATGTTCTACTTGCCCTATTTCATCTTCATGACGAACGTTCATAATATTAGGAATACCATCTTGATCCACTTTCTGCATATGATCTTGCAGACGAACCAATCGTTTTTGAATTTTGGAAAAGAAGATCCAAGAATTAAAAAGAAAAAGTAAACAGATAAATAGAAAGCCAAGAAACCAAAATGGAGCATACTTTTTGCGCATAATCTCCCATTGAGATCCTACGATAGAATAAGGCGTTTCGAGAAAGCCATATCCTTGATGCTGACTTCCTTTGATATATCCACTAATGATAAGATTTTGTTGGCTCGCTTTTTGAGTCCACTCTGTAACTTCAGTCACATTAAGTGGCGACTTAGGAAGTGTTGTTGCTTTGGCAGACATATATAATACTTCACCATTATCACTAATCCAGATAATATTGGAATGTTTATATTGCTGATTATTTTGAAAATCTGTTAAAATCTCAGCATCTGATTGTCCACTCCAGCGATTCGCATCTTGTCGCCATACCGTTTCTAACTTTTCTTTTTCATAATAAATATGATTCTGCTGATCGATAATATACGTTAACGTAACATAATAAACAAAATTAACAACGATAAAAGCTAAAGGAAAAAACAACACAGACACAATAATATTAATGACATATTTAGTCGATAACTTCATTGCTTGATCCTATAACCTATTCCACGAATCGTTTCCAAAATAACAGGTTTATTTGGATTTTCCTCTATTTTTTGACGCAAATATCTGATATGTACCATCAATGTTTTATCCCCTTCCATATAATGTTGATTCCAGATATTTTCGTAGATCTGTTCTTTAGTCAAAATTTGATTAGGATGATTTAATAAAAGGATAAAGATTTTAAATTGCTTATCTGTTAAAAAGATTTCTTCTGCTGTATATCGATTAATAATTCTTTTTTCTTGCAAATGAATCTGTAAATGATGTAATACAAGTGCGTGCATAGGGTGTTTATTGAACCGCCTTAACAGCACTTCGATACGTGCTATTAATTCTTCGGGATGAAATGGTTTGGTTATATAGTCATCTGCAAACTCTAATCCTTTTAACTTATCTTCCATTGCTGTACGAGCCGTTAAAAGCAGAATCGGAATGTCTATATGCATTTCCTTGATTCGTTGCCCTACAGTAAACCCATCTAATCCTGGCATCATCACATCTAAGATTACGATATCTTTTGCTTCAATATGTTGCTCATACTGGTACGATGAAGTAAGCCATGTTACTCTATGCCCTTTTTGTTCTAATATGTCATAAACAAATTCGCCAATTTCGTGATCATCTTCAATATACAAAATATTGCTCATGACTGCTTTCACCACCTGCCCATAAATTGTAATTCAAGTCAAAAAAAGCTTATACCAAAAAAGTTTTAGTTGCAAATACATGCAAATTTCTTTTCGATATAAGCTTAATTATGATAGATCTATCTGTTAACCAATCAGTACCTTTTCTTCCGGGTAACTGAACTTGGCTTCTTTGTTTTTCTGTGCAAGGGCATAGGCTAGAGCCAGCGGGCCCAGACGGCCGATATACATCGTAATAATAATGATGATTTTGCCCGCAGGTGTGAGATGAGGGGTTAAGCCCATCGACGAACCTACTGTACCAAACGCAGAAACGGTTTCATAAAAAATGCTTAAAAATTGAGCGCCTGTTCCACTTTCCGTCAGTGTCAGTAAAATGGTCATCGTAAACACAATTCCAAGCGAGATCATAATAACAGCCAGTGCGCGAAATGCGGTATCAAAGCTAATTCTGCGATGGAACGCACGAATCTCACTACGACCACGTACCACACTGTATAGAGCCAGCATTAGAATCGCAAATGTATTCGTTTTGATCCCACCACCGGTTGAACCGCTGGCAGCTCCAATAAACATTAAAATAATAAAGACAAATTGTGTTGCCGCCATCAGACCACCGATATCGACAGTATTATAACCGGATGAACGGGGCATAACACCCTGAAATAGCGACGCCCATATTTTCTCAGTTATACTCAAATGTCCAAGTGTAGCTGGATTCCCCCACTCTACTACAAGGACAAATAATACACCGAACACTGTCGCTATCGCTGAAGTCATCAGTACCAATTTCGTATTTAACGAGAACCGACGCCATCTGCGCTTTTGCAATATATCGGTCACGACAATAAATCCAAGTCCACCGATGACAAATAGTGAAATAACGACCGTATTGACTACCGGATCACCAACATGACTGGACAAGCTATCTGGAGACAACGAGAATCCTGCATTATTAAAAGAAGATATGGCGTAAAAAGCACCTTGATACAGAGCAGGTGCCCAACCCATCGTTGGTCCCCAATGTAGCGTCAATGTGATCATTGCCACAAATTCCAATACAAAAGCGATCAGGAAAATATTAAGCGATAATTTCACTAATCCCTGTGTGGAAAAAGCATTGGTCGCTTGCTGAATCATTAAGCGATGCTTGAGTCCAATCTGTTTGCCCAGTAATACAGCAAACAGCACCCCGAATGTCATAAATCCCAATCCACCAATCTGGATCAGAACCATAATGACGAGTTCACCAAATAGTGAAAAGCTCGCTCCAGTATCAATAACTGCAAGTCCTGTCACACAGACAGCCGAAGTCGAAGTAAAAAAAGCATTCAGTAATCCTACACTGTGACCATTTGTGCCAGCTATCGGGAGACTCAGTAGTATCGTCCCGATCAATATCATCCCTGCAAATCCCAGTGGAATCAAGCGTGCCGGATGCACAAATCCTTTCATATGCCTTGCCATTTTATTCAAAATAATATTCCTTTCGTGTTAATGAAACGGACAGCCTCCTTGCGAAACAGAAGCTTTCGGTTCATATGCTTTATCCTGATAAAAGAAATTAGGGGTTACTACCCGATTATCATACGATTGATGAAAAATATGCGTAGTCGCAGGTGACATCGGCGGAATCAGCCATGTCCAGTTGCCTGTTACTGCTCGTCCTGCTTCCGCTTCCCGTTGTTCAAAACGCTGAAATTGTGAAGCTGCTGTATGATGATCTACTATACTCACACCTGCTTCTTTGAACGAATGCAATACGGCCAAATTCAGTTCAACTAATGCACGATCTTTCCATAATGTCGCTTTACTGCTGGTATCCAATCCCATGATTTTTGCCATTTGTGGTAACAAGTTATATCGATGTTCATCTGCAAAGTTACGTGCACCGATCTCTGTACCCATATACCAGCCGTTAAAAGGTGCTGCTGTGTAATGAATACCGCCAATCGTTAAGCGCATTTCAGATACGATGGGAACAGCGTACCACTTTAATTCCAATTCTGTAAATCCCGGAAAATCTGGATGGATCATCGGCACTTCCATTACATCTGCTTGCGGAATCTCAAACCAACGTGGAGTCCCATTGTGTTCACTAATCACTAAAGGAAGAACATCAAACGAAGTTCCTGCTCCTGTCCAACCTAACTTTTCACAAAATTGCGTAAAATCAAGTGAAGCGGGATCACCAATAATCCCTTGCTCTGTCTGATAACCTGCATAACGAATCAATTGATGATTCCAAATTCTCATCTCCGATCCGTCGATCGCACGTGGTCTAAAAATAGTGATCGTTGGACGAACTTTACCTCCATTTGTAGCATATCGGATATGCTCAAGTAAAGAGTCTGCAATCTGCTCTGTCCCCTGAATATGGCGCTCATCGCGCACTTGTAGATTGTCCCAAAATAGTCGTCCAATACAGCGATTACTATTGCGCCACGCCATTTTAGCTCCATGTTCTAATTCTTCAAATGTATGTTCATAACTTCCATTGTTTTGAATATCATGCTCCACCTGTTGCAAGCGTGCTTCTAACTCATCTTCACTTTTTCCAAGTTCTTGATAACATTGACGCAAAAATAATGTTGCTTCCTGCATTAACGGATGTGTAACGGCCATATATTCCACCTCATTTTATCTTATCCATTAGAATCCACTTCTACCACAATATAAAAACAGGCGACGCTCTGGTGGGAGCCCGCCTGATTGGTCTGCTTATCGTTATTAGGATTGTCCATATTATACGTTACAAAACAGCGCTTCGGCAGTGTTATGATACAATTGTCACAGAACGTGCACATCCTTGCTGTATAAGGGCTGAGAGACTTTCCATATCGTTCCATAAATAGAGGGCACACTCTAAAATACGCATCAATATTGCATTTGGATGACTACATTATATAATCCATTTTATTGTTTCAAAGGAACGCTATGATCGACTTCCGTCTATACTCACCACTTTCTATCTTATCGACAACAAAAGCCCTCCAGATGATACTCTGAAGGGCTTTACTATGAATAACTCATATGAACAAGATCGCTTGGATAGTTATTAGCTAGAAAACTTAATCTTAGCGACCAAGATAAGCGTTCAACATCCATGCTGCTTTTTCAATCTCACCACGAATACCGATCAATAGATCAGCAGTTGGTTGGTCACTAACTTGCTCTGCAAGAACAATCGTTTCTGTTAACTCTGTAGATACGGTTGCAATATCTTCTACAAGTGAACTTACCATTTGATTTGCTTGCTCTGTACCTGTTGCTTCAAGCAATGTAGACAATTCCAATTGCTCACGAAGTGTAGCTACAGGTTGACCACCGATTGCGAGCAAACGCTCAGCAATATCATCCATATACACAGTAGCTTGATCGTACAATTCTTCGAATTTAGCATGTAGTGTAAAGAAGTTTTCACCTTTGACGTACCAGTGGAAATTGTGAAGTTTAGTATAAAGCAAAGACCAGTTCGCAATTTGAACATTCAAAGCGTTATATAATGCAGTTGTTTGTGTAGTCTCAGTTGTAGTAGAAGTGTTTTGTAGAGATGTCATAGATAATTCCTCTTTTCGTTTTGTATTTTTAAATTTAGACTTATTCTAATTCCTGAATTAATCATAACAGATAGACTACCATTTGGCTAGTGTTATCTGCAAAAAATATTTTTTCGTATCGACAAATTGTGAGTTAATATTTCACTTCTTCTTCCTATTACGTACCAAGCAAACGCTTACTTTATTCATAACCTTTACATCTCTAGTTCTTTTCGTTCAGTTTTCTTTATATTGTCTTGAGGAGCAGAAATAACATAGGCTATCTAGCAAATTGACGGAGTGCTGTCTTATCTCATACTATGGAGTAAGCGTAAATTACATTTATAACTATGCTCACATTAAAAGGAGGTCCATTCGTGGATATTATTTCAGCGATTATTATGGGTATTATTGAAGGCTTGACTGAGTTCTTGCCTGTATCCAGTACCGGGCATATGATTTTGACCAGTTATCTACTGGGACTCGATCAGAATGCAGAACAGGTCAAAACGTTTGAGATTGTGGTACAGCTAGGAGCCGTACTTGCTGTGGTTGTATTGTACTGGCGTAAGTTTATTGATATTTTGATGACGATTCCTGATCTATTTAACGGGCGGCTCAAAAGTAAAAATGGAATAGCTCCTCAACGTCGGTTGAACATTTTGCATATTATTTTGGCAATGTTACCGGCGGTTGTCGTTGGACTGGTGTTGCATGACTTCATTAAAGAACATCTTTTTGGGCCTATGACGGTAGTCTACAGCCTTGTTGTCGGTGGTTTGCTGATGATCTATGCAGAATGGCGTAAAGGTCGCTCAGCGGGTAATATGACGGTTGATGATATTACATACAAGCAGGCGTTTGGTGTAGGGTTGTTCCAGTGTCTTGCTCTATGGCCAGGATTCTCTCGTTCAGGTTCTACGATCTCTGGTGGACTGTTACTTGGAATATCCCATACAGCCGCTGCTGAATTTACATTCCTTGTGTCTGTACCTGTTATGTTTGGAGCGACAGGACTGGATCTTGTCAAAAGTGCTCAGTACCTAAGTATGGATGACTTTGGATTTTTTGCTGCTGGATTTATCGCTGCTTTCCTTGTAGCTCTTGTCGCGATCAAAACATTCTTAAATCTGCTTAAACGTCTTCCATTGTATGTATTTGCGTACTATCGTTTTGCACTTGCTATTATCTTCTTTATTTTGCTTACTCGCTAAACGAAAAACGTTGTCTGTCACAGAACCTTGTTCTGATTCAATATTCGATATTCAGAGTTAATATATTTGTAATAATATGAATATATATAACTATAAATAATGGCGGCTTGCCGTCTTATTCAAATGGGAGATGCTACTTGGATACTTTACCCGCGCGAAGGCGAATGATGAGTGCTGTACTGATGAGTCTAATCATGCTGTTGTTCTGTATGCCATTTCAATCAGCTGATGAAGAAGATTATGACTTTGCCGTCACAACTGGAATCTATCCAGGTAAAATGACATATGGATCATCACGATATGCTAATAATGTAGATGGCGGTTGTAGTGTGCGGACATTACCACCAGTGATGACACTGGCTGCTTACTTTGCGATTCTGATTCGGTATGTGAATAGATCGTTCAGTCCCACTCATCTTCTCTCTTTTATCCCTCTCTTGCTCAAGCGCTTGTTGCTTGAAGCGCTCAAGTACCGGTCCAATTATATGGATATGGCTTCCGTACGACCTTAATCGTGTATAACACATCTGGTTATCGCCAGTGTGCATCATTTCAATTAATGGATCGCGGATGCTGACCACTATAGGATCGGCACGCATGAAGGGAGAGAGTTTGTTGTCTGACAGTATTAATATAGGACTTAATTTAACGTTATTTGTCATTTTAATTATCTTTACTGCTTTTTTTGTTGTGGTGGAGTTTGCAATTGTGAAAGTACGGGGTAGTCGGATTGATCAGCTTATCGCTGAAGGAAATAAAAATGCTCGCTATGCCAAAGAAGTCATTTCAAATCTGGATGGTTATTTATCAACCTGCCAATTAGGGATTACGATTACTGCATTAGGACTGGGTATGTTAGGAGAACCGACGGTTGAATATATGTTATCTCCTTTGTTCGCTAATGTAGGCGTACCTGCATCATTAAGTCATATTTTGTCTTATGCGATTGCATTGATTTTGGTTACTTATTTCCACGTAGTTGTTGGTGAATTAACACCGAAGACAGTTGCTTTGCGTAAAGCAGAATTAGTGACTTTGTATACCGCTCGTCCGATTATCTGGTTTAACCGCATTATGTATCCTTTTATTTTTATTTTAAATGGATCGGCTACCTTCTTAACCCGCTTGATTGGTCTACAACCTGCAAGTGAACATGAAGAAGCTCACTCGGAAGAAGAATTGCATATTATTTTGAATGAAAGCTATGAAAGTGGCAAAATCAATCAAAGTGAATATGGTTATGTCAGTCGTATTTTTGCTTTTGATGAAATGTTAGCGAAAGAATTAATGGTGCCTCGTACCGATATGGTGTGCTTATTTACCGAAAAGTCTCCTGAAGAAAACCGGATGATTATTCGTAAAGAGCAATATACCCGCTTCCCTGTTGCAGAAGGAAGCAAAGATAATATTATCGGGATGATCAATACGAAGCAATTCTTTCTAGCTGCTGAAGAGACACCAGATTTGAATGTGGCTCCTTTGATCCATCCGGTTATGTCTTTATCTGAGACTACCCCTGTTAAGCATCTGCTCAAGCGCATGCAGCGTGAAGGCACTCATATTGCGATTCTGGTCGATGAATACGGTGGTACATCCGGGATGATCACGATCGAAGACATTTTGGAAGAAATCGTAGGCGAGATTCGTGATGAGTTCGATGCCGATGAAGAAGACGAAATTCAACAGATTGCTCCGAATCATCTTATTGTCGATGGTAAAGTATTTATCAATCGTGTAAACGATCTATTAGGTACCGATCTAGACGATGAAGAGTTGGATACGATCAGCGGTTGGTTATACGGTCAACGTCCTGATCTAGCGATTGGAGCTACGTATGAATTCGAGGATCTAACATTCAAAGTATTACGTCGTAGTGCGCGTCGTTATCGCAAGCTGGAGATTGTCAAAAAAGTAGTCGAAACCGATGAGAATGAAGATACAGAATCATAAGTGAGTTCGATCTAGATAGTGAAGATCAGATGATTGGCTAAAAACATGAAAACCGCTTTTTCCTCAAAAGGAGAAGCGGTTTTTTTGTGGATTGATATGGGTGGCTACTGCAAATAATGATGATCTACAAACGACTACAACCTATTCCCGATCAACATATTAGGTTGTTCTCCACGCATTAACTGACCCCAATGTTGGTACACTTGATACGCCTTGCCACTTTCAAGTATCGATTTGGCGGTATAAACGCCTTCTTCGATTGAACCTGTTTTGCCTGTCAAAGCAAGCCGGTACGCACTATTCAGTAAGACTTGATTGGTAAACGCAAGATCGGCTTGTCCGCGTAACACCTGCTCGGTCACTTCAATCTGCGTAGACGCTGTCCACGACATTTCCGGTAAAGAGATATCCAATCCATAGACTTCCGGGTCTATAATCTCCATATGAGCTTCACCGCGCTCTACCCGATATGTACGTGTAGGACGATCGATAAATAAATCTTCTGATCCTTCTGCTCCCTGAATAATCGCTGCTCGCTGATAATCCAATCGTTGTAACACTTTAGAAATCCGTTCAAAAAACGTATTATGGAACACGCCATACACCAGATAAGGAGAATGACTATAATTCATTAGTTTTTCAGCGCTATTCAGTATCGTACGCACACCTATTTCTTCACGCAATGTACGCAAAGCACCTAATGGTGGACACCACTGCTCTGCCGCTACAAATAATAATCCTGTTTCCTGAGCAGCATATAAAGATTGATCTCTAGTTAGATGCTCGGTATTGACGCCCATTTCGCGCAACAATAGTGGTAACGTCACACCCCATTTAGGAGGCAAAGGTTCACTACCATGCAAGGTGACTTTCTGCCCTGTCGCTGCCAAAACAAATGAAGTTGCAAAGCTCGCTATAAATGAAGCTGTCCGTCCATCATAAGGAGCAGCACAATCCAGACTATTGATAGAGGAAGTACGTAACGCATATTTACGGCAGATATCGACAAAAGCATGCATCTCTTCTATATTTTCCATCTTCATTCGTTCTGCCATAAAAAAAGCACCGATCTGTACGTCAGACGCTTCTCGATTCAAAATCAGTTCGCCTACAGCTAGCGCTTCATCATACGTAAGATCTCTGGAACCTCTTTTGCCTCGACCTACTTCTTTCAGTATGTCTGTCATGTTCACGTCAGGTTCCTCCTTTGACTATTAAGATTGTAACAACTGATGTGCTTTGACAATAGCTGTAGCGACATCAACCAGGCGTTTACGATCATTCATCGCTTTTTTACGTAAAATATCATAGGCTTCCGCTTCTGATATTTTTTTCATATCTGCTAAAATACCTTTTGCCATATCGATCCATTTGCGATCTTCCAAACGGGATACTAATTGCTGACGCTCACTATGCCATTGTTGCCGTTCTACACATAATTTGGCTGCAAAATGAAGTGCCCAGTGAAGTTCTTGCTCTTTCATTGTGGGTGTCAAAATCCCATCTATCGCACTTTCCATTTCACAAGCTTGTACAGAAGAAGTAGCTGTATACGGGCTACACCACCACAACATCGGGATACTACGTGAATGCGTAAGAATGTGCTCTAATGCTGTAATCTCTTCTATCGGTAGATCAAGCACTACAGCATCGGCTTTGTTTAACAAAGGTTTGACATCATCAGCCCCAACTGAAATCGACGCCTGATACCCGTTATCTTCCAGCAAAGTCTCAGGTAACACAACAGACTCTAACTGATCCGGACCACAGATGATATTCTCCATACGGATAATCAGTAAAGAACGCATTGAGAGGTACTCCCTCCTCATAGACTTAATACTTACAATGAAATATATAATAGAAAATATCACATGAACAACTAGATTTAAAAGTGGATAAGCAGATTTTAGCTCTTTTTTAAGACAATCAAGATAATCGAGGGTGTTTTGATATTTATCATGTAAACATAATTAACTTCTAATTTCAAATAAAATTTTTATGTTATTTATATTGACATGTAATTATACATCTTTTATAGTTGGTTTATCGAAAAACACATATGATCAATTATCGCATCATCAACATATTATCTATCTGTTAGCGAAATGATAACTAGATACAATGGAGTATCTATTTTATAGACGGCAATGAAGCCTGTCTCAACTCTATATCAGAGCACCAAGCGTCTGGCACGCTTATCTCTGGTTGGAATGAGACAGGCTTTTTATATGTAGATCGAGATTATAGGAGGAGAGATCATCATGACAACAACCAAAAAATTAGTATTAATCGGAAACGGAATGGCAGGCGTATGGACGATAGAACATTTATTGAAGCTCGCACCACATGCATATGAAATTACTATTTTTGGAGCAGAACCTCATCCTAACTATAATCGTATCTTATTATCGACTGTACTTGCCGGTGGGGCTTCGATCAATGACATCATTATTAATGATCATGATTGGTATCGTGATAATCATATTACGCTGTACACCGGTGATCCTGTTATTCGTATTGATGCTGATCAGCGTCAGGTCATCTCTGCTTCTGGATTACATGTAGACTATGATGAAGTGATTATTGCAACCGGTTCGCGCGCCTTTATCCCACCTATTCCAGGTTCAGACAAAGACGGTGTGATCGGTTTTCGAGATATTAAAGATTGCGAGACGATGATAGCAACGGCTCAAACGCATCGCAAAGCGGCAGTGGTCGGTGGTGGACTGTTAGGGCTTGAAGCAGCTCGCGGACTATTAAACCTCGGTATGGATGTTACTGTGATTCATATCAATGAACATTTGATGGATCGTCAGCTTGATCTTCCAGCAGGTCTGATGCTACAAGAGCAGTTAGAAGCACAGGGTATGAAGTTCCTACTTGGCAAGCGTACAGTCGAATTAACAGGCAAGCGCAGAGTGACAGGGCTTCGATTCACTGATGGGGAATCGTTAGACGCTGATCTTGTCGTGATGGCGGTTGGGATTCGCCCTAATATCGATGTTGCTCAGTCCTCAGGACTAACAATCAATCGGGGAATCGTGGTTGATGATCATTTACACACCAATATTCCTCATATTTCAGCTGTAGGCGAATGTGCAGAACATCGAGGGATTGGATACGGGCTAGTGGCTCCTTTATATGAACAAGGGGCTGTGCTTGCCAAGCGTCTTGCAGGACTGGACACTGCCGGATATGAAGGCTCAGTCACTTCAACCAAACTTAAAGTAGCAGGTGTAGATGTATTTTCAGCAGGGCAATTTGCAGATACTCCACAGACCAAGTCGTTACGGATGCAAGATGATATCGACAGCATTTACAAAAAATTAGTGATTCAAGATGGGAAATTGATCGGAGCGGTATTGTTTGGCGATACGTCGGAAGGCAGTTCATTATTCTCACTGATCAAAAGTGGCGAATCGATTGTTGGACGTGAAAAAGAACTATTGACTGGCTATGCTGGTGGGGCGACAGCCGTTTCTCCACTACAACGATTAGAAAGTATGGCAGATGATGAGATTGTCTGTGGTTGTAATGGTGTGAGCAAAGCGGCAATTGGCGATGCAGTACTTCAACAAGGCTGTCATACAATGGGGTCGCTCAAAGCTTGCACCAAAGCATCTGCATCATGCGGAGGCTGTGCTCCACTGGTCGAAGGATTGCTTCAACTATATGCTGGAGATTCCGCTCAAGTGACTGTCAAAGAAGGCATGTGTGGATGTACTTCGCTACAACGGGATGAGATTGTAGAACAGATCAAAACGATGGGTCTCAAAACTGTCAAAGAAGTGATGAATGTACTGGAATGGCGCGAACCTGAAGGTTGTTCCAAATGCCGTCCTGCCCTCAATTATTATCTAGGCATGTTGTTCCCGGCTGAATATGAAGATGAAAAAGAATCCCGTTTCACCAATGAACGTTATCACGCTAATATTCAAAAAGACGGCACCTATTCAGTGGTTCCCCGTATCTATGGCGGAGTCACCTCCCCTGCTGATCTCAAAAAAATCGCCAATGTGGCTGAAAAATATAATGTCCCACTCGTCAAATTTACCGGTGGGCAACGATTGGATCTACTGGGGATTCGAAAAGAAGACTTGCCTAAAATCTGGGAAGAATTAGATATGCCTTCCGGTCATGCTTATGGCAAAACATTACGCACCGTCAAAACATGTGTCGGAAATACATTTTGTCGCTTCGGTACACAGGATGCGATGGCGATGGGAATCAAAATGGAAAAAGCGTATGAACGCTTAACCGGCCCTGCCAAAATTAAACTGGCTGTGTCTGGATGTCCCCGTAACTGTGCAGAAGCAACGATCAAAGATTTGGGGTTAGTCGCTATTGATGGCGGTTGGGAACTGCATGTAGGAGGCAACGGTGGGGTCAAAGTACGTGCGGCTGAACTGCTTTGTACGGTCAAAACAGAAGAAGAAGTGATGGAATGGTCTAGCGCGTATTTACAATATTATCGTGAACATGCTCGCTTTAATGAACGCACCGCAGCATGGATCGAACGTGTAGGCTTAGATCATGTGAAAGAAGCACTTGCTGATCAACAGACTCGCTTGGAACTGGTGAGCCGTATTGAAGAAACGCTTAGTTACACTTCTGATCCATGGAAAGAAATTATCGCCAAAGATGAATTACGCAAAAACTTTGAACCGCTACACCAAGCACCATTAACCGGATCGACCACATCTATCTATTAAGGGGGAACTGCGATGACGATGACTAAATTACATGTAGGGCATATTCAAGATATCGATAAAAAAGGATCACGTACATTTCTATTAGGCGAGACTGAGATTGCTCTATTCCATCTGAGCGATGGTAGTATTCATGCAGTCGAAAATAGTTGCCCCCACAAACAAGGGCGATTATCGGAAGGGATGGTGTGCGGAACAGCGATTCATTGTCCTTTACATGATTGGAAAATAGATTTGCGGAGTGGAAAAGTACAAGACCCTGATGAAGGCTGTGTGCATACGTACAACACCGAAGTTGATCCTGCGAGTGGAGCGATCTATATTACATTTTGAGCAAAGGAGTGGTGAAGATGAATAGAGCATATGGTACAGTCAGCATTATCGGTGCAGGCCCGGGCGATCCTGAATTGATTACCGTCAAAGCATTACGACGGATTCAGCAAGCCGATGTGATTATGTATGATCGTCTGGTGAATGATGAGTTGTTAACGTATGCCCGCCCAGATGCACAGAGACTATTTTGCGGTAAAGCGCCTGGATTGCATCATATGAATCAAGCCACTATTAATCGGATGCTTCTCTCTTATGCCGTAGCAGGTCATACGGTTGTTCGGCTCAAAGGCGGCGATCCCCTTGTTTTTGGACGTGGTGCAGAAGAAGCTCTATTTCTAGCAGAACATCATATTCCTTACGAAATAGTACCGGGTATCACGTCAGCAATCGGAACGGCTGCCAGTGCTTCTATTCCACTGACTCATCGCGGTGTAGCGACATCATTTGCTTGTATTACCGTATGCCGGGCTAATCCAGCGATTGAGCCAGCAACTATCGAAGCAGTATCTTCTGTGCCATCGATCTCGCCAGCTCCTGTGCGGTGGGATCTGCTTGCACATAGTGTAGATACTCTGGCGATCTATATGGGTGTCAGTCAGTTGGACGAAATCTGTAGTCAATTGATCCTGTGCGGTAAACCTTCTGTAACCCCTGTCGCTCTGATCGAAAATGGCACAACCGAAGCAGAACGGATAGTTACGGGTACACTGGCTGATATCACTCAGATAGCGACAGCCGCTCATATCAGTAATCCAGCGATGATTATTATCGGTGAAGTGGTTCATATACGGGAACAATTAATACAGATGAAGCATCAAGCTCACCAAATGATCGGATAATGCTTGTCTATATGTACAGCAATTGTTGGCAATCCGGCAAATTTTCCAATATTACGATCACGTATATAAAGACACCTCTTGAATAGGTATAATCGTATGATCTATTTGCACCCTCTCCAATAGATTCTATAAGCGTAGATACGAATCTAAAAAAAGCCATTTCCCTTCATATAGAGGAGAAACGGCTTTTTTGATATCACTATTTTTAACAATTATGATTTTTAGTATGTCATATAGAGAGCGTTTTAAAAATGATCTATTTTTGGTCTGAATTATTTATTTGATCTCGAGTAACTCCTGTTAGTAAAGGTACTACTTCTCCTTTATTCACATCTATTAGACCATAATCCGTAATTTTGAGTGCAGGGCTAACAGGTAACGAATGCGTACTGATCGACATAATCGGATTGTAATGCTTGTATCCTAACTCGCGCATAGCTGTAACCAGTTGATCGACAGCAATTGCTGTTTCTTCCAGAGGGGCTTCTGTTAAGATACCGCCTACAGGTAAGTGCAGTGAAGCAATCACTTTTCCGTCTAACACAACACAGAAGCCGCCTTGCTTGCTAATGACTTCATTCGCTGCTATTGCCATATCTTGTGGATTACGACCGACAACAAGTAAATTATGATTGTCATGTGAATAGGTTGTCGCTATCGCACCATGTGTAATCGTATCCCCACCGATCAGACCATACGCATGATTGCCATTTTTTCCATACCGTTCAAATGTAGCGATCAATCCATACCCACTCTGTTCCCACATCAACTGCTGATTACGCACACTTACATCGGTAAGACGTTCTTCGGTAAATGTTGATCCGTCTTTGACCATCATGACCCGACATTCATAAAGACCATCATTGTTAGGAACTGAAACTTGAAAATGTTGTTCGTTCAGCAATTCTAACTTCACACTGTTATAAAAGTGAGCTGGGAATTGCGGTTCGGAAGAAGGCTGTACATACGGCTGATCTTGCTGATACACACATAATCCTTTTTTATACACTTCATCAATCTGGAACTGCTCGATATCGGATAGTAAAATAAAATCGGCTAACTTACCGGGTGCTATAGCTCCACGATCACTCATTTTCATCCGTTTTGCAGGTGTAAAAGTAGCCGCATAGATCGCCGCTTCAGGTGTCATACCCATCTGAATCGCTTTACGCACGATATAATCGAGATGCCCACGCCACGCTAGACTATCTGTCATTACATCATCGGTCACAAAGCAGAAATGCTCTGCCACATCGTGATTGATCATATAATCGATGATTTCCGGTGTCATCGATTTCTCTTGCAGTTCAATAAACATCCCTGCTGCTATACGTTCTGTCATCCCTTCTATACTCTGGTGGGTATGATCAGAATCGATGCCTGCTGTAATCAATTGATGAAGATCCAGATCAAGTAACTTAGGGGTATGCCCTTCAATAACAAGATGCGGATAATGAGTCTTCATATGACGTAAAATCTGATTGGTTTTGCATTCAGGATCACGTATCACATCGACATAGTTCATAATTTCACCGAGACAAATAATAGACTCGGTGCGCATCAACTCGTCAATATCCGCAATTTCGATAGAACCGCCTGTTGTTTCAAGCGGTGTTGCGGGTACAGAGCTAGGAATACTGTACATCATATCGCATATCACATCTTGACTGGCGGCGATCATTTCTTTGACCCCTTCAAGCCCGAATACATTGGCCATCTCATGCGGTTCCGGTACGATTGTGGTGACTCCGCGACGTAAAATGCCATGAGAGAATGTCGCTGGCGTGACCATCGAACTTTCAATATGCAAATGAATATCGATCAGCCCGGGAATCATATACCGTCTATGACCTTCGATCACTTGTGTAGCTACAAAACGATCACTGCTTTGCTGACCGATATATAAAAATTGTTCGCCCTTAACAGCTACATCGCCTGTACGAAATTCTTTATAGTAACTATTGTACACTTGCACATTTGTGATCAACAGATCAACAGCGATTGGAGCTAATGTAGATGTGTTAGCTTCATGACTGTGGGTCGTGGATGTATTTACACTACTCATTGTCCCACCATCACAATCTTATCCGCTGGAAAAGTAATCATCACCTGTTGACCGGGTGCGATCGGGATATCCATTTCTTGATTAACTGTGAATGCTCCTAACGCTGTCTGTACTTCAAATTGATAACTACGTCCTAGATACGTACTGACTTTGACTGTGCCTGGTACTTGATTAGACAAAGACTTTTGCAGATCAGTCAATTCATCTAACCGAGTAATGCGTAAGTCTTCTGGACGGATTGCGCCTTTATACGTCTCAGCTGTCGATTGCCCTGCTTGTAACTGCACAGCAAATCCATACTCACCAATCGTCCACTCTACCCCTGTATTTCCTTGACGTGTACCATCAAAAGCCAAAAAGTTATTAAACCCGATAAAACGAGCTACATATTCGGTTTTGGGATATTGATAAATATCGGTCGGTGCGCCTAATTGCTCGATTTTGCCAGCGTTCATAATCGCTACTTGGTCGGAGATCGAAAAACATTCTTCCTGATCATGAGACACATAGACCGCAGTCATGCCTAATTCTTGTTGTAAACGACGAATCTCCACACGCATCGTTACTCTTAGATTGGCATCCAGATTACTTAGTGGCTCATCGAATAGTAGTAGATCAGGCTCAATCACAAGTGCACGCGCAATCGCTACACGTTGACGTTGTCCACCGGATAATTCTTGCGGGAACCGCTTTTCAAAGCCATTCAGACTCACAATATCAAGCATTCGCAACAATTTTTCTTTCACCTGTGCTTCTTTCACTTTGCGTAGACGTAAGCCGAACGCTACATTATCATAGACCGACAAATGTGGAAATAACGCATAACTTTGAAATACAAATCCAAAATTGCGTTTGTTGACTGGCAGATTCGTATAATCTCGCCCATCGAACATAAATTTGCCACCTTTAGCCTCTAAAAAGCCTGCAATCAGACGCAACGTGGTTGTTTTGCCACAGCCGCTTGGTCCGAGTAATGAAAGTAATTTGCCTTCTTCTAATTTGAGATCGAAATTCTCCAAAATCAGGTGGTTATCATACGCCACCGATACCTGTTCTAAGCTGAGTAATGTCATCGTCGTATGCCTCCCCTTATCGTTTGGTAAAGTAAGCCAGCCCACCCATGAGACGTTCAATCACGAACATCAACAGACCGGTTAATATCATCAATACGACCGAAATCGCTGCTATCGTTGGATCGAAATAATTCTGTACATACGTCAACATCTGGATCGGTAATGTACTAATTCCCGGCCCTGTCATAAATACCGAGATATCGACATTATTGAATGACTCCAGAAAAGCAATTAATACCGCCGCCATAATGCCTGAGCGGATATTCGGTAATACCACTCTGAAAAATGCTTGTAATCGTCCTGCGCCAAGACTAACTGCCGCTTCTTCAATAGAGAAGTCAAAGTTCGATAGACTGGAACCAATCACTCGAATAATAAACGGCAACATGATCACTGTATGTCCAACCAATAGACCGGTATAAATCGGTAAATGGTACATCACTAACACATATTTGAGCATCGTAAAACCAAGTACAATCCCTGGAATCAGTACCGGTGATAAAAAGATGGCATTCAGTAAATCACGTCCGCGAAAGTGATATCGACTTAGCGCATATGCCGCAGGTACACCAAGAATCAAAGCAAGCAGATTCCCTAGTAACGAGATCACAATCGATGTGACAAACGTCTTCGGAAACATATCGACTGCCCATATATTTTGATACCATTTGAGTGAAAATCCATCCGGTGGGAATTTCAATACCGTACCCGGCCCGAATGAGGTGACCGAGATGATCACCAGTGGTCCTAGCAGAAAAATAAAGACTAACGTGCTAAATATCGCCAGCCCGTAATGTTTTTCTTTCATCTTCGTCTCACCCCTTCGGATTCAATTTGGTCGCTACTTTGTTCATCAATCCTACAACAACCAGTGTAATCACAATCATAATCGTCGCAATCACAGAAGCTAGATACCAATCATTCAATGTCATCGCATTCTGATACAGGAATGTAGAGATTACCCGTTCCTTACCTCCAAGCAAGGCTGGCGTTGTATATGCAGTTAGACTACCGACAAATACAAGTACACTTCCGATAATCAGACCCGGAATCGTGAGCGGGAATAATACTTTACGCAACGCAGTAAACCGAGAAGCGCCCAAACTTTCTGCTGCCCGAATCAGTTCACTATCTACATTTTCCATCACACCGACAAGCGTAATAATGATCAATGGTAAAAATAGATGTACCAGTCCGATAATCATCGCTGTTGGTGTATACAAAATTTCGATCGGCTTATCGACAATACCTGTAGCGACTAGAGCATTATTCACCAGACCTTTACGTCCGAGAATAATCATCCAGCTAAACGAGCGCACCACAGGGCTCGTGAGTAGTGGGAAAATAGATAAGGCTAGCAAAATCCCTTTTTTCCTTGTACCCAAGCGAGAAATATAGTAAGCCACTGGATAACCCAGAGCGATACAGATCACTGTTGTAAATACACTGACTCGTAGTGTAGTCAGTAGAATTCGATTGAAATACGCATCTCTGAAAAAGTACAGATACCCTTCCAAAGTCGGTTTGCCTTCTTGCACAAACGTTGAGCCAATCGTCAATATAATCGGGATCAGCATAAATACGGTAAGGAACAGCAGCCCGGGTAGGAGCAGCCAGTACATCTTATTGATTTTCATAGGTGGGATACGCTCCTATCTGAGCAGAATTAAGGTGGTTCTTTGGGACGGCGTAATTGGTGTTACTTTTAAAAGAATATTTAAAAGATAAAAAATGATTAGCTAGTTGAGATTAGAGTTGCTCTAGTAAGTGTCGCTACGAAAACAGGATATTCTTACCGTCGCTTGTTGTAATCGGCTCCTTTGATTAACCGCTTTGCGGTAAGGAGTCGATTACAAAGGCGAGCGCTTCGCTCTTTCAGAATATTCTGTTTCCTCCGCTTAGAGGAGACAGCAACGATCGGATTGGTCTAGTGTAATCAAAAACTTAAATACGTATTATTTATCACTCGATTACGAAAATTAAAATTGTAGTTTTATTAAATAAAGCTAACTTTTTAGTAAGAAAATAACTTAATTACAAAATGACCAAGCACGATTTTAGATCATGCGAGGGATACAGAATAGTCGCGTTAAGGGTTGGAGTAGCAGTCTAAAAGCAATGTTACTTTTAAAAGAGTAAGTTCGATGTTATTAGTTGCTGTGTTTCTTTCAAGCTTCTAAATTTTTTAGTTTTTTTGATACTTTTAGTGCTTTTTGCAAATCTACCTACCTTCAATGGTACGGAGCGTAGGGAAAGACATTGTTCTGAAAGAGCTACAAGTTTTCGTAAGAAAACTACTTCGGAAGCTTATACTTGATCGCCTTTGAAGTTGAATCCCGACTGCTAAGGCAGATTCAGCTTCAACAGCGACGGTAAGAACAAAGTCTTTCCTGAAGCAGACTCACTCCTTCACACATAGCATAATCTTTTACTACAATATTATTTTAAGGAAATCTGCTCTGCATTTTCGATCAGTTCTATTTCTACACTTGCTACAGGTTGAATTGCTTTGAGATTACTCAGGGATTCCAAAAAGATTTTGAAAAAGGCGATATGGTTGACCTTTAGAGCGACTTGGACGTTGGGTTGTTTGCCCAAACGATTTTGAAAATCACATACAGTTTGTCCGTCGCATAAGTCGCTGTTGGTTTCGATATCGACATGGTATAACGTGGTACTGATTACACCGGGATACAGAGCGGCGGCTACTGCAAGTGGGTCGTGCATTGCGCATGCTTTGACTCCATTGCGTTGTTCGTAGCGCTCCATATAAGCGGATGTGCTCTGACCTACATATACTGCGATTTCAGGTTGAGCGGTTCGGTTGAGCGCACCGAGATGGTTGTTGTTTAGCAATACTTTGCGTGTCACATCTAACGGTACAAGTACTAGATTGGCAAAGCCTGCATTTAGGACTTGCTTGGCGGCTTCAGGATCGACGTACATATTGTATTCAGCCGTTGGTGTGATATTGCCGTATTCATTAACGGCTCCACCCATAATAACGATTTCTTTGACGTTAGCGATAATCTCTGGTTGTTGTTGAATCGCTAATGCGACATTGGTCAGTGGTGCGGTGAGAATCAATGTGATCTCACCGGGATGATTCATAATTTGCTCAATCATAAATTCGTGAGCGGCTTGAGGTTGAACCTGTTGCTCCACCTTCATCTCAGTTAATGCGCCACCGATCCCATCATTGCCATGAACCGAATGTTCAAATCTCGGCTTCCGTACTAACGGAGTATCTGCTCCTGCAAAAACAGGGATATCCGTACGATCGATCAACTGTAGAATTTTGAATGTATTCGTCGTCGCCTGTTGCATCGATACATTACCGTTAACCGTCGTAATGCCTAAAATATCACAACTGCCGCTACCGACAGCTAGCATGATACCGAGCGCATCATCGATTCCTGTATCTACATCCATAATGACTTTCCGTTGCACTAGACTCAAAGTACATCCTCCTTCAATCTTCAAAATATGGTTGTAACAGTCGTACTTTCTTTGAGCTTAACCACCGATTTCACGGTTCCAACGATCTGTCCATGCTGGCATATTTTTATTAACAAATTCCATATCTAGCTTACGTAGATTCTCAATAATATCTGCACCGTACGTAATCCCTTGTGCTTCTTCGTCTGTCAGTACCACATCTTTATTTACAGGAGAATCAACTTTGGCTTTTGCCGATTTCTCTTGTACGTCTTTGCTCAATTGCCAGTCGATAAATTCTTCAGCCAGCTCTTTGTTATCGCTACCTTTGACGATGTTCACTGTATTGATGACTGCATAAGCCCCTTCAGATGGAGTGACAAACTTCGCACCCGGTACAGCAGCTTGAATATCTTTGAAATACATTTCCATAATCGGGCCACCTGCAATCTCTTCTTGTCCGATCATATTCACGTATTCTGAGGTTTGACTATAGTATTTGACCACACTCGGGTCTAAAGCTTTCAGTTGTGTAAATGCTGCATCTTCGTTGAATTCTTTATTACCTGCTACGCGCGACGCGGCATCGATCATCATCGGACCTGCGGTTGCTGTAATCGCCGGCATCGTTACATTATTAGCAAATTCCGGCTTCCATAGATCGCTCCATGATGTCACTTCACCACTAACCAAAGCTGGATTGTATGCAATACCGAGCTGAGCTACCGTATAAGCAGGGCCATATTTTTCGCCATTGGGAGCTTTGGCAATATCATAAATGTGATCTAAATTCGTCAATTTAGTACGATCAATCGGTTCGAGTAAATTATCGTCTATCGCTTGTTGTGCATAATAATCCGAGAGGTAGATCAGATCCACATTCGTACTGCCCTGACGGATTTTGTTTAACCGCTCTGCATTGTTGCCTGTTTCGAGTACGATTTTGACATTATGTTCTTTTTCAAACGGTTGGAAGACCGATTCTTGTAGAAAATCTTCCGAAAATCCCCATGTCGAGATGACCAGCTCTTTTTGTCCGTCTGCACTGCCACCTGTACTTGCATTACCGTTCTGATCAATCGTTGTTCCACAACCTGCAAGCCCTACACCTGCTAATGTTAATGCCAGTAATCCACTCATCCACTTTTTACTCATGTTTGGTTTCCCCTCTCAAATGGTTGATTCTGAATAACAATGTTGCAACAATTACTTATAAACAAACAAAAAAGAAAAGTATCCTTGTAAGAACAAGAACACTTTTCTTCGATAAACAAAGCAAAGCGGTACCCGTTACAAACTGATCTGTATCCGGTCACCTTTTAAGATAGATCAAAAAAGGAAATCCGCCAGTCAGGTTGGCGTGTCAGTTGAAACCAGCTTGCGTTATTGATTCTCCGCCAGTACCACATTGGTAAAAGCCCATTGGGTAGACGCATCATAATCGCGCAATATAGCTTCAATATTCAATTGCAATTCTTGTTCTAACTTTTCACGAAATTTACGCTTATAGACGGTCGATAAACGAAAATCGACTTCCTGCTTGAGTGCAGGATCTTCGCCTTCAAGTGCAGCCGACCGTGGAGAACGTCGGTGTCTGGCTTGAAACGTAATAATATGATCTTCGACCGAAACTCGTAACAAAGTGGTTCCATAACCAAATAGTTCTTTGGATACTTCGTTATATAACTGTGCCATTTTCTTTTTGGACTCATTGTGATCTAGAAGATTCATCTTATCACCTTCACTGGTAAATGTCGTACATTGAGTTCGTCCGACCTCGTTATTATACATAAATTAATAGAATGGAGCAACATAATTACGACTTTTAAAATAAATATTGTTCTATAAGCGAACATTGCGTGTAAGTATATTCCAAATCGTCCGTTTTATCGGGACTCGATTTCTGCTCGTTTGCCTGTCTCATGCCACCACTGTGCATATATGCCGCCAATCGCATCAAATATCTGGGTCTGCTCATTTTTCCATTCCTGAATCAGATCATCATCATAGGTTAAAAAAGACGTTTTGTTATCGACTTTGTATTTGCGTAATAACCGAATATGAGTCACCAGTTCTATCGTATAGGCTAATATCCAGTACAGCATCGCTTCTTCATCATAGATCATTTTGGTAAAAACTGTTTGACCCCGTTCATACATTTTCAATCGATATCCGGTAGCAGTCAGCTCTACAAAAGGAGCAAAATCATCTAAAAAAGATTGTACAAATGGATTGGTGATATAGTCTCGATACTCTGCTTCCTGTAATGAAGTACGTTGTAATAACGAACGTAATTGTTCTATATATTGCGCTTCTGTTTTCATAAGCAAGCTCCTTGATGTTCTATACTAATAACTCCATAAACTTGCCGGGATCATCACTAAAATCTGACCATGTACCCAAAGCGGTATATGTTAAATGCTCTTCATCATAGCAACCGATGACTTTTTTAGTCGGATTCCAGACGATACATAGATCTGAATACAGACTGATCTCTGCGGACAATCGTAGATAGCGCTGTCGCCCTACTTTCATCTCAACCGTATCCAGTAAAGACAAAAATTCAATCTGCTGTGTTTGCTGGTCAGAATCTTCCCACTGCAATACCCGCTCGTCTGTACTTAAAAATTCAATTAATGTTTTAGGAAGTTTGTAACTTTGCAAAGTATATAATTTATTTTGCTCATTATGAAATGCAGCAGGCTCTAGACTTTTTAACAGTTGTGCTAAGTACTCATTTTTATTGATAACCGCTATAGTGTATGGACGTTCTCCATTTTTTTCGGCTATCGTGACATCTGCTCCACGTTGAATCAAATACTCTACCATTGCTACATTTTCATTACGGGTAGCTACAGTAAGTGGAGTCGCATGATACGGATAGACCATGTCTGGCTTATTGTAATTGATATCTACTCCATGATCTAGTAAGAAATCGATCGTTTGTAGATCATGATTCGCTACTGCTTTACGCAAAACAGACCCTCCATATTTTTGGATATCTAATCCCAATTCATAGATCAGCGCTATATTCTTTTTTTTGCCAAAATAAGCGGTATCATAAGCACTGGATTGGACTCGATTCAATCGATTGATCTGCGCACCATGCTCGTATAAGTATCGAATCAACGGTTCTTCTCCGTATCGTACCGCTAACAAAAAAGCAGGATTGTCTTTGGCATTCAAATTCACGCCATGCTTCACTAACCAATGCACTACTTTATCGTGTTCTAACGTTATTGCCATATCTAATGGAGTAATCGTAGTATATTCACTCAAAACAAACGGTTCTTCAATATCCCAACCTTCTATAAATGATTGCTCTAAAGCAGCTATATCTTTATTGTATATATGTAATGCAATCGGTGGCAATTGGGCAAACTTCCCGATATTTGCAATCACGTACATAAAAACACCTCCTGAATAATCATGATTGTATGATTTATTTTCGCTCTATCGGATATATCCTACACCTTTTTGGAATATCGTCAAAAATCCGTCTGTCGTTGACCTAGTATATAGGTTTGGACAGACGGATCATATATTGTTTTTATTTATTTGATCTGAATATAAGTTTCTTTCTATACGGAATAACTACTTTATAGAATTAATAACGAGCCGGTGCTGATTTTTTTGCGAGTTCTATCATATAATCAAAAAAGGCAGTCGGATTCGTATCATATACAAAATTCACCGGACGACCATCGGCTTGTTCTACCGTTCTACCTTGTGATGGGCCATCTGGAATCACAACACAATTGACTACTTTTTTCTGTACAATATCTGGACGACCAATCGACAATGTGGTTAATACATCCCAGAAATAATACGTTGAATTGTTCTCCATATGTACAAGCGGTGGACAACAAGCATAACAGTTACCTAAGAAATCGACACCTTCATAACGACGGTCTGTTGACCAGCGTTTACGGATATTTAAGTCTAAAGGCACTTTAATGGTACTTTCTAAAGCAACCAGATCGATCACGATCTTACTTTGCCATACCCGATGTGCCGCTTCAGGATCCCAGAATACATTCCATTCTGCACTTCCATCATGTTCAGGCTCATCGACATTCCCATGTGCAAATCCGCCACCCATCCAGACTAATTTTTCAATTTTGTCTTCGATCTCTGGAGCTTCATCAAGCGCACGAGCTAGATCGGTAAGAGGGCCGGTAAATAGTAAGGTTGTTTTTCCTTCTGTTTGTAACAACTGTTGAATCATATGACGGTGAGCTGGTAATTCAGCCAGTGGAGCTTCCATTTTTCCGGATTCATTTAGAATAGGTAACGCATCTACATAAAATGTATGCATCCGCCATGCCGCTGGAAAAGGATTTTTACCGCGTGAATTGGAACGAGCTACTTCTGGTGCATATGTGCCAAAACGATCAATAATTTTGCGACTAGCTGCTGCACCGGGTTCCAAATATCCGTCTGCTGGAATAACCGATACCCCTGTTAATTTTACATTTTCCATCTGCAATAACATAAATAGAGATACTAGATCATCGACTCCAGCATCATGGTTAAAATAAACCGATTGAACTTGTGACATGATTACTTGTTCCCCCTGTAATGCATCTGTATATCACGATGCTTGAATTTCACGTTCTCTCTATTCATATCATAATGCCTTCAAGAATACCAGACAGCTCTTATCCAGATCACCGTCAATTGTTAGGCTGATTATGCTTACTTTTCATCATAAGTTCCACTTCGATTTATTGTATATCTGCTACGGGTTCTCCGATCAGAAATGTTAATTTCCCTGATAATACACCTAGCTCTGCGGGTGTCTCCAAATAAATTTCGCCATCCATATCCGCAGGCATCGGTTGAGCAGTAGTTAATGTTGCTTTTGTAGTGCGAATATAATCAATATTGCTATATTGTGGATTCCAGACTTCTTCTGTTTTGCGACTTACCAATTCACGTAGTAAAGGTAATCCTGCTTCACGAATAATCAGCACATCTAACAGACCATCTTCAAGCGAGCTTGCTGGAAAGGGTAACGGATTCGTTCCCAAAAAGCGTCCATTGGCTACATAGATCATAATCGCTTCCCCGTCGATTTCTCCTTCATCATGAGTCAAATGAAACGTAAACGGTTCAGCAGTACGTACAGTCTGTAATGTACTAAGGAAATAACTGATTTTACCGAAAGCGCCTTTCAGATCAGGATTGATATTTTGCGACGTTTCCGCGATCAATCCAATACCATAAAAGTTCGTAAAGTATTGTCCATTCACCGTTCCAATATCAATCGTACGTGTATAGCGTTCATTCAATACTTCTGCCGCTTTGGCCATTTGTTGAGGCATCATCAGTGCGCGCGAGAAATCATTACATGTACCACCTGGCAATACACCTATAACCGGCGGATGATCCAGTAATGCTAATCCATTAATACATTCATGCACTGTACCATCTCCACCTAGAATATAGACAACATCGTATTGTTCTCCTAATTCTTTGCATAGCTGTTGTGCTTCACCCGGTTGATCTGTTCGACGTACATTCAATTCAGGTAATGCTAATGACAAAATACTCAAAGCCGTTCCTAGTAATTCTGGAGTTAGCGAACCTGCATGTCCATTATAAATAAGTAGCCCTTTGTTATACATAAAAGTACCCCCATGATTGGAGCATAAGATACTTATTCATACCCTTGTTTGACTACCTTTTAAACGATTAACAGACAAATACGTACATTTCTCTTGCTTGGCTACGATAACATACGAAAAGCTTGAGAATTCTGCCTTTTTTGAAGTTTATTGATTAAATTTTACGTTTTATTAGGATTGAAAAGAAATGTATGATATTATTTATATAGGTAACTTATCTTTTTTAGTACAATTGTGCTCTTTAGATATTGTTGAATAGTTCGATCGGTTCGCTTGTTTATGAAATAATATTCATAACGTGTAGCGCTTATGGAATTACTCAATAATCTTACCTAATAATTTGAGAAAGAGGATTGTGTATGCCGAGAAAACACCGCAAATTAACTCCCGTCCAATTGCTCGCCAAATTCATTTTCATTACAACTGGTGCTGTAATGATGGCAGTAGCCCTCGAAATTTTCCTTATTCCGAATACTGTGATTGACGGAGGAATAACAGGGATTTCAATTATTTTGTCTGAAGTGACTCCTGTTCCATTAGGTCTTTTTATCTTTATTATTAACGTTCCCTTTCTGATTATCGGTTATAAACAGATCGGTAAAACGTTTGCCTTTTCTACTTTATACGGAATTACAGTCATGTCGTTGATGACTGCATATTTACATCATATACCTGCACTGACAGATGATAAAATTCTAGCCAGTATGTTTGGTGGTGTGATTCTTGGATTCGGGATTGGTCTGGTTATCCGCTTTGGGGGATCGCTGGATGGTACAGAGATTGTAGCGATTTTGCTTTCCAAACGTTTCCATATGCCTGTAGGGCAAATCGTTATGATTATTAACGTATTTATCTTTGCCGTTGCTGGTTTTGTATTCGGTTGGGATTCAGCAATGTTCTCGATCTTTACGTATTATATCGCAGCCAAAGTTATGGATATTGTTGTCGAAGGTTTGGAAGAATCCAAATCGGTTACGATCATTTCTTCAGAGTACGAAGAAATCTCGCAAGCGATTGTGGACCGTCTGGGAAGAAGTACAACTTTTATGTACGCTAAAGGCGGCTATTCCAAAGAAGATACACAAATGATCTATTGCGTTGTAACTCGTCTCGAACTTGCCAAGTTACGTACGATTGTACAAGATATCGATCCTTCTGCTTTCCTTGCCATTGAGCATGTGTCAGAAGTTATCGGTGGTAACTTTGAGAAGAAAAATATTCACTAATTGATGATATCAAAAGCCTCTCTGCACTACGACAGAGAGGCTTTTTTTGTTATTTCTAACTTATCTACTATTGTATCCCAACTTAAAAAGAACGATCTATATCCCTACAAATAGGAATGCAGATCGTTCTTTTATGTTAATTATTTCTTTGTTGTTCTAATTGCTGAACTTTATCTTCTAATATACGGATTCGCTTGTGATGACGATAAGCAATCGGAGTAACTGCTACAATACAGATCAAAATCACGCCTAAGATCATAACAATATCCTCCATACCATTAAAATTAATTCGCTATTTTAACCTGTCCGGTAAATTGGCTATTATACAAGTCTGCATAGAATCCTTCTTGTGCTAACAATTCAATATGCGTTCCAGTCTCAATCACTTTACCATGATTCATCACTAGAATCAGATCGGCTTCACGAATCGTAGACAAACGGTGGGCAATTACAAAGTTCGTACGCCCTTCCATCAATGTATTCATCGCTTGTTGAATCAATACTTCTGTCCGCGTATCCACACTACTGGTCGCTTCATCTAGAATCAGAATCGCAGGATCAGCCAGAATAGCACGCGCGATCGTCAGCAATTGCTTTTGACCTTGTGAAATATTAGAGGCTTCTTCATTCAGCACCGTATCATACCCCTCCGGCAAAGTACGGATAAAGTGATCAGCACGCGCGGCTTCAGAAGCTCGCATAATCTCTTCTTCTGTGGCATCTTCACGTCCATACGCAATATTATCCCGAATACTTCCACCAAACAGCCAGGTGTCCTGTAATACCATTCCAAATAGACTGTGTAGTTCAGCACGCGATAATTCGCGGATATTTTGACCATCTATCGTAATCTGACCGTTATTCAATTCATAGAAGCGCATTAACAGATTGATCAGTGTTGTTTTCCCTGCTCCTGTCGGCCCTACAATCGCAACCGTCTGTCCGGCACGCACATGAATATTCATATCGTCTATAAGCAGTTCATCTTTTTTATAACCAAAAGCGACATGCTCGAATGTTACATCACCACGTACAGGGCGAGCAATCGTAGTTATCGCTTGATCTTCTTCTTCCTGCTCATCCATAATTTCAAATACGCGCTCTGCTGAAGCAATCGTCGATTGAATAATATTTGAAATGTTAGCAAGCTGGGTGATCGGTTGCGAGAATTGACGCGCATACTGGATAAATGCTTGTACTCCACCGATACCGACTGTACCGCGAGTCACCATAATACCACCCACTACACAGATAAGCACATAACCGATATTACTGATAAACGACATCAACGGCATAATCGTACCGGAAATATATTGCGCTTTCCATCCTGATTCATACAGTTTTTCATTAAGCTCATCGAATTGAGCTAAAGACTGCTTTTCCCGTCCAAAAGCTTTGACAACACGATGTCCGGTATACATTTCTTCGACATGTCCATTCAGATCACCAAGCGATGCTTGTTGTCCGGCAAAATGTTTTTGCGAACGCTTCGCCACTACAATTGTAACGAGTAGACTCAGTGGAATCGTCAAAATAGTAATCAATGTTAGCAATGGACTGATAGTAAGCATCATTACAATAACACCGACCAGTGTTACGATCGAAGTAATCAACTGGGTTAGACTTTGTTGTAACGTATTACTGATATTATCTACATCATTCGTTACCCGGCTTAGCACTTCACCATGAGACTGTTGATCATAGTAACGAAGCGGTAGACGGGATAATTTGCTTTTAACATCTTTACGCATCTCATAGACTGTATTCTGTGCTACGCCTGACATAAAGTATTGCTGAAAATAAGCAAATAACGAACTGAACAAATACAATCCAGCCAAAATCATCAATAAATCTATAATATATCTGAAATTAATAGCAGTTCCGCCGGTGACGCTGTTAAATAATTCATCTGTCGCCATTCCCATAATACGCGGAGCCACAATACTAAATAACGTACTGAGTACCGCAGCAATTAGCACAACAAGTAATTGCATCCGATAAGGGCGAAGATATGATAATAATCGTCTTAATGTACCTTTAAAATCTTTAGGCTTTTCACCTGGTAAAGACATCCGTGGTGGGCCACCCATCTGCCCGGCTTGTGGTCGTTGTGGAGGTTTTGGTTTTTGCTCTTCACTCATGCGATCTCCTCCTCCGACAGTTGCGAAGATACAATCTCACGATAGACTTCACTACTTTCTAACAATTCACGATGTGTGCCTCTACCGACAATTTTGCCATCTTCCAGCACAAGAATTTGATCTGCATCCATTACTGTACTGACACGCTGAGCGATCATCAATACCGCTGCATCGGTTGTTTCGGCTTTGAGCGCTGCGCGTAATTTAGAATCCGTTTTGAAATCAAGTGCTGAGAAACTATCATCAAAAATATACAATTCAGGCTTACGTACCAATGCACGAGCGATCGACAACCGTTGCTTCTGTCCACCCGATACATTCGATCCACCCTGTGCAATCACAGAATTATATCCATTTTTCATTTCGCTAATAAAATCAGATGCTTGCGCAATCGTAGCCGCATGCTTCATTTCTTCATCGGTTGCCTGTTCATATCCATAACGAATATTTTCAGCTATTGTTCCTGTAAAAAGTAATGCTTTTTGTGGCACATAGCCGATTTTCGCACGCAGTGACGCTTGATCACGCTCACGGATATCAATCCCATCGACTAGAATTTGTCCACTTTCTACATCGTAAAAGCGCGGGATTAGATTCACCAGTGTTGATTTGCCTGAGCCAGTTCCACCGATAATCGCTGTCACTTCACCGCTTTTGGCTTGAAATGAAATCTGTTCTAGCGCAGGCTGTTCTGCTCCTGGATAACGGAAAGTCACATTATCAAAAATCACACTTCCCCGTCGTTCCTGAATAGTAGAACTTACAGGATGCTCCGGATCTTCAATCTCTGGTTTCATTTGCAATACTTCATTAATACGTGTTGCAGAAGCAGAAGCTCTCGGCACCATAACGAAGATCACAGATAACATTAGGAATGAAAATAAAATCTGAGTCGCATACTGAATAAATGCCATCAGATCACCGACTTGCATATCTCCATAGCTGATCCGTACACTACCGAATCCAATAATCGCGATAATCGAGAAATTTAAGACAAGCATCATTACAGGCATCATCAATGCCATTAATTTATTAACCGAAATAGCAGTATCCGCTAGATCACGACTAGCTCCATCAAACCGTTTGCTTTCATACGTATCTCGATTAAATGCACGAATAACACGCAATCCGGTTAAATTTTCACGCATAACCATATTTAAGCGATCCAATTTACTTTGCAATGCTTTGAACAGTGGCATTCCTTTGCGGGCAATACTGAAAATAGCTAGCCCTAACAATGGAATCACAATAACGAAAATAAGCGATAACTCTGCATCTTTGGAGATTGCCATAATCAGACCGCCAAGCATCATAAGCGGTGCCATGACCATCATCCGTAACATCATCGTTAGCACTTGTTGAAGTTGTGTAATATCATTGGTCGTACGGGTAATTAACGAAGCTGTACCGATACGATCAAATTCTTGTAACGAAAAATTTTCGACATGCGAAAACACACGACTGCGTAGATCGCGACCAAATCCGATCGAAATTTTGGCTGAAAAGTAACTAGCCGCGATGGAACATAACATTCCACCTGCGGCAAAGAGTAACATATATAAGCCAATCCGCAAAATATAAGCTGTGTCCCCTGCCGCAATACCTGTATCTACAATATCAGCCATCAATGTAGGCAGGAACAATTCTGACATCGTTTGCAAAAATACCAACAGCAGAACCAGACCGATTCCACCGTAATACGGTCGAAGCTGTCCTAGCAGTTTGGTCATTACTCTGCATCCCCTTTATGTTCTGGTTCCGCAGGTTCAAATACTCGTTCTTGGAAATAAGAAAAGACGCGACCTAATAATTCAGTCAATTTTCGACTATCTTCTTCTCCTAGATAATCGACCAATCCTTCAAATGACGTTTTGAAAACAGCAAGGGACTGCTCCATAATCGCTGCACCTTTATCCGTCAATGTCACACGTACAGCACGACGATCGCTTTGATCCATATTGCGCTCGACCAATCCATCGTTTTCCATTCCTTTGATCAATTGAGTAACCGTTGGAGAAGTTACTCGAAGTAGACGACTCAGTTCAGAAACTTGCATCCCGCAACTAATCGAGTCTGCTTTGTTACCTATACAGATCAAAGCCATAATTTCACTTGGTTTATATCCCGCTACTGGCTTTTGACGCCAATCTGCTTTGCGAAAAAGACGAAATGCACGTAATAACTCTTCACCCATCGGTGATATTCCTTCAAACTTCAAATCTTCTTCCACCATTTATTCACCTCAACGTAAAATCCTATTATTTAGCCATACTAATTATTAGGTTAACTAATTTTAAATCTGTATGCAAACCTTGTCAATGTTTATAACCCCATATACTTTTAATTATATACACTTTTCGTAATAATCCTACATTTAATTCTTTATTTTAAGGTAATCTATCCTATTTATATTTATATGGTAAATAATGTTATATTTCTAATTGACTGCTGACTTCAAAGCCTGCTCGTAATTTGGAGATCAATTCCTGCATTTTCACAAAATCTTCTTCCTCGAACTTGGAAGTCAGCGCAATCATAAGCCCTACATATCCTTCTACATTTTGCTCCACAAATCGCATTCCTTTTTCAGTCAGTTGTACCGAAGTACGGCGGCGATCTTTGGCATCATGAATACGTTTGACCCAACCTTCAGATTCTAGTCCATCAACCAGTCCTGTAATCGTTCCACGAGTCACCTGTGCTCGATCTGCTAATTCCGAAGGCAACAGACTATGATTCGTATCCGCATACAAAATACATAACATCATAATTTTGCCCCGCGATAATCCCATTCCTGCAAAACGTGCATCCATACTTTTAAAAATTTCTTCAGCTGTACGAATAAATTGAATTGTTGTTTTCACCGATTGAGCAGCTGGTGTATGTTCAGGTATTCCTGTTAATTTCATAAAAGTCTGACTTAATACCTCTGAAATCTCCAACTTCACACCTATCACTCCTTATTCTTAACAATTTTTTAATCTTTTTTGCATAAAAATGTAAAGTTAAATCATTTGATTACGATAAACAGTAGTATAGGTTTGCAAATACTTGCGAACTATTCATATATAAAGGAGGACTCTAACTGATGAGCAGTAATCCGTTTGACCAACGCCGTCTGCTACAAACTGGGATCTGTAGTTTGATGGCTGTCTTGTTACTACTACCACCGCTTCCTACACACGCATCTGAATTAGCAAGACATGCGCAGAACGGTCAGGATACATTTCTAGGTGGAACATATATCGAACTAGGCGTTTCAAGTAGCGGTACACTTGGCACAGCTAGCGATAGCCCATCTGGTTTTCATCCCGGGACAATAAGACGTAATATCGGTATGAATGTAGACAAAGACGGTTATGATTTTGGCAAAGATATGACCAGTGGTGATTATGTCTTGCCTGGAAGCCCTTCAGAAGGTTTTGTAGTAGGTTACAAACCATCTGTAACTTCCAAATCTCCGTTGACGTTTGTGAATGAAGAACAAAGTGGAAGTATTGATATTCCAAGTACCACTCAAGATTTATCTACAGATGAACAATTAATCGCTCAAACATCTGGTAACACATCTGATCAAGCTATCGCCGTACAACAAAACAT
Source organism: Paenibacillus sp. PsM32 (assembly GCF_030433815.1). NCBI lineage: Bacteria > Bacillati > Bacillota > Bacilli > Caryophanales > Paenibacillaceae > Paenibacillus > Paenibacillus sp. PsM32. Next base: position 75,311 of record NZ_JARUWY010000011.1, on the reverse strand, counting down.
TTCTTTTAAACCAGGAGATGCTTTCTTCAAAACAACGATCACACTCAAAAATAACAGCGTTACAGATTCCGTATACGATGTTCATTATATGCGCTTTCTTGATCCCGATATTGATGCTGATCTTCATGAAGACAACAGCACGATTAACTGGGTGCCTTCTAACCCACCTCAAGATGCCGAGGCGATCGCTGCGGCAATTGGTAATGCTAGCGATAATATATTCATGTATGTGGCACAAGATCCACGTGCTCAAGCTTCTGTTGGATTCAGCCGTAATCCCTATATCGAACCTGCATTTCAAACAGATGGTGGGAAGCATATTGCAGCCAATCTAACCGATGATTGGTTAACGCTGACATTCAATGCAGGCGATCTAGAGCCCGGTGGTACTACCGAGTTAGTATTTTATAGTAGTCTGGATTCTGATATGAATGGTGCACTAGCACAGATCAGAGAAGATTATGCAGCCGATACACTGGCTGTGCCTTCTGAAATTACTTTGACAGGCGATACGATTGCATGGAATGTCGCTGAAGGTACTACAGCAGGTGTATTAACCACTTCTACTCAAAATCCAAAAGTACAAGATACGTTTACGTACAGTCTGGTTAGTGGCGAGGGAAGTAGTACTAATGATTATTTTACAATTCAAGATAATCAGGTCAAAACAACTAAAGCACTTACACGTGGAGTGACCAGTTATCCGATTCGTGTACTAGCAACAGGAAGTAATGGAAGCACGTTAGAGCAAGCATTTGTAATCCAAGCTACTGCACCTGATATGGGCACAGATCTTGCTTCATTATCTATTGAAAATGGAGCCTTAACACCTTCATTCTCACCTGAAAATACAGCTTATGCTGTAACGTTGCCTGATGGAACCACGCAGACTACAGTCAAAGCAAGTGTGTATGATCCAGATGCGTCACTTATCATTAATGGCGTAACCGTCACAGACAGTGTATATGCAGAAGAACCGGTGACACTTGATCCAGGTCTGACTACTATTACACTTGAAGTGCATGGCAAAAATGGAATTTCCAAATTTTATAAGGTTCAGGTATCTTCTAATTCGACACTTCCACCTGTAGTACCTGTTGACTCTACTCAACCTGTTCAACCTGTACCACAAGTGCCAACACCATCTCCAACAACAGATACGTATGAAGGGTTACCTGTATCTCCACCACTGGTGATTACAGCACCATTTGTACCTGTGGCTCCGACAGAACCGTTACCGGATCCGAATATGGTGACTGGTGGAGGCGGTGGCGGTGGAGCAAGTGGCGCATCGGCTTTGGATGATAATCCGATCTACGATGAATTAGCTAATGCAGCTACCGGCACAGCAACGAATAAAAATACAGATTCAGCTACCAAAACGCCGACCAAGTCGACAACTAATGTCAAAGCAAGTAGTTATATTCAAGGTTATCCTGATGGCACATTCCGTCCCGATCAGAAAGTCACTCGTGCGGAATTATCTGTTATGCTAGAACGTGCACTTGCGATCCAAAATGCAACCACGCCAACAGCAACAAGCAGTACAGACTTTAAAGATGTACCAGCTTCATACTGGGCAGCTTCCAGTATCCAAAGTATTGAAGGAAGCGGTTGGTTACAAGGGTATCCAGGTGGCAATTTCAAACCTGCTCAACCGATGACACGTGCAGAGCTAGCAACTTTAATTGCTCGCTGGCAAGGACTGAATACAACGTCTACAGCATCTTTACCAGCAGATGTACAAGGACATTGGGCAGCAAATACGATCAGCGAAGTGATTCAATCGGGATGGATGAAAGGTTATCCTGACGGTCAATTTTACCCGAATCAAGCAGTGAGTCGGGCTGAGATCGTAACTGTATTGAATCGTGTACTTGGTGAAAATACGTCTTCTACAGATTCCATCGCAAGTAGCTGGAAAGATGTAACCCCTGGACACTGGGCGTATAGTGAAATTACCAAAGCTTCACAGAAATAAAAAGATAAGGCTATGATATAAAGTTGTACGCTAATACCCCTGCACAGTTGCGAAATCCACTGTACAGGGGTATTTTTTTGAACTCTTTTCTCTTTGATTATGTTATTGGTGATATATGCTTACAGAGAATCATTACGCCATTCTGTCGGTAGCAATTGATAATAAGGGCGTTGCAAAAAGCGATCATCCACTAGCATCAACAATCCTCGATCTTCTTCTGTCCGAATCAGCCGTCCACCCGCTTGGAGTACTTTGTTCATTCCCGGATAGACATACGCATAATCGAATCCATTGAATCCTGCCTGACTGAAATGCTCACGAATCAATTCTCGCTCCGGCCCAATCTGCGGTAACCCGACACCGACAATAATAACGCCTGTCAGTCGATCCCCTGCTAGATCGATCCCTTCACTAAATATTCCACCCATTACAGCAAACCCTGTTAATGTACGTGGATTATCACTTTGAAAAGCTTGAAGAAAACGATCCCGTTCGTCTTCTGCCATACCGGACTGCTGAATCAACACATCTGTATCTACATGTAAAGTCTCAAAAATATCAATCACATCTTGCATATACTGATACGAAGGGAAAAAAGCTAAATAATTACCCGGGCGATCATTAATCAATTGAGCAAGGACATTCGCCAGTTCAGTTCGGGTACGCTCCCGATCCCGATAACGTGTCGATAACGGCACAATCTGTACTTCCAATTGTTCGCGTGAAAAAGGAGAAGCAATCGAAATATTATAATCTTCTTCCTCTGCTCCTAACATATCGCGATAATACCGAATCGGAGATAAGGTCGCAGAAAAGTGAATCACCGAGCGATATCCTTTGGCTGTCTGACGAAGTTGTAATGAAGGATCAATACAGAACATCCGTAAATACACATCACTACCCTGTACTTCTGCATAGGTCATATGACTTTCCATATCATACAATCGTCCAATCCGTAGAAAAGCTTGTACCGCAAAATACGTTTCAAGCAACAATTGGATATCTCCCTGATCGCCTTGCTCTAACAATGTCACTTCTGCTCGAATCACAAACTCTTCTAATAGAGGGAAAATTTCTTCCGGTGCTTGTTGTCGCTGGATCAACTTGCCATCTTCACCTTGTTTGCGTAAGCGAATAAAATACGCATTGATCGCACTGGCAATTTTGGCTAACGATTCCGCCGAGTCTTTATAATCTCTTTTCAAATCCAGAAAAGCTGATTTATTTAATGCCGCTGAAAACATATTTCGTCCACGATCAACCAGATTATGGGCTTCATCGACTAATAAAATCGTTTTTTTGCGCATGTCATCAGAGAGACGCTTGAATGATACTTTCGGATCAAATACATAGTTATAATCGCAAATAACAGCATCTGACGCATACGAAGCATCGATCGATAATTCAAACGGACATAGATGATGCTTTTGTGCATATTGTTCAATCACAGAGCGAGTCATCAATGTCTCATTGCTCATCATATCGAGAATCGCACCATTGATCCGGTCATAATACCCTTCGGTATATTCGCAGTTATCCCGTCCACCTGTGCTATTTGCAGAGCAGAAACACACTTTGTCTTTGGCGGTAATCGTCACGCCATGTAGATTCAAGCCACTGTTTTCCATCCGTTGCAATGCTTCTTCGGCATTGGCTCTGGTGACTGTTTTGGCGGTCACATACATAAGTCGTTCTGCTTGCTCGGTACCGATCGATTTAATCGCTGGAAATAAAGTCGAAATCGTTTTCCCAGTTCCTGTCGGCGCTTCCGCAAATAAATTCAGCTTTTCACCGATCGTTTTGTAGACAGCTCCTGCAAATTTACGCTGACCGGATCGATACCCGGCAAAAGGAAACGCTAACTGCTCAATACTATCGTTACGCTTCTGACGATGCTTGGCGATCATTTCTGCATAAGGTGCATATTCAGCTACCGTATATTGTGCAAACTGTTGTAGTTGTTCGCGGGTCTGGATGCGTTCTAGCTTGGTCTCTTTCCCACTGCTTTTGTGTACATATGTTAATTGAACCCTCACCTGATCTAAATGCCGATCTTCTGCAAGAATATATCCATACATCTGCGCTTGCGCCCAGTGGACTTCCCGCCCGTCTCCAATATCTTCTGCTGAGATCGAAGTCGACTTGATCTCATCGACAGTAAGCAGTCCTTGTTCATCGACCCATAATCCATCACAACGTCCTTCGATTCGAAATAGCAGATCATGATAAGGAATTTCTGTTTTGAGATGAACTTCTTTTTCCCCGTGTTCACCATATCCTTCTTGAATCTGCTTATGGATACGTGTCCCTTCTTGCATCGACTGGGCTACGCGGAAGCCTGATTCAATACTGCCTGTCCGATACACATATTCCACCAAAGTCCGTACTGAAATATCGATAACGGTCGTCATCTTCCGCACCTTCTCTCTCTATTTGTTGTTTCTTTGATTGTTGGGTAAGCATCATTTCTATTGTACTGTAAACTTATTTATCAAACCAAAACATTACAAAATAAAAAGTATGCCTTCTATTTATCTGCTACCTCAATTGTGATTTGTGTAACATATTGTTCTGGACTCTGTACTGATACTTCATCAATTAAATATTCTTCATATGCAAATATACCCGGCGTTTGTTGTTGTTCTTCAATAAAGTGTAATATTCGTTTATAACTTTTATCTATTTCTTCATGTCTTCCATGATGAAATCCAATAGCATACTTTCCTTTACGCTTAGCAAAAGTTGAAAGACTGGTATCTATACTATTAGCTTTGACAAAAAAATAAGTCTCTTTTTTACTTTTTTGGGATAACAAATGTTCTATAGTTGTCATTGTGCCTACAAAAGAGGTCGCAATAGATTGCGTAAGATGCTCGAATTGTCGAAAAGCTTCTATCCATTCTAAATAACCACTTCTTGGATCTTCTTCTGTAATAGCATTGCTTCGGATCAGCCATTCTTGTTCTTGATGTTCAAAGTGTATGTGTTGAGGTTCAGCACTTAGTCCTTTTTCAGTCATAATCAGCGTATCTTCTAGCATACGCTTAATTTGATGAAGCGTATCTATTTGCTGATCAATATGTAAAATTTCTCTTTTGGATAAATCAATCATCTGTTGTGCTGTTCTATTTTCCAAATAACTAGCAATTTCTTTTAATGGAATATTCAGTTCTTTCAAAATGCGAATAATTAAAAACATATCTAATTGATGATACGAATAATAGCGATAGCCTCTTTCATCTATACGTATAGGTCTTAATAAGCCAATCTCATCATAGTGAAAAAGAGTACGTTTGTTCACTTTACATAGCCGCGCGAACTCTCCTGTAGTCAGATAAACTTTTGTCTGTTGGTTCATAAATCCTCCTTGACTATCTGGTTACGGTATACCTTACCATAGAATAAATACTATTCAAAACAAGCGGAATAATAACGATTGTATTCCTCAGAAAACAGGTGAAAACATGAAAGTTGAAATTAAAAACATAACTCCCGAAAATCTAGAGAGCATTTTACATTTACATGTTGCTACTGAACAGGCTTCTTATGTCGAAACGCCCGCACAATGTTTAGCAGATGCTTCAGAATGTGATTCTTACGTACCTGTAGGTTTATATGCAGATAATATATTGGTGGGATTTGCTATGTATGGATTATTTCTTAATGAATGTGAAGGTAGCAAAGTATGGCTAGATCGTTTTTTGATTGATGAACATTTTCAAGGAAAAGGGTTAGGACAAATCATGTTACGCGCATTGATTGATCATCTACGTCATATTTACCATTCTCAAACGATTTATCTGAGCCTTTTTGAAAATAATCAAGGTGCTTTGTATCTTTATCAAAAATTCGGCTTTGAATTTAATGGTGAACTAGATATAAATGGTGAAAAAGTTATGATACTTCAAGAAAAAAAATGAATAAGAGCACTAAAAGCAGTGACTTTACTCAATAAAACGATCTATTTCCTATTTAATTTTGTAGGCAAAATGATCGTTTTGTTTTTTTATGTACTAAAACTTATTCGATCTACATGCTGTTCTTATATAATAGTAAAATAGGAATAAATTGGTATGTGTTCATGTGGATTATCATACTGCATTCTAGCTAAGAGCTCTTTACAATAAATACGATAGACCACCTAGCAACAATAAGGAAGGATGAATGACTGTTTATGCTTCGACTCAAATTAAAATTCCTGCTCCAAAATAAACAAACCCGGCTGATGTTGCTGTTAACGATAGTATTGTCTGTCTTGATTACTACGATTGCTTTATTTTCCTATTCCCGTTATCGGCAAGAATTAGATACCGAATTGAATACACCGAATATTGAATTATTGCAAATTAATCTAGATGTGACCAACAGAGCTTTTCGCGAATCCGATAACAAAGCTGTCGATGCTTCATTTCATCCAGATATTCTGAATTACATACAGGCTAATCCGGCAGGAACGAAATATAGTGCACAGGTGAATCAAGCACAACGTTATTTGAGAACGCTCGCATCTGATCAAGATATCTATTCGATTGATATTATCACATTGGATCAGCAACATATTTTATCCAGTCAGTACGGTTATCGTGCAGATTGGCAACAATCCCCGGATAACACATGGACAAGTTGGATTCAACAGATCAAGCAAAAGCCTTTACTGATTCAGCGACGGTGGTATGGAAAAAGTGCTACAGATGGTCAGATCGAACTGCTTTCTCTAGCCAGACCGATTGTGATCCACGAGAAAGTGATCGGTGCTGTTATGATTAATCTGGATTATGATCGCTTTTTCTCAAAATTTTATGTGCATTTATCGAATGAACAGATTGTGTACGATCTGGATGGTCATCTTATTTATCCTAAGCTTAGTGCTTCTGTGCCTATCAACGAAATGGATCAAGTGATCACTGAATTAGGTGTACAGCCTTTCGCTTATGTAGATATCCATGGACAAGATTATATGGCAAATCAGACTTTCTCGGATGTAACCGGCTGGCGACTCGTTTCGCTAGTTCCGATGGAGCAATTACTCAAGCATGTCAAATTAGCCCGTAATATGATGCTCCTTCTTTCCCTGATTTCGATAGCGATCGGATGTGCAGCAGTCTATTCCTACAGCTATGCGGCTTTTCGTCCACTTAAACGAATTAACAAACTGCTTCATCCCACAGATCAACAACAGCCGCCTCATAATCTATACGATCTAGAACCTGCGATTAGCAAATTAATCGGTGATCTGCATAGTACTTCTTTTCTTGCGGAACGCAGTCTACCTGAATTGCGCTCCAAGTATATTCAGGATGTGCTTCATCAACATATTGGATTGCAAGAATTGGATACGAAATGGAATTATTATTTTCAAGATTGGGAATCAGATCTGCTTGTCGTGACTGTCATTTCGATTGATCGGTACCGAGCATGGACAACTTCATACAGTAGTGAAGATCAGATGCTACTAAAATACGCATTACATAATATCATGCTCGAAACTCTAGACTCTCATTGGCGTGTCGTCAGCATTAATGCGGATAAAGACTATTTTACCTTTCTATTGCAACCCAAAAGTGCCTATACGATAACATGGACAGATCAGTGGGCTATCGATATGGAGCGTTGTATTCAAATTGTAAAAGAACATCTGAATGTATCTATTTCTGTCGGTGGTGGAAATTCTGTAGATACGATTGCTCAGACTCCATCTTCTTATACAGAAGCTATTACAGCGCTATCTTATCGGTTGTACAATGGCTACGGACGTATACAACATATGCCGCAAGACTATCCTTCTACTACAACCTTTCCTTTAGAACAGCAACTATGGATTCAAGAAATGGTAGATCGCTGTGAACAAGCAGATCAGCAAACAGCTTTATTATGGATGGACAAAGGATTAAACGATATTCAAGAACATTCCATCACTCCTACTGAAGCTTATAAAATGTTAGATCAAGGTGTGCACTCATTATTACAATGGGCACAATCACATGAACATACCCTTCCTGTAGAACTGGCTAATTACTACAGCGGACAATTGAACACGTTAACATTAGAAGAAATTAAGACATTGTTACGGACTCTGATTACTGAATTAGTAGATGAGCATATGATCTATCGTGTGTCACGTGAACATCTTTTGGTACAAAATATGCAATCGTATCTGAGCGAACATTTACATGAAAATATCGGGTTACCGGATGTAGCCCATCATGTACAGATGAGTGTCTCGTCTGTCAGTGCGATTTTCAAAGAGGAAACAGGAAGTACATTATACGATTATCTGACTCACTTGCGGATGTCTAGAGCCTGTCAATTGCTATTAGATACCGAGCTGAAAGTCAGTGAAATTGCAGGGCAAGTAGGCTATCAGAATGAGAATAGCTTTATCCGCACATTCCGTAAACACAAAGCTACAACACCGGGCAAATTTAGAGAAATCCACAAATCAACCAATAGACATGCAGATCCGCCAAACCGTTGATATTTCAGCTTTTTGGCATATATATTGTGCAATTATCCGATAGAATCGCCACCTCTGCTGGGCTACACTCAAATTGTTAAAAGCAAATTATGCGTTGAGTGAATATGCGCTATCTGTGGAGGTGAGCTTGACGATATGATTCCTACGTTATTCTGTTTCTTAATTATTGAAGACTCTGCTTCTTCATTGGTAAAGAATAATGTAAGCGAAATCATATGGTGAGAAGAGGGATAGGAGATGAAAGATTGGCTTCTTGTGCAACTATTCAAAACATCCAAATGGAAAACAGCAGTTAGCCTACTGGCAACTGTCATTGTTGTATTGGGATTGATCAGCTTTTTCACTGGAAAGTGGAGCGGTATTTCTTTGTACTATAATACTCCTTCTTCTTTTCCCACCAAGCCGATTACACTGGTTGTTCCTTATGCTGTTGGTGGAGGCACAGATATTACAGCCCGCGCACTGGTACAATCCACTCAAAAGTATATCAATCAACCGATCACTGTCGTCAATCGTACAGGTGGAGGCGGTTCGATCGGACTGATGGAAGGCGCCAATGCCAAGCCAGATGGCTATACTATCACCTATCTCGTTGCTGAGTTAACGACATTGCCCCATATGGGACTATTACCGATTACGTATGAGAAATATAAACCTATTATCCAGACCAATAACGATCCGTCTGCGATTACTGTACGAGCCGATGCACCCTGGAAAACAGCACAACAATTTCTCGATTATGCTCGTACTCATCCCGGTCAGATCAAAATGGGCAATGCCGGCACAGGAAGTATCTGGCATCTAGCCGCGGCAATGTTAGAGCAAGCCACTCATGTGACGTTTACCCATATTCCTTACGAAGGTGCAGGACCTGCCGTCTCTGCCCTAATGAGTGGATTTGTCGATGCTGTACCGGTTAGTCCTGCTGAGGTCAAAGAAGAAGTCGATCAAGGCAAGTTACGGATACTGATGATCAATGGCAGCGCACGTTCCGAAGCATTTCCAGATGTGCCTACTTTGCAAGAAGCGACAGGATATACAGTGAATTTTAGTGGAACATGGCGCGGTCTAGCCGTTCCTCAAGATACACCGGATGAAATTGTACACTTATTAGCCGAAGCGTTCACCAAAGGAACGAAGGAACAGGAATTTCGAGAAGATATGTCTGCACATGGACTGGGATTACTCGTCAAAGATAAAGACGGATTCCGGCAACAGATGCAACAAAGTCATGATCTGTATGCACGCTTAATTCCTGAACTTGGTTTGAGTCGAAAATGAAACCGCTTTAGTGGAACTTCGGTACTCACGAAAGGGTTGTGTCTGTATGCAAATCAAAAAAACAATCGATAAAATTCCCGGCGGGATGATGTTAATCCCTTTGTTATTAGGTGCTGTTGTTCATACATTCTGGGCAGGATCAGGTGAATATTTTGGATCATTTACCAAAGGATTGATGACAGGAACGATCCCTATTCTGGCTGTATGGTTTTTCTGTATGGGAGCTTCGATCGATGTCCGAGCGACAGGAACGGTGCTACGTAAATCAGGTACGCTGGTATTAACAAAGATTGCGGTCGCATGGGTGGTAGCGATGATCGCGATGCAATTCCTGCCTATTGGTGGCGTACAAAGTGGCTTTTTTGCAGGATTATCTGTACTGGCTCTGATTGCGGCGATGGATATGACCAATGGGGGTCTGTATGCGTCGGTGATGCAACAGTATGGAACCAAAGAAGAAGCCGGAGCTTTTGTGCTGATGTCGCTCGAATCCGGCCCTCTGGTGACGATGCTAATTCTAGGTAGTACCGGGCTTGCTGTGTTTGAACCCCATACATTTGTGGGAGCAGTGTTACCTTTTCTAGTCGGGTTCTTATTAGGTAATCTCGATCACGATTTACGTAGTTATTTTGGCAAAGCGACGCAGACGTTGATTCCTTTTTTCGGATTTGCTTTAGGAAGTTCGATTAATCTAGGTGTTATTATTCAGACAGGCATGCTTGGCATCTTACTGGGTGTGATCGTTATTATTATCACCGGTATCCCTCTCATGCTAGCCGACCGCTGGATCGGTGGCGGAAACGGAACCGCAGGTCTTGCCGCTTCCAGTGCAGCAGGCGCAGCGGTAGCCAACCCGATGATCGTAGCGACGATGAAGCCTGAATTTATGCCTGCCGCACAGTCTGCTACCGCTTTAGTTGCCGCGGCAGTGATTGTGACAGCGATTCTAGTGCCGATTTTGACGGCGTATTGGTCGAATTATATGAAGTCGAAAGGTAAAGTGGTGGAGCAGGTGCAGAGTGATGAGGATGTGCAAGGGTCTGAGATGAAGTTGAAGCATGTGAAAGGGCATTAAGATAAAAAACAAAAAGGAAGATTCAAAGTAAAGTTTTGCTTTGAATCTTCCTTTTCAATTTTATATATTTAAGTCTTTAAAATAGTATTATCACTAAAATTAGTTCGATATATATTTTATTTTTATACCATTACTGTATATACTAGCGATTTTTATATTAATGTTTATAAAATATCAATCACATTCCATACTTCTTTAAAACTTTTACCCTCTATTTCACCTAAGTCAAATAACTCTTTTGAAGTGTGAAATGATTGACTAAAACTATCTTTCTCTCTAGTTAAATAGTAACCATCATTATTACTACTTATCCAATATCTATTATCTTGATAATAAAATGAAAACTCTTCTCCCCATCCTACTCTTTTTATTAAATCTTCATAAATCATTTTTGACCTCCTTATCTACTTTTAACGCTACCATCAGAATTGTATTTCCATCAGCTCCAAATCATCTTCTTATTTTAATTTCTCCAGCTTTAGGATCTGAAATATCAATACTTGAATTAAGCATTGCTTATAAAATGAGGATTTTCAATAACAGATTCATTTTCAGATTAAAGTGTTGAGAATGTACAAGGGGAAGAGATAAAATTGAAGTATGTGAAAGGGCATTAAAATGTAGTATATAAAAATTAAAACCTTGAATAAGTATCTAAGTATATGCCTAATTACCGAGGTACTATTTAAGGATTTACTAAGATATAAATCATAAAATCGAGCAATTATGTACTTTAAACTTTTAGTTTGTACATGAACTCTTGTATTGGAAGAATTTCTCCAAGATCATTATCAATATAGATATTTTGCATTTTCTAAAAAGAAGTCTCTCATTATTTGGTTAGATGTATACAACATCGCTATAAAACGAGGCGATTGGAAAGGTAAATGTAGTAATTCATCTTTTTCATAATCTAGTATACCTTCTGGCAAGTAGTCATAATAGATTCGATCATTTACATATTCTAAAACGTACCTTAAATCATTCGGCTCATATGAACGTGTATCTACTGATTTAGGAAGGTTTTTAATAAAATCAAGATTGAATGGCTCATCTCCAATCAAAATAATAGATTGCACAGTCATCACCTCTTTATTTTGATTTAATAAATTTTAAAATATCGGTAACATTTTTAAAAACTTTAAACCCAGCTTCATTAGAACTTTTCATTACAGAAGGTTTAATTTTAGGAACATATCCTACTACTACTTTACTAGTTGAATCTACGATATTTTTCAACTACCTTGTTAAACCGCTCCTGCTAATTGATTTGGCCTAAATTACCATCTAATGAAATGATTTAAATTCTATTTCTTCTAACTCCCGTGGTGGTTTGTCAAAGTCATAGCAAACAGCAAATATACTTTTGTTACCAAAAGCTCGCGTCGTTCATCTCAATACGTTTTTTCTATATTTATTTCTTTTGAATAGTTTCTTATTCTAGCAAAGAAAGTCCTGTGTATTGTTGGATCTTCTCCATAGCTAATCCATCCTGAATCATTGCTTCAGCTACAAATATCTTAGTATATTTTTCACCAAGAGCTATACCTATACTTCCTCCATCATCTCTAGCCTTGTACACTTCTGGAGTGATTATCGTTTCTATACATGTGTTTAAATCAAGATAGAATCGATACCATTCTGGTAAATTAGATTGAGATTCTATAGTTCCTTCCCATTCTTGTTCATCTTGATATCCAATAATTCGATCACCACTAGTCATACCAAAATATTGAATCTTATTTAATGAAATCATAGGTTTATCCATTCCTAGATAATTTAAATTTGTATCTATTGATATTTTTAATATGTCTTTTCGAGCTTCTTGAATATAAGGTCGATATTTGTTTTTTAATGCTTCCATAGCAAAATTTAAATATTGTTGAATAGTATATGGATTCATATTGTTATCAGTCATAGCTTGTAGTAGTTCTCTTTTACTAAAGCTGTACCCGACCGGCAATCCTGAATCCAATCCCTCTTTTCTACCTAGATTTATATCAGGCGCAATGTGTCGTTGTACACTTTTATTTAAATCAATATAGTACCTGAATTCCATAGCCCAATCAGGTTGATACTCTACCATTCCTTCCCATTCCCGATCATCTTGATAAGCAATCACCCGACCACCCACTGAAATATTAAAATATTCAATCAATGCTGAATCAATGGTTACTTTATATGGTTCTAAGTAAAAAATACTCGTATCTATTAGTAATTTATATGTATTCACTTTTTTCCCTCTTTTACTTTAGCTATTTTCTAATATTAAAAATAAAAAATGATCCTAATTGCTTTGTAGAATCTGTTCTTTTATAATCAACAAATTTTGAAAGTATTCTTCACGATCTTCATGTGAAAAGCGATCTTCATCTTCTGGAAATGTTAATTGATTGGCACAAAACAACGCTATACACTCTTCTAAGAATACAAGAACAGTATGCTTGACTTCAGAAGCCTCTTTCCATGTATCACTTTTTACACTCACTAGTGATTCTAATAATTCTCCATCCCCTAAATACCCTGCGATAGGATTTACTTTTAGCCTTTTCAATGCCTCTGGAGTAACTGATTTTATGTATATTTGTTGCCTGATCATTTTAGCTAAATCTCCGTTACTCAAATCCTTTAACTTGGTAGCTAGAACAGTCTCAAACCAAATAGAAAGAGGGATTTATAGAACCTCATGAGGTTCTATAAATCCCTCTAAAGTACCTATCTCTTCAATAGTCAGTTCGCTTACGTTAGATATCATATGTCCTACTTAGTTGTTAACAATCGATACGAAATCTGTTTTGCTACAATCAAAAGTTCTATCTCTTCAGAATATTCTTCAGCTACAAACTTAAAAATGAAATGCGAACGTTCTACTTTTAATTTCAAATTCATTTGTGTTGCTTCTTCTCCATCAAGTACATATAGAGATCCATTTCTTGTATCTGTATTCCAATCCATTAATAAAGACGTAAAGAAAATATCCTTGAATCTAATCTCAATTTCTGGATAAGTGAGACTAAGTCCACCTTGAATAATAATTTCATTTTTTATTAAGCTTATGACTGTAAAATCAAACCACAACTCTTTCTCAATATATTTATTAATTTCTTTAACGATTTGTTCAACTTCATGCTTTTCCATAGTTAAAGTTCCTTTAGTATTTATTTTTGGATAATATTATATCTATTTTCAAATGTATAAATTTACATATATCATTTCTCTTTATCTTAGACGGTGATGTTTTAACTTTGTACTCTATAATTTTAAAAAAATATTATAGTTTTTTATTATTTATTCATATCAATATTTCAATTTTATTTAAGATGTTTATATGAATATTTTTGAGGAGATTTAGTATAGTCATTTAAGCTGATACAATCTTCTATATCAAAATTCATAATGACTTTCCCTGTAGCGTATAATTGTAATTCGTACCATCCATTTGGCCAATCTAATTCGCCACCAAAATAATATAAACGCCTTTTCCTTCACCTCTATCATAGTAGCTCATAACCCAATATTTTCAATTGATCTAAAGGGGCATTATACAACTCTTTGAAATAAGGGTTTGATTTTGATCGAAGCATTCCATTCTTTCAAATCTACATCTACAGGTGGTGCAACTGGAGTGCTAGAAGAGGGAGTTTCAACATTTGCATAAGAAGGAGAATATATAACATTTAAAATAATGCTGTTGTAATCACCTTTGGTTACCTGTTTACTGAGTAGATTTCCGTTACCATCATAGCTAAAGACTTTTTTCTCTGTAGTAGTTGTTGTAGAAATGAGTCTTCCATTACTATCATATTCATATAGTTTGTTAGCATCGGCTAATGCTATAGATGTAGCACTAACAAATAAAACAGTTTCTATATATGAAAAAGTTAATAAGTTAGCTATTTTCGAACTAAAAATTTTCTTATTTTTTTCTCATATAAGCTTTTATTTTCTCTTCTATGCTTAATTACAAGTTAATTTACACAAAATTTATCCATTCACTCTTGATATATGTATCTACCTCCAATATCCTCCATATTAATTTCTGATACCTTAATATTAATATATAAATTTTAGAAATCTATATTACAATTTTGATATATATTTTCAATCATTTTGATATTTACTTTTTTACATATATGTGGATAATTATTAGCGCAAATTTGCACAATTAAATTCTTATAACATCTAATTAATAACATTCAATTTTTTATCTAATATTTATAAAAATTATATTAAAAATCTATATATGGATTTATTTATTTCAATAATATAAGAGTATCCTAATTTAAAATAGATAAGATCATCTAGTTCATATATCACTAGTTAGAGAATAAATTCAAACAAAAAAGGATACACCCTGATACAGGTATATCCTTTCATATTTATTCAGCATAGCTAATCTGAATCTGACCGAGCAGTTCTTCTACTTTGTGCTTGGCGGCTATGGGGGTAGCGGCTTCGACGATAATGTAGCCGAGACGGTCGTCTGAACTGCGGGCGATATCGACATCGCTTCCTGCTTGCACATCAATCTGATAACGCTTGACGTCTTCGTGATGTAGATGCTCTAGTCCAGTGATGGTACGCACCGTTCCTTTGCGATCTGCGACGAGGTAACCTATAGCGGAGGCTTGATACTTTTTCTTATCAATATCTAATGGCTGGGCGAGATATTTCAAAATCGTTTCTTTAAATATATTGATCCCATACGCATTAACGATCAGATCAGACGTGATATTGTCTCCACCGGGTCTACCGTTCACTTCAATAATCTTAGGGCCATCCTGAGTGTATTTGAGTTCGACATGAGTAGGGCCGTTTTGGATACCGATCGACAATACCGCTTGCTTCGCTACATCAATAATCTGGTCACGTTGTTCTTGATAAATCGATGACGGGAATACATGCAACGTCTCCACAAAATAAGGCAAATCCGATGTATGCTTTTCTGTGATTTCCGCAAAAGCAATTTCACCCTGACTGAGAAAGATTTCTACGCTAAATTCAGGGCCGGTCAGATACTCTTCGATCAGGTACTCTTCTCTGACTTTGAAGTCCATATACGTTGTTTTGAAATCGATAATCTCACGGAAAGCATCGCGTAAGACGCTCTCATTTTCAACAAAATATACACTCTGACTGCTTGCCGCATTGGTCGGCTTGAGCACCACCGGATAACCGATCCGTGCTGCGGCGATAACCGCTTCTTCACTATCTCGCACGACAGCGAACTTAGCACTAGGTACGTTATCTCTGAGAAAAGCTTGTCTGGCTAGATCTTTATTCCGTGCATTCGATGCGGCTACAAAAGATGTTCCGTGTATGCCCAGACGCTCCCCTGCTTCAGCCGTCACCGCAGACGCATAATCTGTAGCTGGAATCAGGGCATCGAATTGACCGTGATATGGACTATTGACGATCGCTTGATAAATCGATTCTGCATCTCGAATATCTGCCATAAGCAGATCGTCGTATAGTCCTTCATAGCCGTATAATTGTGGATTATCTGCGGATGAAGCGATCACGACCACTTCACATCCTAATGCTTTGGCTTCTTTTACAAAACTGACTCCGTAGAAGCTAGGTTCTACAAATATTATTCGTTGGTTTGCCATGATGGATTCTCCTCATTTGCTAACATATGAACTTGCGTGGAAATAAATATAAACCCGATCAGCCCTGCAACCATTAGCATACTCATACATAAGAATCCGTATCCTGCTCCAAAACGGTCGATCACAAATCCCATACCAGATGAACCGCCTGCTTGAATCAATAGTGATATCCCTGTCCAGACTGCCATCGCCCGTCCCATAAAGGCTTTTTGTACATTTTCCATTAAGATGGTATTCATCACAATTCGAAGCGAAGAATTACATAATCCTAAGAAAAGGCTTCCTAAATACAGTAAAACAATCGTCGTATTCAGATATAACGAAAATAAGTCGATCGTAGCGATGAAGAAGAACAACAATACCATCTGTTTATTCGATATTTTGGGAATCATCAGCGATACAAGAAATCCAGATACCAGTCCGCCGATTCCATAAAACATATCTGATAATCCAAAAGTAATACTGTCACTTTGTAGCGTTACATTCACGTAAGCAGGCAATACCACGTTATACAGCATCGTTACTGCTAACGGCACAATCGAGATAATACCTAGAAAAAAGATCGTTTTGCGCTGACGCAAAAAGCCAAGCCCTGCGCGAAAACTTTTGAGAAAGCCTTCTTTGTGTGAAGGATTCACAATAGATGTATATTTAATACCGGATAACACTATACTGCTAATCAGGAATACCACAATATTGATAAACAAAATCACTTCAAATCCATAATATTTGTAAATGATCCCTGATACCGCTCCTGCGGAAAACATCCCGACCTGTAAGCTAATCTCGATAAAAGAGTTCCCATTAATCAGTACATCTTCCGGCAAAATCTCTTGAATCAAGCTACGAGAAGCCGCCATATAGATCGTCCATCCAACACCATTGATCACTGCAAATAAATACATTAATGGCATACTAAATCCTTGTACAAAAAATAAAACAGCTAACAAAATCAATAAAAAAGCACGCAATAGATACGTCCACAAAATCACTTTTTTACGATCAAAACGGTCGGTAATAATTCCAGCCAGTGGTGACACCAGAAATCCGGCAAGCACATTAAAAGTAAGCAAAAAGCCGACATATTGATTCGAGCCTGTCTGTGCTAATACATACCAGTTGGCTCCAATTGTAGCCATCCCAACGCCAAAACCCGAAATCACATCTGAGATTAGAAATTTACGAAATTGTGCATTTTTTAATATGGATAAGAACATAGTGGGCTGCCTTCCTTGACCTCATAGATAAATTGCGTAAGCTTTTCCTTCGTAAATCCCAGATATTCCAGCACATCTTCATGACTGCCCCCATACTTCGGCCACTGCTCATTCGGGGTAAACGAATACACCTGCTTATGGGGTAACAACAGACTAAGATAAGAACCGACACTGCCTGACTGACGATGTTCTTCAATAACAATAATTTGTGCTGCGCTATTTTCTATTTTTTTCAAATTTGAGATCAATGACTGTTTATCTACATAACACAGATGTAGATGGTTGAGATGGGGTTGCTCTTTTTTCAATTGGATCGCCATTTCAGTCGCTTGTTCACCGATAGAAATGAGGGCAATAGGTGCATCTTCGATCCATGCACCGTCTACAGTATATTGATCTCCTTGCGCAATCGAAGGTAGACTGTCAAATGACTCGTTACGAGAAAGCCGAATATAATACGGTTGCTCTGATATTGCCGCTTCCCGAATCACACGTCTTGTTTCTTCTTCTCCATGCGGACAAGCGATTTTAATATTTTGAAAAGTCTGAATCACAGCAATATCTTCTAATGAATGATGGGTTGTACCAAACCAGCCGCCTGATACACCGCCATAACAGCTCACAATATTGATATTTTTGTGCATATAACCCATTGCTAGCTTGATATTTTCGGCACAGCGCAAAGCAACAAACGGAGCAAACGTTGAAAAGAATGGCTTAAATCCACCTTCTGCCAGACCCGCACAGAGATCGACCGATGTCATTTCAGCAATCCCTAGATTGAAAAAGCGGTCAGGAAACTGCTGTGCAAATTGATGCTTTTTGCCGCCTAGATCGGCTTCAATAGCGACAATGGTCTGATCCTGTTCGGCAAGCAATGTCAGTTCATCTTTGTACGCATCTCTTCCTGAAAGACTCATCTTAACGCCTCCTTCCATTTGTAAGCTTGTGCTTTACTAATTTTGGCATAATGTGCGCTTGGATTGCCTTCCATCGCTTGGATTCCTTTACCTTTAATCGTATTCGCCAGAATAACAAGCGGTTGATCTCCTTTGGATTCCAAAGCTTGTGTAATCTGTTCGATATCATGACCATCAATCTCCTGTACATCAAATCCAAAAGCACGGAAGCGATCTTCCAGATGAATTAATGGGGAAATATCTTGCACCAGACCATCATTTTGTCCACCATTTACATCGATAATATAGATAAAGTTAGTAATCTGTTTGGAAGCAATCACTTGCATCGCTTCCCAGCAACTCCCTTCTTGAAGTTCACCATCCCCACTAATTACAATACTGAGTCCCGATTCTTGCTTGAGCTGTTGGGATAGCGCCCATCCTGCTCCATACGCTGGCCCATGTCCCAGACTCCCTGTCGCAAAAGAGATATGGGGAAGCAGATAATTAGGATGCCCTGTAAATAGCGAATCTTTGGCTCCATAGCTATCCGCAGGATTATCTTCGATCAGATCTAACACATATAACGTGCTATACAGCGCTGCCGCCGCATGCCCTTTACTCAAAATAATCTGGTTACGGTCATCTTTTCCATATAAAAAATAGCTAGTTAACAAAAGATCGATCACAGACAGACTGCCTCCGATATGACATCCTACTTCGGTTGCCGCAATATCTATAATCAGCTTGCGGGCTTGAATCGTATGTTCATGTAACTTGCTCTGTGTTAAGGGCATATACATTCTCCTTACTTTTCGAAGAGATCAAAGAAAACCATGTCTCAATGCTCTGACGTAATACTTTGCGACTTAACCGTACTTCTTCGATATCCAGAAATTCTTGATCGGTATGATCCAGGCTGGCATCTCCCGGCCCAAAAGCAACCATCGGAATATCTGTCCATGTAGTTGCCAGTGTATTCATATCACTGGTTCCTTTTTTCATCAAAAAGGTAAGTTTCTCAGCCAGTACTGTACTTGATCCACGTACAAAAGATTTGACCAATAGATCTTTGCGCGAATTCTGATACCCCGGTGTATTCCGCAAGATCTCTACAGTGCTATCCGCCCATTCTAATGAATGAATGTCCTCTATATATCCGGCACGAGCTTGAGGCGATATTCTAAAATTCAACGTCGCTGAAGCACTGTAATGACCTCCACTATTCTCTGCTTCAATATCTACGATGGCTGATAAATGATCATGATCATATTGAGCAATAATTTCTCGTAAATGAGTCGCCAATTGATACACTTTGTCGATCGAACTGACACTGTCTTTGCCTGCGGAATGCTGTTGCTTTTGCACAACATGTAATTGTAATTTGAGCAGGCCATAATAGCCGAGGGTTAGATTATGTGTTCCGCTGGGTTCACCGATAATTACCGCATCAGCCTGTACATGATCTCGCACATAAAATGCACCTGCGGAAGAAGAAACTTCTTCTTCCACTGCTCCGATCACGACTAAACGGGCATGATCGGGAACATCTATCGTGCGCAATACCTCTACAAAGTTGATCAGGCTTCCTTTGGCATCTACACTTCCCCGTCCAGAGACACGTTGCTCATGAACAGCGCTTTGCCAGACATAAGGAACCGTATCGATATGACCGAGTAGCAGTAACGTATGTTCACCACTACCTTTGGTCAACACAATATTGCCTGCTGGATCAATCTCTGCATCAATCTCAGCCGAACTGACTCTTTCTTGCAAAAATTGAGCAAGTACTGCTTCGTCTTTGGACACCGAAGGGATACTGATGGCTTGATGAAGCAGTTCAATATCTGGAGGAATATGTTGTCCCCTCCAGAACCATGTTTTTCCTGCTCCATACAGTGTATGAGGACCTGTGATTGCAATATCAGCGATCCCTTGATCGAGAGCAAGTTCTGCGGCTCTTAATTTCTGCTTCATTCTGCCTGTGACTACAATCTGTTCGGCTTGCGGATAAATATCACGGATCGTTGAAGACGGATTGGCAATATCGCTTAATATGCCTGCGGTGCTGGTTACAAAGCGCAAATGACTTGCTTCTAGCGCAATCGCTAAATGTGCCGCCAACATATCTGCATCAATATTGATATACTGCCCGATCTCTGGATCATAAATAGGAGGAGACAAGCAGACCACATCATACGTATGTAGCAGTTGAGTCAAAAGCTGTTGATTGGCTGATCCATAACTTCCATATAAGGAATCCCGTACAATCACTTTTTTGTCACCTTTACGTACTTTCAAAGGTTTACCTTGCTTGCCTTGTACCCATCCATGATCACCTGCACATTGAGTCAGCACCGATAATCCATAAGCTTGTAGCTGTTGTTGGACAGGTTCAAAAATATACTCTGCATACGCTTGTCTAATCGTATTCATCGCTTCTGGTGGACAATAGCGGACTTGATCACCATTATCTAGCGTCAGAAATTGGACTTCTTTTTGCAGATCAGCAAATTTGCGTTCGATGGCATCAGCTCCACCGCTAATGAGTAGGATTTTGGCTCCTTGTTTAGAAAGAGCCGCAATTTCTGCAAAAATCGTTTCACTTTTACCAATAGTGCTACTGCCTAACTTGATCACATGCAGATTGTTAATCACGGCCATAACCCCTCACTTTCGGTCGTCAAACCCGTTGACTCTGGAATTCCGTAGTAGATATTGGCTGCTTGAATCGCTTGTCCGGCAGCCCCTTTGATTAAGTTATCGATAGACACAAGACTCAGACATTTGCCATCTCGTACAACAAAGCCTGTTTCTGCATAGTTGGTTCCATGCACCGTTTTGATCATTGGTCCGGGTGAAGCTTGACCGGAGTAACGGATAAACGGCTTAGATTTATACGCTTGAAAAAAAGCTTTTTTTACATCGGATTCATCGACAGACGGTTTGAGTACTGAATAAGCGCTGACAAATATGCCACGTGCCACATCCAGACTGAACGCAGCAAATGAAATATCGACAGGATGTTCGCTGTATGTTTTGGCAATATGATCAATCTCAGGAAGATGACGATGCTCGAATCCTTTGTGCAATCTAAAATTATTAACGCGATCAGCATGCGTTTCTTTACTGCTTTTACCTGCTCCACTAGAGCCTGTTTTGGCATCAATAAAGACATGCCCTTCGATTAACGAATGAAGCACCAACGGATAGATCGCATAGATCGAAGCAACCGCCATACATCCAGGCAGATTGATGACTTTAGCATCGGGATCAACTGTCGATATTTCGGGAATATAATAATGACTTTCCGCTTGTACAGATGTTGCCAAAGACGCAGGATAGTAACGTTCCAACACGTTGTTATCCGTAAAACGATAATCACCACTAATATTAAAAATCTGCTTCGTATGATCCAGTACATCGGATAGGTGACGGGGCAAGATACCTGTTGGCAACGCCGAGAAAATAAAATCGCATTCGTCGGTGAGATCAGCCATTTTTTGATAGGTTAATTTCGGGTTCACTTTGCGATACAGAAAAGCTTTATGTGTTTTTTCGACCGGTATGCCTGCTTTGGATTCGGAAGAAATAAAAACCACTTCAAAATACGGATGAGCGCTCAATAAGCGGTATAATTCTCCACCGACAAATCCATTTCCACCCAGTATGCCTACTTTATACGTCTTCATCCTAAGCGGGCATCTCTTTCATAAGGTGGCTGAACATTCAGAGTACGCGCAAACGTAGCGATTTTTTCGATATTTTGATCCAACTTTTTGAATGCCAGCTCATAGGATAACAACTTTTCGTATTCGACAGGAGAGCGCAATTCCCGGCAAATCGCAAGTGTAGTATTCAGCATTTCCAGTGTATTGGGAAAGTGTTCTAATCCATAAGGTAATTCATCTTCTTGATATAGACTAAACGGATATTGATTACCGAATCCTTTTTGATTGATAAAAGGAAGATGACGAGGGATCGGCACATTTTGCCATTCTCTTGCAAACACGCCTTCTTCCATCAAAATCGTCTGAATCGCTTCTTTCACCTGATAAGGAGGAATTCCGGCAAAAGCAGGCAGATTCACATCGATCTGAAGACGGAACATATTGAAGCTGTGCTTATACCCTTCTGGAATATAAGGACCTTGAAATAAAGTGGTCTGATTCAATGTACGGATCAAATGTTGAGCATTGCGCTGACGAATCGCATCGTAATAAGGAAGTCGCTCCAATTGACTGATCCCGAACGCCGCTGCGATCCATGAGATATCATAATCGATCCCTGAATCTTGCAGAAAATTCAAAGCACGCTGATAATCTTCTTCTTTTTTGAAAAAGGCGATCCCGCCTTCGCCACCTACAGGGAAGTTTTTGTCTGCCATCAGACTTTGCCCTGCGGTATCGCCCAAAGAACCGCATAACTGACCATTGATCGAAGCGGAATGAGCATGAGAGGCATCTTCCACCAGCTTCAACTGATACTGATTGCAGATCTGCTGGATCGCTTCAATATTGGCAGGCAGACCGTGAACATGCACAGGCATAATCACTTTGGTACGTGGTGTAATCAATTTCTCAATCTGGGTCACATCCAGGCAATACGTCTGTGGATCAACATCAGCGAAGATAGGAATACCTTTGGCGGCAACGACAGCTTGAGCAGTTGCGATAAACGTAAAAGCAGGTAGAATCACTTCATCTCCTGGCTCTATCCCTGCGCCGATCAGTGCCAAATGTAGACTGGATGTGCCGCTCGCTGTCGAGATCGCATAATTAGCGCCTACATACTGACGGTATTGATCGGTAAATTCTTGAATCACTTCTTCCGGTTGCTTTTGAATCGAGATTAACATTTGTAGCACATCTTCTTTGGTAATATTCGGAAAAGTTGTTTTGCGACCTTCACGTGGCAACACCGCTCGACCGCCATCAATCGCTAATTCTTCATAAGCCCATGTTTCTTCAGGAATATCCAGTAAATAATGATTAAAATCAGTCTTCATCTTGTTTATCCCTCCGTAACAGTGACAGTTTCACACAAGCGCCTACCAGCGGACTGAGGCGATAATTAAATTGCACCCCAGGCTGAAT
Organism: Paenibacillus sp. PsM32; assembly: GCF_030433815.1. NCBI lineage: Bacteria > Bacillati > Bacillota > Bacilli > Caryophanales > Paenibacillaceae > Paenibacillus > Paenibacillus sp. PsM32. The sequence continues at coordinate 51,675 of NZ_JARUWY010000011.1, read as the reverse complement.
TTCAAATTCTTGCTCGGTCTGTGTCCACATTGTTCTCAAGTCAAAGGCTCCAAATATTTTTAATCGTTCTGACTTTTTATACAGCGGTTCTTCATTGGTGAGTAGAGTAGCCACAGGGCCAAACGATAGTCCTGTAAAATTCACTACGATCGCTTTGTCCTGACTATGCTGCTTCAGCAATGTATCGATATCTTTTAGATTTTGCCAATCAATATCAATAACGGTGTACGCCTGATCTAATCCCTCAATCAATTCAATCCCTAACCATTGCGCAAATTTTCTTTCCTGCGAAGCCGCTGAATGAGCAAGTGTAGCCTGGCTACCATGCACAATATCCTGTCCCCAGAGCGCCCCATGAATAGCGGCTGTGAAGCTGTTGTATAATGTGACATACTTTTTACCAGACAGCTTGGATAATGTACTTTCTAAGCCTTTCAGTTCTTTTTCATTTTTTTCGATACTCATAATAATTCCGGTGTTAAGTACACGAGCTAATACAAACGAGATTGAAAAATAATCTTTTTGAGACACTTTTTGCGGTGCTTGTTCAGATATTTTGGCTAAAGACATTAATCATTCTCCTTTTACACAGCATCGATCACGATTATCAATAGATATAGATATGATCGTCATCGTATCTTTATGGTTATACTGATGATTTGACGTGTATCCATTCTGGCTGGACATTCAGGCAAGACTCAGCGATAGCTTTGGCAACATCCACTTTATGAATCAACCACGATTTGGCGAACTCTGGGTTCTGATTCACTTCACAGACCATATAGATATTACGGGTATGATCGTAAAATAAATCCAGTCCATAGATACCTTCTCCGATAGCATCAATCAGTTGTTTGCTGATTTCTTGTATCGGTTGACTCACCTTAATGACATCAATCTCGGCTCCCAGATGCGTATTGGTCAACCAATTATCGTTGGAGACACGTTTGAAAGCAACAATCGGTTGACGATCTACAATAACGACACGAATATCATAGTTCCCTTTATCTACATATTCCTGTACCAGTACCGGTAAAGCTTTACCTTGAGGGTCAAGCGATTCTCTAGCCGAGATCCATGCATCCAACGCAAATTTACTATTGATTAAAGTTACGCCTCTTCCCCATGATGAACTGACAGGCTTAATCACAAAGCGTCCATCAAATCGTTCCAGATATTCGTATAGCTTTTCAAACGTAAACGCAATCGCAAAGTCCGGTTGCGCGATTTGGTTTTGCTTAAAAATGATGGCTTGAAAAGCTTTATTGGTACAAATTTTGATCGCTTCATACGAGTTCAATGTTTTGACTCCGGCTAACTCAATATATTGCGCCCGCTCTAACGCTTTGCTCTGCGACAAGCAACGAATAAGAGCGACATCGTAACGCCGAATATTTTCGAGTTCTAATTGCATCGAGTCTGTACATACATCAACTTCTATTCCAGCCTGTAGCAAATAATCATAAATTCGACGCTCTTCTTCACGCATTTTGGTTACGCAAAACAGCAATTTTTTACGAGGATATGAATTTGACATTATTCACCCCAATCTTCTTCTACTTCCGGAGCAAACACTAGATTAGGTTGCTCATTGATCCATTGAAATTCATGTTCTTGCCCGCATTCCTGGCATTCTACAATTTCTCCAGTTACGGTCTGTTGATCCACTTCAACTTCGGCATTGCATGTTAAGCATTTGGCTGCACTCATTGTACACTCTCCTTAATATGTTGTAGTTGTTGATTGATTTGTTTGGCTTGATCCAGTGCAATATGGTCTTGCAAAATATCATCAGGCTTATTGCCAATCCCGATAAGATGACCTTGTAGATCAAGTTCTAGAAATTCAGCAATATATTCAAATTGTTGTACTATTGGCAACCCTTTGCGATAAGGATCATCGCCACCGACAATAATCAGAAATACTTTTTTGTGCTTAATCTTCGTTTGAAAATCCGGTACAATTCTCATGGATTCTGACCAGCGATCGATAAAAGCTTTGAGTTGAGCAGACAAACCATACCAATAAATGGGTGAACTAAAAACAACATAATCCGCTTCTAAAAAAGTAGGTAATAAACGATCATAATCATCACCTAAAGGTACAAATCCTTGCTCACTATGACGCTCATCCGTGATCAATTGAATCTGATAATCACGCAAAGCGATTTCTTCAAACGGTAGATCTTGTAACAAATATTTCGCCAGTGTAGAAGCATTCCCATCTTCTCTTGAGCTTCCATCAATATGCAGAAATTTCATAATTCCCTCCTTTGTTCAGATCATCATCACAGTAATTTTATCCTTCTAATCGATACTCAAAAAGGATAAATAGGATTTCCTAATTGCGACTATTCACAGTATCTTACTATGGTATATGTTTGTCAACTATTAATACTTTTTACTTTTTTTTACTTTATTTCATTGTTAATATAAGTTATTTCGCTTCTTTAATTCGGATAACAACGGTTTAAAGTCATCTATAAATAATGATAGATTTTTTCTATAATTGCTATTTTTGTCGGTTTATCAGTGAAATTGTAAAACAAAAAACAGTCTTCTCTATAGAAGACTGTTTACCTATGGAATATTCTATAAGACGATCTAATCTTAAATTCGTTTGGATTATTTTCCTAAAAACTCCCTTGTAAATCGAAGCCATTCGCGTGCGGCAAAGGAGAGATAGCGATCTTGATGCCAGATCATGCCTAGTTGCCAGGGGATCGAGGGGTTCACCAGTGGCAAGATGTGCACATGATCCCGGCTAATCTGCTGACAGATCGTTTCGGGTAACAAAGCGACTCCTAATCCTGCTCCCACCATTTCACTAATCAGATCCCATTGCGAACTTTCATAGATCACTTTCGGCTGGAAGCCTGCCCGTATACAAGCATCTATAATACGACCATGAAGTGTAAAATCCTCACTGAAAATAATAAATGAATCTTCTGCCAGTGCACTAAGTTCAGCGCAATCTTGCTGTGCAAATCGGTGATGATTAGGCACTAACAGATTCAGCTTTTCCTCAGTAAACGAAAAATGATTTAACACATTCTCGGTTACAGGCAATACGGTGACTCCAATATCCAGCGCACCATTGGCTACATCTTGCTCAACTTTTTTTCCACCATTTTCAAAAAGCTGGATCGTTACATCAGGATACAACTGATGGAACTTACCGATAATCTGCGGAAAAAATCGTGATCCGATCATCGGTGGTAATCCAATGCGCAGATGCCCTGTTTTGAGATTACGCAGATCGTCCAACTCAGAAGATAGATTTTGAAAAGACTTTACAATAATCCGAGCCTGATGCTGGATTACTTTGCCTGCATCGGTTAATTCCACTGTACGCCCGATCCGATTGAACAGCTTGGCGCCTAATTCATCTTCTAATGAACGAATCGTTTTGCTGATCGTTGGCTGTGTAATAAATAGCGCTTCTGCCGCTTTGGTAAAGCTTCCTAGTCTGGCGACTTCCATAAAATATTGTAAATGCCGAATATCCATGTCACTTTCCTCCTATAGACAGATGGAATACATTTCATGCCATATATGAATTTTACCTATGAAAGAAACAGATGTAAAATTTTCATATAAACAATCATTGGTAGTCAATTAAGAGAGAAGGTTTTATATAGATGAAGAATATCATGAAAGGAATACTTCAGGTTGCTGTGCTGATGGGATTTTCTGAACTGTTAAATGTGTTAGTGCGCTGGTTGCATCTACCTGTTCCGGGTAGCATTATCGGTATTGCGCTTGTATTTATACTGCTACAGACCAAAGTCATTAAGCTCGAATGGGTAGAAATTGGGGCGAACTGGTTGCTTGCTGAACTGTTATTATTCTTTATTCCTTCAGCGGTCGGTATTATGAATTATATCCCGATGTTAGAACATGATGGGGTACGGATTGTCGTTATTGTTATACTCAGCACCATATTAGTGATGGTCAGTTCAGGGTTACTTGCTGGAACGATGGCTAAGCGGAAGGAGCGTCACGCAGGATGAATACTATATTATTTTTATTACTAACATTGTTAATCTATATGGTCACCAAACGAATATATCGCCGTTTTCCGCGTGTCTATCTGTCTCCACTGTTGATTACACCGCTCGTTCTGGTGATTCTTTTGCTCACTATTCATGTACCATATACAGCTTATAATCAGGGTGGACAATGGTTATCCCGGTTATTACAGCCTGCTACAATCGCTTTTGCTATTCCTTTGTACAAAAATATTCAAACGCTTAAAAAGCATGCGGTTGAGATTGTATCCAGTGTTCTATTCGGTTCGATTGTAGCAGTGACTTCTTCTGCATTATTAGCGAAACTGTTGCATCTGGATAACGGTCTGATGAGCAGCATTATTCCGCGCTCGATTACAACACCAATTGCGATGAATGTGTCTCAAGCTATCGGCGGTGTTCCTACCGTAACAGCAGTATTTGTGATTATGACCGGATTGATCGGTACGATTGTAGGTCCTTTTATTGTAAAATGGTTACGAATCGATGGCGAGATTGCACGAGGAATTTTGTTCGGTACAGCAGCACATGGTACAGGAACTTCCAAAGCATTTGAGCTTAGTTCTTTAACCGGTACAATTTCTAGTATTTCGATGATTTTAGCAGCACTATTCACACTCGCCGCTACTCCTGTATTAATGATGATGATGCTACCTTAAAAGGTAGCTTTTTTTGTATTTTATATGTTTATAGTGTTATATTAATGATAGAAGTTTGAATCTATGTACAGATCGGTGTATGATAACAAAGTAAAGGCTACTTATTTTTTTTGTAACCTTCCTGTCAATCGATAAGCAGGATAAATTCGCTCAAAATGATTCCTAATATGAAGATAAACAATTATATATTTAAATGAATTTTTATACAATAATTTCAAATTTTATATTTCACTGTGTATTTGCTTTTACATTAAAAACACTCTATTTTGTTGAACTTTGCTATGAAAAATTTTATTTTCAAGTTAGAAAATAAGCATCTTAAACTGTTTTAATGCATAATTATGTAGTTAACTAAATATCAGAACTATATTTTTTATGTTAAATTTGTTCCTTATCTGTACATTCGATGTTACTATTACTGTATGCAAATCAGTTATTAGAAAGTAAGCACACTTACTTTTCTAATTACTTTTAATTTCTCTCTCATAAATTTGACCAAGCGGAGGAACTTCTCATGAAAAAAACCGGTATGGTCCGTCAGCTGGACAGTCTAGGACGAATCGTTATTCCGAAAGAAATACGGGACACTATGGAAATTGGTGTAAGCGATCCTATGGAATTCTTTATTACAGAAAAAGAAATTATTTTTCGGAAACATAAAGGAATTCAATGTATCTTTTGCGGAACATTTGACGATCTAATCTATTACAAAGATCAATTTATTTGTGGAGATTGTACAGAGCAAATGGGGGATGAATCTCAACATATCGCACTCGAAGATATGCCTAGTGCGCCAACACCTAATCGTAACTTACAATCTTCTTTACGCAAATCACGTAGTAAACGGGGGGAAATGCTGACTAAAGTGGAAGATACGATGAAAGCTAATCCAGAAGCGACGCAAAATGAATTGGCTCGTATTCTAGGTATTTCTCAAAGCCGTATCTGCCAGATCCAAAAAGAACTACGGGCAAAATAAATACCAAAACCCTCTCTGTAATCTAGAATGCAGAGAGGGTTTTTTATTGTGTTATATCGCTTATTACAAGTCTAACTACTACAAAAATGAACTGAGGATATAGATACATAACGAGCACTTATTGCTTCACCCAGTACTGACTTCCATCATCTAACCGATCCATAAATCCATACTCAATCATATAACGGCGTAATGTAACATAATCGGCATACGAACGCTTCAGAACCGCATTCACTTCTTTTTCTGTATACTTTGTACCCGGATTGAATCCGTTCATGAGATGACGTAAAATCACAATTTTGCGCTTTTCTTTACGCGGAAACTCTGATAATGGCCCATCTAATCCTTCTTTGAAATATTGCTTCAAAATGTCCTGACTTTCTTTCTCTGTTACTGCATAACGTTCATCCACCATCGTAGCGGTGCGATGTACAGATACCAATGGAGCTGGATCATTTTGCTGTTCTTCTAACAACTCCATAATCGCTAAAAATACTTTGGCTTGTTTTGTTTTCTCCCTTAATGCAAAGCGATGATTACGAATAGTCGATTTACTACCTCCGACTTCCGCTACAATTTCAGTATCTGAACGCCCTTGATAAAAAGATTGCACCATTCCACTTTGAATTTCTGTCATACCTGTCCACTTTTTATCCAGCTCTACCAAGTACGAAAACATCGACGTATGGTGTTGTTGAATATAGTGTTGCATATAACGTTCTGCTTCGTAAAAGACACCTTCTTCCTGGTAAATGACTCCTTTCTCACATACCATCCCATCGATCAGACAGATAAACCGACCTAATGAATGATTATCTTCTTCTAGCACATACCCTCGCTTCAAATCGGTTAATGAAGCTTGCCAGAACCGATCTGATATTTCTTGATTTTTTTCCATTGTCTAGTCTCCTTCTAGATAAATCTTATTTTCGTCTACTTATTACATAGATATTATATGATTACGTTTATATAAAAGCAAACATTATTTAGTTTTGTCTATATTTTTTTGTTTATGTATATTCAATAATTTTAGATCATTATCATTTATATCTATGTACACAATAAAAAAGCTACCTGTATACAACGAAGGTAGCTTTGCGGGATATATCACAAAATCATGTTAAAAGTATACTTAGGATCACCCTGAAATCTATTTGTTATTTGCCCATTCTGATATTTTTCACTGTTCGTTGTTCTAGCGAAAAATTGGAGTAGATTCTTTCTCCACCTTGACCTGTAGGCGCTTGTGGCAATAAGCCCACTTTTACTTGCTGATCGACAGGTAAATAAAAGAAACGCACCATATCAAATCGCACTCCATCTAATGAATAGTGAAAAGCAAAAGATTGTCCAACACGTGCGATCTGAAGCCATGCAGTATTGCCTTCTACATTATTTCCGTTGGCATCATCTGAGAATGTATTGGTGATTACACTGACGATAGAATGCGTATAAAAATCAGTATATTCAAAACATAATTTCGCCCAGAGATCTACATCTTGCATCACCATAATCGAAGCAGAGTCATATACATCTTGAAAATCATGTTCTACTTGAACACGCATCACAAAATCACCGGATACTTCAGTAAAAAAGAAAGGCGCATTCGTAAGCGATTCAGGCGTAATGCCTTCTTCCGATACCCCGCCATGGTTACAAAAGAAATCACTTTGTGCAGGTGCATGCAAAATCACCTTTTCTTCTTCAAAACGTATACTACTTTCATTCAGCCAATTGAAGTTGGCGAAATTGGTCTTTGGCATCGTAGTCTCCTTTTGATATGTATTGTTTTTCCATAGCATAAGATAGCATTGTCTATAGCTACTGTCACTGTATTTTTGTACACACAGCTCTTTATTCCCATGCTTATAATAACCAAAAAACACCGACACGATCATAGACGCAGATCGTGTCGGTGTTTATATACAGCAGATAAATCGAATAACAAATGAAGATGCTACATCCTAATATAGATATTAGCGGGTAATGGTATTCGCTACATTGCGAGCTCTTACCGGTTTGGATAATAGATAGAATAATGCAATTCCGAAAGCAACTACGATAATTCCGCCACCTACCCAAGCGTTGATAGCGATATTACCTGTATTTTTGATCAATACGCCACCCATCGCTGAACCGACAGCAATACCGATTTGTAATGCTGAGAAGTTAAAGCTTTGTTGGATATCAGAAGATTCCGGTGCATATTGAATCAAATAACTTTGTTGAGCCGGAGCAAGAGCCCAGCTTAGTGCTCCCCAGATAAACAATGCAATTGGGAAGATATACACGTATTGACTAGCCATTGGTAAAGTAAACATAATCACAGCGAATACGCTGACAACGAGCAAAATACTTTTTTTACTACCCAGACGATCTGATAATGCTCCACCGATCATCCCACCGCTTACAGCTGCAATTCCGAATACAAAGTATACGATACTGATCCAGTTCGAGTTAAGGCCCATCATCGTTTCAAGGAAAGGTGTAAGGTACGCATATAATGTATAGTGCCCTGCTAATGTAAGCATCGTTACGAGATGAGCACTAATGATTTTGATATCTTTGAGTGAAGCCAGTTGTTGCTTCAATGTCTGCATACGTTCTAAAGGAACATGATCCATAAACAGATGCACAACCACCATTGCGACTAATGTTAAAACAGCAATGGCTAAGAACAATACACGCCAGCCAAATGCTTCTTCAGCCAGTACGCCGAAAGGCAAGCCCAGTACGATCGAAGAACTAATACCCATAGAAATAATACCGATAACACGTGCCCGGTATTCGGGAGCAACGATTTTTACTGCAATCGTTAAAGACAGGGTTACAATCAGCGAACCACTTGCCGCTGTAATAATACGAGATAAGAACAAGACACCATACGTCGGGCTCCAAAAAGCAACCAGACTACCCAGTGTAAATACTAACATCGACCAGAGGTATAACTTTTTCCGTTCCACCTTAGCCGTTAATGCTAGTAATGTTGGTCCAGAGATCGCATAAACAAGCGCATAGATCATAATCAATTGCCCTGCTGTACTTACAGATACATTTAGATCAGAAGCGATCTGTGGCAATACACCACCGATAATCAACTCAATCAGACCAACCGTAAATGTAGCAATCGTCAATATTAAGACTTTGAAATTCATATCTATCTTCTCCTTTGTTCTTGATGTCAGCAAGTGACTTGCGTCTATTCCATCAGTGTCCATAGAAGTTTGAGCTCGTAAAGACGCAAAAAAATCCTGACTACAAAAGATGGGTGCGACGAGCACACTTAATTTTGTAATCAGGATTGTTCGGTTCCTGGTAGAGACCCTCAAACCATATTATTGAGGTTATACATTATACATCAATGAATTTTATTTAGTTAGGGTAAAGCTTACAAACCTATAACAACGTCTACTACTGTAATTGATTATGGAAGAAATTTCAACCCCTATTCTTTAAAATTAAGGCTTTTTTCAAGCTTTTTATGCAAAATATGATGAATAAACTTTATTTTATTGAATAATCCTGTACTTCTGGAAAATATTCGAGATTTTCCGTAAAATATAACCTTGACGATCAATTGTGCTCGTTATATGCTACATAATGAAATCGCATTCAAAAACTTATAACGTTATCGGCGTGTTACCATATAATGGGCATGAGCCAAGCAACGAATACCAGATGCTGTAGAACTTTCTACACGTTTATTATTCGTGACTTGGCTCTTTTTTGCGTGTTCGCTGTTGCTCGATGGAATAGATAAGCGAATAGGGATGTAAAGGAGGCTCACCACATTGAGTAAAGAAAGTATGTTGCTATCGATACAGCGAGTTGTCGGCAACAATATTGTGATGGCTTTTGATGAATCTACAGATATCGAATATGTATTGCTAGGTAAAGGGCTTGGTTTTGCCGCCAAAAATGAAACCACTCTTTCTACTGATGATGATCGTATTGAAAAGCGCTTCCGCTTGGAAGATCGAGAACAATTGATGAATCACCCCAGTTTTTTTGAAGATATCGACCATAAAGCGATGGAAGTCTCTGATCAGATTATCCAAATGATCGAACAGCGATTCAACAAAACATTGCATAACAAAATCTATCTGGCTTTGCCAAGTCATATCCAATTCACTGTGTATCGAGTGCGTCATCAGATGGAGATTACCAATCCTTTTCTATATGAGACTCAAGTCTGTTTTCCGCAAGAATACGAAGTGGCTTTACAAGCTTTGCAGATGATCTGTAGTGCTTTTGATATTAAAATTCCTGAAGACGAAGCAGGCTTTCTCACTTATCATATCCATTCGGCTGTCAGTCATGTGCCTGTAGGACAATTGGTCAAAATGTCTACTTTACTCGGTAAATTACAAGCGATGATCGAACAGGAAAAACAGATTACTTTTCAACAAGGAAGTATGAATCAAGTCCGCTTAATGATCCATCTACGCTTTTCGTTAGAACGGATTGTACAAGGATCATTAGTAGAAAATCTTCTCATTCAGCCGATACGAGAACAGTATGCCGAAGAATATATACTGGCGAATAAAATGAAAGTAGTAATGGAAAAAGAGCTAAATGTCTCGATTCCAGAAGATGAGGTTTGCTTTTTGACGATGCATCTTTATCGGCTTTTTCGTACGTATCAGCCTTAATCTGGCTGCTTATACGATGATAAGTCGCATACTTGCACAGCGAAGATATAGAATCCTTTTCTATTTTGGTTGTGCAGTAGGTATACATGATACATCTATCATATTTATTTAAGGGGGATTACCAATGTTAGGATTTTTGCAAAAGATTGGGCGTTCTTTAATGCTTCCAGTCGCTACACTTCCAGCAGCCGCTATTTTACAAGGTCTAGGATTGTTGAATTATGAGACTGATATTCCATTAGGATCAACAGTCGGAGGATTTATTAATCACTATATCACTCCATTTTTGACAGCAGGAGCAGGAGCCATTTTTAGTAATCTGGCACTTATCTTTGCAATCGGGGTAGCGATCGGAATTGCTCGTGATGCAGTAGCTGCGTTATCGGCAGTAATTTCGTATCTGATCTTAGTCAAAATATTAAGTATTGTACCTACGATATTCGGTTATATTGGCGATGATGTTAAATTAGACATGGGCGTACTCGGCGGAATACTGGTCGGATTATGGTCAGCATATCTATACCAACGCTTTTACAATATCAAATTGCCTGAATGGTTAGGGTTCTTCTCAGGTAAACGTTTTGTACCGATGGTTACTGCATTTACGACTATCATTCTTGCTACATTGTTCGGGATGATCTGGAGTCCTATTCAAGACGGGATCGCGATTTTTGGTACATGGGTTGTAGGGCTTGGCGGTATTGGTGCTTTTATATTCGGTATGGCGAACCGTTTGCTCGTTCCGATCGGACTGCATCATGTATTGAACTCGATCGCTTGGTTCCAGATTGGTGATTATACTAATGCTTCTGGTGAAGTGGTACATGGCGATCTAACACGCTTTTTCGCAGGCGATCCATCAGCAGGAATGTTTATGTCCGGATTCTTCCCAATTATGATGTTTGCTTTACCAGCGGCGGCGTTTGCAATTATTCATACCGCTCGTCCTGAAAAGCGTAAAGCTGTAGCTTCGATCTTTATCGGTTCTGCGATCGCTTCGTTTTTGACAGGGATTACCGAGCCATTAGAATTTGCATTTATGTTTGTAGCACCTGGATTATATCTGGTACATGCTATTTTGACAGGTCTATCTGGTCTGGTTATGTATTTGTTAAATGTTAAATTAGGATTCGGTTTCTCAGCTGGTCTCATTGATTATCTGGTAAATATGAAATTAGCTACCCATCCACTGGTTATGATTCCTGTAGGACTTGCTTTTGCAGTCATCTACTATACATTGTTCCGCTTCTTGATCGTGAAATTCAATCTCAAAACGCCAGGTCGTGAAGATGATGAACCTGTTGCTAATCTGGAAAAAACACCTTCAGATTCGTTGACACCTACTGCGGCGATTAGTGCACAGCCTGAAGTTAATGCAAATGATAGTCAAGCGGCTCAAGTATTGCATCAACTAGGAGGTTCACCAAATATCGAGAGTATCGACGCTTGTATTACTCGTCTGCGTCTGGTGGTCAAAGATGATCGTCAAGTCAATGATGCAGAACTTCGCAAGCTCGGAGCGGCTGGCATCATGCGACTCGGACAAGGCGCTGTACAGGTTATTTTCGGAACCAAATCCGATGCACTTAAAGATGAAATTAAAGACATTATGGGCGACCATTCATAACAGTTTGATCCAAATCATGCACAACAAAAAGCAGATATTCTCTTTGGGAGAGAGTATCTGCTTTTATTATTTTATATGAATTATTTGTCTCTACATTAATGAGTAGAATTAAGCTTCCTTCCTTGAATCGCTGTTACTTCACCTTTTACTTTTTGAATCGAAATGGTTCCAAACATACGGCTATCCATACTATTAGAACGGTTATCTCCTAATACAAAAAAATGATGTTGCGGAATTTTTTTATTTCCACCATTGTAATCGGTGATATTGTATACATGTCCTTCTGCTTTTGCTTTTTTTATAGCTGCTTGTATGTATGGCTCTTTAATAACTTTGTTGTTAATATACAACTGATCCCCTTTGATTTTTATCTTTTCACCGGGTAACCCAACAACACGTTTAACAAAGATCTTCTCATTTTCAGGCGATTGGAAAACAATAATATCTCCACGCTCAATATCTTTTTCGGTCGCTGTGACTACAGTTAAGCGATCTTCCGCATAAATATTCGGTTGCATAGCCGGACCTTCTGCGATATAAGACTGGCTTCCCCCTTGTAACAACATTGTAGATACTACAATATTCCATAACAACGAGCTCATCTCCAACACCTTCCTTTGATCTTATTCTGTCCTAAAATATCCTTTTCGTAAATACATATTAACTGCAAACTGACATAACCGACTATAAATAGGGTAATAGAGAGTTACTTATCTATATAAAGGAGTTCTTAGTATGCCTGAGAAATTTGATTATACGTTAGACTATACGAAGCTAGATCTACGCAAACAGCCTGAATTATATCGAGTCGGTAAAGGCGAGCAAGGTGTTTTAATGGTTGAGCCCTACAAAGGTGAAATTTTACCGCACTGGCGCTTCAAAACGCCTGAGATCGCTACCGAATCGTCCGAGAAAATCTATGCGATGTTTCTGAAATATAAAGAAAAAGACGATTTTATCGGGATGGATATGGCTCGTAAATTTCTACAAATGGGTTATACCCGTGCACGTCGTTACACCAATCACAAAGGTGGTCGCAAATATGATGAAAATGGCGAAATTCTTCCTTATACCGATGATCCGATCAAAGCCGAAGCCGCTCGCATTTTCAAAGTGAAATGGGATGAAGCCAAAGTCGATCCCGATTATATCCGTATGAAAAAAGAACATCAGCAGAAATACGGCTGATGTTCTTCTAAACGTTCATGATATGATGGAGTATAATTTCACACTAAAGGAAGCTGATTTTGTTGAAAATCAATGAATTGTCTAAGCGTCTGGGTATCTCAACACGCACAATCCGCTTTTACGAACAACATGGTCTATTGCCTTCAGTCCAGCGTGAACACAATCAGTATCGTATCTTCGGAGAAGAAGATATCTGGCGCTTACAGACGATTATAGCGCTTCGTGAAGCCGGTATGGCGATCAAGGAGATCAAGCAAGCGTTAGAACCGCAAGGATTACCAGATAGTCAGCGTCTGCGTTATTATCTGGAATTACAGCGTTCACTACTCACAACACAATGGCTAGAAATGAAACGCATGGCAGAAACGACCGAGCAAATGATACATCTATTGCAGACCCAGCAGACTTTGCCCATTCAAGAGATTTATCATCTGGCGGATCAAGCCAAACATTTACGTGAATTGCGCCAGAACTGGCAAGATCAGTGGGACTTCGATCAGCGTGCGATTACTCATGACCATGATGTGCATACTCGTCGTGAAGAATATCCTCATTATGAGCAAGCACTGACCTCTACAGCAACATTTATTCATGCTACAGCCGGTGAACATGGACTTGATCTCGGCATTGGTACAGGTAATCTAGCTGGCAAATTAGTAGCATCAGGTGTGCATATGTCTGGTGTCGATCAATCACAGGAAATGCTCAAGCAGTGCCAGCACAAATTCCCGATGATCGAGACAAGGATAGGCAATATGCTAGCGATTCCTTATCCAGATGATCATTTCCATTTTGTCGTATCTAGCTTTACATTCAGACATTTGAATCAACAACAGCAATTGTTAGCACTGACCGAGATCCATCGTGTACTGAAGCCACATGGACGACTTTGTTTGACAGACCGTCTGATTGTAGATCAAGCGGTTGTAGAAGATTCATTAATTGATTCATCTACTAATGATCTTGAACATCAATCTGCATATCATCAATGGCAACATCTTGCTTTGCAACAGTGGTTTGAAGAACATGGTTATATCACTAAATATCATACGATCGAGCAGGAAGTCGGCTGTGTGCTGGCGGTTTCTTTACATTAAGAAAGCATATCTGCCATATCTGTTGCCGCATCGCCGATTAATTTCAGTCCAAATGTCGATTGCAATACTTCCATCACACCGTCTGAAATAAATTCAGGTGGCTTCGGCCCAATCCGAATATCTTGAATTCCTAGACTGAATAAGCCAAGCAAAATCGCTACTGCTTTTTGTTCAAACCATGATAATACAATGCTGACAGGCAATTCAGCCATCGTACAACCGAATGCTTCAGCAAGTGCCATCGCTATTTTGACAGTGGAACCTGAATTATTACATTGCCCCAAGTCCATATAACGAGGAATGTCTGTGCCAGGTACTGTACCATAATCGATATCATTAAAGCGGAATTTACCACAAGAAGTCGTTAAGATGACGGTGTCTTGCGGAAGTGAGGTTGCAAGCTCACGATAATAATCTCCACCTTTACCCGGTGCATCACAACCTGCGATCACGAAGAAATGACGAATCTTTTTACTTTGAACAGCTTCAATAATCTCCGGTGCTAATCCCAACACATTGGCATGGTGATAGCCTGTGGTCATAACAGCATCAGATTGCATATGTGCTTCAGGTAAAGATAATGCTCTGGCGATTACTTCGCTGAAGTCCTCGGTCTCTATCTTAGTAACCCCTTCTAACCCTGTCACTCCATAAGTGAAAAAGCGATCTGCATAACTGCCTTTAATCGGCATTACACAATTGGTTGTCGCTAAGATAGCTCCGGGGAAATTTTCAAATAAACGGCGCTGATCATACCATGCTTTACCGATGTTGCCTTTAAGATGAGTGTACTTTTTGAGATGAGGGTACCCATGTGCTGGCAACATTTCCGAGTGAGTATAGATATTGATGCCCAGTCCTTCGGTCTGTTGTAATAAAGCTTCTAAAGCAAATAGATTGTGTCCTGTCACAACGATACATTTGCCTTCTACTTGATTCGAACTGACTGTCACTGGCTGAGGAATCCCAAAGCGATCGGTATGTGCTTGATCCAGTGTATCCATAATATGAAGAGTCGCTTGTCCGACTTGCAACGCCATATCGATATGTTCTTGTACATTAAAGTTGGAATTGGTTAACGTTAAATACAATGCTTCATGGGTGATGCGGTCAACTTCTGGATGAGTATATCCTAATTGACGAGCATGTGTAGCGTAAGCCGCTACCCCTTTGAGTCCAAAAATAATCGTATCTTGCAGACTGGCTACTGTCTCATTTTTCCCGCATACGCCGATCACTTTGCAACCACCTGTTGGTGTCTGTTCACATTGATAACAAAACATGATGTGTATCCCCCTTAGTTGTATGTTTCTTTGATTCAAGCATAGACGGATACCCAAAGGGGCAGGGTGATTGTAATCACTTTTTGCAAAATAATCACCAGATGTGACCAAGTGTGTATATACATAAAAATAGAATACAAAAAACCGTTTTAGCACTTTCTACAGAGTGTAGAAAAAGCACTAAAACGGTTTGTACGATATTGTTATCTTTTACCGATCCATCTTAATAATCATATTATACCGATGCAACAGCTGGAACATTGTCTAGTGATTCCGGTTCATCATGCTGAATAAGAGAATGTTTCTCCCATGCTCTGCTCTTCCAGCGGAAGTACATAATAACAGCACGTACCCATTCATCTGCCGCAATCGCTAACCAGATGCCTGCAAGCCCTAGATTCATTTTGAAAACAAATAGATATCCAAGTGGCAAGCTCATGCAGACCATCGAGATCAATCCCATATAGACAGGGAACTTGGCATCTCCTGACGCACGAAGTGAGTTAATAATCACAATATTACAGGTTCGTCCAGTCTCCAGTAAGAAGCTGAGCAATATGACCTGTGATGCCATTCGAATAATTTCAGGATTATCTGTGAACATACCGATCAATGGCACGCGGAAAATGATAATCAAAATATCCATTACCAGTGTAGCCGCCATCGCCCATTTCACACTGGACCATACCCGTTTGTACGCTTGGTCTTTCAGATTCGCTCCAACAAGACGACCGACAATAATCGCTGTTCCCATTCCGATCGCAATACTGAACAAATAGATAAAGGTCGAGATATTGTTAGCATACTGACGGGAAGCCATTGCTTCACTACCTAGATAAGTAACATAGAATACAAATACCAACTGACATAATTGGTAGGTTACTTGTTCTACCGCAGAAGGTACACCGATTTTCAAAATTTGCATAATATATTTCTTAGTCATACGGAAGTAATCTTTAATCTGAATACGTACTTCCATCACACGATACAATAACCAGAAGAAAATCACTGCACAGATTAGACGACTGACAATCGTAGAGATCGCTGCACCTTGTACACCCATTTGTGGCAGACCCCAGTGACCGAAGATCAACAGGTAGTTACCTACCACGTGAATCACGTTCATAAATACCGATACAAACATCGTTTCTTTGGTAAATCCATACGTACGAATCACTGCTGCTAATGTGTTGATCAATGCTTGTAAGAAAATCGCTCCACCAACAATCGCTATATAACTTTCAGCAAGTGCAAGAATCTCACCTTGCAAATGCATTTTCTCCATTAAATGTCCGCCCAACAAAAGGAATGTACCACTGAGCAACAATCCAACTGTTAAATTAAGCGTAATCGCTACTGCTGTAATACGACTAGCTTCTAACACTTTACGAGAACCTATATATTGTGCGACAACGATTGCTGCTCCGTTCCCGATCACTTCCAATACCAGTATTGCAATCGAGATAACCTGATTGGATGTTCCAACAGCAGCGACTGCATTATCCGATACATCACTTAACATTAAAGTATCAACAATTCCCATTAACATGAACAGAAATACTTCTAAAAAGATCGGCCATGTTAACCGGAAAAGGTTAAATTGTTTGTTAATTACTGCGTTGCTTTCATTGGTGGATGTCATAGCGCTCATGAAATCACCTTCCTTTTGTTCGTATTCGGGTGTTACTTATACAGGCTATCAGCCTGTTTATTTTCACGTTTTTACATAACGTTTTTCAAACAATTCCGACGGGTTCCTCTTAAACTCTTGGTATCTTAGCACACTATTTTTGCGAATGCACTACCTATTTTGAAATTTTCTGAAAATTTTACATGTTTTTTGATTCTAATTTGCTCAAAGTGGGTATTGTGAAGCTTTTCTCATGAAAAGGTATCATTTTCAATCATTTTACAGTATCGTTTTCACGCTATGATCAACAAAAAAGCATACGATACCTTGAATAATCACAAGGTCGTATGCTTGATTAGTTGTTTCTATTATTGTTGTACTAAAGTGACTCGAATCTGATTGTAACCTGGAGCTACCGAACGTGGATTGCCTTGAATAGAAACGCCAAATGCATCATCTTTGGTGCCAACCAGACTAAGTGCATCCGGCTGAATACGGTTATTGGATTCTACTACACCTTGCGCACCATAATAAGCTTGATATGCTTTTCCAAGTGTAACGAGATCCATTTGAGTTGCATAGATCATTAACAATTGCTTTTTATCGCCTGCTACCGATTCTCGTAAGCTAATCGATGTCGCATCGGATGGGAAAGGGAAATCCAGTGGCAAATATTTGGTCGTAATCAACGGTGTGTTGACTATGCTCAGTGCTGGATTCACAGGTACAATATTAGTTACTACTTCTGGAGCTGTGCCTGCGGCATCAATACGACCGCTATCATTCGGATTTAATGTTTCTATAGCAGGTGGCGGTGTGGTAGCAGATGGTGTAGATGTATTGATACTAGCTTTATCGGTTACGGTTGGAGTCGTCGTGGCAGTATTGGGAGTCGTTGAAGTGCTGTTTGAAGTGCCTGTTGAAGTGCTAGCAGGTTTGCTAGTAGCACCAGCATTAGACTTGGGTGTGATCAAAATTTTGTTGTTACTTGAATCATAATTCACATCTGTATTTAGTGCTTCACTGATTGAACGCACTGGTAAATAAGTCGTTCCTTGATACACAATCGGAGACAGCGATTCTCCATTGGGTCCAGTCGGCTTATACGCTTTACCACTGATTTCAATATTAAGATTATGATTAAGCGAAGCTGTAATACTTTCGAGTGTAGAACTTGCATAGACGCCAGCTGATCCTGTTAATGCCATAGCCGCTATATAAATAGGAATAATCCACTTCTTTTTAGACATAATTGTTCCCCTCCTGCTGATTACTAATGAAGTTAGTATTAGTAATATCGGTCAGCGGAAGAGAAACAATTATATGTTATAACTGGATTAAAATAGTTTTTATTAATATTATAGTTTCCAGATACTTTGGAGACGATACACTGTTACATTTATGATTTTAATTTCTCCATTTTTGCTATACAAACGCATACCGGTATCCTGTGAATCTGGCAAAATCAGATCAGAAAAAACAACCTGACCATCATTGGCAAATACTTCAACCGAAGAAGCATCGACAAAGATACGTAATTGGACTCGGCGATTGATCGGTTGTAGGATCGCAGATTGCCTTTTCGAAAATAATTCAGCAAAGCTGGTATTGCCTGACAACGATCGATCGATAAATAGTGACTGTTCTGCACTGTTATAGCCGATCTCTGTTTTGTGGTTATTGCCTTTACGCACTTCAAATCCCCAAGCTTGTGCAGGATAGGTTGCCGGCAATTCGATTTCAGCTTCAATCTCATAACTACCTGCTTGCAGATCAGCCAACACATTAGGCGACTGCTCTGAGATCACTTGATTCGTAATCGTCCGTAAAGGTGTGCGTAACGAAGACAGTTCAGTCAACGGTTTTTGGAATAAACGTAACCCTTCTGCTGTATTGCGTAATGATAATTCTCGCGGAATCGTCATTTCACCTTTCCATGCTGTTGTTGGGAAAGCAAATGGATAATCCCAATTGGTCATCCACGCCATCGTTATCCGTCGTCCATCCGGCACATGAGCAAATGACATTGCCGCATAAAACTCTTTTCCCCAGTCTACTTTTAATACTTTACCAGCTGGATTGCTATTGATAAATGTACCCGCAGAAGTGAGATCACCGATAAAGTATTCTGCATCTGAACCTGCTGTTTGCGGATTGGCTCCTGTGCTGATCATCAACACCCATTTGATATGCCCTTGATCGTCTGGTAAAGGAAATAGATCAGGGCATTCCCATACTCCACCTCGAATATAATCGCCATAGCCAAAATTATCTGTCCATGTCCAATCAATCAAATTGGTTGAAGTAAAAAAGCGAATATGATCTCCGCCAGACACCACCATCACCCAGCGTTGATTGGCTTCATCTCTTACTACTTTAGGATCACGGAAGTCCCATCCACCAGCTTCAGTAGCCGTATGACCTGGATTTTGGATAACGATCGGATGGTCTTGTGAATATTGCCATGTGCGTCCTTTATCTGTGCTGTAAGCTAATCCTATTTTCTGATTCCCATTAGGCGCATCAGGATCATAAGAAGTGTAGTAAGCAATCAATCCTTTCCCACCCGAAGAACCAAATAGACCGGAGGCATTCGTAGTATCAGCGATAGCCGATCCTGACCAGATATGCCCTAGGTTGTTCCATTTCAGAGCAAACGGAAGCCTTTTCCAGTGAACAAGATCTGTGCTTACCGAATGCCCCCATTGTCCTCCATCTTGATAAAACAAATGATATTCGCCTTCAAAATACACCATTCCATTTGGATCGCTGATCCAGTTACGTGAAGCAGAATAATGATATTGTGGACGATATTGTTCTGTATAATAATCGGCTGGTGCTGTAACAAACACATCTTGAAAAATAATCTGACCGCCTTGCGCAATCATACCGGTATACCCTTGGGTATAGCTGTTATCTGTTACTGTAATAGCGGCTGGTGTGTATCCATCGACAAAGACCTGAATACGATTTTGGATCATTCGAATTTCTAGATGATGATTACTGCTCGACTGATGCATATAATTTTGAGCAGATTTGGCGATCAGTGTTCCATCTCTTTTTCTCAACTCGACACTGATAGTATTGCCTTGATTGCGTAGATAAGCGATATAACCTGTAGTCGCTTTATCGTTAGCATGGAAAATCAGACCTGCTGTACTGCCCTGTCTATTGTCTGCAAACGAAATATCTGCTTCGGCGATCAGATCGGTTGAACGCAAATTGTATACTTTTATAGACTCTTGCGTTGCAGTGACAATCTTTCCAGAAATATGAGGCATCCATATCCCTGTAGTCAGTAAAGGGGTTTTTAGATTGGTATTGAGGTCGCTAAGAATAACATTTTGAAAAGTTACACTTCCATCCCATACATGCAAGCCCAAATACCCTGAATGATAGGTTGTATCTGTTACTTGCATCACAGGACGATACTGCTTATCCCAATAGACGCTTAACTGAGAGCCGCTGGCTTTGACTTTCAAATGATACGTCTGCCCAGCTTGAACGTCGACCTCATATGACTGTTGCAAAGTACTATTCGTTCCTGAAGCATCTCGAAGCTGAATCTGCCCGGATGTTGGCTTAATCTGTAACCAGTAACCAGCTCCTCCTTCAGCATCAGAGCGAAAAACAAGTGAAGCATCTGTCTGCATATCTTGAATAGTCACATTGGCTTCATAGACAAAATCAGCCGATAATGTCGTTGATATCGCACTGACATTTTCTTTGGTATCTGAAGTTAATACGATCCCTGCTGTACTGTCTCTCATCGTTCCTTTTCCTTTGATCATCCATGAGGAGATATTGGTTTTGGCCTGAGTAATCGTTACTGCACTACTTGATACAAGAGTAGCCTCTGGTGTTGCTGTCGCCTGTGCAGAAGTTATCCCTACCAGACTGAGACTGCATAATATCAGCATGATGACCGCTATCAATCTATACGTGAAGATAGATAAGATACCTGTATGCTTCATCTGTTCTTTCCTCTCTATGCGCCCATGATGATACGAGATTGTTGGATCAAGAAGGCATTAGCTGATAGATATGAAATGATGCCACTGGTAGATTTTGACCAAGTGATTGGATATCTAACCCCTGTGCATCATGATCTGGAAAAATAAGATCGGTGATCACGACTTGTCCATCATTAGCAAACAGTTCAATAGAAGAGCGATCTACATAGATACGTAGCTCAATCACCGATTGATCTTGATGCACGTTGGTTATATGTTTTCCTGCAAAGTCAGGGTGGAAATGATGATCTCCTGAATCGGTGCGATCAATATAAATTTCACCTTTATCTCCCTCATACCCGACAACAGTCGCTTGGTGCTGTGATGTACGTAATTTCAAAGCAAATTGACTATAAATATCAGCTGTCATATGAATCTCATAA
This sequence comes from Paenibacillus sp. PsM32, assembly GCF_030433815.1. Classification (NCBI taxonomy): domain Bacteria; kingdom Bacillati; phylum Bacillota; class Bacilli; order Caryophanales; family Paenibacillaceae; genus Paenibacillus; species Paenibacillus sp. PsM32. The sequence continues at coordinate 30,134 of NZ_JARUWY010000011.1, read as the reverse complement.
CTTTCCAACTGTAAAGTGTTCAGCTTGCTCTGAATGTCTGCGATAGTGACGTGTTCTAAAGACAGTATCGTGTTACGCATCGGGAGTAGCTCTTGTACAGGTTGTTGAATAAGGGTTATGCCTTGTGCTCGCTGTTCTAACGTAAGTTCGCGCGGTAGAGACATCGCCCCACGCCACAATTCGGTAGGTGTTAGATTGGCATATTTCCAATTGCTCATCCAGCCGATACATATACGCCGACCATCTTCAGCCGGAATATCTGACCAGCATACACCTGCATAATGATCTCGCCCATAATCAAGCCAGCGCACCTCATAAGAAGAAGCATCTGGTGTAAATGTAGTTCCATCAAAGTCTCCGATAAAATATTGAGTTCGCGACCCTTCGACATATTCATCACTGCTTCCAATACTGACTAACATCACCCATTTGGTGATTGCCGATTGACCATCGACCACTAACGGGAACAGATCAGGGCATTCCCATACCCCATCATGCGAACCTATCCCTTCTCCAAATTCACTAAGAAATGTCCACTCTTTCAAATTCGGTGAACGATACAAATGAACCGTTTGCCCGCAAGCCAGAATCATAATCCACTGTTCCGTAGCTTGATGCCAGAATACTTTGGGATCACGAAAATCGATCAGTTCCTTATGTTCTAATACAGGATTGCCCTGATATTTGATCCATGTTCGACCTGCATCCAGACTGTACGCTAGACTTTGTCTTTGCTGCGCACGATCCAATTCATGGTTATGATCATGATGGGTAAAGATAGCGACTAATCCAGCTTGCCCGCCAAAAAAGCCTGTAGAATCGTGCCAATCGACCACTGCACTGCCCGAGAAAATAGTACCGTACTCATCAGGTGCTAGTGCGATAGATTGTTCCTGCCAGTTCACCAGATCTGAACTGATGGCGTGTCCCCAATGCATCGGTCCCCATGTTGTTCCATCGGGATGGTATTGAAAAAAGAGATGATACTCATCATTAAAATAGACCAATCCATTCGGATCATTGATCCACCCTTGCTGAGGGGTAAAATGATATAGCGGTCGGTATTTTTCTTGTGATTGAATAATCATAATGATAAAGCTCCTTCGGTATCGTTATAGTCACTGTTAATGCTATTGCTGATTGCGGTCATATCCTGATTGTTTGATTTGTAGCCATTCTTGTAATCCCAAGCGATCTAATTCTTGTAGATATGCAGGCCATTCTTCATTCACTTTGCCATTTTGATACCATTCTGTACGTTTGCGTTGGACATAAGCGAACAGATCCGTTTCTATCGTCGATAAGCGATCTAACTCTTCAATCGAAAAGAATACTTTAGGATAAATATGATCAGCTTGCATATGCGGAACCATTACTTTCTTCATTAGTTTTAATCGTGCTGCCGCATCATCAGGCATTGTTGTGTATTTGCCGTAATACTCATTGAGAACTGCTAGCGGGCCAGCGATATTGGTTTTTTGACGTACTTCAACAGGCGCTGATCCTTCTAAAGAAAGATGTTCCAACATGCCTTTCTTTTTATCGAATTTGAAAATATTTTGCTCTTTAGTATCTCCGTACGTTCCCCAGTTATCTTGTACCGATTGTAGTGGCTCGTATAATTGATCGATCCATTTAGCTGTTGCTTCTAATTGTTGATTGGTACTGGTAATGACCATCTTACCGCGATCAAATCCCATTCCATTTGTACGGGTTACATTGATCTGTACATTTGGGCCAGCCAACGGATTCATCAATTCATAATCATCATTAGAACCGGTAATATTGGCTTTGTCCCATGTGAAATACAATCCGTAACGTTTGTCTTTTCCTTTTGCTAGATACGTATTCCAGTCTTGTTGAGAAGATTCCACATCAATCAGACCTTCTTGATACAAGCTATGAATATAATTGATCGCATCTTTGTATCCGTTATCCGATGCGGTAAAAACAACTTTGCCATCATTGGTAACGACAGTATGATCCCAGTTATCGCCGAGTCCAAATGATCCATACAAAAAGGTCAAATCTTCGCCACCTGGCTTATCGATAAACGATAGCGGAATTTCATCAGCTTCTCCGTTACCGTTCGGATCTTGCGTTTTGAAAGCGATCAATACTTGTTTTAACTCTTCTGTCGTTTTAGGCATTTTGAGCCCTAACTTTTTGAGCCATGCTTGATTGATCCATGGGAAATCATCTACCGATTGAATCGCTTCTTTACCTGTCCCTAATTCTTCAATCCATGGGAAAGAATAAATATGTCCATCTGGTGCTGTAATCATTTTTTTGTACTCAGGTGCTTTTTTTAATACTTTTTGAAAATTAGGCATATAGTTGTTGATCAGATCATCTACCGGAATAATCACGCCATCTTTAGCTAATTTGAGCAAATCGTAATCGCTATATCCAGCATCAAAGATACCATCTGGAAGATCACCACTCGCAACTGCCAAATTTCTTTTTTCCACAAACTGATCGGTCGTGTAATTTTTCCAGTTGATATGAATACCTGTTTTTTCTTCCAACCGTTTATTGATTAATTTATCGTTCGGATCAGCAGGAGCAAGCGCAGAACTTTGGGTCAAAAAATTCAAAGTCACTTTACCATTGGGATCGGTATTTTGATTGGATGCACCCGAGTTACAACCTGTTAAAAGTAGCGCTATTGTTAAGCCAAAGATAGACACTTTTTGGATCATTTTCATTATATTTGCCTCCATTACTGTATTGAGATGCCCTGCTTATTTAAGCGAACCGACCATAACACCTTTTTCAAAATACTTCTGGAAAAATGGATACATCACTAACAACGGCAGACTTGAAATCACAATCGAAGAATATTTGATCATTTCAGATAGACGCTTCAGCTCTGCCATTGCTAATTGATCACCGATCATACCGGGCATCGTCTGGTTCTGAATCAAAATAGAACGCAAAACTAATTGCAATGGATACAGCTTGGCATTATCCAGATAGATCATGGCATCAAAATAAGAATTCCATTGACCGACAAATGCATATAAAGCGATGACAAAAATAATAGGCTTGGACAGCGGCAATACGATACGGAAAAAGATCGTCCAATCGTTCGCTCCATCGACATTCGCGGCTTCTTTTAATTCATTTGGAATACCTTTGAAAAACGTACGTGCTAGAATAATATCCCAGACATTCACAATCCCCGGTAATAAGATCGCCCAGACTGTATCTAACATGCCTAGATTTTTAACTAACAAATACGTAGGAATCAATCCACCGCCAAAAAACATCGTGACTATAAACATGGTCATAAATAGATTGCGACCTTTTAATTCATTTACAGATAACGCATAACCTGCAAATACAGACACAATCACTGTTAAAATCGAAAAGCTAACCGAGTAAAACACAGAATTGATAAATCCGCGGGTCATCGCTTCATTGCCCAAAATTTTGCGATACCCTTCTAAGCTCCAACTGGATATATTAAATGAAATTCCTTTATTGAGTAGAGCGATCGGGTCCATAAAGGAAGCGATTACAATATAGATAAGCGGTACAACAATAATCAGTACTGAGAACGTCAGCAGAATATAATTTAAAATAATAATGAACCGATCCATACGTGAGGATGCCATATTCATCCGGTACACCTTCCTTAATAGAGGCCTTCGCCTTCATTGAGTTTTTTCACTACAAAGTTGACAGCTACTAATAAAAAGACGTTGATCACAGAATTAAATAATCCAACTGCCGCAGAATAAGAATAATCACCTGCTTGTAGCCCTACTTTGTACACATAGGTTGCAATAATCTCAGAGGAAGGTAAATTCATAGATGTCTGCATTAAGTATGCTTTTTCAAAACCTATCGACATAATGCCACCTGCCGCTAAAATAAACACGATCGCCATAATAGGTCGGATCGTTGGTAGATCAATATGCAGAATACGTTGTAGTAGATTGGCTCCATCCAGACTTGCCGCATGATGTAGCTCAGGATCAACGCCTGCCAAAGCCGCCACATAAATAATAGAAGACCATCCTGCACCCTGCCAGATCCCTGACAAAATATAGATCCATCTAAAATATTCGGGTTCTGACATAAACATCAGCGGTTGACCAAATATCGCACTGACCAATTGATTGATAGGACCGACAGGCGATAAAAAGATAAATAACATCCCGACAATAACAACAACAGAGATAAAGTTCGGTGCATACAACACCAGTTGTACATTTTTCTTTATTTTGGCTTGTCGGACTTGATTAAGCATTAGCGCTAGTACGATAGGAATAGGAAAGCTACAGATTAGACCTAGCAAGCTTAACGAAATCGTGTTGGTAAAAATATCTGTGAAATTCGGTGAATGTAAAAACTTTTCAAAATATTTAAGCCCGACCCAATCACTTCGCAAAATACCTTTGAGTGGACTGAAGTCTTTAAAAGCAATAATCGCTCCGTACATCGGAATATATTTAAATACGATCGTCAGTATAAGAGCCGGGGCTAACAACGCGTATAGAAAATAATGATTTTGCTTTTTTTTCAATGTTTTCCTGTGTATCGTTTCACCTTTTCCTGCTTTTATTTTCTGTCCTACTCCATCCACATGATTTCACTCCTTTAAGTCCTATTCTGTTTTTAAGAAAGGGCTTACATTTTGTAATACATGACTATGATTTACAATTTAACAAACAATTTGTTCATTCGTCAATACGTTTTGTAAAAATATTATTTTACATTTGCATTTAATTAATTGACATTAATTCATTGAATAAAGATAATAAATGTACATTATGCACAAATTTAAGTTTACATTTGTAAAATCAGTTTGCTATTCAATGCGAATTATTATACATTTAATACAAATAACGAATACCCAATATAGACCTGATAACGAATCGTTTCTTTTGAAAATATGTGATGATTAAAGGTGGACAAACGATCATGAAGAAAGAAAAAGTGACTATTCAGGATATTGCAGACGCTCTAAATATATCCCGCAATACCGCTTCCAAAGCGATCAATGGCAATACAACGATCCCGATTGAAACACGAAATAAAGTCATTCAAAAAGCAGCCGAATTAAAATATAAACAATTTGCTTATGTAGAATCTGACTATTTAATGCCCAAGTCTACCGGTAATGTCGCTCTGTTAACGTCAAGTCTGCCTAACAATTCGCATTTTGGTTCTTTTCTAATTAGTGGATTTGAAAAGCGAATGAGTATGGAAGGATATACAATCTCTATTCATATTGTGCGTGAAGCAGATATTCAGTCCCTAACGTTACCTAACAATTTTGAAGCTTCCAAAATGGATGGTATTATTTGTATAGAACTATTTGATAGCGATTACAGTAAAAAGATCACCAGTCTGGGATTGCCTACGATCTTTATTGACTGTGCAGTCGATCTACCTTCGCCTTCATTACAAGCCGATTTACTCCTTATGGAAAATGAACATAGTGTATACGAAATGACCAAAACGTTAATACAACAAGGCCATCAACGAATAGGCTTTGTAGGCGATTATAATCACTGTAAAAGCTTTAACGAACGCTGGATCGGCTTCAATCGAGCTTTGGTAGAAGCAGGGATTGCTTTGGATCGAGCTTGTTGTATTTTGGGTAAAGATAGAGAATTTTTCGAGGAAAAAGATTGGATCGATCGTCACTTCAAAGCGATGTCTCACAAACCTTCTGCTTTTGTATGTACGAATGATTTTGTCGCTGTTCATCTTATACAAGTACTCAAAGCCAATCAAATAAAAATACCGGAAGACATATCGGTCTGTGCTTTTGATGATGCTTCAGAATCTAGGATTGTCGATCCTCCTTTAACTACAGTGCATATCTTTAGTACTGATATGGGAATCAATGCCGCAGAAACATTGTTAGCTCGTATCAAAAATCCGAATCGTCCGTATCAAATATCGCATGTACAGACTCATCCTATTTTTCGTGAATCTTCGGCTGTCCTGCATCAATCATCGCTTCCATCTCAATCCTAAGCAAAAAGCTTGCAACGACCCTTTGAACAAGGATCAGTGCAAGCTTTTTTGGTTATTCTGTATTCAAATCTAATCTGTATCACAATCAATCAGCAGAAGCAGGTTGTTCTGTCCATGTGAAATTGATCTGATTGTAATTCGGTTGATTTGGTAATGGATTGCCTTGAATCGAAATTCCGTAACTTCCTTCTACTTCTCCTACAATACTTAATGAATCCGAATCAATAATCGAGTTGGTCTCATTTAATCCTTGTCCCTCAAAATAGGTCTGATAAGCGTTGCCCAAAGTCACCAAATCTTCCTGGGTAGTATAAATAATAAACGATTGCTTTTCTCCATTACCAGCCAGATCTTCATTCACACTTGTGGCATGCGCATCCGATGGAAACGGAATATCTTGCGGTAAATATTTGGTTGGAAATACCTGTGTCGTCATCGTAATCGGTGCAGTATTCATACTTGTATTCGTAGAGGTTGTGCTGGTTGTTCCATTTGAAGTACTGGTTGGTGCTGTAGAATTGATAACCACTTGATTAGCTGTAGCATCATATTTGACTCCCACTTGAAGGGCATCTGCTATAGAACGGACAGGAAGATACGTTGTACCTTGATACGTGATCGGTGCCAATGTCTGTCCATTGGCTGTTGGCGTATACGCACTTCCATTGACTTGAATCGAAAGACCGTTATTAAGATAAGCACTTATCGATTGCAAATTAGCTCCTGCATAGACTCCTGTGGATCCAATCAGTGTAGCTCCTGCTATACAAGCGGTAACGATCCATTTACGTGAAATCATTCATATCCTCCTTATGATATATAACGTTATATATCATATCGGACAATCAGCTTTACCTAATTATATGTTATATATGGTTTTTTTAACCATTTTCTAAAAAGACGATTATTGTTGCTATACAACATTACATTCAAGCTTATTCTTCTCGATTGCGTTGGTGTCGCTCAATCTGTTCTCTCATATGACGATCATATCCATTTTGGTGCATCCACACACTATTATTAACTTGTGCAATCTGCCCGATCCCAAATAAAATGCTGATCACCAGAAAAATTAAACCGTAGGCATACATAAAATATCCCATATAAAAGCACGTTATAATTCCGATAAAAACAATGACGGATAATCCCCATAATATCCGGCGCATGACTTTTTTCATATAGTTCTCCTTGCTATTTTTGTATGATCTCTTAATGTCTTATATACGAAGATAGAAGTAGGATGGGTTCAAAATATTGCTTTGTATATTTTTACTTATAAAATTTGTTTAAAATAGGTGATGACTTTTTACAAAGCTAGAGTATAATGATATACGCTTGCCTAAAAAGCTAGCTTAAACAAGCATTATTTGCTGTGCTTGATTCGTAGGAAATGCGTGTATATAAAACGTAAATTGATTAGTCTTTCTAAATGCTAAAATTCTAAATTTCAAGAAATGAAGGTGTGCACAAGATGTTGGGTAAGTTCAAGCGTATATTAATCGGAAGGCCGATGAAGTCAGCAGAACTTGAAGCTGAAAAATTAGGTCGGCTTAAAGCACTAGCAATTCTTTCTTCCGATGCGCTATCCTCGGTGGCATACGGAACAGAGCAAATTTTGCTAGTCCTCATGGTTGCTGGATTTGCTGCTTTGTGGTATTCGGTTCCAATCTCGATCGCGGTGCTTGGTTTGTTGGTTATTTTAATTATTTCGTATCGCCAAACGATTTTTGCGTATCCAGCAGGTGGTGGTGCGTACATTGTAGCCAAGGATAATATCGGTAAAGCCCCCAGCTTAATAGCCGGTGGATCGTTACTTGTTGATTATATCCTAACTGTAGCCGTAAGTTCATCCGCCGGAACAGATGCAATTACTTCTGCTTTTCCAGTATTGCATGATCACCGGGTTCTGATCGCGCTTGTGATGATCGTATTCTTAACGATTATGAATCTACGTGGTGTAACTGAATCTGCATCTGTACTCGCTATTCCTATTTATTTATTTGTTATCGCTATTTTTGTACTGATTATTACAGGAGTTATTCGTTACTTTACAGGCGGAATCGAAGCCGCTGCTCCGCAATTTGATAGTACAGTCTCGAATGTAAGTCTATTCTTATTGCTCAAAGCATTTAGCTCGGGTTGTTCGGCACTGACAGGGGTAGAAGCTGTATCTAATGCTATTCCTAACTTCCGTAAGCCTGCTGAGAAAAATGCAGCCGCTACGCTTCTAATGATGGGTATTATTTTGGGTGCCATGTTTATCGGAATTACATTGCTTGCTTACTGGTATGGTATTCATCCAAGTGCAACCGAAACGGTTATTTCTCAAATTGCCCGAATGACGTTTGGTCATGGGACACTGTATTATGTGATTCAAGGTGTAACTGCACTGATTCTATTCCTTGCAGCCAATACAGCGTACTCTGCGTTCCCGCTACTTGCGTTTATGTTAGCAAAAGATAAATATATGCCACATATGTTTATGGTACGTGGTGATCGTCTAGGTTTCTCTAACGGTATTATTATTTTGAGTCTATTATCTGCTTTGTTAGTTATTGTATTTAAAGGAGACACTGAGAATCTTATTCCACTGTATGCGGTTGGTGTATTTATTCCGTTTACCTTATCACAATTAGGGATGATGATTCGCTGGATTCGTCTCAAGCCATCGAACTGGGGATTGAAGTTAACGATTAACACTGTTGGTATGTTAACCACATTATCGATCACATTGATCTTTATTTTCACCAAGTTCTCGCAAGTATGGGTTATCTTTCTGTTCTTACCGTTCGTGGTATACATTTTCTACAAAATCTATACGCATTATGAAAATACAGCAGAACAATTACGTATCGATATCAAAGTCGATAAGCCTGAAGTCAAAGGAAATACGATTATTATTCCAGTCGCCGGCATTACACGTGTAGTGATGAACACGATCAGCTATGCGAAGACGTTATCTCCTAATGTCGTTGCTGTCTATGTTGGTTTCGATGATGAAGCGATTCATAAGATGGAGCAGAAATGGGAAGAATGGAATCCAGGTGTACGTCTGATTGTACTGAAATCACGTTACCGCAGTATTCTAGGGCCTTTACGTCGCTTTATTGATACCGTTGAATGGAAAACATCAGCAACCGATCATATTACCGTCTTGATTCCGCAATTTGTCACTCATCACTGGTGGGAAACGATTTTGCATAATCAGACCAGTCTATTGATGCGTGCTTATCTTATTAACTACAAAGACGTTGTTGTTGCGACTGTTCCATACCATTTGAATAAATAGACTGTACAATGGTTGAGCGACTCCGCTACATGATCGATATTGTTCTTATCGTCGCTTGTTGTCAATCGATATCTGGAATAACCGCTCGGGCGGTACATATCGATTGACAAAGGCGATCGCTTCGCTCTTTCAGAATAATATCGCTCCCTCCGCTTTGAGGGTCTTTGCAACAAGTATTTTATCTTCTATTTGGGTAGAGTAGACGTTAAAAAATAAAACATCTAAAGAGCTCAAAATAAAAAGAGGTAGATCCCTTAGACGGGTTCTGCCTCTTTTTTGGGTTTATTGAAGTTCCAATTGACTAGAAATATGCCGAGAAATACAAAAACACCCCCGATATAGACGTACCATTGGACTTGTTCGCCGAGTAGTAACCAGCCGGAGAGTACGCCGAAGAATGGCGCTAGAAACAGAAAAGCACTGGTCTGAGCAGCATCGCCTTTACCCAGTACATAAAACCACCCTGCAAATTGAACGATAGAAGCCATAATAGCTAACCATAATAAAATGCCTGTAGAGATTAGATTCCATTCAAAACGTGGCTGTTCCAGTACAAGACTAAGTAGTAACAATAGGATTCCACCACATAACATCTGATAAGCAGTCAGTACCCAGACATTACATATGCCTGACCAGCGCTTCATCAGTAGAGTAGCGATCGCCCATGAGCATGCTCCTACCACTCCTAGAATCGTGCCTGACTTTAATTGCATATGAAGCCCCATTGTGATGGCTACACCGAGTACACCTAGGACTACACCGAGCCATTGTGTCCAACGGTAACGAGCACGTAAAAGCAATGAACCGAACACAACCACTAGCAATGGATTGGTAAATATTAAAATAGAACATTCGCCAGCAGTAATCGTACGTAGACTGAGAAATGTACATGCCATTACGCCTGTTGTCTGTAGTGTACCTATAATAGCTATTTTTCCCCAATCTATTGAACGTTTCGGTACAGGCAAGCCTCGCATTGATACGATCAAGGTCATTAATCCACCTGCTATCAGAAATCGTAACGATACTAGAAATAAAGACGAACTGTAATGTAAGCCTATTTTACCGACAGCAAAAGAAGAACCCATCAAAAAAGTAGTCAGCAGAATAATCAATAAAAAGGCAATTGGATGGATTTTCACGCGGTTTCTTCCTTTCTGCGCTATAAAATATGCTATTCTGTTACCTTATTTTCATTTTTTTCTACATCATGTATCTTCTCCACCCACACCATATACCAATTCGGTGTAGCCTCATAATCGATATCGGTATAGATGCGATGAGTGGCTTCTCTGATCGTCTGTAATCGAAGCAATTGAAAAGCTAATGTTTCTGCCATTTTAGGATCATGGCTACGGTAGCCATCATAACATTTGCCGATTTCATTATACGCTCCACTACTGATCCATTCGTATGCTTCTCGCTGCGTTTCAAACGCTACGGTTTCGTCTGCCCAGCGAATCCAATCGGCTTTATATTTAGGTGGTTGATAAAAAGGTGAAGCTTGATTCATACGAATTTCTTCGCGGTAATGATAGCCTTGATCTGCTGGTTTGGGAGGTTGATCCGATGGGTTCATAGGTGTCTCCTTTCTAAGATATATCTTTTAGAATTTGAATTTTATGGCATTTTACGATGACTATCCTGTTACTTTGCCATGACTATATTGTTGTTTTACAAGTGACTGTAATCTATTGAATAATGTCTCTAGACGATATGTTCTCGTCCATTCAATCTATATATTTCTGGAGGCAAACTATGATGAAAAATACAAAAACAATCAAAATCATGCTCACTTCTGTTATGGCTTTATCGCTTACGATCCCTGCATTATCATCTGTTTCTGCACAAGCCAATACGACTACCAAGTCTATTTCTACCCAGGCAACAACCAAGACGAAAGTAGACAAACTCACGCCTGAACAAGAAAAAAGTCTGGTTGATATTGCTGGATTTGATAATGTAAAACAATTTACTGGATTTTATAACAATCTTCGTCGTTCTGTCGCTAAAAATGATAAAGAAGCGGTAGCTAATCGTATCTCTTACCCTTTGTCAGTCTATAGCAATAATCACCAACGCAAAATTTTGAACAAAAAACAATTTATTGCTGAATACGATACAATTATGACTGCGAAAACGAAAAAAGCATTAGCCGACCAACGCTTAGATAAATTATTTATTCGTGATCAAGGTGTAATGGTTGGTAGTGGCGAAATGTGGATAGCTATGTTAGATCATAAACCAGGTGTATATACTATTAATCAAAAGTTACATGATTAATCATCCATAGAAAAGCTTTGCCTATAAGAAGCATATTTCTATACTTAACGAAGCTAGCTATAAATAGCTCTAAATTAAGATCCTTCTTTTACTTTGTTATTATTTTACGTTATTGTTATTTTATAAGTCATTATCATGTAGCCCCTAAATGAAGTTAGCGTATTGTCATGATCTTTTGAATATATTAGTCTCTAGGAGGTATGAATAATGAATATCAAAAAAGGAATAACAATCGTGATGACTTCTGTATTAGCTGGATCTATTGCTATCCCTGCTCTGTCTGTATCAGCACAAGCGGATACAACTACAGCACCTGTCTCTACCGTCGCTTCTACTGAATCTACTGCTACCACCAAAGCAAAAGTAGACAAACTCACTGCCGAGCAGGAAAAACGACTGGTGAGTGTAGCTGGATTTGATAATGTTAAACAGTTCACTGGATTTTATGCCAATCTGCGTCGTGCAGTAGCCAATGGAAATAAAGAAGCGGTAGCGAATCGTATTTCTTACCCGCTAGTGATCAATAGCAATAACAAAAAAAGAAGTATTCTTAATCAGTCTCAATTTATAAAAGAATACAATACGATTATGACTGCTAAAGTTAAAAAAGCATTAGCCAACCAACGTCTCGATAAATTGTTTATACGTGATATGGGTGTCATGATTGGCGATGGCGAGATTTGGATCGCTCCGATGAATAATAAGCCTGGCATTTATGCAATTAATCAATAATCATTTTATGTAATCTGTACACAGAAAGACCTCCTAGCAGATGGAGGTCTTTTCTTTGTATACACTTTAATTTTTATAGACTTTGATGATCCGAGTATTTTTGTCTTTGGTTGCTTTTGAAGCTTGACTTGCAAATAACGAACGCAATGTCTCAATATTCGTTAAAATGACACCGATCAGAATAATCATAGCTCCTAATCCCATTATCCAATTTAGTGGTTCTTTATAGATCAACCATCCAAGTACAAGAGCAATCACAGGCGAAATGTATAACCATGTCGATGGAAATACAGGATTAGTCCGCGAGATCAACCAGTAGAATAACGTATGCCCTCCCATAGATCCCAACACGATCAAATACACCATTGAGCCTATCGCCGCTGAATTGAACATCGTTTCGATATGTATTTGACTATGCTCGGTAATCAAAGACAGCACCAATAACATCCAACCACCATGTATCATCTGAGCTGCATTTTGCGCAATCGGTGAACTCCCTTGTAATTTAGAAACTACCTGCTTGGAATACACAGCTCCTGCTGCATAGCCAAATTCCCCTAATACGACAACCAGACAAGCAATTACCCATAGTGCATGATACTGACCGGATAACCCCGGTAACATCAGCAAAGCGACACCGACTAATCCAATCAGCGCTCCAATAAATGAAATGCTTGGTGCTTTATCTTTCAATATCACTGCTCGAATCACTAAAATAATAGCTGGAGCCGTAGCAGACAGAACAGCACCTACACCGGACGTAATATATTGTTCAGCCCAGTATAACGCTGCAAAAGTAAAAAAGGTTAGACCTGACCCTATAAATAGTGTTTCTTTACGTAATAATAAAGAGAAGCTTACCTTTTTACGTGCATACATCCAGATCATTAAGATCAATCCAGCGAGTAGAAACCGAACTCCTGCGGAAAAGAAAGGCGGTAATCCTGCATCGACCCCGATCTTGATCGCTAGAAAGGTTGTTCCAAAAATCAAACACATCATTGCATAACCCAGTAATACCATCTTCCATTCCTCCTCTGTGTTCTGTTATTGTAAAGGAACATCAATAGAACAGATGGAATGCCACAGAACAGATGATACGATACAGGGATATATAAGCGTTACACTAGATACACTTTCTACTCTTGATTGAACTTAATAATCTATGATCTGCTATAGACTCAGAAAGGAATGTGGATATGACAAATAAACCGCTGATTGAACCGCAAAAAAAACAGTCCCATCTTACAGTCGATTCATCATCCTATAAGTCACAAAGTAAACATTCTTTTCAAACCGTTTATACCTATATTCAAACACGTATCCAGCGTGGAGACTGGCAAGCTCATGCCAAATTACCTTCGGTTCGTCAGCTAGCAGAAGATACAGGAATGCACCGTTTAACGATTTTCAAAGCGTATCAACATCTCAAAGAAGATGGTCATGTCTATGCTCGTGATAAATCCGGCTATTATGTGCAACCGCCTGCTCTGCAAGTCTTAACCAATGAAGCGGAATTAGGTCTGCCTTTATTTCAAGGAAATCTAGGCGATCTGCATCGAATAGAAGCTACTTATCAATTCTCCAAAGCGCTTATTACACCGAATCTATTACCAAATCATTATTTTGCTGAATACGTCAAACAAGTATTCGATCTGTATCCCAAGTTGTTAGGTACATATGCTACCGCACAAGGCGATCTGGAGCTCAGAGAGATGCTTCAACGCTACTTTACCGATACCGCGCAGTTTCATGTACATGCCGATGAAATCTTGATTACAACAGGTGCTCAACAAGCGATATCGCTCATCGCAGAAGTATGGATACGTCCGGGTGATCATGTGCTGATTGAAACCCCTGCTTATGCTAGTGCTTTGGATGTTTTTGAGCAAAAAGGAGCCAAATTGGTTCCGATCACTATTGATGCTAACGGTTATGATCTTGTTCAGATCAAAGAGGCGATGAAAAAGTACAAACCTCGCTTCTTTTACCTTAATCCTACATTTCACAATCCGACAGGTGTCTGTATATCAGCAGAACAACGCAAACAGCTAGTCGATCTAGCCGCTCAATATGAATGTTTATTGATAGAAGACGATACTTGCCATGATATTTATTTTGATCAAAAGCCGCCGCTTCCGCTATTTGCTTATGATACTGAAGGATACACGATCTATATTCGTAGCTTTAGCAAATATGTGTCTCCAGGACTGCGGATGGCTTGTATTGTAGCTAGACCGGAGTGGTTTACTCCTTTACTTGCTGCCAAGTCACTTGCAGATGGCGGTACACCGTTGCTGAATCAGAAAGTGTTTTTGCTGTATTTCACATCTAGTCGTCTGCAACAACATATTGAAAAGCTACGAATCGCTTTACGGATTCGCTTAGAAATTATGGAAGAAGAACTCTCTTCAACCGGCTGGTATTATGAAACCCCTCAAGGCGGATTCAACCTCTGGGTTCGATTGCCTGATTATCTATCTGTTCCTGAATTACTGGCTCGTTGTCTCAAACAATCGATTTCTTTTGTGCCTGGATCACTATTTGATCGTAACGATACATCACAGCAATATATCCGTCTTTGCTTTTCATTTGCCAGTGAGCATGAGATTCGGCAAGGTATTCAGCAGTTAGTATCCATCGCCAAAGAAATGGAATCTACTTGATCTGAATCGCAGAGCGATACGGTTCATCTAACTCTAGTTGGAAAGAATGGGCTTGTAATCTGCCTTGCTGATACTGATACACTGTAGTGAGTTCACCCAAAATATTCATCATACCGACTTGAACAGAACCTGCAACGACCAGTTGTCCATTTTCGATTTTGTATTGACGAACCGCACCTATTTGTAGTCCATTTGCTACCGAATCTGTAGGGTCTTGTAGGATAGAAGTCGGCAAAATCATCTGTTTTTGGTTCCATGTTATATCCATCTGTTGCTTATTTATCTGTGTTTGAAAAGAAGTATTCCAGCTTTGCTGTGCATCTTCTACAGGAATCAACGTACCATCTTGCCGATAAACTTTGACTTCTGTTCTGTCTATGCCGGTGCCATATCCGTTCGTTAGAACAACGATCACTTCCGGTTCACCATCACCATCCAAATCTGTAGAATACAGTTGCGGTGCATATGCTGGATTCACGACTTGTACACCATCTAACAAACCAGTAAATGTAGGTGCATGGATAGACATATTTTCGTACGTACCATCCGATTTTTCTCTGCCACGAATCGTAATATGAAGATCAGGATCGCTTGCAATTACTTTTGCATCTTCCATAATGTTAAATAGGTTGGATTGAGCGATCGGAAAATCTAATTGTTCTATATTAACAGTGTTCACCATTAAAGGTTCACCATTTTCAGTGACTTGTTGGTTAGAATGAAACTTTGATGCGGATACCGTTTCTAGTGAAAGAGCACATAAAATAATAGTGATCATCAACCATTTTGTAGCGTTTTTCTTTATATTCAAAAGGAGTGCCTCCTTGATCGTTCGATATTCATTTTTATAGTAAACGTAAATTCAATTCCAACGTGTGTCATGCTAGCTTCTATTACATGCTAAGCCTTAATCGATGTAATTACCAGAAAAAAATGCTGTTCACAGCAAGTTCCTTACAAATAAGTAGCAAATCATCACTTTTACTTTAGATTACCTACAATAACGGAGGAATAAACATGATTACACTCAGAGAAATGAAAATTGAAGATTATAATGAAATTATTGAGCTTTGGGAGCATACTGAAGGTATGTGGTTAAGCGAAGCCGATTCATTACCTCATATTCAAACATATTTAGAGCGTAATCCTTATTGTTCGTTTATAGCGGAAGAACAGCTAGATAACCAGACGACTGTTCTAGCAGGAACATTACTCGCCGGTCATGATGGTAGGCGTGGATATATGTATCATCTGGCAGTCGATCCTGCATATCGAGGACAACGAATTGCGACACAATTGATTGAAAAAGCAATGAAAGGCTTAACTGATGCCGGAATCGATAAATGCCATATTTTCGTAATGGCAACAAATGTGGAAGGTCAACACTTCTGGGTAGCAAACGGTTGGGAAAAACGAGATAGTTTTTACGTCTTTTCAAAAGATGTTCCACAACACTAGAATGTTCCACATGAAACATTTTGCAAAACAGCGCTATTTTTGACTGATTTGCAGGAAATATAATTAGCCCTACTGGCTTAAAGGATGGACGACGATTGGATCAACAACATGCAAGTCCGCAATATATTTATACGTACTCTCACCGTCAGGATGAACATTCACTTTGTTATCTGGAAATGAGAGCATTTTTTGGACAGGAAACCGATCAATTTATTCTTAAAAGTGATATCGCTGTTATGCCTAGCCGTAGCCCGTTTATCAAAGAACGCATTGAAGTATTGTACGAAGGCGATACGTTAGAAGAAATATATACTCAGGCAGAACAGATCGATATGCTTGATCAAACATTCAAAGTTGTTTTTGTCAAAATCAACGATCTGGATCAAGATCACAAAATTGAGTATCAAGAACGATTAAGTATTGAACGCGAAATAGGGATGCGTATTCATGGAGAAGCCGATGTGAAGCATCCTCAACATACGTACGGCATTGTTCCTTTTGGTGGACGCTGGTATTTGGGTCATTATTTTAAAAATGAAGCTGTCTGGTTCCACAATATGCGCAAACCGCAAAATTACTCTATTGCTCTCAATACCCGTCTTGCTAGAGCGGCTGCTAATATTTTGGTTCCCAATCCTGTAGGGATCAAAGCTATCGATCCTTGCTGTGGCATCGGCACTGTACTGGTAGAAGCATTATCTATGGATATCGATATTGTCGGACGCGATATCAATCCGCATATTGCACAAGGAGCACGAGCTAATATTAAGCATTTCGGCTTAAAAGGGGAAGTAACTTTAGGCGATATTGCAGATATTACAGAACATTATGATGCGGCAATTGTTGATATGCCTTACAATTTATTTTCAACTACTACTCCTGAAGAACAATTAAGTATTCTACAACATGCTCGCCGAATCGCTGATAAAGTAGTCGTGATCACAATTGAGAATATCGATGAAATGATAGCAACCGCTGGATTCTCGATTACAGATCGTGGAGAAGCGAAAAAAGGAGCTAAAGGCGTATTTTCCCGTCAGATTCTTGTCTGTCATTGATAAGTAAGGAACACAGTACAAACCAAAAAAGCATCTGTAGCAGAAATGTCTACAGATGCTTTTTCATTTATCCTAATCTTGATATTTTGTATTACATAGATATCTCAATTCAATTTTAGAAGCTTATCAAGTTGATTGCAAAGCACGCTTGCGGAATATCCAAGTTAAAGATACTTCTAAAAATAAGTAAATTAATAATCCGATAACAACTGAACTAACGGTAGACCATTGTGGATGATATACCAGAGCAATATAAGCAAATGCAGCTACAAACACGATCCATAATACACGAAGAAATGTTCTCCATCCTTTGGTAAGCAATTCATTTCGGGCAGGTTCAATAACAAGTATTCCTGCTAATAGTAAAGCAAATGTTAATTGGATAGATTGTCCAAACGATTGTGTATCGATCCACATCACTACCCAAAAAGAAACTAAATAGATACTGTAATAGAGTAGGCATCTATTAATATTAGCTCGCATACTCTCTGTATCTTCACGATAATAATATCTTACAATACTGCGAATAACAGATGTACTGCCTACAATACATATACATGCACCTATAAAAATACTGGATTTATCTTCACTTTGTAGATAAATACGGGTGTATATTAACGCCATAACTATACCTGCAATGATTAAAATCAGACTTGTTTTGAATTGAGGTCTGATATGCATGAGTTCCTCCTCATTATTCGTTTACATTGTGTTCATTAGCCACTTCATTTGTTTTGCGTTCAATATGCTCATCTTCGCCTAAATAAAAGCGTCGAATCGGATTGATATCATCATCTAGTTCATACACAAGTGGAATACCTGTCGGAATATTAAGCTCGGTTAATGTTTTTTCATCAATATCTTCTAAATATTTAATTAAAGCACGTAAAGTGTTGCCATGAGCGGCTATTAAAATATGTTCTTTTTTCTGAATCAAAGGCACAATACAGTCATGCCAGAACTCTCCAACACGTTCTACTGTATCTTTGAGACTTTCGCCATATGGAATCTGATCGTCTGGAATCTCGTTGTACCGTACTTCATGACGTGGACTACGTGGATCATTTTTTTCCAATAAAGGAGGACGAACCGTAAGACTTCTGCGCCAGAGTTGAAGTTGTTCTTCTCCATATTTCTCAGCAGTATCGATTTTACTTAATCCTTGCAAAGCTCCATAATGACGCTCATTTAATTTCCATGACTTCTGTTCAGGAATCCATAGCAAATCCAGTTCGTCGAGTATGTAGTGCATAGTCTGAATCGAACGTTTTAACACTGAAGAAAAAGCAAGATCAAATGTATATCCTGCTTCTTTTATTAATTGTCCAGCTATTCTTGCTTCTTCTATTCCACGATCACTAAGCGCTACATCGGTCCATCCTGTAAACAAATTCTGTTGATTATATACACTTTCTCCATGACGAACAAGAATAATTTTGTACATTAGTCTCTACTCCTTTTTCTTTACTTCTTCTAATGGAGAAGTATCTATACTCTTTAACCCACATTATGCTTTTACGTAACCATTTGCAACTAACGCTCAATTGACTGCATTTTACTGTACACCCTTCTGAATAGAAAATGCTAAAATACAAATGAGGTATGATGTTAGACAAGATATTGTAAGATGAGGGGGCACTATACGATGATACCGCCTAATATGACAGAGCAAGTGATACATACACGTACTAAATTACGCAAAGAAACATTAATCTCGGTGCTGGATGAATTTGATAGTAAAATTATGACGTTGAGCCCACCCAAAAGAGCAGAGAAATATCGCAAAATGAGCACGTCTGCTTTTTCTTTTTTCCGCGGAAGTTCGTATTTGTTTTACTTTGATGCGACTCGCCATTACTTTCCTTATCATACTTCTACCGAACGCCCTACATGGATTCAAGGGGATTTGCATTTCGAAAATTTTGGTGCTTTTCGTAATGAATCGAAGCAGATTGTGTATGATGTCAATGATTTTGATGAAGGGTATATCGGTTCGTATCTGTATGATGTGCTACGCATGTCGGTCAGTATCGCATTAGTTGGACGACAGCTTCAATATACCGATGAGCAACAATTGCACCTATTAGAGCATTATGTTAAAGGTTATCATAAACAAATCTCTTGTTTTGTAGAAGACAAAGACGATCCCGCCAAATTTGTTATGAATGAAAACAAAGCTAAAGGCCCTGTACGCAAATTGTTACGGAAGTTAGAAAAACGCCGTAACGGGCATTTCCTAGAAAAAGTTACTGCGGTTATGCAAAGTGATCGTGTTTTTCAAGAAACTGCTGAATTGGTCACTCCTTCTGAACAAGAACATACATTATTAGAGCAAGCATGGGATTTTTATCAACAGACTTTAGTCTGTCATCAAGGCGAAGCAGATCATTATCGGATCAAAGATATTGCGATTAAGCATGGTTCCGGTACCGCTTCAATCGGGCTGGATCGGTATTATGTATTGATCGAAGGTGGGCTACGAGGAGCGGGTGAAGATGATGCTGTATTGGAAGTAAAAGAAGTACGTACTCCTGTGCCTGCTTATTTTCTACCTTATGCCGATTCATTCTGGCAGACATTTAGCCATCAAGGTAAGCGTGTAACTACAACACAACAAGCGATGCATCACAAAGCCGATCCTTATCTTGGTTTTCTGACGTTAGACGGTCGAGATTTCTATGTGCGAGAACGTTCGCCTTACAAAAAGCGTCTAAAATTAGAAGATATCGAAACGATAGAAGATATGGAAAGTGTACTCAGTACAATGGCTAAATTAACTGCCAAAATGCATGCACGTGCTGATGCCGATGTGAACAAAGGCATTCTACCGTATCATAGTGAAAAAGAAATTCTAAAAGCGATGGGACGCAAACCCGACGCATTTGTACAACATATTTCACGTTGGGCGTTCGCTTATGCCGATCAAGTCGAGAAAGATTATGCGATTTTCTGTGAATGGACGCAGACATTTCAAACTCAATAAAAGATCACTTTAGCTACCAATAAACAGGGACAGTTCATCGTAACGATAGATCTGTCCCTGTTTTACTTTTTCGTTCTATTTCAGCGATATCAGTAGAATGGTTATGAATAGATCACTCGACCTGCATCACTTAATACATATTGAGTATCCAGATACGCTCTACTTTCCGATACAAGACGACGTACACGCTCGATATCCACGCCTACCAACTGACCATGTTGCTTCATCAGACGACCGCCAACGAATACAGTATCTACATTCGATGGATTAGTGAATTGAACTACGGCTCCAATAGGATCGATAACCGGAAATAGATTCAAATCTGTATTCAGATCAGAAGTGCTAATCATGATTATATCCGCTTGTTTGCCCGGTGTTAATTGACCAATTTGAGAATCTAATTGCAATGCTTTGGCTCCACCTACTGTAGCGAACTCAAGCACTTGCTGAGATAATAGATTCAATTCACCCGGCATATTACCACTGTTCAGAATCTCTTCATTGACTCGTGCCCGTTCTGCTTGCAACATAAATTTCATTTGCGCAAATAAATCGCCACCGGTCGAAGTCACTACATCTACGCCCAGTGAAGGCATTCCACCTTGTTCTAAGAAAAATCCGGTTGCAGGATATCCATGTCCCATCATCATTTCGACTTCCGGTGTTACCGATAATGATGCCCCTGCATCTGCTAGCATTTTATATTCTTCCGTCATCATTTTATTGCCATGTACCATATTGAGATCGGGTCCAAGTAATCCTGCTTCATATAGCTTGGTAACTGAGTGATCAACAGCTCCCCAGTTGCCGAATCCGATATGCATCGAACAGATCGCTTCCAGTTGACGGGCAATACCGATTTCAGTAACCGTAGTATCCCAATGGCTAAATTCAGGCCCACGTATCGCTAGCCCCATCGTTAACAATTGATCTTGCGAAGTAAAATATTGCTTTTTGACGCGCTCGGCATCAGAGATCACCAAGCGACTATCTCGATTCCAGTATTCTGTCTCGCCCGGTACACCAAGAGCAAATACAGAACGTATCCCTGCTTCTTGTAATCCCCGAATCAATTCGTCGGTATGTTCTGGAGAATAAGGCATACTCCAATCCAGTACTGTTGTGACACCAGCATGAAGCGCTTCTAAAGAGCCAAGCAAGTTGGCGATATAACTGTCTTGAGGACGTAACCGACTTCCCAACCCACCATAATATAAATTTTGCAAATAGACAGGCAGTGACCAATTGGTTCCTGCTGTACGTACTAGCGATTCCCACATATGCCGATGAGTATCTACTAAGCCCGGCATAATAATATGTTCTGACGCATCAATAATATGATAAGCGGATTCATCAAGTTGTAGATTATTTCCTATAGCTTCAATCGTTGAACCGTTAATCACTACATCTGCTTTCTTTACATTACCAATTGCATGATCCATAGACAACACAGTTCCACTTTTTAAAATATAGCCCTTTTTCTTCATCTTTAATTCCTCCTTTTTCCTTTTTTAAGAATAAATAGATGTTACTTATTTATCATAACTCATTATCCTAGTTAACTCAATAAAAGGAAGTTACTTAACTTTATAAAGCATTTGATTTCTAATTTATTTGATACGAATGCACAAGCTTGCTATAACGGCTACCGTAAGCACTAATGCACTATATATAAAGGACTGAGTATGATGTAAAGACAGTATATAGACTGACCAAATTGGTGCTACACTTGTGCCTGCAAAAAGGAAAAAAGTATATACAGAAACAGCAATTCCGCGATAACTCCCTCCCAATTGTCCAACTAAAGCCACTAAAGAAGGCACAGCAATCGCAATACCTGCGACAAAAATGACGCTACATATAACGATTAATACTAAGTGATGTAGCCAGCCCATCATCAATAGGCTTATAATTCCTAGTCCAAGTCCCAAAAGCAACGTATTTCGTACCCCTATTTTACGAGAAATCGTCCCTGAAAATGGTGAACATATCATTCCTAAAATCCCTATCATTCGAATCCATAACATTTGCAAAGGTGTTACCCCAAAAACATCACTTTGCAAATTATTTCCTAGTATTATGTACATTACAATAAAAGAAAATAACAAAAGGAAGGCGATGATATACGTAAATATCAGATTTCTTTGCCTAATAACAATCGTTAATTGCTTAAGATAAGACCAGATGTCGAGGTCAGGTTGTTGAATACTATCTTGGGTTAATCCTATTTTAAGCCAAAGTATTGTCAATATATAAAGAACTCCAAATAGTATAAATATCAGATTCCATCCGTAATACGTACTGATCCAGCTTGAAATGACCTGTCCTAAAATTCCTGCGATCAGGAAGCCTGTACTAATAAACCCGATAGTAGTTACTTTACGATGATTAGGAAATATAGCTACAACATAGGCAAGTGCTACAGGTGAAAAAGAAGCTGCCGCTAATCCTTGTACACTTCTGAGTAGCAATAAAATCACAAAATGATGAGTATATCCGATCAACATCGTAATCAATGCCAATGCACACAAACCGATAGTCATTACCTTTTTACGACCATATTTATCAGCTAGAGCACCATAAAATAAACAACCAATTGCAAAGCCTAATGAAAATAAACTACCTGTTAATCCTGCTTGAGCAGAACTAATATTGAATTGTGTGATAAATGTAGAACTTAAAGGAATAGTAAGATACAGACTACACATAATGACCATGCCTGTCCAACATAATAAGATAGTCATTTTAGAATAATTCACTTCGGCAAGAGTTGAATTTTTATTATTGATTTTCATAGGTAAAGCTCCATTCTTTTCATATAGTTAGATAATCTAATTACTTTACTAAAAAAATTTACCTCCCTATTTGGAATCTTTTCTCTATCTGGTTATGCAATTTATCTATAACTTTAGATAATATTTGCTGTTCATCTTCGTTTAGATCTTCTACCAATGAAGCACATGCAGACCAAAATACAGGTAATACACGTTGAACAAACATTTTACCTGAGGTGGATAACTTAACATAAATTTTCCGACCATCTTCCGCACTGGACTCGCGTATAATCCAACCCTTTTTTTCTACACTATTCAAAAGTGCTGTGACTGATGCTCTACGGATATTTAAACGTTCAGCAATAGCAGATGGAGTGACTTTTTCACTATTTTCATGTAATTGAATCAGTAGTAATAAATCAAGCTTACTTTCTGTGATATCATAATCAGCAATTTCATTATCGACGATATCAAGAATATGATCACTTGTCCAAAGCATTAATAGACCTAATTGAGCAGAAGCAATCGAGGTACCCGCTTCAGCTGTCTGTTCGCACAGCTTGTCGTAAGGTTCTTTACCTAACTTAGGTAATTGATGATTATGTACAGACTGCTCATTAAAATGTTTGCGAACCATATATCCTACCTACTTTCCTTAATAATTAGATTATCTAACTATATTATACGTAGAAACGTAAATTAAGCAATACCTATCTTAACTACAATTAGATACTAGATAAATAATATGGATATGATCAAAAAAATCCTTAAATGTATACCTGTAAGATCAAGGATACATTTAAGGATTCGAATAACTCATTTTATTTCACTGAACCGCGTGTAACACCACTAATAATCCATTTTTGAGCAAAGAGATAAATAATAATCATCGGCAACATCGCTAATAGATACGATGCAAATGCTAGATTATAATCGGTATTGAATTGCCCCTGGAAAATGTACTGCACTAGCGGTAAGGTGTACATGTTCTGATCACTAATAATAATCAAAGGTAATAGGAAATCATTATATGTCGATAAACACACCAGTATTCCGACGGTTGCATTGATCGGAGCCATCAGCGGGAAAATGATACGCCAGAATGTTCCCCATGTGGTTGCTCCATCTACCGTTGCCGCTTCTTCAAGCACTGCTGGAATAGAGCGAATATAACCTACATATACAAATACATTAAATGCTAGAGCATATACCGTATGCAAAATAGTCAATCCCACGAGATTGGTCATATGTAGCGCAGATGTTAATTTAACAATCGGCAACATAATAATCGGAAAAGGAATAAACATCGCACTGACAAAGTAAAAGTATAATCCTTTAAAAAATTTACGATCCATATTACGTCCAATTGCATAAGCAACCATCGAGTTGGTCAGCAATGTAAGTACTACTGTCGCTGTCGTTACCAGTGCACTGTTACGAAAAGCCTGGAAAAAGTTAGTCAGCTCTATCGCACTGGCAAAGTTATCAAACCGCCATGTAGTCGGTAATCCAAATAGAGATTGCGACATCTGTTGCGGATCTTTCAAAGCAATCGTAATCGCCATATATAATGGGAAAAGAACGATAATAGTGCCGATTGCTACAAGAATATTTACTGTCCAATTGGTACGTTTATGTGTTTCCATTACATATCCATCTCCCTTCTTTGCAGGAATCGAATTTGAAGAATAGAGATAACTGCGATCACGATAAAGTAAATCACCGAGTTCGCTGATTGATAAGCAAATTCTCCACCTTCAAATCCACCTGTATAGATCAAGAATGAGATCGATTGAGTGGCACGACCAGGCCCACCATTGGTCAAAGCGACGATTTGGTCAAACACCATCAACGCATTTTTCATCGCTAATACCATATTGATCGTAAAAAATGGAGCAATCAATGGGAATGTAATACTCCAAAATTCACGCCATTTGCCAGCGCCATCCAGACTGGATGCTTCATACAGATCATGCGAAATCGTCTGTAAGCCCGCTAGATACAGAATCGTATTTAATGCGATACCTTGCCATACCGCAACAATCACGATACCGATCCAAGCCAGACTGTCATTTCCAAGAATATTCGTGGACAACCAGTTGATCCCCAGTGTCTGTCCCCAGACGGTAAATACATTAGAGAACAAATAGTTAAATATGTAACCCACAATCAATACACTAAGAATATTAGGCAAGAAATATACGCCTCTAAAAAAATTACGGAATTTGATACGAGAATTGAGTCCTACTGCAATCAATAAGCTGAAGATATTAATAAAAATCGTAACCACAACTGCATATTTGATCGTAAACCAGTAAGCTTCACCTACTACATTATCGGTAAACAAACTGACGTAATTACGAATACCTACAAAATCATATTCTTTACCAAACCCATTCCAGTTCGTAAATGAATAAAAAACCCCTTGAATCGCAGGTAAAGTTAGAAATAAGAAAAATAACAATACCGCAGGAATCGTCATCCAATAATAAGTTGCCATGCGTTTGCTAGACATCGTATCACTCCTTCCATATATCGATTAGCTTGCTCTGCGTGCCGCTACTTTATCCCACTCTTTATCCAGTGTACTGAGGAACCCATTGATATCTTTGTTTTGCAAAAAGGCTTGTACCGTTGGATTCAATTGCACCGCACTTGGAATATAGTGATCGACAAAATCGACAATTTTACCCTGTTCAAAATAAGGCAGTAATTCCGCTACACTGCTGTCTTTTTGCTGTACTCCACTAACCGCAGAAAATAAATTTTGTTGGTCGATATATTGTTGACTGTTTTCCGGTTTCAATAAGAACGCGATAAATTCTTTCGCTTGTTCTGGATATTCTGTCTGACTGGAAATCGCCAGTAATGTATCAATACCAGCCGTCAGTTTATTTTTGGATTCGTCATTGCTACCAGGTAACGGGAAAAATCCTAATTGAATATCTGGATTCACTTTGCGAATCTCAGAGATCGCCCAGCTTCCTTGAATATACATCGCTGCTTCTCCGTTCGCGAACGCACGATTACCATCCGAATATGCTTTACCAAAGTTATCATTGTGACCGTAATTAAGTAATTCTAATTGCTTTTTAGCCACTTCTTGATAACCAGCTACAAACGTTGTATTCCCTTCACGACGCTCTTTGTAAAAGTCTGTTCCGACCAACGTGCCTCCCATATCGTTAAAAGGAAGATTCGTTTGCCAGTCGTCTTTGTACGTAAAGTAAAAAGGAATTGTTCCTTCTGCTTTCGCCTTTTTCGCTGTCGCTATCAGCTCATCCCATGTTTTGGGTACAGTCAGGTTCAGTTTTTTGAAAATGTCTTTGTTATAGATGATACCGCTTGCATTTAAAGCAAAAGGAACTCCTGTTACTTCTTGCATCCCGGTCACATCCTGTAGCATTTGTGCATATTTAGGATCAATATTTTGCAATAATTTATCGCCAGTTAGATCCATAAAAATATCACTTTGCGCGAGTAACGAATATGTATCTGTAGCCCCCAAGCCAACAATATCAGGAATATCGTTTTTGACGACTCTTGTTTTGAGCACTGTCTCTGCATCCGGTGGATTTACTTGTGAGACATGAATATTCGGATGTTCTTGATTGAATTTGGCAATCAATTCATCGAAGCTAGCTTTGGCTTCCGGCTTATTCTGGAAAAACTCCAATTGCACTACGCCATCTTTACTGCCGCTATTGCTCATACTGCAAGCCGATAATAATCCAACCAGCAACAGCCCGATCAGCAATATACTCCCCCATCTTTTCATCTAACCATCCCCTCCATTGTTCCTTTTACTTGTATAAACAATATAAACAAAAAATACCCTATTCCGACAAAAAGGAAACGATTACAACAAATTTTTACCCTACTTTTACATTTCAAAAGTTCAAAATCTATAAATTCCAAAAAATATTTTTCCATTTTTGACACCTTTTCTTATCAAATACAGTATGTAGATATATAAAAATAGTTATAAAGATGGAGAGTATTTCAAAATTAATCAGAATTGAAGTTGTATTTGCCTCCATTTTTTAAACTTTATAGATAAAAAGATATAGATTCGTACTTTTTAGGTACATATCTTTTTATTTCAATAGATTTGCACTGATCCTATACAGTGTTGGAGGTCATACGTATGAATATAACTACTGAACAAAATCCAATTATCCATTCTTTTTTGAGTATACAAAGTAATAAGCAACTTTTGGAACAAGCGATGTATTATCCTACAGCTCAAAATAAGCAAAAACTCAATCAAGCGTTTCAGCTTTTCTTTTTAGAAGCTCGTTTTACGTCTTATATTGCTTCTCTTATTCATTTCAGCGCTATTAACTATGATAAGAAAAACCGTCTATATAAAGATCGATATCAATTAATCGTAGATCAAAATAGAGATTCAGATCATGCTTCTGCTTCTATTTTTCCTGCTGATACCGATACATATCATTTTGTAGAACAAAGTTGGCAGCAAGTGATGACAGAAAAACGGATGTACGAAGCTATTGAGCAATTGACCAGTCGCGAGCAATCTATTCTTTGTTATCTTTATATCTATGAAATGACTGAGAAAGAAATTTCTACTAAGCTTCAAGTGACACAACAAGCTATTTCCAAAACAAAACGATTAGCACTTAAAAAATTACAAACGTATCTTCAATGTTTAGAATGACTATCAGTATATAAAAGGTACGTGAGGAGGAATCACGATGGCACATGCTCTACTATCCTTAATTCAAAAAGCTAAAAATGAAGATGAAGAAGCTATTTTATTTTTAATCAACAAATTTTCACCCAAAATTATGAGATCACTACAACAAACGACTTATCAAGAACAAGAAGATTTACGTCAGGAAATTCATCTCAAAATTATTGAAGCAGTGCGCAAATATGATCTGGAGCAGATACCGGATATTTGGAATTTTATTAATCCGGATGATTTTTCAGCCCGAACGCTGTCTTCGTAAATCATTTTATCGCAAACAAAAAAGCCAGAGTAAACTTACACTCTAGCTTGTGTTTATAACTATTATTCATGTTAGCCGATAGATTTAGGCGAAAGTGGCTCTGTGTAAAAAGTAAGACGGTTTTTACCAGAACGTTTGGATTGATACAATGCCTGATCTGCCATACGGATAATTTCGATCGGGTTGTCACTATCATACGGATAGACAGCTCCGCCGATACTACAGCCGATATTTACTTTTTCGTATTCTACAATAAATGGTTTGTTCAGACTGCGAATAATATCATTCGCATAGGCAACTGTATCTTTCTGGATATCCAATTGAGCTGGATCGGTATGCAGAACGACTAGAAATTCGTCGCCACCCAGACGCACTGTAATATCTTTTTCACGCGTGAGATGACATAGACGCTGAGCTACTTTTTGTAATAACATATCGCCGCTCTGGTGTCCTAGTGTATCGTTGACCTTTTTGAATCCATCCAAATCAATATAGAGGAACGACAAGCATGGCTGTTGTTCAGGATTTTCAAAAGCTTCTTCCAAATACATTTCTAACGCATTCCGATTCGGCAGACCTGTTAGATGATCATAATGTGCTAGACTTTGCATATTATCCAGTTCTACTTCTTTTTGACTGAGCGACGTTACCATCGTCTGCAAAGAAAAGGATAATAATTCAATATCATTAAAACTTTTGTGAGCCGGTATTTCAATATTTTCTCCAGATGCTAAGCGATCAGCAGTGCGTGTCAATGCACGAATAGGTAACGAAATGCGCTCTGCTAACCACCAACCAATCAGTGCAAATAGAACAGCAGCCGCTATCGTAATCCAGATATTAAAGTTCATCAATTCAGATACAGATGCTAATGCTGTAGATTCAGGTTGTCGTACAATAACAGTCCACCCTAGCCCTGGATAATCCAAGTATCCATCTCCATAGGCATACCCTGTTAAGTATGTATTGCCGTCCGGCCACTTTTCCAATTCCCAACCATCTTTTTGTAATTGGGCTTTCTCTATACTTTTCAAAGGTAAAGGCTTGCCTACCATATCACGCGGTCCTAATAAAACAGTCTGATCCTTTTTACTTACAATCAGCATATCGACATCCTGGTCTGCCCATTTGTTTGGTAATAAGACACTTTCTTGCACTTCTTTCGCCCATGCCCAACTCATATGTGCAGCCAGTACACCAATCGTTTGGTTCTGACTGTTGCGAATCGGTAGACTCACATCAACGAACTGTAACGGTTCTCCGCTCGGATTTGGTAACAATTTGGCAAGTAATACAGCATCATGCACATCACCGATAAATTTGCCTTGAATCCCTTGTTGAAATACAGGACGCTCCGACAAGTCTTTGCCTAATAAAATGCCATCTGTTGCTGCTAGTACTTTTCCTTTAGTATCCGTATATCCGATCCATGAAAAAGATGGAAAATGGGATTGCAGTTGATCTAGCATTTGTTGAATATTTCCGATGTTTTGATTATTTTCAAAAACAGGCAAGCTCCCCAATAATTCTACTTCACCTGATCTGGACCACATAAAATTATCTAACTTATCTGCTGTCTGATAAGCTGTTCCTGCTAGAGATTCCCCAATCTCATTTTTGATGCTTTTTGAAGAATAGTAACTAATCGTTGTGCTCAGTACAAAAGACAGTAACAACGACAATGCAATAAATGTAACAATTAACGCAGTTCTCAATTTGACAGACACCGACATTTCCCCCGAAAATTCGACTTTTATTTTAATATCGGTTTCTGGTAACAGAGAGATTAATTATTTTTTATTCCTATTAAATGTTGCAACAATTATATATTTAAAAATACATATAGAAAAAGACTAACAGTTAATGGTCATAGCCCCGTCAAGTAGACACTTAAAAAGTACGTTTTTAAACGGCGGCC
>NZ_JARUWY010000119.1:0-210 GCF_030433815.1 Paenibacillus sp. PsM32 | reverse complement strand
TCGTCTTTATATACATTCTTAAATAAAACCATGTTTAATATGTACATCTAAAATTACCACTAATAAAACTCACGAAATAACATTAATATTAATTTATTATTCAAACAATTATAAATAAAATTAAAGAAAAAAATTATTATCGACCGATTATTAAAATTTATATGGCAGTCAAAGTCATGATTAGCCTCTTAAAAGTATAATTATTCTTAT
>NZ_JARUWY010000118.1:0-210 GCF_030433815.1 Paenibacillus sp. PsM32 | reverse complement strand
GCTTCAGACCAATCGCATGAAATCCATGTTCATAAAAAAGCTTTTCAGCTACCGTTAATAATGTTTCTCTTTTTTTGCTCACTTATATCCCTACTTATATAGAACGATCATTATATTTATAGTGCAGGAATAATCAATTATTGTCAAATAACTAACATAAAGGTTAACAGATGGCTAGCAAAAGCGTATACTTTATAGCAATCTTACATA
>NZ_JARUWY010000117.1:0-210 GCF_030433815.1 Paenibacillus sp. PsM32 | reverse complement strand
TTCTTATGTCGGCGATTCGATGTGGAAATTATACGAAAACTCCAATGAATATTATTTACATTCGTATAGTGAAAAACAACCTGATATGAACTGGGAAAATCCTAAAGTACGTCAAGAAATGCAAGATATGATGCGATTTTGGCTGGACTTGGGGTTCGATGGTTACAGGATTGATGCTGTAAATATGATCTCAAAAGATACAAGCTTTCC
>NZ_JARUWY010000116.1:0-211 GCF_030433815.1 Paenibacillus sp. PsM32 | reverse complement strand
GATTTATTACAGCAGGTACAGCTTACTTTTTAGATTTTTGATCTTGTTCTAATGCACGATCATGTAGTTTTTGCATTTTTGGTTGTTGTTGTTTGACATAATCAGCAGCAGACATTTTACCATCGATTACTGGTTGAATATATGTGAAGAAAATGTCATACCAATCTGCAATGTACGTATATTTAACAGGTAATGGTCTGCCATACTCAGT
>NZ_JARUWY010000115.1:0-211 GCF_030433815.1 Paenibacillus sp. PsM32 | reverse complement strand
ATGTTGCCAAGGACGTATTGAAGAAGGCTTTCTAATTAGAATAGACTCAATATTCAATAAAATCTTAATACAATCAGGAATCAGACGATCTTTAGCCCAGTCTCCTCCACCAATTACATTACCAGCTCGTGCAGAAGCTAAACAGTCTCTTATAAACATCAGACGCTGCAGACGAATACTAGTACGAGTAGAACTCGGTGGTCGCCGTAAC
>NZ_JARUWY010000114.1:0-211 GCF_030433815.1 Paenibacillus sp. PsM32 | reverse complement strand
ATCTGGTGTAACAATAAAGAATCAAGCTTGTTATCAACGTTGATCCCAACTCAATATGAACAGCAAAATAGCTTAAACGGAGGAATGTAGAATGAAGCAATATCATTTAGTTATAGAAGCGACCCTTGAAATAATCGGTGTGAAATGGAAAGCTTTTATCATCTGTTTATTAATGTTATCTGATAAGATGCGTACCAGTGAATTACAACGC
>NZ_JARUWY010000113.1:0-212 GCF_030433815.1 Paenibacillus sp. PsM32 | reverse complement strand
CCGCTAGGAGCGCTGGACCCAAATCAAGTGAGAATGCCGGTATGAGTAACGAAAAGATCAGTGAGACTCTGATCCGCCGAAAACCCAAGGATTCCTGAGGAAGGCTCGTCCTCTCTGGGTAAGTGGGGACCTAAGGCTAGGCCGAATGGCGTTGTCGACGGACAACAGGTTGAAATTCCTGTAACACCGAAAGCCGTTATGAGCAATGGGAT
>NZ_JARUWY010000112.1:0-212 GCF_030433815.1 Paenibacillus sp. PsM32 | reverse complement strand
AGGTTCTTGATAGCCTACAGTATCGACTAGGATGAATACCTTGCGCAAAATGCCGTTTTCGGTTACACAGATGAATATGCTAGGCAATTGTCTTGATACCCCGCCAAACCTTGTGGTAGTAAGACGGGTAAAAAATTGGATTTTGGACATAATTAAAATTTTTCTGCAATATTTTATGAAAATATTAAACCGTAATGGGCAATCCATCATGC
>NZ_JARUWY010000111.1:0-213 GCF_030433815.1 Paenibacillus sp. PsM32 | reverse complement strand
GTAGAAACGGTTGCAAAATCTACTACAACTGAACTTAGCATAAGATTTGCTTCCTCTGTAACTGTTGCTTCAAGCTATGTAGACAATTCCAAATGCTCACGAACAGTAGCTACAGCTTGACCACCGAATGCGAGCAAACGCACAGCAAAATCATCCATATACACAGAACCTTGATCCTACAATTCTACGAATTAACCAAGTAGTGTAAAGAAG
>NZ_JARUWY010000110.1:0-213 GCF_030433815.1 Paenibacillus sp. PsM32 | reverse complement strand
ACCTATAGCAGTAACTTCCGCCATCCCCACCGTTACCCATAAAAACAAGTAACTCCATGCTGTTAAGAATCCAGCCAACGGACTAATATACTTATTGGCAAATGTAGCAAATGAACCTGTGACCGGTTCAAAGATTAACATTTCGCCCATCATTCGCATCACATATAACATAATTACACCTGCTACCAAATACGCCAACAGCACAGAAGGCCC
>NZ_JARUWY010000010.1:0-216141 GCF_030433815.1 Paenibacillus sp. PsM32 | reverse complement strand
ATACACATACACATACACATACACATACACATACACATACACATACACATACACAGGAAAAGTTTACTTATAGTTCCGTTTGTGATCTATCTGTATTTATGACAGGAAATTGAGCAAGTTTGCTCTGTAATGCTCGAAAAGCAATTCCACGTTCATCTCCTAATACAAAAGCATGTACACCTTTTTTCTGCCAGTGTTCATATTGATTGATTTGACGTGGAATAGCGCAATATGGAATCTGTCTGGAAGTGGCGACTTGCTGAATATGATCTAATGCTTGACGCACGAGAGTATGCTCGGTCTGCCAGGGTACACCATAAGATTGAGACAGATCAGCCGCGCCTTCAAGAATCATATCGATCCCTTCTACACTCAAAATCTCATCAATCTGTTCCACGCCTTCAACAGTCTCAATCATCGGTATAATCATAACTTCGTGATTCGCACGTTCCATATAATCCACTAGATTGTCTCTACCAAAAATGCCCGGTCGTCCGCTATTCATACTGCGTTGTCCGATAGGAAAATATTTAGCCGCTTGAATAACAGCTTCAACCTGCTCTTTGTGTTCCACTTGCGGAATAACAATTCCCATTGCTCCACTATCCAGCACACGTAAGATTTCTTTGGCATTAATGTCTGCGATACGTACTAACGGGGTAATGCCTGACTGTTCTGCGGCTCGAATCATATGCTCAACCGTTTCAGGATTAATCATGACATGCTCCATATCAATGATCACAAAATCAAAACCAGCATAAGCAATCACTTCAATCATAATCGGTGCAGGTACAGAAGCGATCAATCCGAACACTGTCTGCTTTTGCGCTAATTGTTGACGTAGCCGATTGGTAGTTAACATGTTGCATGGCGGTAAGCATATAATGGATTGATGCCGTTTTTGAAGCGTAGCTCACCATCTCCAAATAGTCTTCGTTTGGTTAACTCTTCAATGAGTACGGTCTCAGCGAACAAATCAAAACAGTCAAATCGTTCTTGATGCTGTGGATGTTGCTGTTGATAATCGTGAATAATATCGGCTGTCATTTTCCAGAACGATTCTTCAGGAAATTGGTAATGCTGCTCCAAAAACATACATAATTCTGTTGCCGCAATAAAAAAGAAAGCATCATATGAAAAATCGCGTACATCTTCAGGGCGATCTGTTTTGATAAATGAATTGCGATTGATCTTCGCATGACTCGCTGGCTCAGGTGTGAGATCAGGGCATAATTCAGGCTCAGCCAGATGAGCGACAGAGAACCGGACACCATCATGAAAATCTTTGAGTGCAATCCGTACAGGCCATCCTTGTTGATGAATTAAAATAATATTTTGCCCGTGTGATTCCATTCCTATTCCATGAGCATATAACATATGGATAATCGGAGTGACTGTTGCTTGTAACATCGCATATGTCCATTGCGCTACCCCATATTGTCGTATCCACGAATCAATCAAAGGAACACCATTAGATTGCACATGGCATAGTCCATTAAAAGGAACTCCATCTTCGCCTTCTTTCAAATAAGTATGCAGACTTTCACGCCAGATCGTTCCTAAAGAACCATAAGTCTGTGCTTGGCGATATTCTGGCAATTTCTCATAATCAAAAGTAATGCCTGCTCGCTCACGTAACACTACAAATCCAAGCTGTTGTGCTGTTTCATTTTGTTGAATCAATTGAGTTAACCAATCTGTAATCAGCGATCCATTAAGCACGGTATGCCCTGCTAAAATACGTGCTGTGGATGTATTCGTAATACTGAGTGCCATTTTGAGATAAGGGGCTTCCGGTCTAGTCTGATTGCCAAGTGTACGAATAGATTGCTGTGCATAATAAGCATCATTTCCATAACCCAGCGGAACAATCTGTTGACTGGCAAGTTCGCGGTAAAAAGCAGAACTAATTTTGTTTTTCCACTGCCACGGATGAACCGGAATCATATAATAATCGTTACTGTTCAACTGTTGCTGTTGTAATCTCTCTTGGAATTGTTGCCATTGCGCTTGTCCTAATGCTTCTTGCATAAATGAGTCATGATCATCCACACCAGTTGAAAAAGCCGCCCGACTGTATTGTTTTGATACAGCTAACCAGATGGGATACAGCGATTGTTGAAATTCGGGGCCGTATTGAGCATTATCTTCTAACGTGAATCCGATTCTAGATTTGTAACATGGATGGTACGGATGACCGTCTTTGATCTGTCCTTCTAAAAAGTCATATTGACGTTGCTCTGCGGTTAGTGCATTTTCTTGCGTATCTGCTTGAGATTGTAAGTCTTTCAAAAGTGTCTGCTCTAGCTCATTGCGAAATTGTTGTAACTTTTCACCTTGTTGTACTTGTTGCAATACTTCATTCAGAAATTCATGCAAACGTGCAGTCTCTTGTTGACCATCTGCGGATATACGTGTAACAGGCATCTGTTGTAATCTCACTCTGCCAAAACTAAGCATGCGCTTACCTGCACATGTATATTGCACCACTTGCTGATCTGTATTCTGACCGGCTATTGTGAACTGATGCGGAGACTGTTGATTGATAGCCGTATCATAAGCGGATGCTGTCTGAGTATAAGGAAGAATATCTTCATAAATAATCGCTTGCATTAATTGACGAATAATCCGTTGCTCTACTGCTTGAAAATGTTCGGAGTGTAGCGCTTGAATCATATAAAAAGGATCAGCAGGTTGTGTTGAAGATACCGTTGAATACGTTGGACGTTGTTGTGTAAAAGACATTATTTCACCTCAAATAAGAGTAGTAGTGTTCCTATCAAATTGCAGTCATACGATAAGCAATAGTGAGCATTGCAAAATCGGTTGATTATCTTTTGGCTATATATAAAGGATTAGGAATATCGAGAAAAGAAGGCTGATCTCCTTTGGCTTGAAAACAACTAATAAAATTGGCTTTAGCTGGTAACGTTTCTACGTGTAGTAAAGATTCAATCAGACGGGAAAGACGGACATGTTGTGTTGATTGTGCTTGTTCGTTCCATCTAATCAATTGCTGTTGTAAGATATTCCAATAATGCTGTTCACTGCACTGTTCATAGTGAGCAATCGCATGAATAAGTGAGCCTAAATGATTGACTACAAAATAGTATTGTGTTCTAAGCCATGCTGTATAAGAATCGTATAGTACATGACTGTCTGCCTCGATCAAAGGCTGTATCCACTCTTCTACTGCCGGGCAAGTGCGATCAATACTTACTCCTTCCAGATCACGTACATAATAACAAGCAGGCAATCCATCTTTTAAAGAAATTAACGAATTTTGTAGATGTGCTTCAAAGCTTATTCCGTAATCAGCAAAAACACGTAATAACGATAATAATGTTATCTCTGTATAGTGTGATAACCATAATGATAGATCAGGCATTGTATCTGCCGAACCCTGCCGAATAACCGATATTAATTTGAGTTCCGCAGAATGAGGTGCTTTTTCTAATAATGAAGCCACTACATACGTATGCTCAGGATCAATACGTTGTGGACGATAAATCACTGTCATAGCAGAAGTCCATTGTTCTTGTTCTGCTAATGTCATCTGGATATCATCATTAGTCTGATTATGACTAGCTGACTTGTTATGATCTAATCCCTTATGAAGAGATCGATCAGTATTCAATTGTGTAAGTAGCGACTGTACTTTCACCGAGCTATACCCTGTTTCTGTTAATACTTTGAAATGATTTGATTCAATCGCTGTCCGTTGATGATCTATAATTCGCGCTGCATCGATTGTACGTTGTGCTTGTTCGGTTGTATTTTCACGAATAAGATTGGTAATTCGGATATGCAAAGGCAACTTGTATCCTCTGCCGTCTTGCTTATTCCATACTGTTCTGACAGAAGAAGTCGGATATACTTCATCACCTAACGATCCCAGTAAAATAATGTGTTGATTCTGTATCGCCTGTTGCACGATAGATAATGTCTGGATATAGTTCACTTGCCACGGATGCATCGGTAATAGATGATACTGATCCCACAGCGATCCTAATCGTTCTTGGGCTTGCTGACGTACTGCTAGCGAGATCGATTCTTGTCTTGCTTGCTCGTGTAACCAGTGTTCATCTATATATGCAGAATGTACAGCTAGATAATACAATTGAAAGCTGGCTCCCATTTCCGGGCTATACAGTGATAGTTCAGATATTGAGAACCCTTCGGAACTTTTGGGAAATGGATGAAACGGATGACCTGCAATCAGCGATTGTTCTGAATAGATATAATCTTGTTTATCTACAGCATGCTGAGATAGATGATGATTATAATAATGTTCCATTTTAGTGAGACTGTTCTGGATTCGTGCTTGCATCAATTGCTTTTGCGAATCCCGTTGCCCGGTCTCTGTATAATGACTTAATTCTTCTATAACGTAATCAATCAATTGCACAGCCGTTATCACTTCTGTTACATATTGCTCATTAATCAATACAAATGTATCGATATAATGATGCTGTCCGATAAGCGAATCATACGTAATCCCTGTCTGTATCCAGCGTTCTGTAAAAGGAAGCTGAATCAATATAGATGTATACGACTGTTCACTTTCCAACTGTTGTTCAGATATCATGTGCTGTTGTAATAGCGGGAAATTCTGAAGTACAGTGGTGAGCTTAGAATCAAATTGCTTTGTTTCTCGCAAATAACTGTTAAGTAATGCTTGTATTGTTGAAGTCAATGCCAGCGGATGATCGGTATGCAGATGATGTTGATATTGATTCATATGATTGTGATTATCCGTTGTTTGCTGTATTTTTTTGTTACTATGACGGGTATCTACAGAAGACACATTATGCACTCCTTTTCGTATGATGAATAGACTTCGTCGGTTCTGCTGTCTGACGCATAAAAAAGGCAGCCGGAATTGTTACTAAAATGATGATGCTCAATACCCAAAATCCTTCATTGATCGTATGCAATGTACTGATGGCATCGGAATTGCCATATCCGATAAGCTGAGTACGTCGAACTTCGTAATAGACTGAAATAATCACGATACCAAGTGAAGAAGTCATGCGGCGAATCACATTATTCATTGCTGAACCTTGAGATACAAATTGTTCAGGAATCGCATTTAATCCTGCTGTCGTTACAGGCATATTCGATAATCCTAAGCCCACTCCGCGCAACATCATAAGTACAAAGATCACCCAGAGCGGTGAATCCAATTGGAGCATCCCAAGCATAGCTGTAGTGATACAAGTCACCGACAGACCTACAAGCACAATCATTTTCGGCCCTTTACGATCAAGATGTTTACCTGCAATACGGACAAATATTCCTGTAAAAATCGCAGACGGTAAAAACACCAACCCTGTAACCATAGCGCTATATCCGTATACATTTTGCACCAGTAAAGGAACCATAAAAATCGTAGCAAACATCGCAATAGCCTGTACACTCACTACGACGACACTAAGCGCATACGTAGGAATATTGAAAATTCGTAAATACAGTAGCGGTTGCTCTTTGGTTAATTGCAGACGTACAAAGATGATTAACAACACGATGCCTACACCTATAAGAACCAGATTCGACCAGACGACCATATCGGCTAGATGTTTAATTTGACCCAGTGTTAGCAAAATAATGCCGACTCCGAGTGTCACCGTAATAAATCCACTCCTATCAAAAGTACGCTTGCGATCAGCAACAGAGTGTGGCAAATATTTCAGCCCGATCATAAGCCCTAACAGACCGATCGGTACATTCATCCAAAATAACGACTGCCAGCTTCCCCATTCAATCATCAATCCGCCTACTGTCGGTCCAATAGCAGGTGCAACCATAATTGCAATTCCCCAGATACCAGTTACACGACCACGTTCATTTTTGGGAAAAGCATCAAATATGATTGCTAGCGAAAGTGGAATCATTAGCCCGCCTGCAACACCTTGCAGACCTCGAAAACAAATAACAGACACTAGATTCCAGGATAGCGATCCAAGTACTGATCCCAGAATAAATAGAAGCAGACCGAGTAAATAGATTGTTTTTTTACCAAAACGATCTCCTAGATATCCTGTTAATGGCATCGTCATTCCCATACCTAGCAGAAAAATAGTAATAATCCAGCTTGTTGAACTAGCACTACTATGAAAAACATTCATAAATTCAGGAACAGCCGGATTGAGCGAGCTGTTATTCAAAATCACTGTAAATGTCCCTAATAAAATACTACATAAAATCATCCATTCAGACGAAATAGTAAACCTAGAGCTGTGATGCTTCATTATAATGTAGAAGTCTGCAAAGCTTGATACGCTGTCGTTACAGCTTCACCAAAAATACGAGTTACTTCTAACACTTGTTCTTGTGTAATAATCAACGGTGGCAAAAAGCGCATCACTGTAGAATGTCTACCTCCGACTTCAAGAATCAATCCACGTTTCAGACATTCTTGTTGAATCAGACTTGCTAATTGTGGATATGCAGGATAGTGCCCTAGATGATCCATTATTTTCTGATCATTAACAATCTCGACACCGATCATTAATCCACGACCACGAATATCACCGATACATCCTGTCTGTTGTTGAATATGTTGCAACTGTTCTACCAGCAATGCACCCATTTGAGTCACATGTTCAGGGATATGGTGTTCACGAATATAGCGTAGTGTTGCAAGTCCTGCTGCCATAGCCATCTGATTGCCTCTAAATGTACCGATATGAGCGCCCGGATTCCATTGATCTAACTCTTTGTTATAGATCACTACAGATAGCGGTAAGCTTCCTCCGATTGCTTTGGACAATACCAATACATCTGGAATAATTCCTGCATGTTCAAAAGCATATAACTTACCTGTCCGACCTAGTCCTGTCTGTACTTCATCAATAATAAGTGGGATATTGCGTTCTTGCGTAATACGGCGCATTTCGCGTATCCATTCGACAGGAGCAGGAATAGAACCACCTTCACCTTGTACCACTTCAAAAATCATTGCACATGGCGATACAATACCACTTTCAGGATCATCGAGAAGATTTTCGATATAACTGCTACTGATCTGGTGGGTCTGTTCTCCTCCTACTCCAAATGGGCAACGATATTCATAAGGATACGGCATAAAGTGAACATCAGGGATTAGTCCATTCACTCGTTCTTTTTGACCCAATGTACCGCTCAGACTCATTGCCGCATGGGTCGATCCATGATATCCCCCTTGAAATGATAAAATGCTACGCTTACCTGTTGCAGTCTTGACTAACTTTATCGCGGCTTCAATCGCATCACCACCGGTAGGTCCACAAAATTGTATTTTGGCATTTTGTGCAAACGATGGTGGTAGACTTGCAAATACTTCTTCTACAAATTTTTCTTTAAGCGGAGTCGTTAAGTCCAATGTATGCAACGGATGTTTGCTAGTCAGCAATTGTTGCATCGCTTCTATCACAACAGGATGATTATGTCCAAGCGCCAAAGTTCCTGCTCCAGCCAGACAATCATAATAGACTTTGCCATCCATATCGGTAATATGAATACCTTCAGCTTCTTTGATCACAATCGGTAATCGGCGAGGATATGAACGAGCATTGGACTCTCTCTCAGATTGGCTTTGCAAATAACGTGTATTTTGAGATAAGGCTGAATCTACAGTTTCTATCATCATAATCGCTCCTTTGATATTGATAATCATTTTCAATTAGGCACTTCTCTAGTATATGGAATAAATTACTAGACTCCATAGACATTTACGTCCTGTATTTGTACAAATACTACATCTTCATTTTTAGGAATCGTTATCACACAAAAAGACGACTCTATATAGGAGCATATAGAAATCGTCTTTTTTAGATTATTTAGAATGTTTCTGATAAGTCCACTGACCGATAAGCTTCTGTATTTCCTCTGGATTGAAAGGCATTGAATCAAGTGTATCTGATTGTAATATAGTATCTACTACGATCTGTTGGTCTATAAATTGACCTCTGATCCAGACATAATGCTTGTGGATAGGCAGTGCTATCTGCCAATGTTCTGTTTGTGTTTGCGATTCGCTAGATGGATAATGACACCACTCCACAGCAGTCCAATCTATAGCATCTGTTGATAAAGCGACCGGTACATGTGGAATAAAGCTACCTGCTCGTACCAGTATAATAATTGGGATCTCACCTTCTGTTATATGATGCCATGTAGAGCCTGTATATCTCTGACCTGTCTGATAATCGATCCATTCTCCAGATGGAGTATATACATCTCTGGATGTTATTCCTTGTTCTAAGATCGGAGCAATTAATAGATCTGTACCTAGCAAATATTGATCTTCAATCTGCCAGACACCCGGCTCATTGGGATATTCAAGTAATAATGGACGTAACAATGGAATCCCCTGCTCTGCACTTAGAACAGCTTGCGTATAAATATAAGGCATCAGCTTATATTTTAAAGATACTGCTTTTCTAAAATCTTCTACAAACTCTTCGTCATAATGCCATGGCTCTTTGGGTGGTGCTCCATGACAACGACTATGCGAAGTCAGCATACCAAAAGGCATCCAGCGGCGATACAATTCTCGCGGACTTTGATGGACAAATCCACCAATATCATGACTCCAAAATGTAAAACCACTTAATCCTAAAGACATCCCTGCTCGCAAAGACGCTGCCATACCGTTATCGGTATTCTCTACATCCCCACCCCAATGTAGCGGATAACGTTGACTACCCGCCCACGCGCTACGTGCCCAGATAATAGAATCGCCGGTGACTTTTTGCGTAATCTCAGACACTGCCTGATTATAACGAAGAGGATATAGATTATGCTCTTTCCACCCTTGCTGACGAGAATAATAAGACCCATGAATCGGTGCACTTTCTCCAAAATCTACTTTGATCGCACTGACTCCTAGATGTAACAGTCCAGCAATCTTTTGTTGATACCATTTCACTGCTTCCGGGTTAGAAAAGTCTAAAATAGCATCTTCTCCGGCAATATAACCGTTCCCATCACTGATGGCATATCCTTTTTCAATGATTTCTTCGTATAAAGGATTGGATGGCATGAAGTAAGGATATTGCCATAAGCTAATTCGGTATCCTTGCTTACGTAAATCAGTGATCATTTGCTCTGCATTATCAAATCGACTGCTCGAAAATTGATAATCACAACGCCAATCATGTTCAAACCAACCGGTATCCAGATGAATGACATCACAAGGAATCTGATGCTCTTGTAATTGATAAGCGACTTCTCTCACTTCTTTTTCAGATTGATACGTAATACGACTCATCCATAATCCGAACGACCACAATGGCGGAACCGTAGACTTGCCAGTTAATGAGGTGTAGCTGGACAATATGTCTTTGGGTGTACCAAAAAAGAAAAATAAATCCAACTCATCTTCACCAATATAGATTGTATTTGCTCCATCAAAATGATGTCCTACATCACAGGTCATCGGACAACTATGATGAAAAAACATACCATAGCCACGATTGCTCCATAATAACGGAATCGGCTTATACATATCTGCGGTCTGGGCGCTTAATGGATCATAAGTAAACCAGTTAAATTTTTGTCCTCGCTTATCCATTTTCAAAAAGGATTCTCCACCACCATATAAACGTTCTCCCGGAGATAGAGCAAAACTCGCCGCCAGACTACGATTCATATCTTTGGCAGATCGGATAAAACAAAACGGCGTTGGATCAGAACTGAGAATAGAAGCTTGATCTGCTAAATGATGTGTACGTGTTAATAGCTTACCTGTTGCATCTCGAAATTCTATTTTCCAGGGAGCATACTTTATCGTCACTGAACCATAATCACTGATATACGTAGTCTGTTCTGCATCATGTTGATGTAGTGCCCACTCTGTACTGACAGGCAATTGCTGTTCTACTAACATCAGGCTATGACGGGGCTCTAACTTCGATTGGCGAGTTGCTAACCGAATCCGAACTGTTCTGGCATCGACGAATTGTAAGTAAAAAGGAAAAGTAGGTGATTCTTCATACGCTGGAAATTCCCACGATTCTGTGGCTGTAAATGGTAATGTATATTTTCCAAAATCCAATCGGGGCTTCCGTGAATATCGTTCCCACCGTATCTGACCTGTCGCTGTCTCAGGATCGAATTCCTCTACCCGCATTCCCATAAAATATGTATTTTCGATACGTCCAAATTCTTTACTCATGTCTATCGGTTCGCCAAGTAACGGTGTATCATATAATCGAATCATACGTTATTATCCTCCTATAGTATATGGTGTATGAAGTCATTGTGACAGCAAATAAAGCAAAATTGATAACGGTTACATATGAGATTATTGTATACTTTTGAGTAACAGTAACCTATGCCTATTCTATGTATTATTCGCACAATATTACGATTTTATTGACAATGGGTTCTAACGGAGGTTCATTGCAGATGGATATATCACCCCCTTATGAAATTACACAGATTCCTGATAAAACATTTCCTATTAATATTTTTCATGTTACAGAACCGAATTGGCGCTGGGTTCCATTACACTGGCATGAACATTTAGAATGGATGATTGTACAAAAAGGGTCTTTTCGTGTTCAAGTGGGTACCGAGCATCAAGATATTACAGTCGGAGATATTGTTTTTGTAAATACACGCCAGATTCATGCTGCTTTTCCTTTGGAAGAAGATACTGAACTGATATGTATCGTATTTAACGAGGCATTGATTCGAAATATACAATTGGATCACACTGAATCACGTTATATTCGTCCGCTTTTGGAGAATCGTCTGACGTTGCCAGCGATTTTCACCAGAGATCATCTATTATCTCAGCATATTACATTTTATCTGCAACAGATGATTATTGAGTATGAGCAATCTACGCAAGGTTCAGAACTGCTGATTAAATCGTATTTACTGGCTTGTATTGGTTGGCTTTATCGAATGGCAGAACAGGATCGTATCCATGTACAAAAGTCCAATCTTCATCCTTCTTATATGCAGCCTTTATTTCAGCATCTCAGTCATCATTTCCGAGAACATATATCTGTGGAGACTGCTGCGAATCTATGTCAACTAACTCCTACTTATTTTTGTTATTTATTTAAAAAGACCACTGGCAAAACATTTATCGACTATATCAATATGTTACGTATTCATGAAGCAGAGCAGTTGTTACGCTCCGGGCAATGGAATATCAGTGAAGTGGCGTATCATTGCGGATTTGCAAGCTTAAATTATTTTGGCAGAGTGTTTAAGCAATACAAACAGATGTCTCCTCGTCGATGGCTTCAACATATTAAAGAATAAATATAAGGTCTGAAGGGGCATTTTTGTGTATAGTGTGTGTGTTTCTACGTATGTCGTAAAAAGCAGTTTATCTTTCTCCATCCTTAAAATACAATAAAATGGAAATTAAACCATATAAAAGGTGGGGTATTCATGTTGATACGCAAGCAGATTGCTATTCTTTTATCCACGCTATGCTTATTTACATTACTAGGGTCATGGACTTGGAACTCTGAAGCCGAAGCAGCAGGCACTTGGAAACAGATCTGGTCAGATGAATTCAATGGATCAAATGGAACAGGTGTAGATGGTTCCAAATGGAATTCAGAAACAGGTGCTGGTGGTTGGGGAAATAATGAGTTACAGTACTATACCAATCGTACCAATAATGCTTATATGGACAATGGCAATCTGATTATTCAAGCGTTGAAAGAAAATTATAATGGTGCTCCTTATACATCTGCTCGCTTAACAACAGCTGGCAAATTTGATGTGAAATATGGAAAAATCGAAATGCGTGCCAAACTGCCTTACGGTAAAGGAATCTGGCCTGCATTCTGGACATTAGGTAGCGATATCGGTAGCAATCAGTGGCCAAATAGCGGTGAGATCGACATTATGGAATATGTAGGACCTAATGCTCCTAATACCGTATACGGAACGATTCATGGGCCTGGTTATTCCGGTGCTGGCGGTCTATCCGCAGGGTATACAATCGGTGAAAATATCAGTAACGCTTATCACACCTTCTCTATCGAATGGGAACCTAATGTAATTCGCTGGTATGTTGATAATAATTTATATCATACTCGTACATCAGCAGATATCGGTGGCAACAAATGGGTATTTGATAAGCCTTTCTTCTTATTACTTAATCTAGCTGTAGGTGGCAACTGGCCTGGATATCCTGACGCAAGTACTACTTTCCCACAAAAATACGCTATCGATTATGTACGTGTATTCCAGCGTTCTGGAGACACAGGCAATATTGTAGCACTCAAAGCGACAGCGAATAACAAATACGTTGCGGCTGAAGATTATGGAAATGCTCCTCTTCTAGCTCGTTCTACTACAGTCAGTGATTGGGAAAAATTTGAGCTTATCGATCTTGGTAATAATAATGTTGCACTACGCTCTATGGCGAACAATAAATATGTATCCGCTGATAATACCGGTGCAAGCCCATTAATCGCTAATAAGACTGCGAT
This sequence comes from Paenibacillus sp. PsM32, assembly GCF_030433815.1. Taxonomy (NCBI): domain Bacteria; kingdom Bacillati; phylum Bacillota; class Bacilli; order Caryophanales; family Paenibacillaceae; genus Paenibacillus; species Paenibacillus sp. PsM32. The sequence goes on along the minus strand of NZ_JARUWY010000010.1, from coordinate 203,692 downwards.
CGGAACATGGGAAACATTCCAAATGGGAACCACAGCGGATGGGAAGCGAACATTCAAATCATTAGCGAATAACCTCTATGTCTGTGCAGACAATTACGGAGATAGTCCGCTCATTGCTAATCGCAGTACAGTCAGTGGTTGGGAAGCTTTTGAAGTCATTAAGCAATAATATCGATAACTTATTCTGTTGAAAATGAATAAGCTATTGTTGATGTCAGACCTGTTTTATTGGCTGACGATTTATATACAAAAAAGGAAGCCTTGAATTAACTGGGGCTTCCTTTTTTGTATTAACATTGTGATTATCTATACGTTGTTATCAGATTATTATTTAGAAAGTGTAGAATTATGATTAGCAGCGCGTAAATATCGGAATAAAAAGAGGATTATGATCGCGATCCAGATTGCAAACACTAAGAAAATATTACTGAATGTATTAGCTCCACCAGCATACCATACACTATTTAAAGACCATGGAGACTTCACACGATCCAATATTAATCCCAGTACAGTTGTACCTATAGCTCCTGAAATAAAGCTTAACATCATATATAATCCCATACCGACCCCTACTTGTGCACCAGCTAATGTACGAGAGACTGTATTGGCAAGCCCGACTTGAGCAAAAGTCAGCCCTGTATTGCCGATCACAAGTACCCCCATAATCAACCAATACGACCGATCTGTAAATACCGCTAATAGAGCATATGTTATCAGTTGCAGTACAAACGCAATCCGTAGCAAAAATGTATTTCCTTTGCTATCTGCAATCCGTCCACCTACAATTCCAAATATAGCAGCGATCAATGCACCGGGAAACATAATCAGACCGATTGTAAATGAAGATAATTGATGAATATTGCTTAACATTTGTGGAATCAGATATGGAACACATAGATTAAATATCAACGCCAGACAAGCGATAATCATCGTCGTTGTATAGGTCGAATTACGGAAAATAGCTGGATCCAAAAATGGCTGATCCACTTTACGAATATAGATCACAAAAACAATTAGCATGACAATCGTGATAATAGCCAGAATAAGACTGACATTAGTAATTGCTAATAAAAGCAATGTGACTGTTGTCGCTAATAGGATACCACCCCAGATGTCTATTTTCAGCGGACGTACTTGATCTTGATTGAGATATTTGCGAAAAAAAGGAATAGTCACTAACGATAACAAAGAAATCGCAAACAAATAACGCCAATCTGCAAAACTGGTAATCATGCCGGCGATAATCGGCCCCATCGCCGTACCGAGTGCCATGCCGGAAGAAGTAATTCCGAGCGCTCTTCCCCGCTTTTCAGCAGCTATATAACGAATAGGAATAATCATCGATGATGCTGGAATAACAGAGGCACCTGCGGATTGTAGAATACGACCTGCGATCACCATCCAATAATCTGAAGCGACAAACCCAACAATAGAACCTATCGCAAATAAACATAGTCCAATCGTCATTAAATTTTTGAGCCGATATTTATCTGCTAGCTTGCCATACGTTACCGAGCCAATCGCATAGATAATAATATAGGATGTGACTACCCAACTTACTTGAGAGCTACTAAGATCAAAATCGTGACGAATCGAAGGCAAAGCGACGTTAAACATCGTGGAATTCATAACCGAGATAATCATCGCTAATGCTAGAATATAGATAATTTTCATAATATACCTGAGTGCTAGTCTTATACACTCTCTACAGGTGGCATCAGACTAGCACTATTCTTTCCTTTATCTTATTATTCTGGACGGTGACCGCCCGGAGGAGTAACTACTTTGAGATCAAGTGATTGAATATTGGCAATCACACGATCCATACGAAGCGGGCCAGGTGTATCAGGGAAGATATAGTGTTCATACTCATCACCCAACAAACGGAAAAATGGTTCAAACAATCCACTTACCAGTACACCTACAAATTTCGTATAGTGTGTATCCAGACGGTAAGAATGGACGGTTCCTGCTGGCACATGCAAGAAATCTCCTGGTAACAATTGAACTTCTTCACCATTCGCCCACATCGTCATCTGTCCTTGTACACAGAAAAATGTCTCGGTATGATGCTCATGGTAATGGGATACGATAGCGTCTCCTTTAGGGCCTTCTGTAGATACCATAATATAATCTCCATCTGTAGAAGCTTGAGTTGCGAGTAGACGATGCAGTTGGTCACCTGTTAGCAATTTGGTTCCTTCGCCACTTTCTAATACATACGATTCGACAGCATCTGGAATCACACTGTTATTTACTAATTCATAATTAGGAAATACTGTCTCTGATGTAGCGAAAGTAATATCTGCTTGTTGCATAGCTTGTTGTAGATGTTCTGTAGCATACGTATGATCGCTTACAGCCGGATACTCATATGGTGTATGTGATTGTCCTAATATTTCATAAATATCTGTTACATTCCCTGCAATCGAATAAGAGATAAAAGCATTACGATGGGCAAGCAATTGATACGCATGTTCTGTCATTGGTGGAATATGTGCATAATCACCCGGCAATAATAGATGACTTTGACCGTTGATAACAAATTGAACTTTACCTTCTAATACAAAGATAGATTCGTAAGTATGTTGATGAGTATGAAGCGGGAACGATTCTCCTTTGGGTCCTGAAATAATAGCTGCCGATAAAATATCGCCTGTACTTTGAAAATTCGCTATCACAGTTGCTAACTGCTTACCAAAAAGATAACGCTGTCCTTCTCCTCTACGAAGTAAGTAAGGGGCTAACGTATCTGGTAAATGTGTAATTAATGATGTTGTTGTCATAAGTTCCTCCTGAAATGGTGATGATTCATATAGTCTGTCAACGTGTGTGTTGATCTCTTGTACTATTTTATTGTAGCTAAATCTCCAAATTTGAAATATAGTTGAATACGACAAAAAATTAGGAAAATGCGACATCTGATTATGAAATATAAAGGAGATTCATAATGACATCATCGCCTCGATCATTTGAAATGTTTCAGCATCCTTTTCTGATCGAAACCCCCATTTCTTTCCAAATGGTTACGGTAAAAGGTTCTTTTCAAGAACATGCTCATGAATTTTATGAAATTATCTATATAAGTGAAGGCAAAGGAACGTTATTTATTCATAAAGATTCATTACAGATTGAAGAAGGAGACTTGTTTTTTATTCCGATCGGGATCCCTCATTTACTCAAATCCGAATCTGCTACACCTGCTGTTCCTTTGCAAATGATGACCTGTATGTTCCAAACAGAGTTGTTAGCTCCTCAAAACTCACTAAAAAACGAATTAGAACGTGAATTTGACGCAATAGCCCAATTTTTTCGTCAAAGTGAAGAGTGGTTACGGTATAAAGATCAAGGTGGCGAATTTGCTAGAATAATGTATAGTATGAATTTTGCTGTCAATTCGCAGTCTCCTGGCTACCATTACAAATTATATATTTGCTTGCTTGATTTACTGAATACCATGTACCGACTCAAGCAATTCAGTCTGCTATCCAAACCGGATAAATTAGTGGACCCTGTAGCTTTTGCCATCGAATATATTCAAGTACATTATCGTAACCCGCTCAAAATGGAAGAGTTCTGCCAATGGTTATCGATCAGCCCCCGTCATCTACAGCGTAAATTTAAAGAAACAACCGGTTATACGTATACCCGGATGTTGCAACAAGTTCGTGTACAAAAAAGTTGTGAATTGTTAATCAACACTGATTGGAGTATTCAGCAGATTGCAGACGAAGTAGGAATTCACGATATGAAGTACTTTTACCGACTATTTAAAACAAGCTGTGGTCTAACTCCTCTTCATTTCCGCCAACAAAATATTCGTACCAAATAAAAAGAACCTTTCTGCTACAGTGTGTACTGTAACGAAAGGTTCTTTTTTATTGATTATAGGTGTCACTATAATAGTATGTTGTTTTTCACCATTACATTAAAACAATGCACTTGGTGAAGTATTGATTTTCCACAAACCATCAACTAATTCAAATTTCACAAGCATACGCTCGACAGGTTGTGCATCTTTAACATAAGGAACAGTTAAGCGATATACACGAGTGGTATCTGTCATGCTGATCATTTTAGCTGTAGAACGATTGAATTCTAACTTGCTGTCTTCGTTCGACACCACTTGTGCCAGCTTGCCGTTGTTCTCGATTACATATTTTTGAATATAAGCTTCGCTTGCTTGTTTGGTATATGTTTCTGTCAAATATGCTAATAATTTAGCATGTGTATTGATATCAGTAGATAAGTAACGATATGTTTTGTTATTTAAAGAAAAAGTACTATCAGTTGTAGATGTTTTGCCACCTGTAGAAGTGTATACGTATCTTTTTTCAGCTTCAACGATAAGTGGAGTTACACTATCGTGGTTTAACTTTTTCACTCCAGTCCATACGCCATCTTTTGTATAATAGGAAACTGCTGGTGTCGTCGCAGTCGTTGCTGTAGATGTCATCGCTTTGGATGTACTAGCCGCAGGTAATGTTGAAGTTGCAGATGCTGCTTGTACAGAATGTGCTGAATATAAAGATGCCGTTACCAATGCAGTAAGTGCCCATGTGCCGATTGCCAATTTATTTACTTTTTTCATCATTTCATTTCCTCTCAAATGTGCTTTCTTCAAATTTTATAAGTGTAATCGTTACTATGTAACCTCTTTATTATGACATATCCATAAGACATATACCACTTTCGCTCAAAATATAACCATTTTTAACCATTCAAAGTAAATGCAACCTTTTATTTTAGATCACGTCTATACTATTGTTCATATATTATATTTTACATATTAATTTACTAAAGGAGCTCTTACAATGATATACTCTACGATTCGTTCTACTGCTAAAATAGTTACTATTGCTTTATTTTCTACTGCTCTCTCTGCAACTCCACTGTCTGCTTTGTATACCGAGCCATCAACAACTGCTTATGCAGCTACTTCATCTATAACTCAATCTACGATTCAAGTCATGCTCAACGAGAACAACATTACACAAGATCTCCAAACACCCCCTGTTATGATCAAAGGTTCTGTATATCTACCTTTACGCGAAATCAGTCAAAAAGTAGGTATTCATACGTATTGGAATGCATCCCAACATACAATTACACTAACTTATCCAAAATATTTAACTGAATTGAATGTACAAAAAGGGACGGTTAAAGTTAATACAAAAGTAAAAAACCTCCCACAAGCTATAGTTACGATTAAAAATTTTACTTATGTACCCGCACGTATGATCGCCGAAGCTTCCGGTCAGCAGGTGAGTTGGAACAGCAAGAAAAAGTTAATTACTTTCAAATCTGATATCACTTTCGATAAAGCAAATAGCAAAACAGCTACAATCTGGTTCAGTAACCAAAATAATGAGTTATATTTCTCTTCTTCTGCTTTTGCTACACCCGTACTTGCTGGAAAGTTAAACAATAAGCTAGAAAATGTATCTCGTCTTCAAGTCTATGATGTGAATACAGGTGGACATGTTGTGGAATGGTTAGATAATTATGGCGAACCGAGTATTAATTATGATTTTTATACAGCCTTTATTAAAGATGATAAGATTGTTCGTCAGGCGAATGTCGACTACTGGCAACGGTACGATGACAATATTTTTCAATACAAAGGCAATGCCGTGCTTGTTAATAAAGATACACTTGAATTTCTAGATAGTGAAGGTAAAATCACTTCTACTCGCAACCTGGCTACCTTAGCAGGTATAAAAACTAATTACTCGGTAGTTGGAATCAGTGATCATTATTTAATTGTGCGTCCTAATCGTACAGGTCTTCTTACATTAATTAATTTACGAGATAAGTCTAGCATTCTGCTCTATAAAGAGTTATTGAATAAAGAAGAACAAGAGTATTGTGAAGGTAATGATGTGCCCTATCATGGAGATGATCTGATATTTACAGGTGAAAATAAAAGTGGAGCTTTGACTTTTAAAAATCAAGGGTATTCAACAAGCGGAGTGAAAAAGTATGTATATACGATAAAAGATTGATTATAAAATAGATATTATTTTGAATGATCATAGTGTTATAAAGTAAAAACTAGCTACATCCTATCCTTATATGTGCACAGCAAAAAGGAATTGAATAAGCGACTATTCAATTCCTTTGCTGTACTATAATCTATATATTTGATCTGTCATTACACTACTACTATTAACTTCTTAACAAAATAATTCTGATTACTATTTATATTTCATCCAAATCAAGGTAACAACTGCTCAACCGCTTGACGAACATCCGGTTGATCCAGTTCTCGACCGAAGATGGATACACTTCCACTATCTTCGCGTGAACGGATTAAGCGTCCCATGCCTTGACGGAGACGAAGTAGCATGTAAGGCATATCGACTTCTTCAAAAGCATTTACTGCTTCCGCGCGGCGTGAAGCAAATAATGGATCGTTCGAAGGGAACGGTAATGACCAGACAATCACATTGGACAACGAAGGTCCTGGAATATCTAACCCTTCCCATAACGTAACTGCACATAATACACTAGTCTCATCTTGTTGGAAAGCAGAGATCAAATGACTGATCTCGGCAGATCCTTCATATAACATGCGATATTTAGCATACCCTGTAAAATTTTGTGTACTTTGACGGAACGCAGCTAATTCCTCAACAGAAGAGAATAAGATAAGAGCACGCCCACCCGATTGATCCAACAATCCAAGTACTCTTTCAGACTGTACATTGACAGCATTGAGATCCAACAATCCCAAAGAAGCACCTGATGTAGTCGTCACACCTGGCAATACAGGCATTAGATTCGCTTGCATTTGTTCTTTGTAATCGTAAGGAGAAGCTACTGAGAAGGCAAGATATTTATCGATTCCCAGACTATGCGCAATATAATCAAATGAACCTTCTACCGATAACGTTGCTGAAGAGAAAATAACAGGCATTTTTTTAGCAAATACTTTCTCGTTCAGAATTTCTTTTACTTTTTTCGGCATAATCACCAGTGTAAGATCCGCTTCTTCTCCTGTGACCCATGAGATCAACTGATCTTGTTTGCGACAAAGGTTCAGTGCGATTTGAATCATTTCTAGATGTTCTTCTACAATTTTGAGCTGATAATCATCCAGTGTAAATAATGCACTTTCAAATACTAACTCTTCTTCAATCACAGCAATCTGTGCTTGGACACGTCCGACTTGGTTCATCAGATCTTCGTTCCAGTTGATTTCTTTGCGATCTGAAGCAGGTACAGGCTGACTGTACTTCGCTAACTTTTCGAACAAAATATCACTTTCCAAAATCACTTCTTCTACTGCAAGTGCTAACGTCTCACGAACTTCTCCTTCTAACAAGCGCACAACAATACTTTCAAAAAGAGAATGTTTTAATTTGTGTGTTAAGGCATTTTGAGCTGCTGTTTCTAACAAATGACCTTCATCAAATACAACTGAACTGTGATCAGGCAGTAAAGGAAGTTGCCCTTCCCGTTTGCGAGCATCATATGTCCAGACATGTTCCATATAAAAGTCATGTGAACAAATAATCAAATCAGACGATTTACGGTAATGTTCACGCGATAATGTCTGACCACAGCGATGACGTTGCGGGCATACCAGACAATCTTGAAATACATCCCAACCTATCCGATTCCATTCGCCATCGGTCAATTCAGGATACTCTTTGCGGTTACCATATGGATAAAAAGATTGCATTGTATCCGGGTAATGTACAAACTCCGGCAAACCGGCATAGATATCGCGATACACATCACTTTCTGTTGCATCATCACGTACTACATCCAATTTGTTTAAGCAAATATACTGATCCGGCGATTTCCCTAGACGGGCATCTACTACCAGATTAAGATGCTTGGCAAGCTTGCTAATATCCCCTTCTGGTTTGACCAGCTGTTCGATCAACGACTCATCGGCACAAGCGATAATAGCAGGCTTGCGTGTATAACGAGCATAAGCAATAGCATATAAAAGGTAGACTAGTGTTTTCCCTGTACCTACACCCGCTTCTGCAAAAATAGTTTTCTTTTCGGCATATGCTTTTTCCAATTGAAAAGCCATATAAATCTGTTCGTCTCTTACCTCAAAACCTGCTTCGGGTAAAATATCATAAAAAACATCCGCGATCCAATCACTCGCCTGCTTAATAAATGGTTGTCCGGGATCAAATGTAAATGGATAAGTGTTCAATCCGTGTATTCCTCCAAGTGATCTGATTTAGTGCATCCTTTCATTATACCTCAAATGTGAACAACAAGGTACAACTGTTTATGAACAAATTTTTCACAATTGAAGATATAGATATGAAATATACAAAAAAAGCCGTACTATTCAATGATTTGTAATCCACTGAAATCGTACGACTTTGATCTAACATTGTTGTTGTACAAAAATGCAGTACAAAATAAACAATGTACAAGTTCTTTTTATTTCAACAATCCTTTTTGCTGTAAAAACGTTTTGGCTACTTCGGATGCAGGTTTCCCTTCAACATCCACTTGATAATTCATTTTGCGCATCTCATCATCTGTAATCTGACCGGACAAATGATCTAAAGCTTCTGCTACTTCAGGATATTGCTTCAAAGTCTCATCACGCATCAATGGCGCACCTTGATAAGGTGGAAATAATCCTTTATCGTCTTTGAGCACTTTCAACTTATATCGTTGCAATTCACTATCTGTAGAATAAGCATCCATCAATTGAATATCACCGGACGCGATTGCACTATAGCGTAATTTCGGTTCCATCGTTTGCAAATTAGGAAATGTAAATCCGTACAACTTGGTCATGCCTACATATCCATCATTGCGATCAGCAAATTCGCGTGTAAAACCTACTTTGACTTGTGACGATACATTTTGTAGATCTGAAATATTTTCTAAATTATTCTGCTGTGCGTAAGCCTCAGGAACAGCTAAAGTATACGTATTGTTATATTCCATCGGAGATAACATATCCATATTAAACTTTTTCGCCATTCCTTCTTTCGCTTGATTGTATACTTGATTGCTATCTGTACTTACAGCATCTTCTTTCAAAAATTCAGCTAACGCTGTACCTGTAAACTCAGGATAAATATCGATATTTTTATTTTTTAGAGCGTTAAACAAAAATGGCGTTTTACCCATTCCTGGCTTGAGTTCAACTGTTAGATTGGTATCTTGTTCGATTAATTCTTTGTACATATTGATCAAAATTTCGGGTTCTGCTCCAAGCTTACCTGCAATCACCAGATCTTTTTGCGTATTATTCAGTAACGGAATCACACTTACCGCAATCACGATCAATGCTGTAGCTGATAACCAGATAATAGATTGACGGAATGATCTTTTTTCGATCACACGTAGCAGAACATCAAAGATAATCGCTAACAATGCCGCAGGTACAGCACCCAAGATAAGCAAAGCTGTATCGTTACGGTCAATACCGAGCAATATGATATCCCCTAATCCACCTGCACCGATCAAAGCTGCTAATGTAGTCGTTCCGATAATAAGTACCATCGCTGTCCGAATACCCGCCATAATAACAGGCATCGCTAAAGGCAATTCGACTTTAAATAATCGTTTTGTTGGGGTCATTCCCATCGCATCAGCCGCTTCTAATAACGAAGGATCGACTTTTCGGATACCTGTATATGTATTACGCAAAATCGGCAATAGCGCATAGATTACGATCGCTACAATTGCAGGTACAATCCCGATCCCTAATAACGGAATCAATAAACCGAGCAAAGCAAGCGAAGGAATCGTCTGTAATACAGCGGCAATACCTAATATCCCTTCAGATATTTTCAAATGACGTGCGATATAAATACCTAACGGAATAGCAATAATTAAAGCACATAACAAAGCTACAAAAGAAATAAGTATATGTTGAGTCAATGCTTGTAATAACTGATCTTGCCGCTGAATCATTACTTCCCATATATTATTCATTATTCAGCGTCTCCTTTGCTAGATATAGATGTTTTTTTGAGCAGCGAAGGTGAATTGAATGTATACGATTCCCCTTGTACAGAGCTGAAAAATTCACTTACAAATAGATGTGCAGGATGATGTAACAACTGCTCTGGAGTATCGACTTGAATCATTTTCCCTTCACGCATTAGACCAATCCGATCTCCTAACTTGAGCGCTTCTTGAATATCATGGGTGACAAATACAATCGTTTTCTGAATCGTCACTTGAAGTTCTAACAGATCGTTTTGCAATCGTTCTCTGGCTAGCGGATCAAGTGCACTGAAAGGTTCATCCATTAAAATGACAGGTGGATCAGCAGCAAGCGCACGCAGTACACCGATACGTTGTTGTTGTCCGCCTGATAATTCATCCGGCTTACGAGTGCGGAACACTTTAGGATCAAGCCCTACCATATGAAGTAATTCATCGACACGTTTATCTATTTTTTTGCGATCCCATCCACATAATTCAGGAGTGATAGCAATATTCTCTTCTACCGTCATATGTGGAAATAAAGCGATCTGTTGAAGCACATACCCTATACTTTGACGCAGTTCATGTACAGGAGCATCATTGACTTGTTGATCATTAATAGAAATAAATCCTGAGCTTGGTTCTATTAATCGATTGATCATTTTGAGAGTTGTGGTTTTACCGCATCCACTTGGCCCAACCAATACGAAAAATTCACCTTTTTGAATATGTAAATCCATCGGATGTACAGCAATCGTGCCATCTTCATACTGTTTGGATACTTGTGCAAATTTAATCATGAACATGCCTCCTATTTATAATCAATCTCATCTCTATGTAGTTATGTATAATAATATTTGTAAATAAATACGTACGATAGAGTGTGAACAACAAAAGATTTCTTACAATAAAATAATGGAATATTAACTATATTTCACTTCTTTTACTATTACCCAAGTTATATCCAATGGAACACTTAAAATTAAATACAAAAAAAGGCTCTATAAGTGATTAGCTTATAGAGCCTTTTAGCACCTTAATTACACATAAGTTTATAATTTGTTGTCTTTATATCAACAACTTATTTTCTAGGCAAGTTCAATGGATCGCGTTCGCTGTCCACTCTACGATCATTCAAATCAGGATCAACATTTACACTATCAATACCTGTTCCTGTTGTAGCAGTTGTTGTATCTGTATCATAATATTTTGTATTGGAAGCCTGATTTTTGCGGAAGATATCATATACTGTTACTTGGCGACCTGTATGCTCATCAACCAAGACTAGAATTTGACCTTCTTTTACATTGTTTTCGTACTCTTTTGCTTGATCTTCAGGAATACCAAGACCAATAAGTCCACCTACTAATCCACCACCAGCAGCTCCAGCTGCTGCGCCTGCTAATGTTACTGCAATCGGACCTGCTGCCATAATTGGACCAAATACTGGAATAGCCATCATACCGATACCTGCTAGCAATCCTGCTACCCCACCGATTGTACCACCAGCCGCTGCTCCTGTTGCAATGCCTTCAGGTGCTTTGGTTCCTGTTTCTTCACTGATATGCTTCAGATCTTTTTTGTCTTTGGCGATAACAGAGATATTGTCTTTGTTAATACCAGACGCTTTCAAGTCTTCGATCGCTTGACTAGCTTGTTGTTCTGTTTGGAATACGCCTACCAATTTGTCGTTGTTCAATTCGTTAGTGTTATTTAAATCGTTAGTGTTATGAGTTTCCATAGTGTTTATCCTCCTTGGATTGTAAGCAAATTTATATTGTTCTGTTTCTATCGTTCTGCTATATGATTAACCGTAAAAAAGTGTTTAAAACAGCTATTTTTGGTTATATTCTAATATTTTCATTATTTGTAAAATTATAAATAATGATGTGATGAGTCCTATTGATTAATTGCGGTGTAATGGATTAGTTGGCGTAGAAGAAACATCTTTATCAACTACATTTTCATTACTACGTCCCAGACGTGCTTCTTCACGTAAAATAGCTGTCTGCTCATCTTCGTTTATATTAGCACGATCATTGTTCATCGAATCTGTCGATACCGTATGATCCACAGGTGTACTCAAATGATCTGTTGCTGGTGTTGCCGTTGTTGTTGGGATCGTTGGTGATGCTGCATCATTATGATCATAGAATCGACTATTAGAAGCATGGTTATTGCGGAAAATATCATAAATCATATTGCGATGACCCGCAGATTTGTCTACCAATACCAAAATCTGTCCTTCATTTACATTGTTCTCGTATTCTGCTGCTTCATCTTCAGGAATACCAAGTCCAATCAGACCGCCTACTAGACCACCAGCACCTGCGCCGACTGCTGCTCCTGTTAATGCGACAACGATTGGGCCTGCTGCCATAATCGGGCCAAATACCGGAATAGCCATCATACCCAGACCTGCAAGAAGACCGGCAGTACCGCCTAACAATCCTCCTGCTGTTGCACCTGTAGCAATCCCTTCAGGAGCTTTTGTTCCTGTTTCTTCACTAATATGTTTTAAATCTTTTTTGTCTTTTGCAATAACAGAGATTTGATCTGTAGAAATACCCTCGGCTTTTAATTGTTCAATCGCACGAGTTGCTTGTTGTTCTTCTACAAACATTCCTACAACTTTGTCATTTGTTTGCTCGTTATTGATTTCATTTGTATTGTTATGGTCCATCATTTTTCTTCATCCTCCTCAGGATAAGTACACTTTTTTTGAAAAGTTGCATCATGTATAAATGATTGCATGTAAGTAATAATTGTGCAGACAATTGAACTGCACTTTTTTTATATGTGTTTGTCGCTTATAGTGTTATTAACCGTATAAAAAAGATTAAACCAACCAACATTTGGTTAATGGTAGCGCTTTTCTTCTAATATACACTGCTATAATCACTACTTCTGATCACCATTTATGTTTATTGACTCTCTTTATTCAAACGGTATTATTTCTATAATGTTATATGTAATACTCTATCGTATTCATTGTCTGAGGATCGTGCGATGTTTTCTAAAAAAATATAAAATAAAAAAAACAAGCGATCATCTATACACTGGTTTACAACAAAAATAAATATTTCATTTTTGTCATTTTTAGTGATAGTTTATCGCTTGTTTGTATAATATGAAGTTATTGATCTAAACCTTTTTTGAGATCATCAATCAGATCTTCTCCATCTTCAATGCCTACCGAAATACGTACTAATCCTGGTGTAATGCCCAATTCTGCTCTTCGTTCTGCTGGAATAGAAGCATGAGTCATACGTGCAGGTACTGAAATAAGACTTTCTACAGCTCCTAGACTTTCTGCTAATGTGAAATAAGTCAGCTTTTTGAGTAATTCTGCTGCTTTGGCATCACTACCGACATCAAATGAAATAATACCACCAAAACCTGTTGTTTGCTTTTTGGATAATTCATGTTGTGGATGAGAAGTTAGACCTGGATAGTAGACTTTGCCTACTGCTGGATGTTCGGTTAAAAACGTTACGATTTCTTGTGCATTACGTTCTATCGCTTCCATACGTAGTCCCAATGTCTTGATCCCACGAATCAATAACCATGCATCTTGTGGCCCTAGAATTCCACCGACAGCATTTTGAATAAAATGGATCTCTTCAGCAAGCTTTTCACTATTTACTACAACTAACCCTGCTACCAGATCACTATGCCCTCCCAAATACTTAGTTGCAGAGTGAAGCACAATATCTGCTCCTAATGGAATAGGATTTTGCCAGTATGGGGTAGCAAATGTATTATCGACGACAAATAATAGATCATGTTGATGGGCTACATCGGCTACAGCGCGAATATCTGTAACTTTAAGCAAAGGATTGGTTGGCGTTTCCACATAGATAGCTTTAGTGTTCGGTTGTATCGCTTGGCGAATAGCATCCAGATCGGTTGTATCTACAAAAGTAGACTCGATCCCCAGACGTGCTAACACTTTGGTGAAGATACGGTATGTACCTCCATAGACATCATCTGTAAGCAAAATATGGTCGCCTGTATTGAACATAGTAAATACGGCATGAATAGCCGCCATTCCTGAGCCAAAAGCAAATCCTTTATATCCTTCTTCTAAGTCTTTAATCAATTCTTCCAATGCAAATCGTGTCGGATTGCCTGTACGAGAATATTCATATCCTTTGTGTACACCAATCTCTTCTTGCTTGTACGTACTTACTTGATAAATAGGCACATTGACTGCGCCTGTATGAGGATCACCAGAGATACCGCCGTGAATCAATTTTGTTTTGCGTTTCATATTTAAATACCACCTTCATAAATTTGTTTGCTTAAATAACGTTCACTACTATCCGGGAAAATGGTGACGATATGAGCACCATCGGGCGCTGTTTCAACTTCTAAAAGAGCAGCATGAAGCGCTGATCCTGCTGAACTTCCGATCAATAATCCTTCTAGCCGAGCCAATTCAGCGACACGATGAAAAGCATCTTCATCACTGATCGTATGAATTGTATTGAAATACGATTTATCCATAAATTCAGGAATCATCTCCATCCCGATTCCTTCGGTTTTGTGCGATCCCGATTCGCCGCCATTGATAATAGAACCTTCGGGCTCTACAATGACTGTTTTGATATTTGGATTTTGCTCTTTCAAATAACGGCTTGTGCCCATAAATGTACCACCAGAGCCTGCCCCTGCGACAAATACATCCACTTTCCCTTCAAGATCGTTCCATATCTCAGGTCCCATCGTTTGATAATACGCTTTGGGGTTATCTGGATTGGTAAATTGCCCCGGACAATATGCACCCGGTATTTCTTCTACCAATTCACGTGCTTTATCTATAGCACCACGCATTCCTTTCGCTGTCGGAGTATGCACAATTCGAGCTCCTAACGCTTTCATTAAGGTCTGCTTTTCGATACTGAATTTCTCTGGCACAGCAAATACAACAGAAATATCTTCATGGATCGCCGCCATCGCTAGACCTATCCCTGCATTTCCTGCTGTCGCTTCCACAAGTGTGCCACCTGGTTTGATTTTGCCGGTAGCCAGTGCATCGTGAAGTAACGCTTTACCTACCCGATCTTTGACACTGCCTCCAGGATTCATAAATTCTAACTTGGCAAATAACCGAATACCTCTTGGTAAATCATACGCATTGATTTCCACCAGTGGTGTATTTCCGATCAAATCCATAGTACTGCGATATAAAGCCATTCGAGTTTGCTCCTTTGATGATCTAATCATTGTGTGTTGTTATATGAATAATCATAATAAATATTGTATTTTAAACCATTGGTCAATAAATAGGAAAATAAAAAAACCAATTAAACAAGTAGGAATTATCAATCTATACTTTGAGTGTAGTAAGATTACGGTTAAAAGTCAAACAAGTCAGCACTTATTCTCATAATGGGAAAAACTATACTTCCGCCTCTTATAACACATGTGATCACAAAAAAGCCTGTCACTATTCACTGAATAACAGCGAACAAGACAGACCTTTTTGTACTAACTTCTTTTGTTGTTCATTGATACATCTACTTTTCTTCTCCAGGAGAACGTCTAGCAAAATCGACAAATTGAAATTTGTCTAATCGATGCCTTGATTCGGTATACTGAAAAAGAGTCGTATCTTCTAAATGAACATAGTTGCGTACTACAACAACATGAGTGTACTCTTTTAAGTCTAACAATTCATAATCTTCAGTGGTTGCATCTTCTACAGAAATTACTTTTTTAGCATAACTGATCTGCAAATTCAATTCTTGTTCCAGATAAGCATAGATCGATCCGCTAGCAATTTCTGTTGTTAACAACGGGACAATATCAGAGCGGAAATAGTCTTTATCCAGAATGACCTTTTCGCCTTCTATATTGCGAGCACGAATCACTTGCCATACAGTTGCATGTTTATCTGTTTCCAAATGACGAGCTACTGCATGAGGTATAGGAATATGCTCTGTTTTGTAAACAATCGTTTGCGATTTGCGTCCTATTCGTTCAGACATTTCTTTGAAGCTAACCAGACCACTTAACGGAAAATTCATTCGTCCAATATCAAGTGCAAATGAACCTTTGCCTTTGATCTTATGAATAAACCCATTCTCTGAAAGCAATTGAAGTGCTTTGCGCACTGTTTCGCGAGAAATACCATATTCTCTGGTTAGATCATTTTCAGAAGGAAGTTTGGTACCCGCAGCGATCTCACCGGATTGAATACGTTCTGAATAATCATGATAAATTTGTAGAAAAATATTAGTATTCACTTGTCATCACCACATTTATTGTAGCACTTTTTGAATCATCTGAAATCAGCAAATTGTTTTACGCAATATACCAACGTCACCGAGATCAAGCTTATTGTTTAAGATGAATTTTTAGAATCTGATACTTCAAGTCATTGACTGTACCCGGAAGTTCTTCAATCGATTCAATCATATCTTGACCATCTGGCACAATAATAGGTGTAACGATCGGATACCCTGCTGCCTGAATCACATCACGATCAAATTCTAATAACAATTGACCTGCTTCTACTGTATCTCCTGTCTCCGCATGGACTTTAAATCCTTCGCCTTTGAGACCTACAGTATCAATACCTACATGAATCAGAATCTGTACACCAGTAGCATGTTCCAAAATCATAGCATGCTTACTATTCGCCATAATATGCACAACAGTTCCGGCAAATGGAGCAACAATCTTGCCATCTGTCGGTTCGATAGCGATCCCTTGACCCATTTGTCTTTCAGCAAAAGCAGGATCAGGTACCTGTTCCAACATAACCGCTTCTCCTGTGACAGGAGCTAATACTTCCAACACATCCACTGCATCTGCATCACTGGTAGCATTCGATTGAGAACCAGATAGCGCTTGATGAGCAGAACCTTTAACCGATTCGGTCGTTGTTGGAGTCGTTGCTTTGGATACATTTTTCGTATCATCAGCAGAACTGTTATTTTGCTGACGACGGATCATAATTTTGCCGTATAACAATGTCAGTGTAAAAGGAACAATCAATACGATTGCCATACCGATAAAGAATACGCCCCACTGATCCGGGAAAATAGAAAGGAATCCGGGAATACCGCCGACCCCTATTGAATACGCCAACACATGATTAATCGTGAGCAACACCCCTGCGATAGCTGAACCAATCATTCCGAATACAAAAGGATATTTGTAACGAATATTAACCCCGAAGATCGCCGGTTCAGTTACACCGAGAAAAGCGGATACAGACGATGTAATCGCCAGACCTTTACTTTTTTGATCTTTCAAAATAAGTACCATAGCTAATGCGCCTGCACCTTGAGCAATATTAGATAAAGCTAACATTGGCCATAAGAAGGTGCCGCCTTGTGTTCCGATCAACTGCACATCGACTGCAAGGAACGTATGATGCATTCCTGTAATAACTAGCAATGCATACAATCCACCATAGATTAGACCACCTAGAGCAGGAACGGTATCAAATACATAGACAAAGCTACTTGTAATCACATTACCAATTGCAAACGTAACCGGCCCGATAACGGTAAATGCAAGAAAACCAGTTACTAATAAGGTAATAGGAGCTAACAATAACAGTTTAAAAGAATCAGCTATTCGTTTATTTAAAAATATTTCGATGCGTGATAATACGTAAGCGGATACAAGTACAGGTAATACTTGTCCTTGATAACCGATTTTATTGATTTCCCAGCCAAATAGATTCCATACAGGTACAGTGCCACTATTGACAGCATCTGCGTATTTGTAAGCACTCATAAGATCTGGATGAACTAGAATCAGACCGAGTACAATCCCGAGTAAAGGACTACCGCCAAACCTGGTGGTCGCTGACCAACCGATCAATACAGGAAGAAACGTAAAGGCTGTACTGGCTATCGTATTTATAATAGAAGCAAAATCTTTCCATTGTGGATATACATCAACTAAAGATTGTCCTTCAAAGAAAATACCTGCCCCTGTCAAAATATTATTAATCCCTAATAATAAACCTGCTGTAACGATCGCTGGCAAAATCGGAATAAAAATATCAGCTAGTGTTTTGATTGCTCGTTGAATCGGATTTTGCTTTTTACTAGCTGCACTTTTCACATCGTCTTTGGAAGCACGATTACCGCCCGTAATCGCTATCATTTCGTTGTACACTTTATCAACAAGTCCGGGACCGATAACTACTTGATACTGACCTTGCGATGAAAATTGTCCTTTAACCAGATCATTCTGATCCAACGCATCTTTGTCTACCAGACTATCATCATGCAAAGCAAATCGTAATCGTGTTACACAGTGTGTAGCTACTTCTATATTTTCTTTGCCACCGACTGCGGCTATAATCTGCTCTACACTTTTTTTATCGATATCTGCCACCTAACCCCACTCCTTCACTATGTCTGCATGTTCATGTACTTGCAAAGTAGAACAGATTGATTCTGCTCTACTCCACTCATACTTTATTTGTATAGATTAATGATTGATTATTTGGATCAATTATTGAGAACGATTGGATACAGAACGATCTTCATGCAGAAGCCACATATAAGACGCATACGGTTCTAAAGTTATGGATTCACTTACATGTGGTGTAGTGACTGTATTGCCGATCAATAAAGTAGCCGCATGTAATTGTGCTGAACTGTATTGTTGTGTGATCTGCTCTGGTAAATGAAATACTGCTTGTTCTGCACTAAAATTAGAAATAACGATGATGCGCTCATGTGTATTGCTACGTGTATAAGCAAATATCTGAGGATGGGACTGATCTAATCGTTCATATGTACCATCGGTGAGCACTTCTATTTGCTGGCGAAGTGTAATCAATTGACGATAATGATGATAAACGGAGAACGGATCATGAAGCTGAGACTGTACATTGATATCTGGATAACGTTCATCTACTTTGATCCATGGTGTTCCTGTTGTAAATCCTGCATTAGTGCTGCTATCCCATTGCATCGGTGTACGTGAATTATCACGCGAACGTTCACGAATAATATCTAATGCTTCTGTCGCTGATTTGCCTTGTTCTTGCAAAATGCGATACATATTCGTAGATTCTATATCTCGAAATTCATCAATACTTGACCACTGCGGATTAGGCATCCCTATTTCTTCACCTTGAAAAATATAAGGTGTTCCTTGTAAGCCATGCAAAGTGGTTGCTAATAATTTGGCACTTTCTACGCGGTATTGATCATCATTTAGAAAACGTGATAATGCGCGCGGCTGATCATGATTATTGAAAAATAAAGCGTTCCATCCTCCCCCTTGCTGCATTCCTACTTGCCAGTGGGACAATAATGATTTTAATGCTTCAAAATCATACGGCATCAATTCCCATTTCTGACCATTCGGATAATCTACTTTCAAATGATGAAAATTGAAGGTCATCGAAAATTCTTTTTCCTCTGGATTAGAATAACGTATACAATGCTCCAGTGTTGTTGATGACATTTCCCCTACCGTTACCGCTTGATAAGGTTCAAATACTTTTTCATACAACTCTTTTACATACTCATGTACACGCGGCCCATCAGTATAAAATTTACGACCGTCTCTAATAGCTAGACCACCTTCATCGGTATCGGTTGGGAAATTCTGATCTTTGGAGATCAAATTAATAACATCCATCCGAAATCCGCTAACACCCTTATTTGCCCAAAAAGTCAACAAATCAATCACTTCTTGTCGAACTTTAGGATTTTCCCAATTTAGATCAGCTTGCGTTTTATCAAATAATGTCAAAAAATATTGTCCGCTATGATCATCATATTGCCATGCTGAGCCGCCAAATTTGGACTGCCAGTTGTTAGGAACACCGCCGTCTGGAGCAGGATCACGCCAGATATAATAATGCCGATACGGATTGTCTTTGGATTTGCGAGCTTCCTGGAACCAGTAATGCTCTGTTGAAGAATGATTGACTACAATATCAGTCATCAAATACATATCACGTGCTTTGATCTCTGCGATCAATTCTTCCATATCTTCCATCGTTCCATATTGAGGATGAATACGGTAGTAATCGGCTACGTCGTAACCGTTATCATTTTGTGGGGATAAGTAGACAGGTTGTAACCAGACAATCTCAACACCTAATCCTTTTAGATAATCTAACTTTTGAGTAACGCCTTTGATATCGCCTGTTCCTTTGCCTGTCGTATCATTAAAACTTTGTGGATAGACTTGATACACGACCGATTTGCGCCACCAGTCTTGTCGGGTAATTTGGACTGATTGTGTGGATAAAACATTCATATTCACATTTCTCCTTGAATCAGATTGCTATCGATGTTTATAATATCGCTTACATCTAACTTGTATATACAGGATTATATTCTTGTATATACAAGTTGTCAACGACTATTTATTTTAGCAAAATGGAGCTATGTGTCTACTGGCTAAATAGGCATAAAAAAGACAATTGTACAGTTTAATTACCTGTACAATTGCCTTATGGTTTTCTGATGGCTATTTACAAATTATCTATCATTCATTGGTGTTTTACTCGCAGATCGATTTTTAATGATCTATGAATTACATTTCATCATATTGTGCATTAGAAGCGTTATTTTTGCGGAAAATATTATAAATTTCAGCTCCACGTCCTGTTGATTCATCAACTAATACCAGTATTGCTCCCTCATTGACCCGCTCATCATAATGACGTGCATCTTCTTCAGGTACACCATAGCCTACTAGACCACCAGCAAGACCGCCTGCACCAGCTCCTACAATCGCTCCTGTAAAAGTAGCCGCTATTGGCCCTGCTGCTAATATTGGCCCGATACCCGGAATCGTTAAAGCTCCTAATCCAATTAGCAGACCAGCGACCCCGCCGAGCACTCCACCTGTAGCTGCACCGGAAGCCATGCCTTCTGCTGTATCCATATCAGTCTCTTGCTCTATTCGTTCGATCTCTTCATGGTCTTTAGCAATAACCGAAATATCTTGCTCTGTAAATCCTGCTGCTTTCAAATCTTCTAACGTACGACTAACTTGAGCTTCGTTATCAAATACACCCACAATTTTATCTAACACTTTATCGTTTTGATCCATTTTATAATCATCCTTTAATAAGCGAATTTGTAATATGTAGAATACGAACTTCTTTCTACTTAATGGAAAGAACGTATGGGGATATTTTAAACATAACCCTCTTGTACTAAACATTTTACTTCTCCCCATCACTAACCTCACATATGTAAACGCATACAACTGACATTGATATTTTATATTTATTTTGTAAGCGTTTTATAAATAGGAAAATCATTTATTTATATGTTTTTTGTTAAAATGACTACTTATATGACAGCAAATTTTACATACTTCTTGATCTTTTTGAATAGTAGATTGATATTCTCTATGTTCTATAAAGCCTGTACTGACAAGGAATATGCGCTTTTTTACTATTCACTTCATGATTCACATATTTACGGTTTAACCGTTATATTTCTACAATAAGACTATACACATAGCGGTACACCACTTCTTTATTATTCTATCGTTTCATCAGAAAGGAGGACTATGATGCAAAGAAATGTATCGAATACCGTTCATACTGATTCTATTTCTGAAGTTAGCGTATCTGATCGGCGTAAGTCACTTTGGAAAAGGATCACACGTAATTGGGAATTATACATCTTAATAGCACCTGCATTTTTGTACTTTCTTATCTTTCATTATGGACCTATGTATGGCATTCAGATTGCTTTCAAAAACTTTCTGCCCGCACGAGGGATCGCCGATAGTCCCTGGGTAGGTTTTACGCATTTTAAACGTTTTTTTGAATCTTATTATTTCTGGGATTTATTATGGAATACATTAAGTATCTCGTTATACGAATTAGCTGTTGGTTTTCCTTTACCTATTTTATTAGCACTCGCTTTTAATGAGATCAAAAATGGATTTTTCAAACGCACTGTACAAACTGTAACGTATGCTCCTCATTTTATTTCTGTTGTAGTTATGGCAGGGATTATTATTACATTTCTTTCTCCTTCCACAGGAATCATTATCAAATTTATAGAATGGTCAGGCTTTACCGCGCCTAATCTACTGACCGATCCGGCATGGTTCAAAACGATGTACGTCTTATCCGGTGTGTGGCAAAGTACAGGTTGGGGAACTATCATATACCTTGCTGCTCTTTCCGCGGTCGATCCACAGCTACATGAAGCCGCTATTATGGATGGTGCAAGCCGTTTTCGGCGTATTATTAGTATCAATATTCCAACCATTATCCCGACGATTACAATTTTGCTGATTTTGAGTATAGGGAGTATCTTAGGCGTTGGTTTTGAGAAGATTTTGTTATTGCAAAATGCTCTTAATATGAGTTCTTCTGATGTTATTGATACATTTGTATATCGTACCGGTCTAATTAATGTACAGTACAGCTTCTCAACAGCAGTAGGTCTATTTAATTCAGCGGTTAATGCGATTCTATTGATTACTGTGAATCAGATTGCTCGTCGTACAACAGAACATAGTCTATGGTAATTCATGTACAGCTTATCTATAACGTATTAAGGAGGGATAATCTATGGCTGCTGTGATCAAAGAAACCAAAACAGACCGTTTGTTTCTGATTTGCAACTACCTGTATGTGACGATCGCTTTTGTACTAGTACTCTACCCTGTTATCTACATTTTAAGTGCTTCGATCAGTACACCTTCTTACGTCAATTCAGGCGAAATGTGGCTGTTGCCCAAAGGAATTACATTTGAAGGATACATTAGGGTTTTTGAAAATAGTAAAATCTGGGTCGGTTATGGAAATACGATTTTGTATACGGTTGTCGGCACGTTAATCAATCTACTGGTTACTTTACCTGCGGCTTATGCACTCAGTCGTAAAGATTTTGTAGGACGAGGGTTCTTTATGGGAATGTTTCTAGTCACAATGTTTTTTAGTGGTGGTCTGATCCCTACGTATCTCATCGTCAAACAATTAGGTCTGGTGAACTCGATGTGGGCATTGATCTTGCCAGGAGCTGCTTCGGTCTGGAACATTATTGTAGCGCGGACGTTTTTCCAATCTACGATTCCGATTGAACTTCAAGAAGCCGCTCATATGGATGGATGTACGAATTTGAGATTATTTCTAAAAATCGTTGTTCCGTTATCAACACCTATTATTGCAGTAATGGCACTATTCTATGGTGTAGGTCACTGGAACAGTTATTTTAACGCTTTGGTATATTTAAATGATCAATCCAAGTATCCGCTACAAATGGTATTGCGTCAGATTCTTGTTTTGCAAGAAATGTCTACTTCTGCTCAAGGTGCCGCTACGAGCGGTGAAGCTGCAATGGCGATGAATGCCAAAGCAGATATGGCGGCTCTGCTCAAATATGCTGTTATTATTGTTGCCACATTGCCGATTATTGCGGTCTATCCTTTTGTTCAGCGTTATTTTGTACAGGGCGTTATGATAGGATCAGTCAAAGGGTAAGCGCTTACGATCGAATGTCTACTATCATTTACAAGGAGGATTATTATGACAAATCAATCTCCATTTCGATTCCGTTCTACTTTTATGCGCAAAACAGGTACAGTCGCATTATCGTTGGTATTAGGAACGACGCTACTTGCTGGTTGTTCCGGTGGCAAAGCTGAAGAAGCCGCCAAGTCGAATTCGGCTGAAAATGTAAGCAAAGAAGGCTTCCCTATCGTCAAAGAAAAGATTACTTTATCAATGATGGGCCCTGATGTTGGTCTACAGAACTGGAAAGACATGCCTGCTTTTCAAGAAATGGAAAAGTTAACAAATGTGTCGTTCACTTTCGAAAATCCACCACTGGATAGCTTTGAAACGAAAAAGAATCTAGTATTTGCCAGCGGTGAATATCCAGATATCTTCTATGCTTCTTCTCTCACTCAAGCAGACGAAGTCAACTACGGAAATCAAGGTATTTTGCTTCCACTCGAAGGTCTAATCGATAATTATGCACCTAATCTCAAAAAGCTGATGGACGAAGATCCATCTATCCGTAAATCGATCACTACACCGGATGGTCATATTTATTCATTACCGGTAATCAATCAGCAAAGTATCTGGTATCGCAGTCCGATGTGGTATAACGGTGACTTTTTGGAAGCATTGAAAGTTAAAGATCTACCAACCACTACCGAAGGATTGTATGATCTGTTGGTTCGTTTCCGCGATGAAGATCCGAATGGCAATGGCAAAAAAGACGAAATTCCTTTAGCTTCTGTCAAATTAGATGATATTCGTTCATGGTTATTAGGTGCTTGGGGTATCTATGGAGAAGATATCTATAATGATGCAGATGGTAAAGTACATTTTGCTCGTACCGAAGAAGGATATCGTGAATTTTTAACATATATGAATCGCTTGTGGAATGAAAATCTGTTAGATCATGAAACGTTCTCACAAACTCCTGATCAGAAAAAAGCCAAAGGGGCTAACAATCAGCTAGGTCTTTTCCAAGATTGGCATGCTTATTTTACACATGGCGGTAAGCCGACAACCAAAGACCCGATGTTTGTTCCTGTGAAAAGTGATGCTGTAGACAAGCCGGCTGTTGCTATTCACCCGGGGTTATCTACCGGATCATTCGCTATTACTGAAAGCAACCCTTCACCAGAAGCTTCTATGCGCTGGGTCGATTATATGTACAGCTATGAAGGTGCTATGCTGTTCGACAAAGGCCCTGAAGGTCTGATGTACGAGACGGTTAACGAAAAAGATCATACTAAGAAATGGAAAGAGCTCCCAAGCCAGTACAATAGTCGTGAAGATTACCGTGGGACATTAACACCGAACTATGGTACGCCAGCGCCTACTTTATTAAGCCCTGATTTGCAAAAAGGATTAAAAGAAGAATTTGATACGTGGGTAGATAAGCAAAATGACGAAAAAATTCTTGCCTATGATCCACAGCCACCTTTCCCTATTCTGTATCTAACGCAAGAAGAACAGGCTGAAATTTCAAGTCTACGTGCAGATATGGATACGTATATTGAGCAAATGGAAGCCAAATTTGTTACCGGACAAGAACCGTTAACCAGTTGGGATACGTATCTAGCAACGATCAAGCAAATGGGTGGAGATCGGATTATAGAGATTTATCAGGTAGCGTATGATCGCTGGAAATCAAGCTAAAGAGGTAGACAAGTATACAGCACAAGCACATTATTTATGTGATTTATGTGATTTATGTGATTCATGCAATTTATGTGATTGATATGTAAACGTAGAAATGTACTCATAAAAAAAGACCTCTTTCCGCTAGAGATAGCGATTGAGGTCTTTTTTTATCATCTTTTTTATCCTACAAACAGTGTTGCTCCTGATTATCCTGTACTGTTGTTAATCGGTAGATTATGATCTTCATTTTGCAGACTTTGCTTACGATATTGCCCCGGTGTACAGCCTGTTTCTTTTTTAAATTTGCGAATAAAATTAGCGGTATCCAGATATCCTACACGCAGAATAATATCTTTCAGTGGATCGTTGGTATCGTTCATCTGCCGGATCACTTCATCCATACGCAATTGCCACACATATTGAGAAAACGTATACCCTGTTTTTTCTTTAAAGGTGCGGCTAAGATAGGAACTAGAAATAGAAAACTGCTGAGCCACACCTTCCAGACTTAACGCATAATCACAATACTGTTCCCGTACATAAGCAAGCACTTGATCCATCATAGATAATTGCTTGGTTTCTTCTTTGTGTTCTGCACATGTACAGATGCGTGCAATCAATAGATGTAGTTGTTCTTCTAACTCTTCTGTACGTTCAAAAGAAGCCAGCTTCGGCATATCGCGTATACTTCGTATTAATCCCACTTCTGAAGCCGCTTTGAGCACTGTATTTAATAGATCGAATAAAACACACCGCATCAGTGAAAGTGGTAAGGCTTGTGAGCGTACGTCTGCCACAATCGTCTGCACCATATGGGAAGCAACCATAATATTACCTTGCTTCAAGCTTTGAGATAATTTTAATAACGATTCATTTGTAATCCAATAATGTTCACCTGAAGGACGATCCGCTTCACTATTTAATTGATCAAAGTATGTGACACTATGCTGGGTATCCGTTAATCGATATTCCATCGCTGTTGCCGCTTCGATAAAAGATTGATTCAACTCATCCAGACGTGTATAACTTGTGCCTACCCCTACAGTTGGCAACGTATAATAATGTTCAAACACAATTTCTCTAACTGCTTCTACAATCTGTTTCATTTGTTGCTGACGCTCTACTTCTTCAAGCTGATGCCAGCACACCGCCAAAGCTAACCGATTGCCTGATGAGTACTCTATTCCATAAATATGTGCATTCAAATGAGGAAGATCGATTTCTGCTAAAATATCCGGTAAAAATAAATACGGGTCCAGTAATTTCTCCAAGCGCTGAGTCTCGGCTATGTCTGTATCTGTAGCTTGTAATGTATCTGTATATCTAGCTTCAGATAACATATCACTGGCTACAATCATGACAAAATATTGATGATGATCGGCTTCCAATCCCAGACTGTCTATAACACGTATCGTCTCTGGATCTTCTGGCTTGCCATGCTTCATTAACAATAGTAAGCACTGATGACGAACATACGGTTCCTGCATATCCATCTGATATCGATAATCATGCAATGTGTTTTTGATCCATGTCCACTCATTAGAAGTGCTACTGGAGACAGATGGGATGGTTGAATGATTGGTTTTTTCTTTTGCAAATTCAACCAGATCACGTAGTGGATGATACTGTCTACGCGCTAATAATACTGCGATTGGGATACCTACTAGAGCAATCAATCCGAACACCAATATAATCAATGTCTGAATATGAAAAATCCGACTAAAAAATTGATCACTTGGCATAGTCGTTACATATGTCCAACCATTTTGCGCTGAAGTGACCGACACTACAGACTGCGGTTTTCCATTCAACATCATACTATGAATACCTTCTCCTAGATCTGAAAGCGTATTCAATTCTTGATTTTGCACCGGTTGATCATGGTTGTTGACCGTCAGTACCTGACCTGTATTGTCAAAAATATAACTATTTCCTTTAAAATCATTCAAAATCGAATCCATCATTCCGGTCAATTTGGATTCTTCAATCACATACACTACAGACGCATATGGATACGCATCAGCAGGCTTGATCGGCACAATATGTAATAACATCGACCTTTGGCGTGAATGAGTCCCCAATTGCTCGGTTAAGCGAGTCATCGGATAATTAATCTCATTAAGGTCATGTGTAATCTGTTCATTTGTCCAATTATTAAATTCATATGTTCGTCCAAAAACCACATTCAAATTACTTAATCCTTGAGAAGAATAGATCATCGAATCGTTATGAAAATAAAGAAATAACTCATCAATAATCGAACTATTCGCTCGATATTGAGCCAGTGTATTAATCGCTTCACGACTATAATACGGATGCTTCACCATGTAAGAAGTCAGATTGTTATCATAACTGATCCGGGCTGCAATATCGCTTAACTCTTTCATCCGTCCATCTATCGTCATTCGTACCTGACTTAACTGATTCACATTGGATTGCTCTATTTCAGTACGTAGACTTTTAACAGCGCTTTGATAGACCAGAACAGTAATCAAAATAAGAGGAATCAGAAAAATAAGTAAATAAGACAACATATAACTCCGCAACAACCTTGAACTTGTACGCTTCGGATTCATCTGCTTCCTCCTCACATCAAACGTAATTACGCTATGATTATTGGATCATTGATATTAAATTTACATGTATTCAACAAATATTCACAACTCAATTGTAACGTATTTTTGCGGGCTGAAAAGGTATTTTTGCGATTTGCTTACAAATTTAGTTCTTTTTGATCATAAATGAATTGTTTATAACGTGTAAAAGATAACACTCTATTTACAATCCTGGTTATGTTTATACGTATCTTCTATTTTTGCTATTCCTTTTTATCCATTTTCTGTTATACTGTTGGTGAAATCCCGAACAGAAAGGATGATTCATAATGATGACTATTGAACGTACACCCCATCACACGCCGCATAGAACCTATTTCCAATCGGGAGAAATGAACGGATAACGTAAACAAGCTCCCGATACAACAAAGGAGCTAACTGAATTGAATATTAATGATTATGGATATAACGATTATTTTGCTGCACACTTTGCAGCCTATGAGACGTCGGAACGTCTTATTCCAGCACGGATTAGTGCCGTGTTCAAACATGTATACCGTGTTGTCTCTGAAGATGGAGAACAATTAGCCAAATTAAAAACATCTTCATTTCGCGATGCTCTGCGAGTCGATCGCCCTTCGATTGGTGATTTTGTCGCTCTGGAGAGCCATCCCGGTGATACTTCACTCATCCATCAAGTGTTACCGCGCAAAACGATTATTTTGCGTGATGATCCTGATATTGGTGAACAGGTGGTTGCTGCCAACTTTGATTATTGTCTACTCGTTTGTTCGGCAAATGATGACTTTAATTTGAATCGTATTGAGCGTTATTTAACGATTGCGTGGAATAGCGGAGCACAACCGCTTATTATCGTAACCAAAAGCGATCTAACCGATCAATTGGATCACTATCTTCAACAATTAGAAATAGCTGGCTTTGGTGTTCCTGTCTATCCAGTCGATAGTATTCATGGTGACGGATTAACAGAACTACAAGCGCATTTTGCTGTAGGAGACACACTGGTATTGCTTGGTTCTTCTGGTGTCGGTAAATCTTCACTCGTTAACGCACTTGCAGGCGAATACAAAATGAAAACAAATGCAATTCGCGAAGACGATGCCAAAGGTAAACACACTACTACTCATCGTGAACTCCATTTACTACACAATGGTATAATCGTGATCGATACTCCCGGCATGCGAAGTCTGGGTATAGGGCAAGCTTCAACTGGACTGGAAGAAACATTCCATGATATCGAATCTCTAGCCGAACAATGTCGCTTCCACGATTGTGCGCATACAGAGGATCAACCAGACTGCGCGGTGCAACAAGCATTAACCGAAGGCACACTACCAACTAAACATTACAACAACTGGCTCAAACTCAAAAAAGAACTAGCCTACAATGAACGCAAAAATAACGTCACTCAACTGCGCCAAGAAAAACAAAAATGGAAAACCTTATCCAAAACACATAAACAAAATTCCAAAAACCGCGCAAATCGCTAATTACTATACAAAATCAAATCACATTTAGGTATGTTGGATAAGCATCTGTGAATAGATACTTTCTCCATCCCAACTCTATATGCTATCCCACACTCCCGGCTGTCTATCCCCATTAGACAGCCCCTTTTTTTATTTCCCACTATATTATCCCTTCACAAAATCTTCTTCCCATTCTCACAATAATCCCACTATATCTGACTCTCACTTACCATCTCAATACTATCTATTACTTTCCCACTACATTCTCACTCCCCTCCAAATCTCCCACCCAAACTCCACCTACCCTCCCCCACCCAAGACTTTAATTCCTCCCACTCCCACCGTAGAGCGGAGCGGAGCGAATAGAATCGTTCTGAAAGAGCGAAGCGATCGCCTTTGCTATGAAATCCCGACCGCCAAGCGGTCATTCAAGGGATTCCATAGCACCAGCGACGACAAGAACGATTCTATTGGCGCAGCCCTCCCACCCCCCCATGAGAATTAAATCCCCCTTTTTATACATTTTCATTGACTAACCCCCAAGAGAAGCGTAAAATTTATGATTGCGATTATATTGTACGTCGGTGCAAAATTAAAATTTTTATATATAGGGTGATGAATATGTCTACGAGTCCATACCGGATTTTATTATTTTATAAATTTGTCAAAATTGATGATCATGAAGCACTTGCCGCAGAGCATTTGAAATATTGCAAAAAGTTAGGTATCAAAGGAAGAATTCTAATCGCACCAGAAGGTATTAACGGTACATTGTCAGGTGATTTTGAACAGACTGAACAGTATATGCAAGACTTATTAGCAGATCCACGATTTGCAGATACAGTGTTCAAAATTGATGAAGCAGAAGAACATGCTTTCAAAAAAATGTTTGTACGTCCAAAAGATGAATTGGTCACTTTCCGCTTTGAAGAAGAATGGGATGCTAGTGAGTTTACAGGCAAACACCTTTCACCGAAAGAGTTCTATGAACAACTTCAACAAGAAGATGTGATTGTTTTGGATGGTCGTAACGATTATGAATACGATATCGGTCATTTCCGTGGAGCGATTCGTCCAAATGTTGAATCTTCTCGCGAGTTCCCTGAATGGATCAGAGAAAATATGAGCGAGTTCAAAGACAAAAAGATTCTCACATACTGCACAGGTGGCGTACGTTGTGAAAAGCTAACCGGTTTCTTGATGAAAGAAGGCTTTAACGATGTCGCTCAACTTGAAGGCGGTATTGTGACTTATAGTAAAGACCCTGAAGTACAAGGTCGATTGTTTGACGGAAAATGTTATGTATTTGACGAACGTATTTCGATTCCAATCAATCATACCGATGAAGATATTATTGTAGGCAAATGCTATCATTGCGAAGCACCAACAGACGATTATATCAACTGCCCGACTTGCAATCTGCAACATGTAGTATGCGAATCTTGCAAAGAAGAACACGAACACTTCTGCTCGGATGCTTGCCGCGAGCAAGTAGCTGTTACAGCTTCTAACTAAATAGATAACATCAAAAAAAAGCCATTGATCTTTAAAAAGATCAGTGGCTTTTTGCTAATTATACTATTCTTTTATACGTTTAGACCAAATGACATGCAACCCAGTGATCACTACCCATATTGCGAAATACAGGAACTTCGTCTTTACAACGCTGTTCTGCAAATGGACAGCGAGTATGAAATTTGCAACCAGAAGGTGGATTGGCAGGGCTTGGAATATCCCCTTTTAACACGATTCGTTCACGCTTTAACTTGGGAATCGGAATCGGTACAGCAGACAACAAAGCTTTGGTATATGGATGTAGCGGATGACGGAACAATTCATCTCTGGAAGCTGTCTCTACCATTGAACCGAGATACATCACCCCAATACGTGAACATAGATGTTCGACTACACTCAAATCATGCGAAATAAAAAGATACGTTAATCCTTTACTTTCCTGTAAATGACTAAACAGGTTAATAATCTGAGCTTGAATTGATACATCAAGCGCTGATACCGGTTCATCAGCAATAATCAACTCTGGATTCAATACCAATGCTCGGGCAATTCCGATCCGTTGACGTTGACCTCCAGAAAATTCATGTGGAAAACGATCAATATGGTAGGACGATAATCCGCAAGAAGATAGTACTTCTTTGACCCGATCACGAATATCGGAAGCAGATGCTAGACCATGATCTAACAAAGCTTCACCTATCGCTTCGCCTATCCGTACACGAGGATTAAGCGAACTGTATGGATCTTGAAAGATCAACTGCATTTTGGGACGTAACTGTCGCAACTGCTCCGGTGGTAAATGATAAATATCGGTTCCTTTAAATCGAACTTCTCCGGCAGTTTTGTCGGTTAACCGAATAGCTGTACGTCCTACTGTACTTTTGCCACTACCCGACTCCCCAACCAGACCAAATGTTTCTCCTGGCTGAATCGTAATACTAATATCATCGACAGCTTTGACCTGTCCCACTGTTCGACTAAGTAGACCTGATTTGATAGGAAAGTATTTTTTGAGATGCTGAATATCTAGCAGTGCTTCAGACATGAACGGTTGCCTCCTTTTCATATAACCAGCAAGCCGTTTTTTGACCGTTTTCTAGATCACGTAGTGGCGGTTCTTCAGTACGACAAATATCCATACAATGCTCACATCGCTCATGAAAATAACAGGATTTTTGCAATTCAAGCGGGTTCGGTACATATCCTGGAATCGAATACAGTTCTTTTTGCCGTTGATTGATAATAGGCTTAGAACGTAGTAGCCCTTGAGTATACGGATGGCGAGGATTAGCAAATAATTCAACCACTTCGCCTTCTTCTACTATTTTGCCCGAATACATAACAATCACATAATCTGCCATTTCAGCAACCACGCCTAGATCATGTGTAATCAGCAGAATCGACATATCCGATTGACTACGAAACTCTCGTAACATATCTAGAATCTGTGCTTGAATTGTGACATCAAGCGCTGTTGTGGGCTCATCGGCAATTAACAGCTTGGGATCACAAGAGATGGCGATAGCGATCATAATGCGCTGTAACATCCCTCCACTTAATTCATGCGGATATGACTTAGCAATCTGTTCTGGCCGAGAAATACCTACTTGCGTAATCAATTCTAATACTCGCTGTTGTGCTTGCTTTTTATTCATTTTTTTGTGAATGATTAATGGCTCGCTCATTTGTTCACCGATCGTAAGTACAGGATTGAGTGAAGACATCGGTTCTTGAAAAATCATAGCGATATCATTCCCACGAATACTTCGTAGATGATTTTTACTCAAATTCAATAAATTTTGCCCATCAAAATCAATCACGCCGTCTGCAATCCGTCCAGCAGGCGCTTCGATCAATCCCATTACAGAGAGTGCAGTGATACTTTTACCACAACCGGATTCACCGACAATACAGACAATTTCACCGGGACGAACATGCAAGCTGATATCATCGACTGCTTTGACTGTACCATCATCGGTATCAAAATAGGTGCTTAAATGCTGAATATGCAATAACGAGTCGGTACTCATGTTGATTCACCTACCTTTTTTGTTTCGGATCAAGCACATCTCGCAACCCATCACCAAAAATATTAATGGCTATCACTGTTGCGAAAATAGAAAAACCGGGTGGAACCCATAACCACGGACGTTCTTGAAAATCGATCATATTATTTGCCGCATCAATCATATTGCCCCATGTAGGTGTAGGCGGCATAACACCTAGTCCAAAGAAGCTTAATACCGATTCACTAAGAATAGCGCCACCAATATTCAGCGTAGCAATCACTATTAATAATGGGACTAGATTCGGTAATAAATGATTCACCAATTTACGACGATCACGTAATCCTAAAACGATCGTTGCTTGCATAAATTCCCGTTCACGCAAAGATAACAATTGCCCTCTCACCATACGTGCCAGTGAAGGCCAACCTACCAGACTAAGAATAAGCATTACGATATACATTCGGTAATCTGTAGGTACTTTCCATTCTGATAATAAGGCTCCAAAAATAAACAATAACGGCAGACTGGGAATCGTGAGTAGCAGATCAGCGATACGCATAATCACTTGATCAACAATCCCTCGATAATATCCTGCTATCGCTCCTAACAATGTTCCGATAAATACAGACAAAAACATCGATGCAATCCCTACTGTTAACGAGATTCTTCCTGCTTGCATCACACGTGTTAATACATCCCGTCCTAACTTATCGGTTCCCAGCCAGTGATGGATATTAGGCGCTTTATTCATCATTGCCATATTCACTTTATTGTCGGTATACGGCGAAAATAAAGGCCCTACAAAACAAAGCAAAAACATAAACACAACGACTGCAAATCCACCTACAGCCAATTTATTTTTGACTAATTTACGAATCGACTGTCGCCACAAAGACGATTTGACAGCTTGAGGTCTATGGGTAGATACATTCGTCACTTCAGCCTGTATAGATGGCATATGATCCTCCTTAGTCCGCTAGATTTTTACACGCGGATCAGCGACATGATACAAAATATCCGATAATAACGTACCGATAACGGTTAATACAGCAATAAACATCGTAAAGCCCATTAATAGCGGATAATCTCGAACTGTAAATGATTGCATATATAATTGACCTATCCCTGGCCAATTGAAAATTCGTTCAATAATCAGCGACCCACCAAATAGCGCAGGTAATTCAAATCCTACCAGTGTAATCGCAGGCAATAATGCATTACGCAAAGCATGGGTAAATAACACTTTGCGCTCACTCAATCCTTTGGCACGAGCCGTACGGATATAATCTTGCTGAATAACATCAATCATATTACTGCGGAAATAACGGGTTAATGATCCTACACCCAGCAATGTCATAACAATGACCGGCAACGTCATATGATGAATCACTTCTTTTAGATAAGCCATTCCTGTAGCATTGCTACCTGTCGTTAACATGCCTCCCGGCGGTAACCATTTGAAGTCAACCGCCAATATTTTAATCAGAAATAGTCCAATAAAAAACGACGGAATCGACATAGCGGCAAAGATACCGACCATCACGAGCGTATCAAACCATGAATACTGCTTATACGCTGCGATTACACCGATAATCACAGCGATAAGCCACGTTAGAAATGTAGAGACAATCGCTAACAAAAATGAATTCCATACATACTGATTAAATAACGTGAGTACCGGTTGTTGCTTATCCAGCGAATACCCAAAATTCCCATGAAACGCATTGTTCATCCAGATGATATATCGCTCTAATAACGGTTTGTTTAGCCCGTATAACTCACGCAATTCCGCTTTGCGTTCAGGACTTAACTTGATATTACCTGTTATAAAATCCCCCGGAGTTAACGCATACAGGCAAAAGATCAATAACGAAGCTGCTAATAAAATAAACAGAGTATACGCTAGACGCTTGATTAAATAGCTACTCATATGCTCAACTCCTTGTTACCGATTACTTCAAATTCCATTGCGGTACACTTGATGCAATACCGTTAAATGGACTGACTGTTAAGTCTTGAATACGTCCGTTATAGGCATAGACCACTTTTTTGTAGTTGGTGAAAATAACAGGTAGATCATCATTTAATAATTTGAAAATGTCTGCATAGATTTTTTTGCGTTGTTCAATATCATTGGTTGCTAATGCTTCGTTGTATAATTTCACAAATTCAGGATTATCATACCCTTTGATCTCTCCATCCAAAAATTGCACTAATCCATCTGAAGGATCGGTTAACATCGGTGTCGAGAATGAAGCTAGATCATAATCTCCGCCTTCGACTTTGGAAGCAAGTGAGTTAAAGTCTGCAAATACTTCCGGTTGGAAATCAACGCCGATCGCTTTGAAGTTTTCTGTAGCG
The DNA here is from genome assembly GCF_030433815.1 of Paenibacillus sp. PsM32. Classification (NCBI taxonomy): domain Bacteria; kingdom Bacillati; phylum Bacillota; class Bacilli; order Caryophanales; family Paenibacillaceae; genus Paenibacillus; species Paenibacillus sp. PsM32. The sequence continues at coordinate 168,726 of NZ_JARUWY010000010.1, read as the reverse complement.
ACAGCGATAAAGATATCCGTTTGTGGACTTTTGGAACCTAGATAATGAAGAGTCAGCTTTTGGCCATCTTTTTCACGAATACCATCTGCTCCAGCGACCCAACCTGCTTCATCGAGCAATTGATTCGCTTTTTCTGCGCTATAGGCATAAGGATTAATACCCTCTGTTGTATATGCCCATGAGATAGGAGCCGCAGGAATATTAGCTATTTCTCCTGCCCCTTGATTCGCGTCTACATAAATACTTTGACGATCCAATCCGTAAGCAATCGCTTGACGTACTTTTTTATCTTTCAAAGCTTCATGTTCCAGATTGGCTTGTAAAAAGCTGTACGTGCTTGGTGTATACGGCAAAATATCTACAAATCCCAAACTTTTGAGTTTATCGATATTTTCTTGTGTCGCACTAAAGGAAGCAAAATCAATTTCCCCTGTCTCCACATACTGCCAGGTATCTCCTTCTGATGTTTTGTAGATAAAGTTTTTTGTTTTGGGAGCGCCTTTGAAATAATTCTCATTAGCTGTAAAACGCACTTCTTGTCCCGGAATAAATTTGGTTAATACATACGGTCCATTCCCAAGTGGAGTCTGATGTAACTTTTTGATATATTCCAGTTCGCCGAATTTATAGTCTTTGCCATAATAAGCTTTGGACAATACATCGCTACCTAACGTCAATAGTGCAGTTGCATTAGGCTTCGCAATCGTAACTGAAATAGTCTGTGGATCAATAACTTTAATACCAGAGATAGTAGACGCTTTGCCAGCTTTGTAATCTGCTCCACCTACGATGCCTAATGTTGGAATAAGCGAATCATTGTCATACGATTTGTCATGCAAAATCGTCCATGTGAACGCTACATCGTCTGCTGTAAGCGGTGAGCCATCACTAAATTTCAAGTTTTTACGCAAATGAAACGTATATGTAAGTTGATCTTTGGACAAGTCCCAACTTTTCGCTAGATTCGGAGCCGGTAGCCCTTTATCATCTGTTGTCACAAGCGGTGCATACAATAATGAAGAGACATTGCCATCATATCCACTTTGATGAAAATAAGGAGTAAACGCTCCGGCTGGATCAGTTAACGCCATAATGATCGTATCTGTACGTTGCTGAGCAGTAGCAGGTAACTTGGTAAGATCAGGTGCTTTGAACAAACTGGTTAGAGCAGTCGTTGGTGATGCTTCGGTTGTACCATTGGCTACTGAAGAACTGCTATTATCAGCTCCTCCACTAGAGCATGCTGTAAATAACAAAGAAGCCATAAGCACGCCGGATAGTAAAGTTACACTTTTTTTCATTATACATTCCCCTAATATTTATTATTCCGACCTGTTAACTATGTTATTAGTCGGTAAAGCTATTATAGGAATCTAAAGCGGTTCTGTAAAGAGAGAACTTAAAATCATTTCCGAAAAAAGTTAATATATAACAGTTGGTGAGATCAGTCGTGTGTTCAATTCTGCTTATATCTCAGCGCACAGCAAAAAGATCGCTCCTGTATAGAAACGATCTAATCGTATATAAATCTTTATTTATTGATTATCTTCAATAAAATGCATTAACATCTGCTGTAGATGATCAATAGCATGAGTTCGCAGACTATAGACAGTGAGCGTTTCTCCTTGAATATGGGCATGAAGTAATCCAGCACTGCGTAACTTGGTCACATGATCATGCGTAATTCCTTTCGATAATCCCAAATAACGTACAATCTCAATAAAGCTACGTGGACCATTATATAGATATTTTAATATTTTCAACCGGCTCTGTTCAGCCAATGCCCGAATGACTCGATATTCATAAGGCGGTAATTCAGAAGAATCGCCCAGATATAATTTGGCGGGATAATGACAGATAACAAATGAATGATATGCATAAATAATATTAAGCGGTTTGAAATGATAATGAGGTACAAGAATCAGACGCTTGAATTCAGCATGCGGTTCAAATACAATACCGTTGGTCACTTCATCTACAAAAGTAGACAGATGATGGTTCTGCATCAATATCGCTTGCTTCTGCTCATATTCTTGTTGCAGCCCTACGATGATCTGCTGATCGATCCGGGAAAAGTAATATTCATTCCATTGTTGGAACAACATCAATATTCGGCTACGCAGACGAGCCACTCCGGTAACCGGCAGTGACGTATGTTCAGCGATTAGTACTTCTAGTTGCTTAACTGTCATATCTTCTATCCATTGTATAAATTGTTCCGGTGTCTTGTGAGGACAACAACAGACCAGCAAAACAATCAATCTCCACTCTGCGTCGATTCCCGTCTGAGCAAGACGCTCTGCAAATGCAGGAGGTAACTGCTCCTCTACCGATTTGGCCCAAGAAGGATCTAAATCGATCTTTTTGTAAGAAGGACGGCAGATATACGTATGCAAGCTGTTAAGACATTCATATAAAGGGTTAAATTGAAGCTCAATTGTATAGGATACTGACTTGGGAACCGTCACCGAATCACTCAATACAGACACAACCTTTCTTGGGCGTATTTTATCGTATCAAGGATAACTTTGGCAATCTCTGATCATAATTGCAGTCAGTTATTGGTTACAAACCACAACAAAAAAAAGCTGTTTCTTTGATTATGATAGCCTTTGTTGATGACTACTTTCTCTAAAGAAACAGCTTTCCGTTATAACCAGATTGAAATAAAGATTATTAACATGAAAATCAATATGTGGATGAAATAGGTTGTTGCTCTGCTTGCTTCAAAGCAACACGCGCTGTATTTGCCAAAAATGTAGCGGTACTGCTTAATGCACGTTCATCTACATCAAATGACGGATGATGCCACTCTTGCGGACCAGACGTACCGACAAAGATAAATACACCTGGCACTTCTTTTTGATAAAATGAAAAGTCTTCGCTTGCTGGTGATACCGCAGGCTCAACCACTTGAAGATTGCTTTGCTCTGCTGCAATCTGGGTTGCACCTGTCCACTGCTCATCATTGAGAACAGGAGGAGGACCGGCTAACCATTTTACTTTGGCAGAAGTTCCAAAAGCAGTGGCTACCCCTTCGACAATCTGTTCAAATCGAGATAGCACTTGCTCCCGTACCTTTTCATCAAATGTACGGATCGTTCCTTGCAGGACAGCGAGATCAGGAATCACATTCCATACATGTCCGCTATTCAACTGGGTCACGCTAATAACAGCACCTTGTTGAGAACTGATATTACGACTAACGATAGATTGTATTGCTGTTACAATATGTGCAGACACCACGATAGGATCAATCCCTGCTTCTGGTACCGCAGCATGTGTACCGACTCCTGTCACTTCTACAATAAATCCATCTGCCGCTGCCATCAGTGCACCATTGCGAATCCCTACTGTGCCTACAGGCAGGTCAGGCTTGTTGTGAAGTCCGAAGATCGCTTGTACACCTTCAAGCGCTCCATTGGTAATTACTTGCTGTGCTCCTTTGGCTTTTTCTTCGGCAGGTTGAAAAATCAATCGCACTCTTCCTTGCAGTTGATGTTCTTGTTCTTTGAGCAAATACGCCGCCCCTAACAAAGAAGCAGTATGAAAATCATGACCACATGCATGCATTTTACCATTTACTTCTGAAGCAAAAGCAAGTCCTGTCTCTTCTTGTACAGGCAAAGCATCAATATCTGCACGTAACGCAATAACCGATTCACCGGTTCCTATTTCTGCAATCACACCTGTTTTCAAATTAGGAAAAGACAAAATCTGAATATCTGCCGCTTCTAACAATTGACGGATATAAGCTGTTGTCTGTATCTCTTCTCCTGATAATTCAGGATGACGATGAATATGTCTACGAATATCGCTAAGTTGCTGTTGAAGCCCTTCTATTAACGCCATGCGCTATTTACACCTCCAATGAAGCTTCTACCTCTGCCTTAACAAAAGCCTGTTGTAATAATTCAAATGAACGCACACGTTTATGAAAATTCTGAATCACTGTATGCACTACCAATTCTTCTATACCATATCGCTGACGAATATCAGACAATTGTTGATACACCGACGAAGGAGAACCTTTGACTACTTTGGCTTCTTTTACTTCAATTCGATATTTTTCAGCAGATTGTCTACCAAATTCTTCGGCTTGTTCGATGGTAGCTACTGTAAGTACTTTACCACTTTCCAGATGAATTTTAACAGATAGATTCTCACCTGCTAATTGAGCAGCTTCTTCTTCGGTCTCAGCGACTATAACAGATAAAGCAAGAATAACATGTGGCTTCGGATATTCGATCGAAGGAACAAATTGTTCACGATAATTACGTACAGCTGTAAGAGCCACTTCTTCATCTCCGTTAATAAATTGGGAGAACACATAGGGTAATCCTAATTTGGCCGCTACTTCTGCACTATTGGAACTCGCTCCAAGTACGAATAGATCAGCAGGTTGCGCAGGATTTGGACTTACATGGATACCTGCTAGCGCATGATCGTCTGCTATTCGATTGTAAATATAATTGCGGGTTTCTATAATTTTATCGGTTAAGCTTACAGCGCTTGTCTGATGATCTCCTTGTAAAGCACGTGTTGATCGGGGTAATCCACCTGGAGCACGTCCTATGCCTAATTCTACTCTGCCCGGTGCAAGTGTAGATAATACATTAAAGTTCTCGGCGACTTTGTACGGACTATAATGTTGCAACATCACTCCACCTGAACCAATCGTAATTTTTTTGGTTTTGGCGAGCAAATAAGAGATCAATACTTCCGGTGAAGAACCAGACACATTAGCAGAATCATGATGCTCGGATACCCAGAATCGACGATACCCCAATTCCTCGGCAATTTGAGCAAGCTCTATCGTATGTCGAAAAGCATCTTCTGCACTTTCTCCTGCAAATCGTGGACTTTGATCCAAAATACCTATCGGAATACTCATCTTCTGTTCCTCCCTCAATCGATCTATGTGTATTATTTTCTAAATAGAATACGTAGCCTGCGGTGTAATACGGCTCAAAAATTGACGGGTACGTTCTTCTTTGGGACGTTGAAAAATCTCTTCCGGTGTTCCTTCTTCTACAACTACGCCACCATCCATAAAGACCACATGATTAGCGACATCTCTGGCAAAATCCATTTCATGTGTTACTACAATCATGGTGATACCTTCTTTAGCTATTTTGCGAATTACACTTAACACCTCACCCACCAGTTCTGGATCAAGTGCTGAAGTCGGTTCATCAAAAAGAATTACTTCTGGATTCAAAGCCAGTGCTCTAGCAATTCCTACACGTTGTTGCTGACCACCGGATAGCTGGCTTGGATAATGATCCAACTTGGTGCCAAGCCCTACTTTCTCAAGTACCTGTACACTGATCTCACGTGCTTTATCTTTGGCTATTTTGCGAACAATCGTTAATCCTTCCATTACATTTTCGAGTGCTGTTTTGTGTTTGAATAGATTATATTGTTGAAATACCATCGCTGTTTGTTGACGTAGCGCATGGATTTCTTTTTTGGTAGGATGCTTCGTATCGACACGTAGATTACCGATTGTAATCTGTCCTGCATCAGGCTTTTCCAAATAATTAATACAGCGCAGTAATGTCGTCTTGCCTGAACCGCTCGGGCCCAAAATGACCACCACTTCACCTTTTTTAACTTGTAGATCGATATGGTGAAGCACTTCCTGTTTGCCAAATGACTTGGATATTTGCTCCAGTTGAATCATATTACATCACACCTCCACGATGATAAGCGTTGAGACGTTTTTCTAACCATCCACTACCCCGTTCGATCAATAAGGTCAGTCCCCAGAACAAGACAGCAGCGGCGATATACGCTTCAAAGTATTTCCAATTGTTCGCAGCAACTACCAGTGCTTGGGCGTTAATTTCTATAACAGAGATCGTATAAGCAAGTGTAGATCCATGTAACATCCCAATCACTGAATTGGACAAATTCGGAAGGCTGACTGCTAACGCTTGTGGTAATACGATTCGGCGTAACGCTTGTGGTGTTGTCATGCCAATCGAATGAGCCGCTTCGATCTGTCCACGATCTACAGCAACAATACCTGCTCGTACCACTTCAGACATATATGCTCCTGCTGTAATCGAAAATGCGATAAATACAAATCCAATGAGCGGAATCGATGCCGAAGTAAATGACCATCCTAAGTGAGTAGATACACTATCGATCAGAATCGGTAAGCCAAAATAAATTAACAATAAATGCATCAACATCGGTGTACCGCGTATAAAAGTCACGTAAGCGGTAGAAAGTTGAGACAATCCAGGAATTCGATAAATTCGACATAAGGCTACCCCCGTTCCTATCAATAGACCGCAGATTACAGATACGAAAGTAATCATAAGCGTAGTCGGTAATGCTTTAAAAAGGCTTAGAAAGGCTGTCCACATAAACGATGGATCCAGTGTCATCCACTTCTACCTCCTTTGCTAAGTGCAGATACAGGACGGGTTAGCCATTTGCGTCCCATCACTTTAGAACTCTGCCTTACACTTGCTTCATGACGATGTAGACGACGTTCTAACCAGAGGAATCCTTGTTCCAAGATCATACTGATTACAAAGTAGATCAAAGATAAAGCAATATATGTCTCTACAAAATGTTGTGTAGCTGTTCCTAACGTCTGTGATCTGCCTGTCATTTCCATCACACCTAGAGTAAACGCAAGTGAAGTGTCTTTCAGATTGCCGATCACCAGATTACCAAATAACGGAATACTGATCGCTAACGCTTGTGGCAAAATAATACGTGTAAACGTCTGATATCCGCTCATGCCTATGGATTGCGCGGCTTCAATCTGTCCTTTATCTACTGCACTGACTGAAGCTCTTATCATTTCAGAGACAAAAGCTCCACTGTTCAGTGCATAAGCCAGAATCACAAAGTACAACACTGCTACTCTAGAAATATCAATATTGATCCATTGTAGAATCGTCGGCAGTCCATAATAGATCAGAAATAATTGAATCAGAATCGGTGTCCCGCGAAAAAAGGAGACATACACTTGCGAGATACGCTTAAGTACAGGCACATTGTATAGACGGGGTAACGCGACAAGCATTCCGATAATAAGACCTAGTAGAATCGAGCTGCCTACAATGAGCAGTGTTATATTGAGATAAGCTAATAATTTAGGAATAAAATCAAACACATAGGTAATATCGAATTTTCTGCTCATGTATGATGTGCTCCTTTCTACTAGCTATTTATTATTTATTTGGTTACTTTGGCTTCTTCTAACGTTTTGGTGAAGTCATCGCCTAACCATTGTTCGCTTAATTTTTTGAGTGTTCCATCTGCTTTGATTTCTGTGATCGCTTGATCGATCTCATCTGCCAGAGGTTGCTCATCTTTGCGGAACACGAAAAAGACATTGGATTGATTTAACGGTTCTCCGACTGTTTTGAGTGCTACATTACCGTCTGCATCTGTATTGAAACGATTAGCAAAATCTGTCGTAATCGTGGCATCTACCCGTCCTGATACGATTTGTTGAACAGTATCATTGGCTGCTCCACTACTATAGACAACATCTATACCGTTGTTATGTGTCTTGTTATATTCATTAAGTAGGTAAGCCGCATTACTTGTAGCTCCTGTAAGCACTTTTTTCCCGACCAGATCATCTAATCCTTTAATCGCATTATTATCTTTCGCAACAGCTACACGATTAAGGAAAATGCTATATGGCACTTTGTTAAACAGATATTTTTGTTCACGTTCAGGATTCGTCTCCATCTGGTGAGCGACAAAATCTATTTTGTTTGTTTCTAAGCTTAGTAGCAGATTTGAGAATTCCATCGTTTTAAATTCAAATTCTACATCTGGTAGACGTTTATCGATCTCACGTACCAATTCCACATCGTATCCGGTAAGCTTGCCATTTTCATCAATAAAGCAGACATTCGGAAAGGCTGTACCTGTACCGACGATAATTTTTTTGACACCACCTGTAGACGCTGTTGCATTATTGCTATCTGATGCAGAAGATGTTCCTCCTGCTGAACCTCCACTTGATTCGCTAACAGATGCGCAACCCGATAGTACCAGCATCCAAACAACTGCCCATAATGTAAGTACTGTTAACCCTGTTTTTTTTCTCATTTTCTTCTTCCCCCTAATTCATATCAACTTAATCGGATTTAGCATGTGATAAATCTATCATCGTCCTTTCTCAGCGTCAATGACCTGGATAATAGGAAAGTTCTATCGGTGTATTGAACAAATCAATAGGTGTGAGGGAAACAAATGATAGGTAGAAGTGTGCAATAGAGTACAGGCGCTATGAGGGTAGATTATTCTTGTCGTCGCTGGTAAAAGAATATCCCTTAAATTTACCGCTTTGCGGTGGGGATATTCTTTTAAATGCGAGCGCTTCGCTCTTTCAGAATGAATCTTCCCTCTTCGCTTGTGCTTGGTGGGATGATGGTAACAGATGACATGCTACTTGGGTGGTGCATTTGTTTCCCTTGTGGGAGGGTAGCAAGTAAAGATAAAGATGATGTTAGTTGGAAAGATTAGGCGTATTGCGTCATCTTTATATTGATTTGTTCTATAGGTCATTCATTTGCTATAAGATATGCATGTGAAATGGTGGTTGTTTTTGATTACTTTTTTGTTGTCTATATTGATTATGATTTGTGGATATCGATTATTGATTTTTAGAAAGATACGTTTGTCTTTCCTTCTACTCTTTTCGTTAGATGGTAGAGTGAAGTAGTGATTGGTCGGGTTGTTGGCTACGGAAGTAGTCGTTTTCGTGTAGTAATTCGGCTAGTGTGGTAGCGAATGTTGATGGTTGTTCTTTTAGTGTGATTAGACTGGTCTGTAAAGAGATTCCTGTGACTTCTGGAATATAGATCGGTACCAGGTCGCCACGCATCACTTCTTCATGCACACTAAGTCCGGGTAAAAAGGCGATGCCTGCTTTTTGTAATACTAGCTTTTTGGCAGTTTCAGAATGATCGACATGGAAAGCGATATCTGGCGGAAATTCAAGACTTTCGAATACACGATGAATCCGAAGCCAATCTAATGATCCGCATTCAAAGAAAATTAAAGGTTGTTCCTGCAATGATGCGATCGTTGCACGTCCTTTTTGTACAAATGGATGATCTTTGTATACATATAGTGAAATAGGATCTTCGTAAAAAGAAACTGTTCGAATCGCCGGATGCATCACTTTACGGACGAACCCGATATCGATTTCTTTGTTCATTAATTTATGCAACAGTTGATCAGTCGTTGAAGTGATCAGCTTAAAATTGGTTTGTGGATATTTTTGTTTGAGTTTGGGAAGCAGTTCAGGAATAACATAATTAGAGACAGCTACAGTACAACCGATGGTCAGCTCCTGTGGTGTGACTTTTGCTGTTTGAATACGTTGTTTGCCTTTTTGGATCACTTGTAAGACTTGCTGTGCATACGGTAGAAATCTTCTTCCTTCTTCGGTCAATAAAATTTGTCGACCCAGACGTTCAAATAATTTGCAGCCAAGTTCTCTTTCTAATGTCTGGATACGTGCTGATACAGACGGTTGAGAAAGGAATAACACTTCTGCTGCTTTATTAAAACTGCCATAATGGTTGATATAGACAAATGCCTCTATATTTTCAATATTCATCATTCCATCCCCTTTCTTACTTTTCCCATTAACTAACTTGGTTTTATGTATCATATTCCCTGTTTTGACACTTGTCAACGGAAGAATATGCAATTTGAAATAACCCGTCACCCCTTATGACCACTGGGATCAGGAGCAACGGGCACTTCTTTAACTTATCACCATTTTGGGAAAATCGTTTATACTTAAATTAGATGATAGCACAGCGTATTAAACACGACTTACACTTTTAACGTTTTAGCTTGATACCGATTCTGTGGAATAGGCACTCCCAAATTTTCACGTAATGTATCGTACTCATAATCTTGACGATAAATCCCCTTCGCTTGCAAAATAGGCACAACCAAATCTACAAAATCGTGTAATCCGCTTGGAAGATCCGAGTGAATAATAAATCCATCCGATCCTTTTTCCAGAAACCATTCTTCGATTTGATTAGCGATCTGCTCCGGTGTACCGATAAAATTTCCACGCGGTGTAGCTGCTTGTAATGCAACTTCGCGTAAAGTTAGACCACGCTCACGCGCATCTTTTTTAATTTTATCTGTTCCACTACGGAAACTATTACTTCCGATATCATGTAAGTCTGGAAAAGGCTCATCCAATGGATATTGTGAAAAGTCATGATGATCAAAAAAGCGTCCTAAAAAATCAAGTGCTTTATCAATCGTCACCAGATCAGCAATTTCGCGATATTTCTGCTCGGCTTCAGCTTCGGTTCTGCCAATAATAGGCGATATCCCTGGCAAGACTAATAACTCTTCTTCCTGACGACCATACTGAACTGCACGCTTTTTCACATCGGTATAAAAGGCTTGCGCATCACTTAAAGTCTCTTGCCCGGTAAAGATCGCATCGGCTGATTGGGCGGCTAGATTTCTGCCATCTTCTGAAGAACCTGCTTGGAAAATGACAGGCTGTCCTTGACGGGATCGTCCGATATTCAAAGGACCTTGAACAGAAAAATGCTTCCCTTGATGATTAAGTGTATGCAGTTTCTCAGGATCAAAAAAGACACCGGACTCTTTATCTCTAACAAAAGCATCTTCTTCCCATGAATCCCATAATCCTTTGGTTACTTCTAGATATTCAGCCGCAATCTGATACCGTTCAGGATGAGAAGGATGGTCGCCTCGACTGTAGTTACGTGCCGATCCTTCAAGTGGAGATGTGACCACATTCCATCCAGCACGTCCTCCACTGATATGATCGATCGAAGACAATTGACGTGCCACAGTAAATGGCTCGCTATAGCTGGTAGATATTGTTCCTACTAACCCGATTCGGGAAGTGACTGCTGCAAGCGCAGACAATATCGTAACCGGCTCAAATCGATTCAAAAAGTGTGGTAATGACTTTTCATTGATAAACAATCCGTCGGCAATAAAGACCAGATCGAACTTGCCTTCTTCTGCTTTGAGCGTCTGCCGTTTGTAGAAGTCAAAGCTTACACTTGCATCACTTTGTACCTCGGGATGTCGCCATGTAGACATACTTCCTCCAATCCCATGGATGATTGCCCCAAATTTCAATTGTCGTTTGTGATTGGTCATCATTGATCACTCCTTCTTTTTATCGTTACGATCGATAATAGTTTATAGAATATTTATAGTCAGTATTTCAGTATTATTGGAAGATTAAATTACGGTTGCTGAGGATTGAGCTGATTCTGCTTCTTGAGCTAACAACTGAGCCAACCCTTCCAAATCAGTTTCTAAAAATGCAGTATATGTGCCATTACGACCTACTTCGACGACAGGCACATGCCGGATACCGTATTTAGCTTCAAGTACATCGCGTAGACCATCGTTACCTGCAACTTCTAGATTGGTATAATGATGATTATTTAATTTTAGATAGTTCTTAATCTCCCCGCAGAAGTGGCATCCTGTTTTACTCCACAAAATAATATGTTGACCTTGATTTGCAGTAGTTTCAATTGTTGATGACATGTCGTTGTCCTCCTCTGAATATAGGTGTGCATTACAATAAAAGTGATTCTTTTGGAAATAGGTTTGGCATTTGAATTATATCTTATAATTCCGACCTATTAAGTTGGTTAAGATTACATAAAGTCTAGCACCCTGCTGTCCACAGCGTCAATTGATTACTATATCAATACATTCTATACATGTATCAAAATCTTCTATCATTGTAGTTAAAGTCTTTACCTATCTCATATTACCTCCACCTAGCGATTGATTTTCACCTTTTCAAAACCGATCATTATGATGACGAAAAGTGTGCGCTATTAAGATATAGTTAACTAGGCTTCTTCTGTATAATAAGAATATGTTGTACTTGATTATATTTAAATCTGAATCACTTCTTATGACATGCTAAAATAGAAATCAGTATTTGATGTGAAAGGAAGTCAAACTTTGCAAAAATCACAAGATTTCTTAAAGTATTTATTTTTATTCCGTTTATTATTAACGATGATTATTATTTATAATCTAACCATTTATTATATGGATCATTCTTTTCTTGTGTGGATGCTGTTTTTTGTCACGATGTGTTTTTACGTATTTATGCTATGGTCTAGTATTAAATTGTCGATTACTTATATTATCGTTTTTACGCTTTTTTTGTTCTCAATGATCTGGCTTTCTGCTTATATTTCCAAAGAACCTCAAGATTATAATTCTGTTCTATGGGCATGGTTTGTGATATTAAGCTTTATTTCAAGTCGAGAGCAAAAAGTAGCGACTATAGTATTGATTATAGTAGGCGTAGTGATGTTAATTTCCGGGCTAGACAATGGTTATCCGTATAGTCTGATTGTTGTGCTTGCCAGTATCTATTTTGGCATTCACAGTCTTAGCCGTTATATTGGTGTGCTGAAGATTAACAGTGAACAACTTAAAGAACTGGAACAAGTTCATATGGAGCTACAACGAACTTATGCAGAATTGCAGGACAGTACCGTCCAATCGATACGATATGCTGCATTAACCGAACGTACGCGGATAGCAGGAGAGATTCACGATGGATTAGGTCATCATTTCACTTCACTTATTGTACAGATGCAAGCTTTGAAATGGATGATCAAGCAAGATCCTGAACGCGCTGAATCGACTGTCGATCAGTTGCTAGATGTATCCAGACAAGGTCTTGCCGAAGTTCGTAGTGTGGTGAAAGATTGGTCTGTGCACGAAGGTGGTATCGAAGGTCTGCAAGAATTAGCGACTCAGATCACCCATCGTGCAGGGTTACAATTAAGCTTTAACGCTCAAGGGACTTTTAGTATATGGGGCGAATTAATTGATAGCGTATTATATCGTGTATTACAAGAGTCATTAACTAATATTATTCGCCATGCTGAAGCCAGTACGGTTGAGATTACTATTACTGAGACTGCTCAGCATGTCCAACTTTCAATCGCTGATGATGGTAAGTATCGTAGAGATCAACCGTTACAATACGGATTCGGTATCCAAAATATGATTCGCCGTTGCGAAACAATACATGGTCAATGTACATTTGCTGCTCGTCCACAAGGCGGTCTCTGGATCAAAGTGACACTGCCTCTGAATAATCACCCGATCACTAAAAATTAAATGAATCAAGGAGAATCTCTATATGAGTTCAACAGAGCCTATACGTATTATGTTAGCAGATGATCAAGCTCTTATCCGGCAAGGGATTCGTTATGTACTTGATCTACAAGCCGATATGCAAGTGGTTGCTGAAGCCGCAACAGGTCAAGAAGCGATCCAATTAGCATTACAATATCGTCCACACCTTATTTTAATGGATATCCAGATGCCTGAATTGTCAGGTATAGATGCTACCCGCCGTATTCTATCGGTACATCCTGAGATCAAAATTATTCTATTAACTACATTTGATGTTCAAGACTATGTGATTGATGGTATACGTGCAGGTGCTTCTGGTTATTTGCTCAAAGATATTGATATGAATGATATGATTGTCGGGATTCGGTCGATTCTGGCAGGCGGTGCAATCTATAATAGTACAACTGCTGGAGGAGCACTCATTCAATTATTAGGTGAAAATGAATCGGCATACCCACCCAACTCTTCCTATGTTCCAGCGCCTGTGTTAGAGCCATTAACAGATCGTGAACTAGAAGTATTGCAAGCGATGGCTTATGGCAGACGTAATTTTGAAATTGCAGAAGAATTATATGTATCTGAAAGTACGATCAAAACACATGTGCATAATATTATTCAAAAGTTAGGTGTAAAAGACCGTACACAAGCTGTCGTGACTGCAATCCGTCAGCAGTTGGTAAAATAGTTCATCTATCTATGGATTAGAATATATACAAAAAAAAGTCAGTTTACGTTGAGTGTTTTCTCTCTCGGTAAACTGACTTTTTTTGATATACTGCTATTTATTGTATTTGCTTTATTACCCTTTGACCGATCCTGCCGTCATTCCTGTAACAAAGAAACGTTGTAAGAAAATAAACAGAATAACCATCGGTACTGCGGTAATCACCACTCCTGTTAATAGCAACGTATAGTCGGTGACATACTCGCCGCGGAACTGCATCAAAGCTAGTGGCAATGTTAATTTGTCAGTACTGTTAATCAGCAACATTGGAATCAATAGATCATTCCAGACCATTACAAATAGAAATGCGGCAGTTGCTGCCAGCGAAGGCCCGGATAACGGTAAGACTAGACGCCAGTAAATTTTCCATTCACTTGCACCATCAATACTACCCGCTTCCATCATCTCTTTGCTTAACATTTCCATAAATCCTGTTAGTGTAAATACAGTTAAAGGCAATAACCCTGCTGCCGTTACTAGAACCAATGCACCAAGATTATCAGACCAGCCGATTTGGCGTACTAATGAATACAGTGGCAACATACTAACCTGTGACGGAATAATTAAGCCGGCTACAAAATAAACAAAAGTATATCTTCCCATACGTCCACCTAGACGAATAATCGCATACGCAATCAGACTGCCTAGAAATAGATCAAGAGCAACAGTACTTAGTGTCACACGAGCACTATTCCAGAAATACTGCCACATCGGTTGAGCATCAAAAATCGATATAAAATTTTGAATCGTCCAGGGATTCGGCCAGCTTAATGGATTAGCAAAAAATGCCTGACTTGTTTTGAACGAAGATGTGATTACAAAATACAATGGTGCTGCTACAAGCAGAGCATACAGCACCATAATGATACGTCCGATCCATTTCATCGCAGTTCACCATCCTGCTGCTTATCTATTCGGCGTTCGATCATCCGTTAGCACCGCCTCTACGAAGAGCTTTAAATTGCGCCATCGTTAACAGTCCTAGCAGTACAAGGAAAATCATCGAACCTGCGGAGGCTAGACCAAATGAATAATTCGAGAACGCCAGATGATAAATGTACGTTGTCAGAATTTCGGTCGCATAGTTAGGCCCACCATCTGTCATAACAAAGATCAGATCAAACGCTTTGAATGATTGAATCGTTGTGTACGATACAACAATCGTTGCAGATGGTGCAAGTAATGGCCATGTGACTTTGCGGAAAATCTGGAAACGTGTCGCTCCATCAATACGTGCTGCTTCCATTAACTCTTCTGGAATCGCATGTAGACCGGCAATAAAGACAATCATCATCTGTCCGGCATGCGCCCATATTTGCACAAATGCAATAGCATACAATGCTATATTCGCATCTCCTGTCCAGCTCGCTGTAAATTGCTCCAATCCACCACTAGTTAAAGCAGTATTTAACAATCCGAGAGAAGGATCATAAATAAACGACCAGATTAACCCTACCGATACAGACGATAAGATCGCTGGAAAAAAGTACAATGCACGTAGAAACACACGAGTACGTGTATTTTTAGCAAGAATTAATGCAAGAACCAACGACACAATCGTCTGAATAATAACAACCGTTAACATAAATTTCACATTATTAAAAAATGCTTTGCGAAACACAATACTATCGAAGCTATCTTTATAATTAGATATCCCTACAAAATCGTAAGAAGTCGATACGCCATCCCAATTGGTAAAAGAATAAAATAAACCAGATACGGCTGGATAAACAAATAGCCCTGTATATAATAACAGTCCGGGTAGCATAAAGAACCAAAGTGTTTTGCGATTCATCATAAGTTCCTATTACCTTGCCCTTCAGCGCTTCTATGATCTAAAGCGCGTTTTCTGCTTATCTTGAGATTTACTTAATTTGTTGATCTACAATCGCTTGTGCATCTTGCGCAGCTTGTTCAGGTGTTGCTCCACCTAGTACCGATTGAATAGAGTTGGTGACTGCTTTTTGATTTTCAGAATTCAAAATAGTAAAACGAGGTTGGAATATAGTCTTTTTGTCTGCCCAATCGCCAGCAATTTTCAATTCTGGACTATCATAAGTGATATCTTTCAATGTTACATTTTGTCCTGTTTCATTTGCATACTGACTAGCCACATCCGGTTGACTCAAAAATTCAAGGAATTTTTTAGCTTCTGCTTGATGTTTAGAGCGACTATTTACACCTAACATAAATGTACTGGTGTGTACCCCTTCATATTTGGCTTGATCTGCCGATACAGTAATAGGTGCTAATAATGCTTGTTTTAGTTCTGGATTCTGTTTTGCATTCTGTGCTAGTTGATAAGAACCGCTTGCTAACATCGCTGCTTTTCCTTGAATAAATAAAGCACCTGCTGCTGCGTCTTTCGTTCCTAGCGAGTTGTCTTGGAAATAACCATTATCATTCAACTCTTTAAATTGAGTTAACGTTTTGACCCAGAATTCATCTGTTAATTTGGCTTGACCTGCTTCAACTTTGGTGAAAATATCTTCGCTTGGTTCGTTATTCATCACCATTGTATTCATTAACTGCCCTGGACCAATATCTGCTCCAGCAAAAGCAATCGGAATAATTCCGTTTTGTTTGAGTGTTGCACATAATTTAAGGAATCCATCCCAATCGGTTGGAGGGGTCAAATTATATTTTTTGAAAATTTCAGTATTATAGATCGGTTGGTTGTACACCAATTGATAAGGTAAAGCCCATTGCTTGCCATCTTTGGCACCTACATCAATTAAGTCTGCATTGTAATTTTTCAAAAAAGACTCATTGGTTAAATCTGTATATAGGCCTGCTTTGGATAAAGCTGCGTATTGTGCACCCGGGAAAGAAGCAAATACATCTCCTACAGAACCATCGGTTAATTTAGCTTGTGCTGTAGATTGATATTGATCTGAAGTTAATGTCTGCATATCTACTTTGATATTTGGATTTTTCGCTTCAAATTGATCAATGATTTTCTGAAACGCTTGTGTATCTTCTCCACGCCAATGTAAAAAGCTGATCGTTACTTTTCCATCTGCCGAGCTGTCCGAACTATTTCCACAAGCAGATAGAACCACCGTCAGTAGTAAAGTCAGTGCCAAAACAAAAGAAGATTTCATTTTTATATTTTTCATTACGCGTCCTCCATCTGCTGTTAGAATCTATTGGTACATCAGTAAAAATGATTATTGTCGTCAAAACCCATCATTTTAGTGGGAATACCATGATTTAGATCATAGCAATTTGATTGTAAACGAACAATGTCATTTTGTCTTGTATTATTTTGTCATTATGTAGTATATAATAAAGAAGTTAGATTACATTTGGAAAGGATGAAAGTTCAATATGCTTCGTTCTATTGAAACAAATCGTGAAGTGGTTGAACGGTTTCTTATTTCTCCTTCCTTATTCTCACAATCCGGAGGATTAAGAATTGCTCAAGCGGGTCGTTATTTTCTCAAAGCCCATAGTAGACGTTTATTTACAGGCATTGATAATTGCTTTTGGATCGCTAATCGACATGGCGGAGTGATTATTCATAAAGGTCAAAGTTATATTCTTGGCTCTTACAACGTATGGTGTATTTCTCCTAATGAGCCTTTTGAATATATTAATAATATGGATGAAGATCTGGAAACGTATTATATTTGTTTTACCGGTCCTCAAGCCAGATTACTTATAGAGCAAAGTGGTATGCATCAAGGATATAGTGAAGTTAGTGCAGAATTATTTGATCAATTACAAGAAAAGTTCGAACAGATTTTAGCTACTAATGAAGATTCCAATGAATTTAGCAGTGAATTGCGACGATTGGAATTGTTATATAGCATTTTTGCAGAATTATCTTCTGACCATCCTTCTCATGTGAATCATTATGTATCCGATGTATTATCATCGACAACTTCATGGATGGAAGAAGCGATCGCTTATATTCATAGTCATTATGATCGCGGGATTACAGTCGCAGATGTTGCCAGTCATGTCGGTGTACATCGTACTCATTTTAGTAAACAATTTCATCAGGTGCATCAGACTCCTCCAGCTGAATATATTCGTAGCCTCAAAATGAGCAAAGCACGTCAATTACTTACCGAAACCAATTATTCATTAGCAGAAATTGCTTACTCGGTCGGTTATCCTGATCTATTCTCATTCTCCAAAGCTTTCAAAAAACATACCGGAATCACCCCGAAAAAGTACAGAACAGAGCGCTTTTAAGCAAAATGGTAACTGAATGACTTATTTAGGTATTACCCGTTATCTACAACAAAAAAACCTTCAGTCTTTAATAGACTAAAGGTTTTTTTGGTATACATTTTTATGATTTATAGCTTAAAATTCATTTTTTGAAAGTGATATATAAATATTAAACAGATGGAGCGAACATGACTTGTTCAAATAAGTTTTGTACACTTTCCAAAGCTTCCAATTCGTCTTTACCACGAGTAGTTAATTCGATTTCTGTTCCAGCAGGGATAATCATCAACATCATACCCAAAAGACTTTTCACATCAACTTCTCTACGGTTGTCAGGGTTACCAAAAGAAATACGAATATCAGAAGCAAAGCGTGAAGCTTCGTTAGCGATTGCTGTTAGGTGACCTCTGTCTAAGTTTTGTTCTGTTTTGAATGTATTGATTCTCATTATAAAAGTTCCTCTCGTGCACTGATCGATGCAGTGCTTTGGTTTATTTTTTTGAATAATCATGTAATTTACATCATTTGCATACATAAAGCTTATCCGTACATCTTTTTGCAAAAATAGCCCCTCAAAATACCCCTACCGCATATATCGGCAGAGGCTTGAGTATTTAGTACAGCATGTTCAATATTTGATGACTGCGATATTATTGCAATGTTAAATCTTTATACCAGGTTAATTCGTCTCCCGCTTGATTGCGGAATGTTAAAGTAAACTTGCCTTCTTCACCAGCAATACGTCCATCATAAATAAAGCCGAAATTGCGATGATCGCTACTTGCATAAAATCCATTATTGCCTTCTTGACCGTTCTTCACAGCTTCATCAAATGTAGCTGATTCACTGTAACCTGGCCCAGTCCAGTCTAAATTGCTTACCAAGTATCCTTCAGGAAATTCATTTAAACGTACAAAAAATTGCCCCGGCCCTTGTTGCACAATTGTAATATCGACTTGACCTTCATTCGCAGGTGTTAGCTCTGGCTTAGCAGCAGGAACACTTTCATTTCCACTATCTGTTGTGCCTGTAGCACCTTCTGTACTCGACGATGTTCCGTCTGTACCGGTTGCTGAATCTGTACCTGTTGCAGGCTGGTCTGTACTTCCTTCTGTTGAAGGAGTTGCAGATTCGGTTGGTGATTGTTCTGTGGTTCCATTATCCGTGGATGACGGTTGCTGTGTACTATTGCCAGAACAAGCGCTGATAATCAAAAAAAGTAAAACGAGCGCTCCACCGAGTAACGATTTGGATAAGCGATTCATTGAGCAATCCTCCGCTCCAGATGCTGTTATTTCAATTGCAGACGGTGTGCCACATGCAGGGTTGGACCTACAAATTCGTTCAGACGGAATCCGTTAGCAATTGCTTGAGTAATGAAGTTTTTCGCGTCAGCATAAGCATCTTTGACCGACAATCCTTTAGCAAGTCCAGCTGTTACGGCTGCAGAAGTGGTACAACCTGCACCATGTGTAAATTCCGTTGCAATCGCATCAACTTCGAACCAGTCAAATGTTTTGCCATCATACAATAAATCCAATGCTTTGCCTTCTTTGATCTTGCCGCGTGTTTTGATTAATACGTGCTTCGCTCCACGCTCATAAATAATAGCAGCTGCTTGCTTCATTTGATCTTCTGTAGTGATAGGACCTGTTTTAGCCAATTGAGAAGCTTCAAACAAGTTCGGAGTCACTAGATCTGCACCAGGAATCAAGAATTCTAACATCGCTTCTGTATTTTCCGGTTGAAGAACTTCATCTGTGCCTTTGCATACCATTACAGGATCAATAACTACGCGATCCATAGGATAACGATTCAGATGATGCGCCACCAGTTCAATAATGTCTACTGAACCTAACATACCTGTTTTCAAAGCATCAAATCCGATGCCATCTAACACGGTACGCAATTGCGCTTCCACCACGTTCAGATCAATAGGGAATACTTGATGATCCCATGTTTTAGGCTCCATAGCAACAATCGTTGTAAGAACGGTCATTCCATATACGCCCAATTCCTGAAAAGTTTTTAAATCGGCTTGAATACCAGCTCCACCGCTTGTATCTGATCCGGCTATAGTTAACGTTTTAGGTATAGTCATCTTTGTATTTCTCCTTCACTACATAATAGTTTATTTTAGCATAAGCTTACATGAGAATGAACCTTTTTCTTGAAATAAAATGTAATTTTCATTGATTATTTCTTCAAACTGTCATAAATTCATCTTTTTCGATAGACTTTAATTTGACCACCATTTTGAATAACATCTGCGTAATCAAAAATAGATACCATCGTAGTCGCTAACCATGGTTGTATCCAACTTTGACCCATTTTAGTAAATATGTAATCCGGTGCAATACAAAAACTAGCATGAATAGCTTGCTCTTCCGCATTGTTCCAGATAAGTACATCTAAAGGTTCAATCATTCCTAGCTGGGTTGTATCAGTAATCGCAAAAACTTGGTCATAATTAAGAGCATCTAATGAACGTAAAAAAGGAGCTTGATGTAACCATAACTGGATAATAGAATCTGTATGATCAGGTGAACTTGCTAACGCCAATGTAGCTGCAAAACAATTTGCTCCACATTGATCTGCAAAAGAACCGTTATATTGTTCGACTCGATTTTTCACAAAAGGATGCACATCAATAGAGCCGATCTCTTTAATACCTCTAGGATGGTCTTTCATTTGCTCTAACATCCATTGCTGTATCCAATTATTCTTCATCTCCATAGGATAAGTTTGCCAGAGGTCAGAAGTTAATAGCAAATAAGAATGCTCACCATAAGGAAATCGATTAGACATACTCTCTATTGTGGAGATATACTCAATAGCTTGCTTATCATAATATTTCAGTTCATTTTCCTGATAGACTTGACCTCTTTGTAAAATATATTGCTCCTGAAAAATAGCTTGAAGCAAATCAGCAGACACTTGAGCACGCTGATCTGAACTACACATCCATACATAAGTTTTATAAGGAATCTCCCATAAATTATAAATAAATCCATAATCAATATAAAAAGAAGGATACGTATCATAAAATTCAGCTTGAGTGAATATTACAAATCCTTGATTCAGAAGTTGATGAACAATCTCTTCATTTTGTATAAAAAAAGGTTCATAAAAAGGTAAAAAATGTTCTCCCCAATAATCAAGCTTATCTGCTGAAATTTTCCATTCCTTTAGATAACGTTGTGAAGCAGACTGTATATTAGACATTAGCTTGTTCCTCATAATATTTCGCCATTTCTACAATCATTGCACCCATTCGTTCATTTTCGGGAGATACGATGCGTGTGATGCCTGCTTGAGTGAGCGCTTCAGATGTTACTTTGCCTACAGATACAGCCAGTACTTGTTGATTTAGAGCAGATCGCAATTCATCCTCATATCCGTTCTTAGAAGCATCTTTGAATAAATAACGAACTTGAACAGCCGTAGTAAAGCAGATTGCATCGATTTGGCTCTGCTGGATATCTTTACGCAATTGCTGTAATGTCTCTGCTTCAGGCTCAATATTGAGATAAGGCAACAACGTATGTATAGATGAAGCACCTTTCGCTTCCAAAAACTGAACCAAATCTGGAGCAGGTTCTCCATGCAATTGTATCCATATTTGTTCTTTGGTAAAAGTAACTGATTCTAACTGTTCTTCCAGACCTTTCATCGTGCCATCTGAGTCTCGAATATCCGGTGCTAGTTCTTGCGTTTTGAGAAAGTTATATGTTTTGTAACCACGGATTGCGATTTTGGCTTGTTGAACAGTTTGAACAAATGCGTCTTTGATTCCCAGGCGATCTGCGGCATCGAACAACGCTTTGGCACCTATCCCTGTTGTGAAAATAACCCATTCTGGTTGATTTTCGATAAATAGACGTAATTCTTGCTCCATCTCTTGCTCTTTAAATGTAGTTACCCCTTGTAACGATCGAACAATAGCGGTTCCACCTTGTTTTTGGATCAATGATGACATTTCGTCTAATTTTCTCGAACCTGCGATCACAATCGTTTTGCCACTCAACGGCTTGGCTACTTTATTCATCGTAATCCCCCCTCAAACATTCTGTTTCTACTATTAAACACTTGGCTATATCAGTGCGACCAATAAAATTAAAATTGATTTTCATTTTAGCAAAATAGCCTTACTAGATGTAATAATCATTTCAACTTTCTATATCTTACAATGTTACTTGGTTTTTGGTAACCCCTTGTGTTGAAGATGCTTTTGTAGAAGCTTGTACCCGACTGATCACATAAGAAATACACAGGAATCCGATTAATCCAACGATAGCGATTATGATCGACATTCCGTATGCAGGAACCCATACGCCTAAAGTGATCCCTAGAGCGGCTATTGCTCTTGCTCCTTGTGTCCCTATTCCATTGACAGCCATATAAGAACTACGTGATTGATCGTTGATAATTTGAGCTAGTAAAGACTGACGAATAGGCACATGGATTAATTCACCTACAGTAGCTAACAACATCGCTCCAACAAGTATCCATAATGTATTGCTAAATGCTATCACTGCAAAACCGGTAATATAGATCAGAACCGCTATATTCATCCAAGAAATTTGACGTTTGGAACGACGGATCACGCCAGCAAGAAATAAAGAAAGAAGTACAATCCCGATTGTATTTTCGATCTGAATCATGCTTAGAATTTTGATACCGTTTAGTTCTAACTGCCAATTGCCCCAGATCAACATCGATTGTGGAACAAATTCTTTTTGCAGACGAACTCCTATATATTGAGTCAGATGAAATTCAGTAGATAACAATAGCATATTTCCCAAAACAAATATAATAAAAAGTCGATCTTTCCACACTTGATGATAATTGCGAATAATCAATTTTCCGCTAGTAAGGATATTCCACCGCTTGGTCTGTTGTGCACTGGCTTGTGGTACATACGTTTCTGTAATCAAAAAGACTGTAATTAACCAGATCAGCAACCCTGTGACCGTCAATAGTCCAAACAACTCCATCCGATGTGAACTGAACAGTGCTCCACCAATAAATGCTCCGAATGTAATCGCGAGATTGATCGACCAATAATTGACGCTATACATTAATGTACGCGTCTGTGGTGTACTTACATCAATTAACATAGCATCTGAAGCCGGTATAATTAGACCATTGCAGAGACTATGTACAATCATCATCGCAAATGTAATCCATGCAGACTGTAAGTACGGCGAGTTAGCTAGCATCATACCGAGAAAAGCTAGACATTGAATACCTTCTCCCCATACCATTAACTTTTTACGTCCCCACCGATCTGCCAAATACCCACCATACAATCCTGCAATAAGCTGAACCATTAAGCTAGAAAATAATAAAACACCTGCAATACCTGCACCAAGATAGCCAGCAAAATAAATCGCCATAAATGGAAAAATCATTGTTCCTGTTAATCTGGTTATAAATGTAGTCAAAATACGCAGTTGAATAGTTCGATGTAGTTGCAAAAATTCCATTTCTAATTCCCCCTCTTCCAGTTCTTTTATTATCAACTGGAGAAAGAGGAAGAAAAAGAGTAAGATTAAATCAATCGTTTCCCCTTTTATAAATTGTAACTCAGCAACACTTAGGAGAGTAAAATATGAAACATCAAGAGCATTACATAACCATTCTATTATCATTAGATGATCCAGCTATACATAGTACACATACACTAACGATTGATCATTTAGCCTCTCTTCTGCACTGTACAACCCGCAATGTCAAATGGATTATACGTAAATTGCAAGAAGAAGGATATATTCACTGGCAAAGCGGTCGTGGTCGTGGACATCATTCTACGCTAACGATACTCCACTCACTTGAACATGTATTAAGTCTCTATTTTGAGCAACTGCTTACTCAAGGTAAATTGCAAGAAGCTGCGCAATGGTTACAACATCCACAGTTACCCCATACTTATATTCAACGACTTCAATATCGGCTTGAACAGCAGTTTGGACTTCATATCGAACATCACGGTTCTCAGACACTCGACGTGTTACGGATTAACCAGAGTCGTA
The DNA here is from genome assembly GCF_030433815.1 of Paenibacillus sp. PsM32. Classification (NCBI taxonomy): domain Bacteria; kingdom Bacillati; phylum Bacillota; class Bacilli; order Caryophanales; family Paenibacillaceae; genus Paenibacillus; species Paenibacillus sp. PsM32. Next base: position 144,597 of record NZ_JARUWY010000010.1, on the reverse strand, counting down.
TTTTAGAGTCATTAGACCCAGCATTTGTATTTACAGCTTTTGAGTCTCATTTAATCGGTCAAATGTGTAACTTATTAATAGCTTATCAAGCAGAATCGCAGACGTTTGTGCCTCAATTGGCTCATTATTGGGAAAGCGACGATACCGATCAATGTTGGACGTTTTATTTACGTAAAGGTGTTCGATTTCATCATGGTCGAACTTTAACGGCTCAGGATGTGAAATATACATGGGAGCGTCTACGCGATCTCGATTCACCGGCTTTTTGGCAATTTACACATGTTGAATCTGTAGTCATTCATAACGATTATACGATCAGCTTTGTTCTACAACGGTCTGATCCCTTTTTCTTGAACTATATTAGTTCATTGTGTATGTCGATTCTTCCGCATGATCATGATATAGCGGATAAAGGTCGACAATTGGTCGGAACAGGAGCTTTTCGCTTAACGACGGCTAGTGAGGATCATATTATATTAGATGCTTTTGATGGTTATTTTGAAGGAAGATCGTTGTTGGATCGGGTTGATATTTATTTTGTGACAGCTGATTATCAAGCAGACCGACGTTATCAGCTATTTCGTCAGAATAAAGCTACCGATTATACTGATCCAGCTCAAGTGAATTACAAAGTGATTGGATGTAACTTTATTATGTTCAATTTTTGCAAAGAAGGGATTCAGCACGATTTCACTTTTAGGCAAGTGATTCATATGTTGTTGGATCGTCCGTTATTGACAGAGCAATGTTCTGATTATTGGCTCAAGCCTGCTTACAGCTTATTTCCGTGGAAAAGTAAACAAACACATGCTCCTACATATTCATTAGAACAAACACGTGAATATCTGCAACAAACAGACTATCAAGGGCAACCTTTGAATCTAAATTATCTGAATCGAGCAGAGAACCATGCAGTCTGTCTATGGCTACAAGATCGTGCGCGTTCGATAGGTCTGACCATTAATCTATGCCCGCGCGATTCATTTGCTTCTCAAGCAGTGATGCAAGAAGCTGATTTATTTATGGGGCAAGAAATGTTAGAAGAAAATATCGTCTGGGGATTGCTTAACTTTTTTAGTAACCGCTCGACTTATGTACGTCAATTATTAAATCCTGCTCAGTTAAAAGAGTTAGATCAATTATTGGTTCCTTTTGTAGCAGCACCGTTGCCTGATTATAGTAAGCATGTTGAAAAGATTGAGCAGTTTTTACACACTTCGTTTTTATTTATACCTGTCTATCATTCCAACCAAAAGTTGTTATTTGATCCTTCTTTTCAAGGGTTATATCCTGATGCATTTGGTTGGATCGACCTATCGAAATTATGGATTAAGCCTACGCTATCGTAAAAAGACTGAACCTTATTATCAAGGCTCAGTCTTTTTGGTTTTAACTATTCTATTTATATTCTATTTAATAGCACTTTATTATGGATTTAACTCGGGCGTTCTATCGTAAATTGTTGTGCAAGTCCTGCGTAATTATTGCCTGCAAGACGAGCGACAGGTTTCAATACATCTGCCCAGATATAGAAGTGCTCTGCATCGACTACTTTTTCATCAAAATGGTAACAAATAATACGTACAAGCAGTAAATCTTGTACAACTTCACCGCTATCATTACTAATCGGTACATGTTGTTCTAACACACATTCAAAACGAATCAACGCTTCTTCAAGACCAGGAACTTTTATTTTGTCACTAGGAATTGTATGAAGAGTTGTTAATTCAAGTTCGCTTTGATCGCCTGGTAGTGAAGCAGCTGTATGGTTCATCTGCTCGGTTAAGTCTTCATGCACAATATGAACTACTAACTCTTTATTTTCGATGACATTACGTGCGGTATCTTTCATTTCTCCATTTTTGCGTGCCACCGAAATAGAAAGCATCGGTGGATCAGAAGCCACGATATTAAAATAACTAAATGGAGCTAGATTAAGCACCCCTGTATTGGATTGACTGGTAACAAAAGCAATCGGTCTGGGAATTACAGAACCGGTGATTAATTTATAATTATCTATATTAGTAATAGATGTGGGATCGATCGTAATCATAATCATTCTCCTTTTTTTCTTCTATAGAATACGTATCCTTTTATACTTTAAACTAAATTACGATTTTCTTACCAAATCGAATGGAATAAGGATAGCAAAAAGCCAACCTAACTCCTCAAAATAGGAATTAAGTTGGCTTACTCCAATTAATTACATACCGTGTTTAACATTAACACGTTTGATAAACAATGCACACACCAGACCGATCGCCGCAATCACCACAGCAAAGATAAAGGCATGTTGTACCCCTACTGTAAATGCTGCTAATACATTCGACGGATCTTTCGGATTAGCGACACCACTCAAGAAGTTAGCACGACCAGCACTCAGAATACTTACAGCGAGCGCTGTACCGATAGCTCCAGCAACTTGTTGTAGTGTATTCATAATCGCTGTACCATCTGGATAGTATTCACGTGGCAACTGATTCAGACCATTGGTCTGTGCTGGCATCATAATCATTGATATACCCACCATTAATGAAGCGTGTAACCCAATAATCAGACCCACCGGAGTTGTAGAATGAATTCTAGTGAATAAGAATAATACAATCGTAGCGATAGATAAACCAATAATCACTAACCATTTCGGACCGAATTTATCAAATAAACGACCCATGACTGGTGACAAGAAACCATTCAATAGACTACCTGGCAACAATACAAGACCTGCACCCAATGCAGTCAACGCCATACCTTGTTGCAAGTACAATGGCAAGATCAACATAGACGATAAGATCATCATCATACAAATAAATACAAGAATCAGACCGATTGTAAACATCGGGAATTTGAATGCTCGCAAGTTGATCATCGGTTGCTTCATTTTCATCTGGCGGAAGCCAAATAATAATAGAGATACTGCACCCAATAATAAAGTTCCGATTACAACAGGGCTTCCCCAACCGCCAGAACCTTCACCTGCACTACTGAATCCGAATACGATACCACCGAATCCAAGTGTAGATAATACAATCGAGAGAATATCGATTTTGGGCTTGGTGATTGTCGATACATTTTCTAAGAACATCACTCCAAAGATCAAAGCGATCACAAGAAACGGCAACGAAATCCAGAAAATCCAGTGCCATGTTAGATTAGCTAAAATCAGACCTGAAATTGCAGGCCCAATCGCTGGTGCAAACATAATAACTAGACCGATCAAGCCCATCGCTGCTCCACGCTTCTCAATCGGGAAAATAATAAGAATCGTATTAAATAGCAATGGTAATAACAATCCAGTACCTACAGCTTGCAACACACGAGCAATTAACAAGATTTCAAAGTTAGGTGACAATGCAGCTACAATCGTACCAACAATCGAAAATGTTAAAGAAGTAATAAATAATTGTCTTGTACTGAACCATTGTAGTAATAATCCAGATACAGGAACCAGAATACCTAACACCAATAAATATCCTGTTGTTAACCATTGAATTGTTGCTTCATCTACACTAAGTAATCCCATCAAAGAACTGATCGCTACATTCAATGCAGTTTCACTGAATAAGCCGATAAATCCACTTAATAACAATGAAATCATAATCGGTAATACTTTGTACTGTCTTCCTTCTGGCTGACCTTTGATAGCATCTGCGTTCATACGTACGTCCACGTTCCCATCCTCCTAAAACTGTCTCTATCTATTGTTTATTTTGTTAATACAGCTGTCTTCATGATAGCCGATAAGTAATCGGCGGCGATCAACATCGGTTGTTTACTTTGATTGGTTAGGGAAATAATCAAAGCACCTTCCATCATTGATATCATGAGCAATGCAGCTTCTTTGGCACGAACTTCTAAAGCACCTTCTTGTTGCAAACGTTCTGCAATCACTTCTTGCCAATCGATAAAAACATCCTGACAAGCGGATCGTAGTTTGTTACTTATACATGACGTTTCTACTGCTGCCCAAAAACTAAAAGGCAGAAAGCCAGTAAACCCGGATTTTTCAGTATCATCTGCCATATCGCGAATAAAAGCTTGAATTGCATCGCCTGTTGTTTGATGTTGTTCAAAAACAGATTTGAACTTTTCCAATACATGATGATTGGTTTTCTCAATACATACATAGGCTAATTCTTCTTTGCCATTCGGAAAATAATGATACAAAGAACCTTTAGGCGTATCACTTTCTTTGATAATCTGACTTAATCCTGTAGCATGATACCCTTGTGAAAAGAAAAGTCTTGCAGCTGTCTCTACAATCAGATCGCGTGAGTTAGACTTTTCAGCCATATGTTCACATCCTTCAAATTCATTATAACGATCGGTCTACATAATTAAAACGGTTTTCGGCAATATTGTCAAACTTTTATTTTATTCGTTTATTTGATTACGCTTTCCTTCGATTTCCCCTTATTGTTCTATAGAAAGATGTCGATAAATATCAATAATATCGTCTACAGGCATTCGCACAAGACTGCTAGAAGACGGAGCTACAAATTCTCGTATTCCTTCTATAATGGGCTCTTTTTGAAATCCCCATGATGCTTTAGCTTTTTGACTGTATTGAAGATACACTCCTTTACCGACAAAACAAGCGATTTGGGGTTGATAGGTTTTTAGCTTTTCTCGTAATTGTTGACGACCTGTTGCATATTCTTCAGGCAAAATATCTTCTGCTCCACGGGTAGGACGGGAAACGATATTTGTAAATCCATAACCTATTTCTAATAAATCATGATCTTCGTCCGGTCTATACAATCGATCCGTAAGACCAGATTCGTAAAGAATTTTCCAAAACCGGTTACGTGGATTGGCATAATGGTGCCCTACTTCTCCTGAACGTAGACTTGGATTAAATCCGATAAATAAGATCGATAAGCCTTTTTTCAAATGATCTTGAACTTCTGACATATATAGTCCTCATTTCCTATAACATTTTTTCCTTTTTTTCGACAAAATATATACAAAATATGAGTCTATTGACCGATATATATTTTAACAGCTTCATAATTACTCATTTATCACCTTAAAAGTTGACCTGACCCTTACAATTCAAACGGTTTTCTAAAAATATATAAAAGCAAAGGAATGATTAGCATGATTAAATTAAACGAACAAGAAATTTATGCTGTCCTTCATAAACAATTAAGCAAAAATTTCCCTATACAAACATTTGACCTTCGTTACCATATTGAAGCAGACCAACGCTTAATTGATGAAAAAGGATCCGTTCACCTGACCAACAAACATTACTGGGTTAAAGTAATGGAGTGCACATACCCTACGCACTCTCGTCCTATTCTAATGAGCGAAATTATTTACTTTTTGAGACAAGAATATATGGACAGTACGATTCGTGTATATTTGCAACAAGATTCTCTTGGTATTGTCACTGCTTCAGCAGAGATTTCTTTTCAAGATGCAGTTACATTAGAGCCTGAACAATTGAAAAGCTTGATCGATATCGCTTTGATTAGCAAAGACAAAACATGGTTTGACGAATTAACAGCAATGTACTTGAACTTAACGCGTCCACTACCAAGTCACACTTCCATCTAACAATCAAATAAGTAGTCTATGATTGGTTTACTCCACAGGAGCCTTTTCCCGCCAGAAAAGACTCCTGTTTTTTATATCCAGATTAAATGGTATGATAAGAATTAAAAACGGGTAAATGATACATATCTAAAGGAGGTACATTTATGGAACCAAATCAGCCTTACCATCCGCCTGGCAATCAGAATCCTCCCCCATTTGCTCCTTACCCACCACAATATCCGATGACTAATAACGGAAAAGCAATTGCAGCACTTGTTTTAGGTATTTCTTCTTTAGTTGCTTTGTTGATGTTACCTGGTATCGGAATTGTTATTGGTATATTAGGCATTATTTTCGGGATTCTTGCACTTAAAGAATTAAAAACACGTAGACAAGCAGGTCAAGGAATGGCAATAGCAGGATTAATCTGCGGTGCTTTAGGCACACTCATTCATTTGATTATGATCGCTTTTATCGTATTTGCTTTTATTGCGGCATTTGCGTATGGAACAAATGAAGGATCGTATAGTGAAGATTCATATTATGAAGATGGTGTGGAAACAGATATCAACACCGATTCTTTTTACTAATATGTAACACGAAGCCAAAAGCATGAAAAAACCGGTGCAGATACGCATCGGTTTTTTTGTTGATCCATTCGTTCTTTTGATCGTAGCGTTACATATAAGACAATATTCAAGAAGCATCACTATAAAATCGAACTTGAATATTTGAAGGATCTGTCAACCATAATTGCCCTTCTGTTTCTTCTACAGGGATACCGGCTGCTCTAGCACGATCAGCAACTTCTTGAATAGAAGCCTGATCTGGCATTTTCAATGTGTAATAACTGATACCTGCGGCATTTGCCGGAGCGATAGGAGCACCAACACCTGCCCATACATTGAGTCCTAAGTGATGATGATAACCACCCGCAGAGATAAATAATACACTGCGATCGTCAGTAAGCATAATTTCAAATCCTAATATATCCACATAAAATTGACGAGCCGCTGCTAAAGTAGGCACATGGAAATGAACATGTCCGATTATTGTACCTGCGGGTAACCCTGTCCATTCTTTGCCTTCAGCCAGTGCTAATAACCCATCTACATCAACAGGATCGGTTCCCATAATATATTGCCCGCGTTCGTCTTTTTGCCATGTTGAACGAGGACGATCTGCATAGATTTCAATACCGTTATTATCAGGATCATTCAAATACAATGCTTCACTAACAAGATGATCACCTTGCCCGATTTGTTGGTTACGCATCGCTAAATTACGAAGCACCAATCCTAAGCTAGTCCGATCAGGTACAAGAATAGCAAAATGATATAAGCCAGCCGCAGATTGGCGTGGTAAAATCTGCGCATTTTCGATTTCTTCTAATTGAAGTAAAACAGTATGTCCATCCGCAGTTAAGTCTGCTGTGGTATCGTCTTGACGTAATATTTTAAGTCCAATAACCTCTGTGTAATAAGTTAATGAACGTTCTAATTGGCTAATACGAAGTTTGACCAGCCCGATTTGAAGTGCTGGATTAATAATAGGAGTATTCATAGGAAAGTCCCTTTCTTTTCATTAGTTATTTTATATAAGTATATTACCATTTAGAAAGTAACTATGCAAGTATAAGTTAATATAAACAGCGTATATGTAAGTATTGATTGTAGATCGTTAATTTGGAGTGATAATAAAAAAAGTGATCTTCGAAAAGATCACTTTGGGTTGTACTTATATGATTACATACTGATTATTTATTAACTGCACATTATTGTCTAACGATTAGTTATTTAAATCAGGTTCTGTTCCCCATACAAGATCACCTTGATAGTAAACAGCTACTTTATTCCACTCTGTTAATTCAGAAGTATCTTTGTAGGAATAATCATTTGCTTGAGAAGGTCCGCTTTGATTTTTCTGGATTGTAAATGTCATTGGACCTGTTTCTCCACCTGCTCTAATGATTCCTGCTTCTGCATTAAATAGCAATTCGATATAGCTATCTGCTTGTGCATATGTTTTTTCCAGACTAACAAAGTTAGGCTCGATATTTCGAGAACCGAAGCTTACGTTACTCGCAGAGAAATTTTTGGCAGTCAAATCTTTACCACCATTGAAATAGTAACGTACACGAATATCACTCAAGTTCACAGGTGTACCGCTAGTGTTCATAATATTAAATGTAGGTTGGATGCTGTTGCTACCTGCTGTTGTACCTGATTTGTATTGCAACACGATCGAATCTTTTACATTGCCGGACATTGCCATCGGTGTAGCTATAACAGGCATCGACAATTGACTCATTTGTCCATCACCGTATACTGCATTAACAACGTAACCATAGATTTGACCATTTGTTACAGAAGTATCTGTATAGACTGCATCGGTTACACCTGTTGTCAAAACAGTCGTTTCGTTGGCTTTAAAACTGTCATACGTATTGTTTACTACATTATAACGTCTTACGTTGTAACTTTTGGCATTATCAACAGGAGCCCAAGTTAAAACGACTTGTTCAGAACCTGCACGAGCATTCACTTGAGAAGGTGCGGCTGGAGCAGAAGGAGTATCCCAGTTAATATCGTTTTTCACTACATTGCTTTCGATTGCAGCATTAACGCTAGGCGCCACAAGAAAACTTCCCGCCGTTGTTCCCAGAATAGTAGCAGCAAGTATAAGTGAAGCTTTTTTAGATTTGTTTCCCATGAATCATATACCTCCGTATTGTTTTTTTTAGATATAATTGCTCGGTAAAATGTTTTGCGTCTCATCATGCTGTTAAGTATTCGGCTCTATTCTTCTATGTTGATATTGTAATGATTTTCTGTGCTCCTTTCTTCTTTATCATTCTGTACATTGTTAGAATATAGCGGTTACACAACCTCTAACAACAGAGCCTCGTGAATGATTATTAAACAGTAAGTATTGCGTTTAAACACATGATTCAACAAAAAGTAACATTTTTGTCATTGTACATAATTAGCGTTATCATTTCAATCGTCAAGAAAATGACAATTCCTATTGAGACTATAGAAGTTAAAAAAAGGCATAATAGAGTAGAACAATCTTACATCGGTAGAGGAGAATATACAGTGAAATCATTATTAACGTCTCTATTTATACTCAATATACGCACTTCTATTAGCTTCACTTCCTTGCTGATTGGCTTAGTGATAATAACCGGCTGTAGCGCATCACAATCAACAACAACTTCCCCTTCATCAGAGTCACCAAGTACATCTGTACATACCGAACATTCTATGTCGATGGATCATATAGGCACAACAGCTACTGCGCCAGAAGGTAGTGTCACGAAGCGCCCTACTCAGATAACAACGCCACCGCAGACGATCACAAGCAAAATGATCAATTTAACTGCCCAAACGTCTTATTTAGAAATTGAAAAAGGTAAATATTTGCCTGTATGGACATTCAATCGTTCTGTACCTGGCCCACAGATCGAAGTGACAGAAGGCGATATAGTGACGATCCATTTAAAAAATAAACTTAACGTGCCTCTTTCGTTACATGTTCATGGTGTCGTCTTACCAAATGATATGGACGGCGTGCCCGGAATGACTCAAGATGCGATTCAACCGGGGGACAGCTTCACTTATACGTTCAAAGCGAATCATGCAGGTACGTACTGGTATCATTCTCATCAAGATAGCTTAAATCAGATTGGTAAAGGGTTATACGGCTCTTTTATTGTGAAGAAAAAGCAAGATTCTGTCTCTGCTGATCATACACTGGTACTGGACGAATGGTCAGATCCCAATACAACTGCTCCTGAAAGTGAAAGTAATATACTAGCTATCAATAGTAATCTAGGTGCTTACAATATCTATACGGTTAATGGACGAAGCGGAAAATCTATTGAACCGATCGTAGTTCATCAAGGGGATCATGTACGTTTGCGATTGATTCATGCAGGTAATATGACTCAGACATTATATATTCATTCCCCTGCTTATCGTGTCACAGCAACTGATGGACAAGATATCAATCAACCGCAGGTATTGAAAAATGGATTACTGGTTATCGCTCCTGGTGAACGGTATGATATCGAATTTACAGCAGATCAGGTGGGTCTATCGTGGATAGGTATGGTCGGAGAGTCTACATTTGCACAATCTGTTCGTATTCCTATTCTAATCGAGAAGGATAATAGTCAACCTACTGCAACTGAAATAGAGCAACAGATTACAGCACAGCAAGCACAGATGGCATCTATTTCAGATGGTAACCAAGCGGCGCTTGATCTTACAACATATGGTCAACCAACTACAAGTGATTTTACATTATCTTCTGCATTTGATCGTGAATACACGTTAGATTTGGATATGGGTGTAATTGATGGTAAAATGTCATATACGATTAATAAAGAAGCCTATCCTCAAGTTAGCCAGCTCAAAGTGAAAACAGGCGAAGCTGTCAAAATAACGTTAATTAATGAATCGAAAAATGAAGATCACCCTATGCATCTTCATGGTCATTCATTTGAAGTATTATCCAAAAATGGTCAAGCATTAACAGGCTCACCGATCTGGAAAGATACTATCAATGTGCGCCCCGGTGACACTTATGTCATTGCTTTTCGCGCAAATAACCCGGGGATGTGGATGGTGCATTGTCATGAACTTCATCACGCATCTATGGGCATGATGACTGATGTCATCTATGAAGATTACAAATCGCAATATCAACCTGATCCAGAAGCAGGCAATATTTCAGAGTAAGAAGTTTTTGCTATTTTTGATATTCGTTACATTAGTGTAAATAAAACCATAAGATAATTGTTTATTATAGTTATATTCTCCCCTTGTAGTAGATAGTGAGAAAATGTTCATTCCTAAATGAACCCCTACACTTCAACTAGAAGGGATTTTTTATTACGCTTCAAATACAATATACAGGCAATGTATAGAATCCTATCAAATTGTGTTTTACACATACCGATGTAGTATGATAGATAAGAATGTTACACCATCCAGATATACATCCATTTACCAAGAATATCATATGTGCAAATTAGGATAAGCTAATATGCTGTACTTACAAATCATAAGTTTAATCTGTCTAAAGGTGGAGTCGACGACACAATGAGAGAATCGCTTCGAAAGCTTAAAATCTTACAGTTATTCACAGCTTTATATCGCGCTAAAATTATAAGGATACTGATTCCTGTAGCTATTCTAGCCATTATTTTTGTATATGGAAGACATGAGATTCAGAATATCAATTTAGCTAAAATTATTCATGAGTTACGTATGATGCCTGTTCATATCGTTATTCAACTAATCATTGCTTCTTTTATCGCTGTATCGGCAATGAGTACTTACGATTATTTAATACGAAAGCAGTTCAAGCTTGATGTGAATTGGAAAACAACTTATCGGTATGCATGGATCGCAAATACATTCAACAATATGATTGGGTTTGCTGGTCTTACCGGTGTAGGCTTACGTACATTGCTGTATAAGAAAAGCGGCGTCCCTATGAAAACGATGGGTGCTGCAGTACTTTTCTTATCTCCTATTGTATTAGTAGGATTGTCTTTGCTCGGCTGTTTGACATTGATCGGTGTGTTTCCAGTTGAACCTATTTTTCAGGAGCATCCATGGCTTCGATTAGGAGTATGGGGAGTCTCATTATATCTACCGTTCTTTTTATTAATGCAACGTTCTTCATTATTTGCGAAATGGTTCCATAAAGGAGATGGCAAGTTACCCTGGAAAGTCATTGCCGCTTCGATTGGCTCTTCTTTACTTGAATGGGCTTGTGCGGGTACATTGTTCTGGCTATTCGCTTTTTATGATCTGAATCATTTACCGTTTGCTCCGGTATTCGGTGTGTACGTTGTAGCTGCGATTGCAGGGATTATTAGTATGGCTCCTGGTGGTATCGGGGCATTTGATCTGATTGCTTTGCTTGGATTACACACCTTAGGTGTTGATCCATCGCGCGCGCTAACGATTTTGTTATTATTCCGTATTTTCTATTTTGTTGTTCCGTGGTTGATCGGTTTGGTATTGGCTGCTTTTGAAATGAGTCCAAGCACTAAGCAAATGCGTGACATGCTATCGACCAGTCTGGATGCTTCGCGTAACACATGGGTTAAATTTTGGGGATGGCCTTCTCAATTTGGCTTACTAAGTGATCTAGGTGCATGGGCACTCGGCAAATTAGTTTTTGCCAGCGGCGTTATTTTGCTGTTATCGGCGGCAACTCCCGGCTTGATCGATCGTTTACGTTTTATGGAGCATCTATTGTCTTTACCGATTATGCGCTTCTCTGAACAATTGTCTGTTATTATCGGGATTATGCTGATTATTGTATCACGGGGTATTTCGCTTCGTATTCGGCGTGCATATTTGCTGACAGGCGCTTTGCTGTTAACAGGGGCTATTTTCACCTTTGCCAAAGGGTTCGATTACGAAGAAGCGATTATTCTACTGATCGTAGCATTGGTACTATGGGTGTCACGTGCTCGCTTTAATCGTGAAAGTACTAGCATTTCTATACGTAGTATCTGGATCTGGGCGTTACTTGCTTTTATTTCAGCATTATCGTATTACTTGATTGGTACACATATTCATCCTGCTATTTTGCGACATTTGCCATTACGTGCACAGCACTGGTTTTTAGACCCGCACGAATATGCGGTTACAGCGGTGATTGGATTTATCGGGGCTTTGATTTTGATAGCCTCTATCTTCACTCTTCGTCCGCATCGTTATACAGGTGTTCGTCCAGATGAAGCACAGATCGAAAAGTTTACAGATTTTATTGGTAAAGAAGACGGTAATCTGCTGACTCACCTTCTGTATCTAGGTGATAAAAACTTTTACTGGGCGCAAAATGATCAAATTTTAATCCCTTATTCTCGTGTACGTGATAAATTAATTGTACTCGGTGATCCAATCGGAAATAAAAATTTGGTCGGAGCAGCTATTCAAGAGTTCCAAAGTTATGCTGACCATTATGCTTTAACTGTAGTCTTTTATCAGGCGGCACCTGAATATTTATCCATCTATCATGAAAATGGTTATAACTTCTTTAAGCTTGGTGAAGAAGCGCTTGTACCATTAGATACCTTTACACTAAGTGGTAAAAGTAATCAAAACTTGCGAACAGCTAAAAATAAATCTGATCGAGAAGGACAGACGTTTGAAGTACTGTCTCCGCCTTATCAAGCGGATCTATTAGCAGAGCTACGTCAGATTTCCAATGAATGGTTAGGCGATCGTAAAGAAAAAGCTTATTCGTTAGGTTGGTTCAATGAACCGTATATCCAGCGTTCTCCACTGGCTCTACTTCGTAATGCAGAAGGTCAGATTTTAGCGTTTGCAACACTGGCTCCGGCTTATGACCAGAATCAAGTGATTTCCATCGATCTCATGCGTCACTTGAATGACACGCCAAATGGTACGATGGATGTATTGTTTGTGTGCTTGATCGAATGGGCAAAAGAACAAGGATATTCTTATTTCAATCTAGGCATGTCTCCACTGTCCAGTGTAGGGGAAAATCAAAATGCACATCGTGAAGAAAAATTAGCACGTCTAGTGTTCCAATATGGAGGGCACTGGTATGGATTTGAAGGATTACGCCGATACAAAGAAAAATTCTCTCCTGAATGGCAAGCTAGATATCTAGCGTACCCCGCAGGGATGGCACTTCCTATTCTTACCCTTGATCTGGTACGTCTGGTCTCACGTCGTCCTGAACAAGCAGAATCAGTGTGATACATGTAGAGACACAAAAAGCTCCGAACTCACTTCACAGTGGATTCGGAGCTTTTTTATACGATCTTATGAATAACGATTAATTATTTTACAGCTTCTAATTTGGTGATAGTCATTGATTTGATTTTATCATCACCAGGGATCGCTTTTTCAGTATACTGGAAGCTTACTTTTGATTCTTCTTTCAAGTTTCCTGCTACTGTTTGAGCTGCATCACTTAATTGGAATACCATCGGTTGACCATCTACCATGATTTCAGCAGAATGTTCGTCTGCTAATCCTGTAAATGTACCTGTTGCACTTTTCGTTTCAGCGGCAGAAGAATCTGTTGTCGTGTCAGTAGCTTCGTTGTTATCGTCTGCTTCTACACTTTCTTCTGTTGTTCCAGCTGTATTATCATCTGTAGATTGGTTGTCCTCTACACTTTCAGATGAAGAATCATCTGTCGTTCCTGTAGCAGGTGGTGTCACCTCTGTAGTTGTGTTGGTTTCTGTAGTACCGGTGCTACCATTTTCAGCAGGAGCTGTTGCTGGTTGCTCCTTATTGCCACATGCCGCCAACATTAGAATGCCGACTAACAAGATTAATGCAAATGGAGTCCGTTTCAGTAGTAATTGAATATTTCGTTGCATCATAAATGCACCTCCTCAAGTAATGTAACGCATAACTGTGGCAAAAGTTGCAGACGATCACCTATTCAGCATCCAAGCGTATATAAAGATCATACCAGATTGACACGACTCCGCAAAATTTTTGTCATTTTGCAGAGATAGCTTTTGGATTCTGAACAGCTATTACTTTACCAATCTATACAAAAGGGACTACGATACTGGTCTATTATTGCGCCAGTACAGCAGTCCCTTGAAGTATTTATCTTGATGCACAGTATATTAAGGAATATACTGCTGTACGATTTGACTTACTTGTCCATCTTTTATTGTAATGTGGTATGGAAATACCGTAGGATCAAGTAGATCAGGTTTTTGGAAAATCGCATTTAGCTTTTGAATACTAACAGGCTCATTCCAATTGGTATCAATATCTTTCCATTGACCTGTATGATCATAAATTTGCATCAATACTTTTGGATTAGCTGCTACTGCATAATTATATGTTTGTGTATCATCATTAGTAATGTAGTAACCATCAGGTGCTCCATCAATGCCACTATTCGGATTTTCTTTATTAAATTCAACATTCGCTGCTTCTCCGAGGTACCAGTTGATAGGATCAACAGTCAGTTCATAGTTGCCATTGTTAGAATCACGGTCAATTTTGTTGATAAACACAGTATAAGTTCCGTCTGCCGGTACATTAGCAGCAGGTGCATACGTATCTGCATACACGCTTTGTGTAACTGTAGCAGCATCGGCTGTGACCGTTCCTGAAGTCTGAGTCAAGCTTCCAGAAGTCAAGAGGATCAATGAAGCAGCCCCTGCACCAAAAATACCCATCATCGTTTTAAACATCGCTTCATCTCTCCTTAAAATGGTCGGTCAGCTCAATAGACCGCCAACAATAATGTGTTGGTAACTGATTAACCTTGTGTAGCCTTTATTACCCGTATTACGTACTTACAGAACCATGTAACTTTTTTCCAATTAGTGATTCTTGTATGATTTTTATCTTGTTCAGGTGTGAGTAAGTGGCTTACTTCTATATTCAGTATACTGCAAATATTTTATGCAAAAGTTGCAATAAAGTTAAAAGTGAATAACAAAATTAATACCTTGTCCTAATACCTGCTCTAAGCGTTCGAAAGAAGTTTATTGTGAAAAGATTAGAATTGTATGATGCGGTTATATATAACGTAGTACACCACAAACAACGAGGAGGAATTCATAATGTCAGAAGAATCACATATCGTTAAAAAAGACGGAGAAATCGCAACAGGACAGGTGGAAACTACACTAAATCGTTTGAGTGATGATCAAAAAGAAGATATTTTAAGCAATTTTGAATCGTTTAAGTCTTATTTGGGCAAACGTATTCAACTTGGGGAATCTATCGGATTAGGCGAAGAAAAATTAGCTAAAATTGCACAAAAAGTTGCTGATTATCTAGCTACTCACGAAGAACCACGTAACCGCGAAGAGAAATTGTTATATGAATTGTGGAAAGTCGGCGATGAAGACCAACGTCACAAACTGGCTCACTTGTTAGTACGTATGGTTCAAGCAGACAAATAAAACAATTTGTCATTTATGCCTCTAGCAAGATTATGTTGCTTATAAATAATATATATCAAAAGAATCTGCTCCTGAAGCATCAGTGTCTGATGATAGACACGTTGACTTCAAAGCAGATTTTTTTGTTGCGATGGTTAGGCTATTTTAACGATTACGATAACTTGACTTACTACGCCATACTTTTCTTTCGATTTGTTCATAATGATAAATGCCTAACTCCATCAAGCTTTTAGCGAGTGATATTCGTGTAAATACTCTATGTACTACAACAGCAATCAAAACTCCTAAGAAAGCTCCGGCAAGCACATCTGTAGGATAATGGACACCTGTCCAGACTCTAGCAATAGCGATACCTGAAGCAAGAATCAACCATATCCAACCATCGCGACGACGGAATAACCAGATCGTCATAGCAATAACAAATGCACCTAACGCATGATTACTTGGAAAAGAAGCATTAGCTTCATGATGAACTAACTGGAATACTTCATGATCGACAAAGGGTCGATCCCGGTAAAATAATTTACCTAATATCCAGCTTGTTGTAAATCCGATTAGTGCCGACAATAAAGCTTGCGTAATCATACGACGATTAGCGTGTGCGCGTGTAAACCAATAAATCAATGCTCCAATCACAAAAAACACAACAGCATATTTTGATAAAAATAACATCAATGGATTTATAAATGAAAACATGGTTGCTCCATCATTTATCCAGCGAAAAGCCTCATAGTCCACCTGTGAAACATTCAATTGCAGTTCCTCCTTTACATCCTAACCCAATATTTTAAAGCAATCATTTACTTTTATCAACTCAGTGTAAATTTAATGTAAACATAATGTAAAAATCCACTTTATCTATATACTAGATGTAGTGGATTTTGGATATACATTTCTATTAGATACCGTTTACGATTCGTTGGGCTCGTATATTTCCCTGACGTATTACTTCTTGCTCATCTATAGTGATTAATTGGCGTTGTCTCATCAATATTTGTCCATTTACGATAGTTGTATCTACATCTGCCCCATTTGCGCTATACGCAAGTAAAGAAACAATATGATGGACAGGCTGTAAATGAGGTTGACGCAAATTAATCAAAATCATATCTGCTTTTTTGCCTACTTCTAATGTACCTGTTTCATGATCAATCGCTAATAATTTGGCACTTTCTATAGTCGCCATTTGCAATGACTGGTACGCAGGCAATACAGTTGGATCGCCATAGTCTAATTTTTGTAACCATGTGGCTGCTTTGATCTCCTGAAACATATCCAGTGTTGTAGCACTTCCTGCTCCATCTGTACCTAATCCTACCGTAATCCCCTGTTTCATCATTTCGGTAACTGGGGCAATACCACATCCCAATTTCAAATTACTCACCGGATTATGAATAACCCCTCCACGTATTCCTTTTAAATATTGAATATCTCGTTTGGTCAAATGAACACTATGTGCTAATATCACATGCAATTGCTCAAATAATCCTAGCTCATATAGATATTGTGTCGGTGTCTGCTCATAACGTTCACGCATCGTGATTACTTCTTCTTTGGTCTCAGCAAGATGAATATGAATCGGTAACTGATACTGCTTCGCGAGTTCTATCACTTCTAGCAATGAATCCGGTGGACACGTATAGGGTGCATGCGGGCCGAACATAGTGGTGATACGCCCATCTGCTTGTCCATGCCATTGTTCTACCAGTTCTATCGCTTCTCGAATACGTGCATCTTGATCATCGTCATGAAAGACCAATCCGCGTGTTAACGAGGCTCTCATACCGACTTCCTCTACAGCTTGAGCAATCTGATTCATATGCATATACATATCGGCAAAAGTTGTTGTACCCGAACGAATCATTTCAGCCATCGACAATTTGCTTCCCCAATAGATATCTTCTGGAGTCATTTGCGCTTCAGCAGGGAACATTTTCTTTTCTAACCAATCCATTAATTTGAGATCATCAGAAAATCCTTTTAACAAATTCATCGGTGTATGTTGATGTGCATTGATCAAGCCTGGCATCGTCACCATATCAGTACCGTCAATAAGCTGTACATCGTCATGATTTATCTGTTCTAGAATGATAGGATCGATCGCTTGCTGATCTTTGTGAATAATATGCTCTATTCGATCGTTATGAATCACAATATCACCGAGAAAAGGGGCTTCTTCTTTATTCATCGTCAAAATCGTAGTATTGCAAATATGGATACGCATTATTTTTTGCCTCCTGTATAATAAGATCATAAGCTCTGTTCTTACCATACACATTGACGTAACGTTAAGGTCAACAACAAAAAATCTTATCCCAATCTGAGTTAGATTAGAATAAGACTTTACTTTTTAATATCGCTAGATCTTTATTGTAAGTTGGAGATTGCTGTTTTTGCGATCTATAATATATCGTAACGCAAATAGCCGTAAAGCAAACAAAGATTATGATTCCAATCTAAATCCGCCGCCATCTCCTTGAGCTTCATTAAAGTCTACCGAGAAGCCAACTTCTGTTCCACTTCCCACTTGTTTGATATTCCATTGTTCAAAAGTTCTAGAATTG
This sequence comes from Paenibacillus sp. PsM32, assembly GCF_030433815.1. Taxonomy (NCBI): domain Bacteria; kingdom Bacillati; phylum Bacillota; class Bacilli; order Caryophanales; family Paenibacillaceae; genus Paenibacillus; species Paenibacillus sp. PsM32. The sequence goes on along the minus strand of NZ_JARUWY010000010.1, from coordinate 126,552 downwards.
CTCCAACCTGATGATTCTGCTAACCATGTATACGATATCTCGGAAAAGTTTTTAAGTATATATTCACAAGTCAGCCCTGAACCATAGACTCCAATATGATATTCATTGCCTAATTCTTTGAAGGTATCAATAATCTTTTGAAAATAGTGATGAACAAACTCGCTTAGATCTGTTGGTGACGCATCAAAATCGACTGCAAAATAAATCGTAGAACCTTGCGGCTGTCCAATCGTATGTTTGGCATAATTGTAGGCAGATGTAGCATCACTTTCTCCGACTTCTTGTGAGAAATACGATACCGATGTTGGATATCCATTTTCCCAAACAGCTACAATATACAACCCTGCTTGAGTTAGCGCTTGAGCTTCAGTCTTTGTTAGATTTTTGTGAGGATTATTCTGATTGTAATATCTAGCAATAAAATGATATCCGGCTTGCTTTAGCTCTAATGCTTTTTCTTCGCATAACGACTCTGTATCAATACCTTTGTCTGTTGGACGTTCTTCAGCTGGATTCATTGAGATGTATCCCCTTTTTGATCAGATAGTGTACCAAAAACAAAAAGTACTTGTTAATATGGAGATTGTAACATTTTTCCAGTTAGAGTTACACTATTATAAATGAAGGATTTTTTAATCATGACTTCTACCTCAAAATAGTATATGTAATAAAAAAGCAGTTCTCACCTGATGTGAAAACTGCTACAGTCTATGACCCTATTCTATATTGCTTATATAATCGATTCACCAATTTCTAACAATGGAACTTCGATCTTCACTGTATCTGGATATTTAATACCTGCTCCTGTATTCAACACGACTACTGATTCATCACGACCAATCCAGCCTTGTTCAGCCAATCGTTTAGCCGCGGCAAATGTAGCTGCACCTTCAGGGCACACAAACGCCCCTTCATATTCAGCGATATGTTGTTGCTCTTCTAGCAGTTCTTGATCTGAAATAGCAATCGCCATACCGTCTGTCTCATACAATGCACGCAATACTAGAAAATCACCAAGTGCTTTGGGAACATTAATCCCAAAAGCAACCGTCGTTGATTGCTCCCAGAATTCAGAGCGTTCTTTCTTTTCTTCCCATGCTTTGACAATCGGGGCGCATCCTTCGGCTTGAACAGCAACCAATCGCGGTAATTTGCCTGCTAACCAGCCGATTTCTTTCAGTTCTTGTAACGCTTTGTAAATACCGATCAGACCGACACCGCCACCAGTTGGATACAGAATAACATCTGGCATTGCCCAGCCTAGTTGTTCTGCTATTTCTAACCCCATCGTTTTTTTACCTTCGATCCGATAAGGTTCTTTGAGTGTAGATGCATCGTAAATCTGATCGTGTTTTACCTTTTCTGCAACCATTTTACCGGCGTCACTAATCAATCCATTGACCAAAAATAACTCTGCACCAGACAAAGACACTTCAGTGCGAGTAATAGAAGGAGCATCTTGAGGCATGACAATCGTTGCTTTGATCCCTGCGCGAGCCGCATACAGCGCCCATGCCGCCCCTGCATTACCATTCGTTGGCATCGCAAATTGCTGGACACCTAACTCTTTAGCTTTGGAAATACCTACTGCCGCTCCTCTTGCTTTGAAGCTTCCTGTTGGAATCAAACTTTCATCTTTCATATATAAATGAGTCAGTCCATAACGTTCACCTAACTTGGGCATAGGAAGTAAAGGAGTCATTCCTTCTCCTAACGTGATGACATGATCTTCATGCTGTACAGGTAATAATTCATGATAACGCCATAGATCAGGATTGCGTTCTCGAATAGCAGATCGTTTCACTTCATTACGGACACGTTCTAGATCATACCGTACTAATAGTGGTGAACCACAGGTACAAAGTTGTTGGATTTTATTTGCATCATACGTTGTATCACATACCGGACATTCCAAATGAGAAACATAACTGTACGTCATCATGGATTCCTGCTTCCTGTTATAATTTGCAAATCAATACTACAAATCATAACAGTTCTTCTCCGGCTTTGCCAATTAATCTGACATGTTAACTTGGTTATTACATATGAATAAGAACTGTATATCTTTGTCTCGATTTTAATCTGCACCCTATATCATTTAAGCTTGCAATTGCTTGAATTCACTAGGACTGATGCCATAATATCGTTTAAATATTTTGCTAAAATGTTCAGGAGATTCATATCCTACACGTTCTGCCACTTCATATCTACGTAGATCTGTTTCTAACAATAAATTGCGACTCTCTTCCATACGTAGCTTGATCACATATTCCCATAGATTAAAGCCTGTATTTTTTTTGAACAAATAGCTTAAATAATTAGGGCTGACATGATTTTTTTTGGCTACATCATGAATAGTTAACCCTTTTTGTCCATAACACTTTTCGATATAAGCTTTGACCTGAGATACGATCAGATTATACGGATTCTTTCCTTTGTTCTCTTCTATTACTGCTGTTGGCTCACTGACTTCATGCTTTTTCCAGTACATATCTCCATAATAAAAGACATGATGATCTGGATATTGAGTATGCCACATTAATGCCCGGTGAGCTTGTATATTTAATTGATTGATAAATTCGTTTCCTTTCAAAATCTGACTGATCCCTATCACATTGGGAATATGCAAATAGTTATTAATATGGTTATGCAATAACTGCCCCAATTGATTCAATTGACGAATCTTATGATGCCATCCTTGAAGATATGATGTCTCATCCCATTGCATAATCATATTAACTTCACATTCATCTGTCTCGAAAATAACGCTATTCCACTGATTGTGTACCAATTCGACTGCCAGATTCATTACCGCATAATTGAGCAAATAGTGATCGGCTACCGTGAGAGCGACCTGATTTGAAGTAAGCGGTTGATACTGAATTTTGATCATAGCGTAATAAGGACCATGCAATCCTAACGATTGATATACCGATTCTTCTTGAGGTATATAAGCATGTGGAGCAAATAACTGATTTAGCTTGATATGATTTTGAATCGTATGTCGTTGCATCTGAAAATGATTGCCTTGAGCCCAATGAGTATGTTCAATCGCTGGTCTAGCGATATTAACATGCAACAATACTTCTCGCACCGAATCTAGAAACGGCTCAAGCTCAAGCGGTTTGATTAAGTAATTTTTGACACCCAGACGGATAGCTGCCTGTGCATATTCAAATGTATTATGTGTTGAAACAACTATTATTTCGATAGAAGGTTTGATCAATTTCACCTGTTGCATATCGTCTATTCCATTCAAGCCTGCTACTTCAAGATCGGTAATTAGTAGATCAATATCGTATTCACGAATATAATCCAATCCCTGCAAAAATGTAGTTGCCGAAAAAATATGTTGGATATTCAGCCCGGAATGTAATAATAAAGGACTTATTGTTGCGATCATCTCTTGATCATCATCTAGCATCAGAATGTTATACAAGTATGTATCCTCCTCAGATGTAAGATCTATACACATATCCATAATATACCAGAAGTTTAAGCGCTTTAACATACTTAAAAATAAAATAATCAAAATAGGAATCATAATTCATTATAAATCCTATTATCACATCACTTATACCAACAAAAATACCAATAAAAAAAGACTAAAGCTTCTGCCTTAGTCTTTTTGTCTCTCTACTATATAATGCTACTTATACTGTTACATTCACTGAAGCTTTTGATTCAAGCATTTTATTTTTTTCTTCGAATTTTTTATTGTGTGAAGATACATAAGCTTGACTGTAGGCTTCTGGTTCTAAATATTTTTTAGCACTATTTACAGCGGCTGCTCCTTCGACGAATGTACCTGCAATTAAGTATAATTTATTTGTGTATTCAATTAAGTCTCCAGCAGTAAAAATACCGGGTTGAGTCGTTTGACGCTTCTCATCAATAATCGGACGTCCATTTTCATTGACTTCTATTCCCCAGTGAAGTAGCGGGCTAAGATCACCGATCATTCCATGATTGACGATAACTGCATCTACAGGCAGATGACGTACTTCGCCTGTCTCTACATGGGTGATTGTAATCTCATCAATCTGAGTTCCATTATGACTTTGAACAGCTGTTAAGCCATAAGGTGTTAGTACTTCTTTACAGTTCTGCTTCATCGTTACTACACTTTTCTCGTGTCCGCCAAACTCATGACGACGATGCACTACTGTTAGACTAGCTGCAATTGGTTGTAGCGCATTTGCCCAATCTACCGCAGAATCTCCACCGCCAGAGATAACAACATGCTTGCCTGCAAAAATATTTAATTCTTGGACAGTATAATGAAGATTGGTTACTTCATAACGATCTGCACCTTCAATTTCTAATTTGCGCATCGTTGGAATACCATGTCCCATCGCCAAAATAATCGTTTTACTATAGTGCTGTTCCCCTGTTGCCGCTGTAAGCAACCAATTGCCATCTTCTAGCCGCTCCACACCTGCTATTTTCTGATTGAGAACGACAGTTGGCTCAAATGTCATTGCTTGTTGAATCAAGTTTTCGATCAGTTGTGCTCCACTTAAAGGTGGAAGTCCGCCTACATCCCAAATCATTTTCTCAGGATAAATTAAGATTTTCCCACCTAATTGCGGATTGTATTCGATAATCTTGGTCTTCATATCTCTCATTCCACTATAAAAAGCACTATATAATCCTGCGGGTCCACCGCCTATAATCGTCACATCATATAACTCTAATGCAGTTGTCACAACAGTCACTCTCCTATTTGATAAGTTATTCTTTATAATCTTAATTGATAATGATTATCATTATAGATTAGAAAATGAACGGTTTCAATACTATCTAGAAAATAGATACAATTTCAGCTTTTTATTTTTAATATGATTTTATTTGAAAATAATAAATAACTAGAATTGTGGTAGTTAGCAGAATTGTAAGCGATTAAATGTAACAACAATGGTTATATCCATTTTGCCATATCAATTATATTCAGCTATAGTCTAGTAAGTATGTAAGTATGTAAGTATAAAGAAGTAGATTACAGATAGGATGGGTTTGTGAATGAGAGATAAAGTTGTTATCCCGTTGTGGGCAGCTGGTATTTTTCTAGTTGTTATGAACACAACGATGTTCAATGTTTCTTTACCGCGTATTCTTGCTGATTTACATATTAGCTCTTCGCTCGGTTCATGGCTAATTTCAGGATATTCGATCGTGTTTGCTTTATCGGTTGTTATTTTCAGTCGCTTATCTGACTGGTATCCTGTACGTAAATTGTTAATGGTAGGCATACTGCTATTAGTTGCTTCATGTGTAATCGGATTTACCGCAAATAATTTCCCAATGGCGATGTTAGCTCGTATTTTGCAAGCTGCTGGTGCAGGGCCGATGCAAGGATTAGGGCTTGTACTTGCCACACGTTATGTGCCTAATGATCGACGAGGCAAATCGATTTCTCTTATTGCAGCAGGTGGTTCACTTGCTTTTGGTATAGGCCCTGTATTGGGTGGATTTCTAACAGATAGTCTGGGATGGAATTCGTTGTTTTTGGTCACAGGATTAATTGTTTTGCTTGTACCTGCTTATTGGAAAATGCTTCCTTCTGAAAAGGAATTCTCTTTCAAAAAAGATCAGAAGTTCGATATTGTTGGAGCAGGATTATTGGTGATCGTTATCCCGTCTCTACTATTAAGTATTGGTCGCTTATCATGGGTGAACTTATTGATCGCTATTGTAGCTTTTATCGTATTGGTCTTTCATTTACGCCGATCTTCCAATCCGTTTATTTTACCCGAACTGTTCCGTAATACCGCTTATCGTAAAATGCTCTTTATGTCATTTTGCTGTTTTGCGATCAATCTAGGTATGGTTTTTCTAATCCCATTAGTGCTTAATCAGGTATTCGGTCAATCAGCTTCATTTAGCGGATTAATGATCTTCCCGGGTGCTATATTATCAGCGATTATGACGCCTATTATCGGTCGCTGGATCGATCAGTATGGTAACTATCGGTTATCTTTTATCGGTTATATCATTATGGTGGTTACATTTGCTGGATTAATCGGATTTCTCACCTTCTCACCTTATGTATTGATGGCTGCTTATATGTTGCTAGCTTCTTCGTTCTCAGCCGTAGGCGCTTCTCTACAAAATGAAGTATCTCGTATGCTTCCACGCAAGCAATTATCATCAGGTGTAGGTGTTTTCCAATTGACTCAATTTTTTGGTGGTGCTACAGCAACAGCTGTTTTCGGATTATTAATTGCTCGCAATCCGTTCGAGTCGTCTTCAGGAATTTACCGTATGAATTATGTAGTGTTGTTAACGATGACGGTATTGTCGCTAATCATGTTAATCTGGTATATGCGTAGTAAACCTGTAGAACCTGCCGATCATCATATCAAAATTTAGTTTGGTACCAGTTACATTTTATACAATACGTACTGCCAGTATAGCTGGATACCCAGCTTTTATTGGCAGTTTTTCTTTTTATAGTGTGTAATATCTTATTTTTTGGTATGCTGAATGGTGAACTCTATTACATAGTTAAGGTGGGAAACGGTGAATGTCTATTTTATCGCATCTTTCCTGGATTTTTATTGCGATTAATATCTTTTTCGCTCTTTTTATTGTGTTTTTGGAAAGACGCAATATTGGGGCTACATGGGCATGGCTAATGATACTGGTCTTTTTACCGGTGGTTGGGTTTATTGTCTATTTATTTTTTGGTCAGAATTTGAGTCGGGTCAAAAAATTTAGATTGCGCAAAGAATTCAGGTCGATTATTGAATCCGTTGTAGAAGATCAGCGTCAAGAATTTCATTCCAGAAGTTTCTCGTTTAATGATCCTTCAATCGGTCGTTATCATGAATTAGTGCATATGAATTTGATTAGTAATTATGCGCTGTATACACAGGATAATGCTGTTCGTATTTTTGCAGATGGTAATGAAAAGTTTGATGCTTTATTTGAAGATATTGCTAACGCCAAGCAGTATATTCATATCCAGTATTATATTATTCAGCGGGATGAATTGGGTCGTAAGTTAATTGATGCCCTTACAGCCAAAGCGCGCGAAGGTGTTACTGTACGATTGATTTATGACGCGTGGGGCAGTTCCAAAGTTAACAAAAAATTCATCCATGAATTACGTGAAGCTGGCGGTCAAGCTGCTGCCTTTTTCCCACCTAGTATTCCCAAAGTTAATTTTAAATTAAATTATCGAAATCATCGCAAATTAGTCATTATTGATGGAGATTGTGGTTATATCGGTGGCTTCAATGTGGGCGATGAATATCTAGGCAAAGTCAAACGATTCGGGTACTGGCGTGATACTCATTTACGTGTAGAAGGCTCGTCTATTTTGCAAATGCAGACTCACTTTTTGCGAGATTGGCATTTAGCACTGAATACTCCAATGTCTGAAGATTATTCACTATTTGCTGTAACCAAGCCATTTACTGGTAAGATTGGAATGCAGATTGTATCCAGTGGCCCGGATAGCAGCTTGGAGACGATTAAGTATTCGTATATCAAAATGATCTATGAAGCCAAAAAAAGTATTATGATTCAGACACCGTATTTTATACCGGATGAAAGTATGATTACTGCGCTCAAAGCGGCAATGCTTTCCGGTGTTCAAGTGCATCTCATGATCCCCAAAAAACCAGATCATCAAATGGTCTACTGGGCTTCTTACTCGTATTTGCGTGAATTGTTAGAACTGAATGTTAGTTGTTATCTGTATGAAAAAGGATTTCTGCATGCCAAAACGATGGTGATTGATGGTACGATTGCTTCGGTCGGTACAGCCAATATGGATATTCGTAGTTATAAGCTGAACTTTGAAGTGAATGCGATTGTCTATGATAGCGAAACAGCGACCAAGCTAGAAGAACTCTTTTTACAAGATATCTTGGATAGCAAAGTTCTTACACTGGCTGATTATGAGAATCGTCCACTGTATCAACGGATGCTTGAATCGTTCGCTCGTCTGCTTTCCCCGATATTATAAATAACTAAAAACTCGCTACTGCCTGAATTCTTGTTGTGAAAGAATATTCCGGTTAAATAGCGAGTTTTTTTAATTTAATAATTTGATTTAATCCGTAGACTGATAGTTTTTCCAATCTTTAGCACGCTTCTGTAAACGATCAAGATTTTCATCAAAATCTGCCTAATAATCTACAGCACGATCCCATAGTTTTGTAGCCTTTTCCAATTATAGAAGCACTCCATATGATCTTTGTATTCATTGTGTTCCCCTTTAGAGTAAGTATTTTATTGTACAAATTAACTATTATGTTAGATAAATCTATGATTATTATTCTAATATCAATTATTAATATTTTCTATTCAATAGATCACATTTATTTTGATTGACAGTTTGTACCCTCCATATTATGATTCAGAATAATATTTCTCATAAAACCTATAGGATTTATGTAATTAATTGGAGGGGATTAAGAATGTTACCATTTTCTACAGCATTTTTACAAAAGTCAGTTGTTCGTAAATCAGTTATTGCCTGGACACTTGCTGTCTCTGTTGTCGCTTCACCTGTGTTATACAGCAGTACCAGTTATGCAGCTACTGCGGTTGTCGCACAGCATGAGGTCAGCGCTTCGGAATACTCACAATTTTTGCAATCCAAATTCAATATTTCAGTAGCGAACGGGATTAGTCGTGGGCAGTATATCCAAGACCTTGCTACAGCACTTCAATTAACTCCAGAAAAGTCGGATGCTACATTTACTGATGTACCATCTAACCATAAGCTATATAAAGCAGCTACAGCTTTATATGAGAATGGTATCCTCTCCAGTACTACTGTTCATCCTAATCAAAAGTTAGACGCACGTACCGCTGTTTATTTCGCTGTCAAAGCAGCTGGTCTCAAGGAACTGGCGTATACATATCCTCCGGCTAAAGTAAAAACTGCACTTGCCAAGCTGGCGATCAAACCAACTTCTGTATCGACCCAAACAGGTCAAGAACTGGCTGTAGCTGTAGACAGTGGTTTATTGCCGAAATCTCTGTATAAAGCTGTAACTGCATCACAATCTACTTCTCCGTCACCTGTATTTGTAGAGACATTGCTTGGACAGGTGTTGCAATTTAAAGGGCAATACAAACACTATCTCGGTTACACCAGTGATGATGATATCTATGCCAAATTGCAAGATGCTTATAACACGTCACGTTTAATTCAAGCACCAGAATTGCAAGAATTAGCGAACAAAGCGTTAGAAGAAAACTTGGTGACTGGTTACAATGTCAAAGATAGCCGTTATGAAGCTAATTTTATAGACGCACTGTCTCTAAATTACGGTCATGATGATATCAAACATGCGGTTCAATTGATTGGTTTGTTACGTAGTGAAGGGATCTCTGCCAAAGTACAATTTGAACCGAAAACATCTGCATTTATTTATTTGAAAGAATGGGGCGAGCCTAAATCAACTGAGGATTATCATGTGTCTCAGATCGCTAATGGCAACTATATCGCTAATGCTAAAGAATATGATTTGGCTTTTGAATTTGCTAATAGTGCTGACAAAAACAAATTCCAAAAAGTCATTCTAGCTTATGCGAAAAAAGATAGTGAAGATCAAAAAGGTCTGATCTATAACTCTTGGTGGCAACCGCTCTACTATTCTCAGACAGCAATCAAAGACTATGACGTGATTAGCAATAACAAAATCACTCAAGGCAATTATTATGTACAATCATTCTCTTTGAAAGAAAAATCTGCTGATGTGGCTGCTGGCTTCAAAGCGCTTGATCCTTCGCTCAAAGTGGATAGTTATCAATTCTGGGTAGATGGGCCATTCTTCAATTATTTGAACGGAGATTCTAAGTAATCACGTTTTTGCGATTTGTAATATGGTGTAACGATCATCCTGTAAACATTGTGCGATTTAAGGTATCATTTATATCTATACGTTTTTAATAAAAAACTGCCACTTATGCGTAATCAATAATGTGGCGGTTTTTTGTTTGCTTTTATCATTAAGATTAGTTAGTTTTTGATACGTGCAGGAGCGTAATAGTGAATTATTTATGTTATGTATCTCGGGTGATTTTATTTTGGTTTTATTATTATGAATTTTTCATATGGTGAAATAATTTTTATAGTGTTGTAAATATATATTCCCCCTTAAAATTGTGATTTATTCATCTGATCAATTTGTTCATACTAAAAAAGCCTCAAACTATAAATACCACTTTCTCACGAGCAAAGTGATATCTACAATTCCAGACTTTTCATATATAATATTTCGATATTTACAAGTTTATTTCCAACATCAATTGGCAAAATGACTATTAGAATAGTACTTTTCTCAACTATTATTTAATATGATATCCATTTCAATGTTGAATAATGTTGTATATCGTTACGTTCGCACATAGATTAGTTCTCGCTGTATATCGTTATTAAGATATCCTACAATGTTATCTACCGCATCTTTATAAAAGCATTTGTAATTATCATCGGATACATAACCAATATGCGGTGTTGCTAATACATTGTGTAATTTGCGTAATATATGATCTGACGGTAAAGGCTCTGTATCAAATACATCTAATCCAGCTCCTGCAATCGTCCCATCTTGTAATGCTTCGATCATTGCAGTCTGATCGACAATGCCTGCACGTGAAGTATTGATCAAGTATGCAGAAGGCTTCATCAAAGCTAATTCGGATTTTCCTATTATTCGGCGTGTGCGATCACTAAGTACCAGATGGATCGATAGAAAGTCGCTTTCAGCTAATAGTTCTTCTTTGGAAGCTGCCAATTGCACATGAGCCGCCTCTGCTCGTTCAGCTGTTAGATTTTCACTCCATGCCAGAATATTCATTCCCATCGCTTGTCCGATCGTAGCCATTTGTTGCCCGATTTTACCTAATCCCAATAGCCCTAATGTTTTTCCTTGTAATCCGATTCCAATCGTACTTTGCCATGCTCCATTGTTGCGAAACGATTCATTTTCCTGGATCAAATGACGGGACAATCCTAAAATAAGCGCCCATGTTAATTCAGTCGGTGCAGCTCCTTTTCCTCGTGTTCCGCAGACTGTAATTCCTAATTTCCCTGCTGCTTTGAGGTCAATCGAAGCGTTGCGCATGCCTGTAGTAATCAGCAGTTTAAGATTAGGCAATTTACGAAGTACATCTTCTGGAAACTTCGTCCGTTCACGCATAATAACTAGAATTTCATAATCCTGAATCGCTTCAATCAATTCATTTCGATCTTCAAAATATTCGTGATAACTATCAATATTCACTTGCGATTCGATTACTGACCAATCTGCCATCTGCTCGGCAACATGCTGGTAATCATCAAGAATGGCGCAGTTCAGCTTCATCGTCTAGTACTCCTTTGGTTATTCTATAGAATGATCAGAATACTTTTCAATTTTTCCAACTTTCCATGATCCATCTTTTTCTAAATCCATACTGATGATCCATTCTTTTATTACTTCTCCATAAACTTTGTTGCTGTTTTCATCCCATCCTTTTACATCTACAGAAGTAACTTCAGTAGTTAGCATAGCTTGCTTTTTACTAATATACCACACTGTTGAATGATTAACTTTTATGTTTTTTCCATAATTTTCGCTATTACGATACAATTGATTTTGGATATATATTTTATAATCTTCTTTATGTCCGGGGCGTTTAGCATAGTCTTTTAAATAATTTACATAGGAAGTGGAACGTGAAGATAAATACTTTGTAAAATTCTGATCATTATACGATTGAATAAAACGTTCGAATCCATTCTCGATTTTTGAAATCATTTTCTTTTGATTCGATTGAGTATTTTTTTTTATAGAGATAGCTGTCTCTGGAATATAACCAACATATTCACTCCCATAACTCCTCAGCACTTTCCAACCTTCTCCACGATCTAGTAATGTTAATTTAGTGCTTATTTTTTTAACAAGAACATTAGATTCTATTGTTCCTTCTACATAAATAATTGCTTTGTTTTTTTGAATATAATCCACTTTGTAAATATTAGGCTTGATATTCCATACAAAATCATTAAAAAAAGGAAGGATCTTATAAAATACTTTTTTTTGCATATCTTGATCCAAAATAGAAGGGTCTGGATAACGACTTCCATCTCCATAATAGCTTTTCAGTACTTTATAGAAGTCTGGCTGATCATGTTTTTCCCACGTTTTTATACTAAGATGCTTTTCTGAACTACTATAATCAGAATAACAATTTAATCCTTTTAAAACACTAAGAATTGGCAAATAAAGTGTATCGTTTATCATGTCTCCTTCCACAGGAAACCCAGTCCATTCTGCATTAGAGGGAACTATTCCTGTTTTGTCGATATTAATATAAAATATTGAATCATCGGTATATAAAGTATAGTACTTAAACTCTTGATTATAGCTTGTTTTAAAATCAAATTTTTGGAGGATATCCTTCAAAGGTAACATCAAATATCCATCTTTAGTGTATCCTATCTGTTTTTTAATTAATTCCCCATCGAAGTCTACAGATACTTCAATCATTTTTTGAGAAGATCCTTCAGCACTAATTTGATTATTTTGTAAGCATAGTAACATACTCATAATCAAACCAATGCTTATTATTTTAGTAAACTTTAACATCATACTTATTTCCCCTTTTGATTTCCTTTTCTATTTCATTTATATATTGTATTGCTAACTTGTTAACTGTCTTGTTATATTTTTAATTATTTTATTGTTATAAACTATTTTGAATTTTTCATTTATTGATATTATCTTATGTGTAAATGTTCTTTTTTATATAATTTTGTATTTATTCTGATAAATCTTTTTAAATTTAATCTTGACCTTTCACGATTACACTCCTATAATCAGGAATCAATAACACATCCCAACTTATATCAGGCTTTGACCAAAGACATGATTCACGTTATGCGCTGCCCAGAGAGAAAAGCGATTGCTGAGAGCTTTTTCAGTCGACAAATGTGTAATTACCCCTTTGTAGCCGTATGATTGAACCGATAATGCATTGTGATTATCTTATTAGATCGTACCGCCTAATCCCCGTTAATGGATTCCAATGAGGACTGTTCTCTGCATGATTATAGCGTATTTAGCTATTTCTACAGAGAGGTCAAATTAGGGTGGAACCACGAGCCAAGCGCACTCGTCCCTTTCTGGGACAGTGTGCTTTTTTGCGCTTACATTCTAATACGTTGGAGGAATCTATCATGTCTATTCACATTTCTTTACCTGACGGCTCCATCCGTTCTGTAGATTCACCTGTATCCATTGCTGAGTTCGCATCCTCGATCAGTACAAGTCTTGGTAAGCAAGCCATCGCCGGCAAGATCAATAACAAGCTGGTTGATCTCAATACTATAATTGATCAAGACTGTGCTGCTCAGATCATCACTCTGGACGATCCAGAAGGTTTGGCTATGTATCGTCATAGTACTGCTCACCTGATGGCACAAGCCATTAAGCGTCTATACGGTGATCAACAAGTAAAGCTTGGTATTGGCCCTGTTATTGCAGATGGATTTTATTATGATATCGATATTGCTAACCCTTTATCTGTAGAACAATTGCATGATATTGAGAAAGAAATGCACAAGATTATCAACGAGAACCTGCCTATTGTCCGTAAAGTGATTAGTCGTGCAGAAGCGATAGCTACTTTTACAGACATCCATGATCCTTATAAATTAGAACTAATTCACGATCTACCGCTAGATGCAGAAATTTCAATCTATAAGCAAGGCGAATTTTTCGATCTTTGTCGTGGGCCTCATCTTCCTTCTACTGGCAAAATCAAAGTTTTCAAATTGTTACATGTTGCTGGTGCATACTGGCGTGGTGATTCTAATCGGAAAATGCTACAACGTATCTATGGCACAGCTTTTCCGAAAAAAGCTCAATTAGATGAACATCTTCATATGCTAGAAGAAGCCAAAAAACGTGATCACCGCAAATTAGGCAAAGAACTCGATTTGTTTATGTTTTCAGAAGAAGCACCGGGGATGCCATTTTACTTGCCTAAAGGAATGGCTTTGCGGACAGAACTGGAGAACTTTTCACGTGAGATGCAATTAAAAAATGGTTATCAAGAAGTGCGTACACCGCTCATGATGAATCAACGACTTTGGGAACAATCCGGTCACTGGGATCATTACAAAGATAATATGTATTTTGCTCCTGTTGATGCTGAAGCTTTTGCACTCAAACCGATGAACTGTCCCGGACATATGTTGATCTATAAAAACGATCTTCATTCTTATCGTGAACTTCCTATTCGTATGATGGAGTTCGGTCAGGTGCATCGGCACGAGTTCTCCGGTGCGCTTAACGGTATGATGCGTGTACGCACTTTCTGTCAGGATGATGCTCATATCTATGCTATGCCTCATCAGATTGAAGATGAGATCAATCAGGCAATGACACTTCTCGATGATATGTATAACGTATTTGGATTTGAATACAAAATCGAATTATCGACTCGTCCAGCAGATTATATGGGTGCAGATGAGTTGTGGGATCAGGCGGAACAAGCGCTAAGTAATGTTCTTGATCATCGCGGAATTGAGTATACACTTAATGAAGGTGATGGTGCTTTTTACGGTCCTAAAATTGATTTTCATATCCTAGATGCGCTCAAGCGTAGCTGGCAATGCGGTACAATCCAGCTTGATTTTCAAATGCCTGAAAAATTCGATCTTACTTATATAGGTGAAGACAATCTCAAGCATCGTCCGGTCGTGATTCACCGCGCGATCTACGGTTCGATCGATCGTTTTCTAGGTATTCTAACAGAGCACTATTCCGGTGCTTTCCCTGTCTGGTTAGCTCCTATACAGATCAAGTTGTTACCTGTATCTGAACATTACATTGATTATGCATTACAGGTGAAGCAACAATTAATGCAAGTCGGGATTCGTGTACAGATCGATATCCGTAACGAAAAGTTAGGATACAAAATGCGTGAAGCTCAAATGGAAAAGGTACCTTACATCTTAGTTGTGGGTGAAAATGAGAAAAATGCTCATAGCGCTTCTGTTCGTCAACATGGTGGTGCAGATCTAGGCGTTCTTTCTATAGAAGAAATTATTTCAACAATTATAGAGCAAAACACTGCTAAGTCTCATATTTAAAAAAATGAAACTTTTCTTCTTAATCTAATACCGAATAATTTTTATAAAAAATAAGATATTTACTCATTTTGTTAGCTGGTATCAATATTACTAATGTAATAGAAATTTAGCTCATATCGAATTTATACAGATATGAATCGAGCACACAATAATATACAACCTTTTTTAGCACTCAACTTTATTATCTGTTGTAATGGAGAATATCCTATTAGACCTTAATTTTTAAAAATTAGAAAGGAATTGGTACACCATGACTATTCGTTCTACAGAAACGATTCCTGTCTATTTAGACACTTTGCAATTGAACGCTTCGCAGTTTCGATATGAGCAAGTGAGTCATTCTATTCAAGATAAGACCCATCATCTGATCGCTTTTGATTTCATGATCACAGGCAACCAAGAGTATCACGATGTTACTTCTCATTTATACGGACAGACGTTTGATGTTAAAGTGCCTTCTCACGATCTTCATTTCAAAGGAAGTATTCATAACTATTCGACTTCTGTACCTAAGCTTGCAACAGAAGAAGATACGGTTAATGTGCATTTGGAACTGATCGAGATTCAAGAATAAGCGTTGTTCTATCGTCTCACTATCAAAAACCTTTATAAGGATTGAAGTGCTTATAGACTTCGATCAACTTATAAAGGTTTTTTTGCGCGTACTTTATGTTCTCTTTTATATGTACAAACTAACTTATTGTGATCTGATGTAACCATTTTTAAAACTATTTTGAAAATATCATTAAAATGTGAAACTTTTTACCTGTAGGTTACGTATTATATAGTATACCTAATCAAATTGTTTCAATTTTGGCTAAAATTCATTATTCTCATGGAAAACAAAGAATGTTTTTCACCTTTATGTCTGTTTTTCGTCTAAATGCGACAATTGACATAGACTTCTCATGGTGTCGTTCATCGGTTATTCATATTATAATGGTATAGTTACGAAAGATAAGAGCGTATAGGAAAATAATTGAATTGAGAAGCTATTCATTATTTATAACTGACAATAACTTACTTTCAGCAAAAATACACATGTATTTCAGAGAGGATCTAAATTATTATGAAAAAACTTACTTATTCTTTATCTGCTGCTTTATTAGCTCTTACAATTATCCCTTGGCAAGCAACTACAGCTAGTGCTGAAGAAGCTGTCGCTCCTGTGACTCCTTTTACAACTGAAATTACTGTACAAACTGAAGCTAACTTCACAAATGCAGCAACAGTTGATACTTTTATCAAACAAGCAGTACGTAACCATGTATCTGTAATCAATATGACTGTCAAACAAGATAGTGATGTTAATGGATCATCTGGTTATGCTTTCTATAACAGCGAATTAGTTAAAGAAGCTACTGGTTTTACTGAATTTGATGCACTGGCTGATGTGATCGAAGAAGCTCACCAATACGGCATCAAAGTTAATGCTGTTGTACCACAGTTCCAAGATAAAGCAGCTATTGATAAAAACTCATCTTGGCAAATGCGTACGATCAATGATAAAGGTAGATTTTCAGCTTACACTGGTAATAACGGAAGTACGTACTATGTAAATCCTTTTGAGCCAGATGTACAAACCTATGAACGTTCGATTATTAAAGAAGTTGTGACTAATTACAATGTAGATGGTGTAGTATTAAGCGGTTTGGATTTTGATACGGATCGTGTTGATATGAACAATTCTACTCGTAATGCTTTCCAATCTGCTAATGGATTTGATCCAGATACGATTGATTTTACCAAAAGCAACAGTAACAAATTAAATACTTGGAATACTTGGAAAGCAGAACAATTAGCAGCTTATGTAAAAAATGTTAATGAAGATATCGCAACGATCAAACCTGATCTAGCACTTGGTGTATTCACTGTTTCTCCTACATTAACAGGTACAAGCCAAGACATTTCATTATTCAAAGATAGTGTAGACTTTATTCTTCCTATCGCTGATTTTCAAACTTTAGGTTACTCTGCGGATTGGGTATACAGCAACAACGGTATCCTCAAAGCAACAGAAGCTAAATTAGCAACAACAACACCAAATGCTAAAACAACTACTGAAGAAAAAACAGCGATAACAGTGATTCCTTCATTAAATATTGAATTAAATACAGCTGATGTACAAAATATCTACAATGGTATGCGTACAAACACTCCAACTGTTACTTCTGTCAACTATGCAGTAAAAGGTCAATGGACTGACGCTATGTTCAGTAATGTTGGTGTTCGCAATACGTACTAAGTTACATTTTTAAATACTATAACTATAATCTTATACATGAAAATGAACTCCCTTCTACGGATAGGGAGTTTTTTCTGCTCTTTTGTTATATTTATCTTTTACAGGTATAATCTTTGACTGTTCTATAAAGAGTACTGTACTATTTGTATGATCGAATCAATATGGAAAGTAATTGTTTAACTATAAATAATTGTTATT
Organism: Paenibacillus sp. PsM32; assembly: GCF_030433815.1. NCBI lineage: Bacteria > Bacillati > Bacillota > Bacilli > Caryophanales > Paenibacillaceae > Paenibacillus > Paenibacillus sp. PsM32. The sequence goes on along the minus strand of NZ_JARUWY010000010.1, from coordinate 109,003 downwards.
CATTTCACTAACAATTATTATACGCACTAGAAAGAATACAAAGAATCTGGAGGAAACAAATATGAAAACAAGAACCAAAAAACGTGTCGTTATTGGTCTTATCTGTATTATCGCTGGTATTATTGGCTTAAGCGCTAATAATCTAGGTTTAGGTGGTAAACCAGATTCAATCGTACATAAACAGATGTGGGAATTACCTGTAGGTCAATTGAAAACATTACATATTAACTCAGCTTATGATGTTCAGGTGGATTTTGTAGCAAGTACAAATGGTAAAGATACTGTTCAATTTGAAGGTAAGCTGGATCGCCCGATTTTGAAACAATTACAACAGACTACTATTCAGAATGATACGTTACAACTTTCTTTAGAAGAAGTAACTTCTGGATTTAACTTTTTTCACTTTGATATTACACCTGCTATTCAACATATCACTGTGGCTTTAACCGATCCGGCTCAATTACAACAGTTTACTATGGACGTATCTTCTGCTCATACAACACTCAAAAATGTAGAAGCTACCAATATACAACTCCAGACCAGTTCAGGTGATGTGAAAGCTTATGATTTAAAAGGAACAACTCAATTAAGTACGTCCTCTGGCGATATTCGCTTAGAACACTGGCAAGGTTCTACTTTGCAACTATCATCAGGTTCTGGTGAAATTTATGCACAGCGCTTAGAGGGAGATGTAACGACTACAGCCAGCTCAGGCGATATTGAAATTCAACAATTAGGTGGCGAAGGGCATATCAATTCACAATCTGGTGATATATTGATCACTCTGCAAAAAGGAGCACGCAATGTAGAAGCTTCTGCTCAATCGGGTGATATTGAGATTCATACCAACCATCAATTTGAAGGTTCGTATGAAGCACATACCAATTCAGATGATGTTGAAGTTCCACCGAATAGCACTAACAGCCCCTATACGATCAAAGCAAATACTTCTTCTGGTGATATTGAGATCGAGTAACTAGTAAGTATTGTATAATAGATACACTATTTGTAAATTATTTATGTCTGCATCGATCGCTACGATTAACTTTCTCGATCGGCTACCACCAGAATATCCATATTGCGTGCATGTCGTAATACTTTTTTTAATAACGAATCTCTGCCCCATCTTTTCCAAGGTGGGGTACTTGTCTGTCCAAGAATCATCTGTGTTGCATGATGAGATTGTGCTTCTTCTACGATAGATTGTGCCAGACGTTGACGTAGCGGTTGATATTGAATCTCGAATTCTCCACCTAGACGTACTGTTAAATGGTGTAATTTATCTGCTTTATCCGCTATTGCACCTGCCAGCGAAAATTCGCTACCGATATGAATATACGACACAATCAATTTGGCTTTGAGCCGATAAGCAATACGGAATCCTCGCCGAATAAGACGCTCTGCTTCATGATCTAATTTGACACCTACAAAAATAATTTCTTCTCTTTGCCACGGTCCACGTAATGAATCTTTGCGTTCCCACGATTCTAATCGTTCATCGACATCATCGGCTACTTCTCGCAATGCCAATTCACGCAAAGCAATCAGATTTCCCATTTTAAAAAAGTTACTCAGTGCTTGTTCGACTTTGGATGACGCATAGATTTTGCCTTCTTGTAATCGCTGGCGTAACGTCTGTGGTGTTACATCGATTAACTCTACTTCATCTGCCAAATGCAAAATCGAATCCGGCACAGTCTCCCGTACACGAATCCCAGTGATTTGTTCAACAGCATCGTTCAAACTTTCCAGATGTTGAATATTAACAGTAGAAATGACGGAAATGCCTGCTGCTAGTAACTCTGTAATATCTTCATACCGTTTGCTATTACGACTACCTGGCACATTCGTATGAGCAAGTTCATCCACTAATACCACTTCTGGATTGCGTGCAATGATTTGCTCCACATCTAACTCTTCTAAATGATGATCACCATATTTGATAATTTGTCTGGAAAGTAAAGGCAAAGATGCGGCTTGGTCTGCGGTCTCTTGCCGTCCATGCGTTTCAAGTAATCCGATCACTACATCGATCCCTTGCCGACGTAATTCATTGCCTTCACGTAACATAGTGTATGTTTTGCCGACCCCTGGTGCAGCGCCTACATAGACTTTGAATGTTCCGCGCCGAATATGATCGATTTGACGGGCGATTTCTTCTGAAGGTAAACGGCGATACGAATCTTCTTTTTTAACAGCAGGTAATTTGGTTGTTTTCGCAGGTAAAATACGTTCGCCTTCTTGCTCGGCACGATCTGCCATCAAAAAAATATCAATATCACGTGTCATTAACAAGACTCCATTAATAACAGAGCGATTGATCCATTCTTGCCAGCGATTTTGGCGTGAATGTCCCATCACAATGCGTGTAACCTGATGCTCTTTGGCATAACGAACCACCTGTCTTGGCAGTCTGCGCTTGGAGATCATCGCAACTTCTTCAAATACTCCTCCGACTTGCGTAGATAACTCACGAATCGAACGCTTGAATGTTTCTTCTTCACGATTGAGTTTTCGTGCTTTATTTTGAAAAGAAACCACTAATAAATCTCCACTCAAACGACGGGCAATCTGTTGGCCACGCCGAATATAAATCGATCCATTCCAGTGATATTGTACAGACACCATAATACGCTCTGCTGTTCCTGTCGGGCCGGTCAGTCCCTGTTCTGCACGATGCTTTTCCAGTGTTCCACCGACCCCTTCAGCAACAGTACGTAATGCCAGTTCACGAAGTACAGCTAAATTTCCACGTTCAAAAAAAGCACGATCACTGCTATTATCCAAAAGACCAGCAGAATACCGTTGCAAAATGACTTCTGGGGTAACATCAATTAAGCGAACTTCGTCTGCTTGATGTAGTGTATCTGACGGTACAGTACATTCGACTTCACGACCTATATACTGCTGTGCCAATTGAGCAGAACCTTCCAGCTCATACACATTGACTGTAACCATTACACTGATTCCATGTTCTAATAAATAACGAATATCTTCCCACCGTGTCCGATGCTCTGCTTCAGGTCGATTCATATGAGCCAGATGATCCACTAATACCACTTCTGGATTGCGCTCAATAATTTTTTCCAGATTCAAATCTTTTTGTTCCCATGTCTGTCCTTGCTTATCTTCTTTGATCCAATGAATACTTGGAATGCGTTCTAGATCGCCTAATTGTTGCATCGTTTCCGGACGTTGTAATGTAGATACTGCACATATCACAACATCTATTCCTTCATGACGAAGCATCTGACCATCACGTAACATATGGTACGTTTTACCGGAGCCACTTACGGCTCCGATATATACCTTCAAACGTCCTTGCTTTAATTTGGTGATCATTTGTAACAATTCTTCAGGTGTTTTGCGGCGAAAAGTACTCATGATTTAGACAACTCTTGTTGAAGAGCCATATTCAGTTTTAGTACATTAACAGCAGGTTCTCCGAATATCCCCAACTGTCTGGACATCGTATTTTGTTGAACTAATGTTTGGAGCTGATCTGTGGATACACCGGTCAAATTACTGATTCTTGGTATCTGAGCAGTCGCTGCTTCAGGGCTAATATCAGGATCTAGTCCTGACCCTGAATTGGTAATCAGATCAACAGGTAATGAGGCTACAGGTACATCTGGATTTTGCTTTTGCCATGTGCTGACAGATTCTTGGAGACGTTTCAGTAATTCTGGATTAGACGGTGCAAAGTTGGGCGATCCTGATCCATTTGCATTGTAATCTATACTTGATATCCGTCCTTGAAAATATTGAGGTTCAGTGAATGCTTGTCCGACCAATGCTGAACCAACCACTTGATTGTTACTATTATAAATAAGACTGCCATCCGCTTGCTTGGACATAAATGCTTGCGCAATTCCTGTTACTGCTAATTGATAGACAACACAACAGAGCAGAAATAAAATAACGCTTGTTCGTAAAGTGATCCATACCGTTTTCATACCTGTTCTTTCCCTTCGGTTCTAAGTAGTAACGTATTGGTATTGATAGAAGCCATCATTTTATCTGTATACAATCATGCTTATAAAAAAGTCTGCATAATCAAATCAATACATTTAATACCGACAAACGGAACTGCCACACCGCCGAATCCATAGATAAACAAATTACGACGTAACAATTTGGTCGAGCTCATTGGTTTATAAGCGACACCTTTCATCGCTAATGGAATCAGAATCGGAATAATGATTGCATTAAAGATCAGCGCAGATAAAATAGCAGACATTGGTGAATGTAGATTCATAATATTCAATACTTGCATCTGCGGAATAGCTACCATAAACATCGCTGGAATGATTGCAAAATATTTAGCAATATCGTTAGCGATACTGAATGTTGTTAAGCTACCACGTGTCATCAATAGCTGTTTACCAATCGCAACCACTTCGATAATTTTGGAAGGATCAGAATCCAGATCGATCATATTGGCTGCTTCTTTGGCAGCTACTGTACCACTATTCATCGCAATCCCCACATCCGCTTGTGCAAGTGCAGGAGCATCATTGGTACCATCTCCTGTCATCGCAACCAATTTACCTTCTGCTTGTTCGCGGCGAATAACAGCTATTTTGTCTTCTGGTGTACTTTCAGCAATATAATCATCTACTCCAGCTTCTTTGGCAATGGTTGCTGCTGTTAATGGATTATCACCTGTACACATAATCGTTTTGATACCCATACTACGCATTTGTTCAAACCGTTCTTTCATGCCGGCTTTGACCGTATCTTTGAGGTAAATCAATCCATAGATTTCCTGATCTACAGCAACAGCAAGCGGGGTTCCTCCGGCAGAAGCAATAGCATCGTTATTCGCTTGCAGATTACTAGGAATATTTCCACCTTGAGAACTGACCCATTTTTTTATCGCATCGACAGCACCTTTACGCACTTTACGTCCATCTGCCAGATCCAATCCACTCATACGTGTCTCGGCGCGAAACTCTATAATTTCAGCACCTTCACTTAATGATTGAGAATATTCCCAATTTTGCTTTTTCATCAATTCTAAAACAGAACGTCCTTCAGGTGTTTCGTCAAAAGCAGAACTAACTGCTGCCCATTCGCCGACTTCTTGTGGTGAATGACCTTCTGTAGGTACAAATTCACTAGCCATCCGGTTACCATACGTGATCGTACCTGTTTTATCTAAAATAATCGTATTGATATCACCTGAAGCTTCAACTGCTTTACCAGACATCGCCAACACATTAAAACGTGTTACCCGATCCATCCCGGCGATCCCGATAGCAGACAACAATCCACCAATTGTTGTTGGGATCAAGCAGACTAGCAAAGCAATCAATACCGGAACCGAAAGAACAATATTTAAATAGCTTGCCATAAAAGGAAGTGTTACTACAACCATCAAAAAGATAATTGTTAAGCTTATCAATACTGTGTTTAACGCAATTTCATTAGGTGTCTTCTGTCGTTCTGCTCCTTCGACTAGACTAATCATTCGATCCATAAATGATTCACCTGGATCGCTTGTAATACGAATAATGATCTCATCACTAATTACCATCGTTCCACCCGTTACAGAACTAAAGTCTCCACCAGCTTCTTTAATGACTGGAGCAGATTCACCTGTAATCGCAGATTCATCGACGGAAGCAAGACCTTTAATTACTTCACCATCGCCGGGAATCATTTCACCCTGTACGACTTTGACAACATCACCTTTACGAAGCTGTGTAGACGATACAGCTACTACTTGCTCACCTTCGATTCGATTTGCAATAATTTCTTTTTGCGTATTTTTCATCGAGTCTGCTTGTGCTTTGCCTCGACCTTCTGCTAATGCTTCAGCAAAGTTCGCAAAAAGTATCGTGAATAACAAAATAATGGCTACTGCTATATTGAATCCTGTTGAAACCGATTCGCCAAAAGCATTCGGTACAAAAATGAGTAATAAACTGATAATTAAACCGACTTCAACTACAAACATTACTGGATTACGTGCCATCAGTTTAGGATTTAATTTGATCACAGATTGTTGTAACGCTTTGGAGATCAAGTCCCGGCTCATCATTGATGATTTACTTTTCATTACATTGTTCCTCCACTTAGCACTTATCTGTATAAATGCTATATATTCGAATTCTATCTATAATTCATTGTGTAACAATTATTTATTTTTCTCATCTTACATCATGAGATGAGTGTATCTGTTTCTTTTTACAACGTTAGCATTTCTGCAATCGGTCCAAGTACAACTGCCGGGAAAAACGTAAGCGCACCGACTAAAATAACAGAAATAATAAACATACCGCCGAACAGTGCTTGATCTGTACGCAATGTTCCGCTTGTTTCTGGAACAGGTTTTTTCGCCATTAATGACCCTGCAACAGCTAACAACGTTACCATTGAGAAATAACGACTGATAAACATAACGACACCGGTCATAATATTCCAAAACGGTGTATTATCGCCTAATCCTTCAAATCCTGATCCGTTATTCGCAGCTGATGAAGTAAATTCATACAACGCTTGTGTTAATCCATGATAACCCGGATTAGAAATCGTATCGGATTGTGTCATCACAGCTATTGCTGTTGGAGCTAATACCAATAAAGGTTGAATCAGCAATGTGACTGCAATCAGCTTCATTTCTTTACCTTCAATTTTGCGACCGAGAAATTCAGGTGTTCGTCCAACCATTAGACCGGATAAGAACACAGCAATAATGGCATACATTAGAATATTTAATAACCCTACACCAGAACCGCCAAATACCGTATTAAGCATCATATTCCCAAGTGAAATCAATCCGCCAATAGGTGTTAACGTGTCATGCATGTTATTGACAGCACCTGTCTCTGAAGCGGTTGTGACGACAGAGTAGAATGAAGATTGTGCTTCACCTAACCGTACTTCTTTCCCTTCCATCGATCCAGACTGATGTTGAATACCTAATTGATTAATCAATGGATTCCCTTGAGATTCACTGACAAGAGACACACTAAGCATGACGACAAACATCATCACCATGGATACAAATAATACTCTACCTTGTTTGGAGTTGCCGACCATTTTACCATACGTAAATGGAAGTGACATCGGTACAAGTAACATCATTAACATCTGTAACATGTTACTGAATCCGCCCGGATTTTCAAAAGGATGAGCAGAGTTGGCTCCAAAATATCCGCCACCATTGTTACCTAATTCTTTGATCGCTAGAAATGATCCTATAGGGCCGGTACCAATCTGTTGCTCTGTTCCTTGTAACGTCTGCGCAGTGATTAAAGTATGCAATGTCTGCGGTACACCTAATCCTACAAATACAATTGCCATCACAAATGCTAATGGTAACAAGATTCGTGTGATTGCTCGTACGAGATCTGTAAAGAAATTGCCGAGTGGCTTACCTGTGATTCCTCTAATAAATGCAATAGCGACTGCAATCCCTGTTGCCGGCGATACAAACATCATAAAGATGATCGCTGTCATCTGTGAAAATAAAGACAATCCGCTTTCTCCACTATAATGTTGTAAATTGGTATTTGTAATAAAACTAATCGCTGTATTAAATGCCAGATCAGGACTCATATTGGTAATCCCTGCTGGATTCATTGGTAAAATATGTTGGAAACGAAAGATCATGTACGTAATCAGCAATATCACTGAATTACTGATCAGAACTGCTCCTGCATACTGTTTCCATGTTTGATTTTCATTTTTGATACCGCCGAACCTGTAAATCCATTTCTCTATCGGATAAAACCAACGATCCAAGCGATTGGGTTTATTTTCAAAAGCATAAGCAATATAATGTCCGGTTGGCCGAGCAATAATTATAGCGATGATAATAGTGACTGCAATTCCGATATATGAAAAGATACTCACGATGTTCTCCCCTGACCCATTAGAATTTTTCTGGATAAATCAATGCATAACATAGATAGATTGTTAATCCACCAATAATAATCCACAGCAGCCAAGTCATCGCTTATTCCTTCTTTCTCCGATAGCTACAGATGCCCATTGCAGCAACCCGCTCAACCCTAAAGTCATGATCACCATTAAACCAATCATCAGTATATCCATCATGTGTGTAAGACTCCCTGCATTCATTTTGTAAGTAATCATTTGCTAAAAAAGGCATAAAAAAAGAAGCCTGGAGAAAAGCAGAACTTTTCCCCAGGCCTCTACAAACACGCACACTTATCGTGTACCTGCCGAGTTGCTGGTTAGGAGTTCTCCCCTATACGCTTACGGAGTTAGCTGTCGGATTCGGGCTGGAAGATCGCCCGTTCCGGTAGATACCGGAATTCACCCCATGTTGTGTAGTAACTGACTCTTCGTATCAGTTATCTTCATCAACGGTTGGTTCCCCCGCTTTTCATATGCATATGAAAATTAAGCGTTGTGACATTGTTAACATATCAAAAAACACAGAGTCGTATTACACTGTGTCAGATCGGCACAAGCTTCACACTTCTCTCCTAATCCACGCTTACGAGGTTAGCTGTCGGATTCGGGCGGTGAGAGTCGCCCTACTGCATTGTCTGACTATACCATGGTTAAGTCAGTATGCAGATTCACCCCAACGATTCACATTCCGGCTCTCACACCGTTTTGTGAAATCGCAATTTGGTTCCCCCGTTTTTCGGTTAATACCGAAAACTCAGCGATCAACAAACATTGGAAACTTCATTTATATCAGTTGCTGAATCGTATTCATCAACTGCCTGCAATGAATAATACGCCTGTCCTTGTCAACTGTAAAGCTGAGAAAAGACGCAAAAAAAGCTGTGAATCATCACAGCTTTCATTTTCAGATAACTATTGAAAAGTTATCTATCTCAGGCTCCTATTTTCTCTCTTTTTCATCGTTTATCTACTTTTTTATTTTAGTTACATGATATTCATCATTGTTTTGCAGTAAATTCTGAAAACGATTATGTCATTTGTTACGCAACATCCTATTATTTTGCCTTGTTATGTCAACCTGTATAAATTTCATAAGCAAAATGGTACAACGTGCTGATGTCTGAATTAAGTTGTTTTCCATTGTTGAAAAATTGGATTCTGACTACATCATAGTAATGTCTGTACCGAGATGATTGGAATGTATATTGTCCTACACCCGGGTTATTAATATAGACAGGCATTGTAAAATTACCATACCCATCCGTAGTAGCTGTTCCAGAAATTACTTTGCCATTTAAAATAGTCGTGATATTGGTAGTTACTATAGCATTCCCTACAGGAGTACCTGTTGCATCAAATGCACGACCGGTAATCACAATATTGCTTTTCACACGCCACTTTTTACCTTGTCCATAATCAATAAATCCATAGAGACCACCATCTGTAGTAATATCGCTAACAGTCACTCTTGAGACATCTGCTGTCTGATAATTAACAGATAATTTGTATGGTTTAGTGAGATCGAATGTCGAAGGTGCTAATACTTGAATATAATAAGTGCCCGCAGGTAATGTAACTTGACCATTGGTATTCTGGGCAAGTGTTCCTTGACTCACTAGATTAGCATTAAATAGCTGTAACTGATATGTTCCATACGTCGAGGTGTTGTCTAAACGCAAATTCATTTTAGACTGAGCTGTCAAAGTGACTTTTGTCCAATCTTCATCAAAGCTGTTATCAATATTCTGTGTACTGACAAAAGGAGCAGCTCCGCGATCTTTGGCTAACCATGGATTATCGTCAGGTTCATTAGCATCATACGTATCCGATGTTACAGCAAATACTGTAAATGGATTAGTTGTATCTGCTCCTTGATAAGAACTCACTCTAATAAAATAATAGCCTGCTTTGGCAATATGACTAAGCTGTTCATATTGAGTCGGCCCTTTGGTAGAAAAAGCTACTTGTTGAATCTGGGATGTCTCTTCATTTAAGTAATACAGTGAAAGATCATAATCAATAGCCGTTGAATTAACTACACTTAAAAAAGAAGTTAATTTGGCAGGACTCGTCACTTGTGTATAAAACCAACGACTTTCCCCTTCTGTAGCGATATAACCTTGATACGCTTGTCCAGTCTGAATCAATAATGCTTGATCAGGTGTTGTGTTCGTGCCATACGTATCTGCTGCTATTGTACTCCGCTGAATAGTAGAAGATGGCAAAGTAATAGACTGAGGCAATTCCTTTTTCTTTATAGCAAAATAATCTTTAGAGCTGGTCAATTCCTTGTTTGGCGCAACAGACTGAACCAAAGGGGTAGGGTTACCCAATTCTTTATGTACTGTTAAAGTCTGCGCCTGAGTATGGATACCACCCCAACTTATGCCTAATGTCACAAGCAACGCCGTAATACCTATTACTTTTGTTTTCAAAATACCACTCCTTTTTCAAATATATGTTATTTATTAGTAAATTATACCTAATTAGAAAATTGATAGTCAACTACATTTTTATCATTTTAGGTAAAAAATAATAAAAAAACAAAAAAAGACTCTGTCGCTTTTGAGCTATACAGAGTCTTTGGGACTGATTGGATATGATTAAAGTATCGTATTAACGTATATGACTGTGCCAGATTTCTTCTTCTTCATCTGTCATTTCGCCTACAATTTTGTGGAATTTCACATATTGAGCGAACGAGTTTTTGAGTAATTGAAATTGAGCAAATGAACCGCTAAATTGCTCTAAAGACACCGATTTGGAGATCGTTTCAATATTGCTAATTTGACAGCCACTATTCAATTCCAATTGCTTCAGATTAGGCAGATCGGCAATCGCTGAAATATCGGAAATACGAGTATCATGAATCGTTAACATTTCTAACTGTTCACATGCTTGTAGACAACTCATATCGGCAAAATAAGCATCTTCAATATGCAGTTTGCGCAAAGATAAAGACTGACTGATCTGTTGCCAGTCTTCCGCTGTCCATGCACCAGGCGAACATACTTTCAATTCCCGTAGTCCTGAAATAGAAGATAAAGCTTCTACAGCTTCCCGGGAAGGTGAAGAAAGAGCCAGAGTCGTTAACTGTTGCATCTTCGCCAAAGGCGCATAATCTTGAATATGTGTATCGGTACAATCTAGATTACATAGATGCGGTAACGTTGCTAAAGGATCTAAATCTTCAATCAACGTCCCTTCTAAATTAACAATTTGCAAATAAGGCAATCCACGTAATGGCGTAAGATCACGAATCGGATTGCGAACAAGATATAATTTTTTGAGTTCTCGACAATTTGCAAGCGGTCGAATATCTTGAATCTCATTTACACTTAAAATTAATTCACGTACCTCATGGCAACGTTCAAGTGGTGTAATATCTGTAAGCTGTTCGCGAATCAAAAAGATTTGATGAGCATGGATAAACTCTTCGACCGTATTTGATTTGTTGATAATACGCTCTTGCCAGTCTTGATCTAATTGTTGGAACCATTCTTGTAACGGAATCTCAGGCTCATCAGAAGGTGTATTGGTTTTGGGTAGATCGGCTAACGCATATGCCTGTGCATCTTTGAGCATACGTGATTGTTCGTTGCGACCATACATCCAATACTTGAATCCATCATCTTCTTCGACAGTGTAATTTCCATGACGCACCGTATCACGCATAAAATGAATAAATTCACCCAGACTACGGGCAATCACATACTTCATTTCTTCATCACGTCCAAAGTTAATCACCTGTCCGACTACTCCATGTTCTGCTGGAGCCAAATCGATCCCTAGATGATTCCCTCCGCCATCATGGCAAAACGGAATCCAGTTGCGGTTGATATACTGCTCTTTGATCCAACCGGATGGAATCGAATAATGATCTCCCATCGTCTGATACTCAGGCTCTAGCTCAGACCATATTTTCCACTCGCTAATCATTTCTTCCAGACTCAAAAATTGCAAACCAAAAAAGAATCCCGGACCACTACGAGACTCCCCATTGTGTATATGATACAGTTCTTTAAGATCATCCGGGAAAGAGACACCTATAGTATGTTCAGCCTGCTCTATTTCTTCATCTCCAACCGAAGCTTTTAATGATTCTTCAAGACTGTTCAATTCTGGTCGTAATATGGATTTGATTTCTTCTAACCATGTTCCGATCATTGTTGTTTCCTCCTGTTCCATGAGGCTTTCTTTGTGCTCATGATCATCGTTCTATGTTAAAGTATACCGTTCCTTATTCCGTATACCTAATTTTGCAAAGATAACATCACCTAAAATATAACAAGTATGAACCGATATTAAAGGTAAAGATCATCATTTATCAAAAAGGGCTAGACCAGTATGTACTTTAGATATAGCTCTAACAACATTAATCGAGCAAAGCGCTTCGTTTAAAAATTAAAATAATTTCTCGTGAACCGCCCTGTGCAAGACTGGTATCAAATGTCGATACAAGCTCCCATCCATCAAATCCATAGGCGTTTAATTGCTCTTGTAGTTCTACATCATCTACTTTGCCACCTAGAAAGCCTCCAGCGTGTAATTTGACTGTACGATATTCCCATTGACTCATTATATTCTTCCTTTCTTTTACCGAAATTCATCTTAGATTATAAGCTTACGACTAAATATACACGATTACGTTTCAGGTTTCAAAACGTTGCCTTACAGTAGTATACTTTTATTTTAAAATAAATAGCGAATAGTGTCCCTTCATTGCACGACTATGTTAAACTTAAATTATCTACTTATTTTTTGTACAGGAACAGCACGACCATACTATTGTGGAGGAATTATACAAGACTCATGACGAAGACAATCGGACTTGTCCGCCATTTTAAAGTAAATAAAGAGTTTCCTCTTCGCCAATTTGTTACAGTGAGTGAACTGATCGCCTGGCTAGAAGAGTATGATATCGCTGATATCCACGATGGTACAACAGATCTACGTGGATTCAATTGGGAGAAATGTTTTGCAAGCGATCTACCGCGTGCGATTAAAACGGCACGGTCGATTTATGATGGCGAGATTACAGTGATGCCCGAGTTACGTGAACTTACACCTCCAAGTTTTAATACGAATATACGTATTCCTTTTATCGGCTGGGGCGTTCTTTTCAAAATGGCTCCATTGCTTAGTCGAAGATATCGCCGCATGATTCGGGAAGTAGAAGCACGCATTAATCGAGCATTAGATGTTATTTTATCTTCAGAAGAAGAGCATATTCTGGTAGTGAGTCACTGGGCATTAATGTTGTATATGCGTAAGCAATTGGTCAAACGTGGATTCAAAGGCCCACGTATGAGACAGGTAGAAAATGGAAAACTACATGTCTTTCAAGCGATCACTGTACAGTCTCCTTATCCGATCAAAAATAAACAAACGCATAATCAATTAGATTAATAACTGGCTGGCATCACACAAATATAGACTATGCTGTTCCTGGAAGATGATAAGGAACAGCATAGTCTATTTGAGTCTAGTGTTGAATTAGGTCTATTGGACATATAGTACATTTTCTATTATTCATTTATCGTTCAGCAATCTATATCTATGCTCCATTAGACTGTATAGCGAATGTTTTATTTCAACTTGAATAAAGGGAACAATACGTTCGGTCAAAGTTTAACTGCATCAGATCTTCTTTGCGGATAAAAAAATGAATAACTCCTGCATCCCACCACATATACCCGATATCATCATCACTTTCTATTTCCAACAGCATCAGCATATCTTCAATCTCCTGATCTGCTTGTTGCTCATTGCCTGCACACTGCTCGATTAACCAGTTACGCCGTTTATCTGTATCATATGTATGCTTACCGGTAAGAATCGCTGTAGCGGCTTCAATATAATCGTCTCCATGCTGGGATACTGGATAACCGAACATTTTGCCAATCATTTCATCAGGGTCAGCGTTGAATTGTTCTTTCCATTCCAGATATTGCTCATCTGATATATCATGATTCACTAACTGATCATAGTCCACATAGCTGTAAGAAGGAAATTCAATATTACCTTGAGCATGTACTTCATACGGTACAAATGGCTGTTCAGCATCCTCTTCCAAAATAGTAGTCTCTTCTGGTTCCCGGTAAGCTATAGATGTCATCTCTTGTTCAGAAATATAGAGGATTTGATGCTCAATTTGATAAGCAGGTTCATCTAAGCCAACAAAAAAGCAAAGTAATCCCTGACGCGGAAAAAAATCAGGTAATCGATCGGCACCAACTTCGTTTGCCATTTGAGCCAGATTTAATTGAGCTACTGAAGTCATATATTCACCATTTTGCGTAAGCGGCCACTTGATATGTTCAGGTAGATCAGGGTAACCACCTATTCGCGAAACCCCCAATTGCTGACTACCCTGTTGTCCGCGTTCCAAGTGAATCACAGGATGATGATATGCTTGTAAATAAGGCTCTAATGCAGACATCTGCTTATCAGCTAGCAACGATTGAATATAATCACCTTGAAATGCTTTTGGCATAGAACTCATCAGTACTCTTCCTTTCTATATCGCAATCATGTCCATCATTAAGGCAGTAACATAAGTAATGCAAATCCTGTTACTGGTACTACAATACCTACGCCAATGCCCACATAAGGATAAGGCGTTTTCCAAAAAGAACGAAACTCTTCTTTTTTTGACTTTTCCTGATTCCAAAAAGTAATCTGACGATCAAAACTACGCATCAATTGTAATGCATCTTGTTCACTACACTCGGACAGTCTTTTTTGTAAAGAAGCATATGCCACATCACGTTCATGTTCTTGTGATTGCGATGAATTCATAGTACTGACCCTCCCCATCCTATATTTAAAATGTATTCAAAATCATATGATCATGTTATACAAAATTTCTTTTATTTACTCCATTTGCGTTGTACCACCCAATAATTCAAAAAGCGTACAAACAAACATGCACTGATAATAATTAAAATATAAGCCGTATCTTTTTCCCACGGTGCAAGTCTATCGATTGTCAGAAAAGGGATCAGTACAATAATACTCATTAGCGATAAGCCTGTATTTTCACGATTGTACTTCTGAAAACGATGATATACTGAACGAAAAATCAACAATATAACGATCAAGGACGAGCAAATTAACGGTAAATATTCTAGCAATATAGCACCTCTTTCATCTCTTGCGATCTAGCCAACCATTTATAGAATATATGGAAATTATAGTATAGCGATCAGAAAATTACAAAAGTTGTTTACGGTTCTGATAAAATTTCTTTACTGCGTTCCATCAATGTTCTTAGCTTCACTTCTGTCGCCGAATCTTCTAAGGGAGTATAAATACTACAGCGCAAATCGGTGTTGCCCTGTACTTGCAATGAAGTAAGATCGAATAGCATTTTGCCTGCTTTGGCATGTCTAAATTCAATCACTACTTCCGGTGCAGAACTGACTTTGCTCTGTTCCCACAAATGATAAAAGTCAGGATATAACTCACTCATCTCTGCGATAAACTGCTCATACCACTCATCATCTACATATTGCCCATAATATGCACGAAAAATTGCTAAAAATCCACCTACAAAATCATCCCAATTGACCGCCAAACGACGAAACTCTTTCCGCGAAAATAATAAACCAATCATATTGCGCCCGGGTTCAGGAATACTTTCAAAATCAAGAAATACATGCTTAGCCGCATCATTCCAGCCAACAATATGGCAATGACGATCTGAAATAATAGTAGGACAGTATTGAAGTTGTTGTAAAATTTTGTACAAAGCAGGTGTAATCGCTGGCAGTTCTTCAGATAAAGGTAGTACTGTTGGACTTTTATCCAATGCTAAAGAAAATAAATATTTACGTTCATCGGCTGTTAACAATAAAGCTGACGCTATATTTTCCAGTACAGAAGCCGAGACTTGAATATCTCTACCCTGTTCTAACCATGTGTACCATGTTGTACTTACTCCTGCTAATTGAGCCACTTCTTCTCTTCGCAATCCTGGCGTACGTCGCCGAATCCCTACGATCAATCCTACTTGTTGAGGTAGAATCTTTGCACGTTGTGCTTTGAGAAAAGAAGATAATGCTTGTAAACGATGTTGTTGATTCACTTGATAACCTCCTTAGAGCGAAGCTAATTTTAATACTCGTTTTTTTGTGCATATTGGTATTCTATTGTTTTCTATTTAAATGATTATTTTAAAAAATATACGATAACCTGTTACTTATTATACTAGGATAAACGGTAACTTGTAATAGGATATTTTGCATGACAGAATAAGGATGTAATAAGACGACATTTAGCGCATTAAATACTAATAGATGGATAGTGCCAAACGCTTAGGAGGATAAAATAATGGAACGAGTTGTGAT
The DNA here is from genome assembly GCF_030433815.1 of Paenibacillus sp. PsM32. NCBI lineage: Bacteria > Bacillati > Bacillota > Bacilli > Caryophanales > Paenibacillaceae > Paenibacillus > Paenibacillus sp. PsM32. The sequence goes on along the minus strand of NZ_JARUWY010000010.1, from coordinate 92,762 downwards.
TACAGGGATGGGGATTGTTTCTCCTTTGGGAAATGATGTAGATACATTTTGGGGAAATTTAGTTAACGGACAATCGGGAATTAGTGCGATTGATGCTTTTGATACATCACGACACAAGGCCAAAATTGCCGGGGTTGTGCGTGATTTTGATGGTGATGCTTTATTTGGACGTAAAGAAGCTAGACGAATGGATCGTTTTGTTCAATTTGCTATCGCAGCGGCTGAACAAGCAGTCTCTCATTCAGGGTTGAATCTAGAAGAAAGCGATCGTGAACGCATAGGCGTCTATGTTGGTTCGGGTACAGGAGGTATCCAATCACTACTTGATCAAGATCATATCTTAATAGAACGTGGCCCTGAACGGGTAAGCCCTACACTCGTACCGATGATGATTGCCAATAGCGCAGCAGCGATGATCAGTATCCGTCTAGGTACATGGGGACCCACACTCTCCCCTGTCACTGCTTGTTCGATTGGCAATACAGCCATCGGTGAAGCGATGCGGATGATAGCTTATGGAGATGCAGATGTGATTATTGCAGGAGGAGCAGAAGCCGCGATCAATGAGGTAGCATTAGCTAGCTTCGGGAATGCGACAGCATTGTCTACACGCAATGACGATCCAACCACCGCAAGTCGTCCTTTCGATCAATCACGAGATGGATTTGTGATGGCAGAAGGAGCAGGGATTGTCATACTGGAATCGCTATCTCATGCTTTAGCGAGACAAGCGACTATTTATGCTGAGGTGATTGGTTACGGAGCCAGTTCAGATGCTTACCATATGGTCGCAACACATCCAGAAGGTCGCGGTGCTCATCAAGCGATGAAATCAGCTTTGCGAAATGCAGGCATTACTCCTGAACAAGTCGATGTTATCAGTGCACATGCCACGAGTACAGGCGTAGGCGATCGTTCAGAGACTTATGCGATTAAGCAATTGTTCGGCGAACAGGCTTATCAGATTCCTGTTACTGCTAATAAATCGATGTTAGGGCATATGCTTGGCGCGGCTGGTGGTGCAGAAGCAATCGCACTGGTTCAAATGTTACGTGAAGGCATTATTCCGCCTACTATCAATTTGCAACAACCCGATGATGACTGTGATCTAGATTATGTACCAGATGTCGCACGAAAAGCCGATCTTCAAATTGGATTATCCAACTCGTTCGGCTTTGGCGGTCATAATGCGGTTATTGTTTTGAAAAAGTATGAATAATCATATGTCTATTAAAGAAGCACAAAAATGATGTCTACATTTATTGAACATATTTGGTAATAATCAATTTGTGCTTATAAGGCTCTAACGCTTCGATAATATTTTTTTTCGTATGTCGTTCAAAATGGTGATTCCATTCGATCATATTCATTAATGTGCCAAATGAAAAGCGATCCTGATCGACTTCAGTTCCTATTTTCTGACGCATAAAACGCAAAATCATTCGCCCATCTCGTACTAATGGAGACGGGGTCAAAAAAATAATCTGCTCTGCCATAGCAAAGCTAAACGTTAACCATTCATAATCCTGCCCCTCAACAATCCACGAGTCTTGCGAGACGATATCCAACAACAATTGCTCTCGCAGGGCAGGTATATTTCTACGTTTCTTTTCTCCCGTACCGTTCCACACTAGATTTTCCAGTGCATAATGAGGAATACCCAATCTGCGAGATAATCGACGTGCCAGATGGGTTTTTCCGCTTGCATGGGCGCCAATAATATGTATCTTCCTTGGTGTCATCTACTTTCACTCCTATTCGCTCGATAGCCGCCCATTTCGCACTTATGTATTACATACTATACTAGCATAGGTTTAGTATAAATCGTTAGAGGTAACCTTTAAAAAAATACCAAGTTCTTGTATGATCTTATTCAAATTCATTCGTATTCTTTATTATGGTTAGACGGTTTGCGTATCTTTTGAATCACCTTATTCGTTTACAAGATATACAACGTTGTAGCAAAATGATTTCCGATCATAAAGGGGGCGCCCCACTCATGACACTTTTACACATTCAACCACAGATAGATTGTCCGGCAAAGCCTATCAACCCAATCAATGAGTATAGTAAAGAACAAATGCTGTCTTTATATAAGTACTGTCTGTCATTGACTGGACATGTTGCAGATGCCGAAGATCTTATGCAAGATACTTTTCTCAAAATACTATCTGCCCGGCAAAAAGGCTTACCTATTTCAGAGCAAGAAGCATATACGATTCGAACAGCTCGCAACACATGGGTTGACACAACGCGTAGAAGAACTTATTTCAACAATTATATTGAACAGTATCCATTACTCCTGAGCGATTCGCCAGCACAACCATGTCCACAAGATATTGAACTGGCTGTACAGCAATTAATGGATCTACTATCCCCCTGGCAACAAGCGGTATTTATGTTGCGCGATTTATTTGGCTATTCAGCGGCAGAGACAGCACAGCGGTTAGAGACGACCGAAGGAGCGGTAAAAGCTGCTCTCTATCGAGCAAGGACAATACTTGCCCAAAACAGTGATTGTAAGGATGAATCTATTCAGTTAGCTGAAGATGCAGAGATATTAATGGTCTTGCATCATTATGTGCATGCTCTCTATACAGGTGATGCAGATCAAATCGTGCAGTTAACTTTGATGCGCATGAACAAAGCGACGCAAGATGTTCATGCTGTTGCAACTAACTTGTTACCTTCTCAGACAGAGCATTCTAGTTCCAGCTTCATCCCTGTCGGCTCTAACGCTGTGCATTCCTTTGCGCTATATCACAAGCAGTCTTATCAGTTATTCTCCTCACAGGTAGGTAAGGCTGCTTAACAAGGAGTGCTTGATATGACAACAATCCCTTATGTCGTAGAACAGACGGATCGCGGAGAGCGCAGTTACGATATTTATTCTAGATTATTGAAAGATCGTATTATTATGGTCTCCGGTGAAGTGGAAGATCAGATGGCAAATGTGATTGTCGCCCAACTGCTTCACCTGGCTGCCGAAGATGAACAAAAAGATATTCAGATGTATATTAATTGCCCCGGTGGTTCGGTCTCGGCTGGGTTCGCTATCTATGATACGATGCAATTTATTAAGCCTGATGTATCAACAATCTGTACAGGGATGGCGGCAAGCTTTGGAGCGATTTTGTTAGTCGGTGGCACAATTGGTAAACGGATGGCTTTGCCCAATAGTGAAATTATGATCCATCAACCACTCGGTGGAGCCAAAGGTCAGGCTTCCGATGTGATTCTGTATGCTGATCGCTTGCTTCGTAGTCGAGCCAAATTGAATGAAATCATCGCTGATCGTAGCGGTCAACCTCTGGAAAAAGTAGCGCAAGATTCAGATCGGGATTATTTTTTAACGGCTGAGGAAGCAGTTGCTTATGGGTTGGTGGATCAGGTTGTGACTCGGGTGTAAGGTAATGTAGTAGAATATAAAAATAAACACTCGACAAACTAGTGATTAGTCTGTCGAGTGTTTATTTAAAGTTTATTGCTACATATGAGATTTATAGTCGTTAGCTATAGTAAAATCAGGTTCTTTATTTTCCAGACAATTATGTATGTGATTACTAAGCTCACTAATATCAATAACGGAACTAATAGATGCATGTAGTAACTGTTGTGGATCAGTACGATTCCAGTCCAATATATAACCATTGTAACGAGCCAAACAACGAATAAACTCTCGTTGCATCCGTCCATTTCCTTCTCTAAATGGATGAATAACATTGATTTCAGCCATATAATGAGCAGCTCGAATAACGAAAAAATCTACTGATTTATCTATTAAGTATTGTTCTTCTTTCAATTGTTGAAATAATTGTTCGATTTGTTCAGGAATATATTGTGAAAGTGCAAAAACAAATCCATCTTTAGAGATATCCTCTGTTCTAAATTTGCCAGCAAATGAATATATATCTCTAAACAAATAATGATGAATATTCTGCATATGCTTGATATCAAAGTGGCCAGCAACTGGATACTTATATAATTCAGCATTACGCAAACTACTCATCATTCGTTCATAACGCTCTAATGTATTGACATCACGAATATTTTCTTTGTTTTTTAGTATATCTGTACCTGAATAGCAATAAGATGATTGCTGATGATTATATCGAGACAACTTTTGCCAACTCCAATGCCATTTTCTTGAATTGTGACTCTGTAATCTGACCTGTCAGCTTCATTTTAATCAATTGTTGTTCATTCTCAGGGAGATACATACCCTCCACTGCCAAACTTGCTTTGGCATTTTCAAGCGCTCTATTTGCTTCTTCTTCGTTAAATTTTCTCATCATGAATCCTCCTTTACTTTGAGTAGCTATATGCATAATTATAGCATTTATAATTAGTATAAACTTCATAATTCCTAAAATTTAAAAGAATATCTTTAGGATTAATACTGCTTTAATTGCATGCATATTATCCATATAGCCACTTACATTAAAACCTGATACTACATCGTTTGATTCTTGACTCCCCATTCGCATAATTCTTCCAAGCCTGGCAAAAGTGATGTGCCTTTAGCTGTAAGACTGTATTCAACTTTGGGTGGAATTTGAGGATATTCTTCTCGTTTTACAATACCATCTGCTTCTAATTCTTTCAGTTGCGCACTTAGCGTTTTGTACGTAATTGCACCGATCTGTCTTTTTAACTCATTAAAGCGAACCGTTTGATTTTCAGACAGAAGATAAATAATGACCATCTTCCATTTCCCACCGATGACTGACAAAGTGTAGCCAAAAGGGGTATCTTGAATATTTTTAATTTTGCCATGATATTCAGTCATACTCATGTATACTACTATCCTTTCGGGTAGTACCTATCCAAATAGTGCGTACTACTTTTATATTTGCGTCCAGTTTATACTAACCTTACTTTAAAAGTAAAGGAGATCCAACATGAATACCAAAACAATACGTCTCTTAATGCCACAATGGCAAGGTGGAAATAATCCTAATTACTCTTTCGGCGCTGAACTACTGGCATGGCTAGCTCCAGACAATGATCAACCTCTGATTCATGTTCCTGTTCAACCTTATGATGGTACACCACTTCAAAATGAAGATGGTATGAATGGGCGAACACAACTCATACAACAATTAGAAGCCGCTGAACATCTTATCCAAGCGCATCAACCTGATCGTATCATTATGTTTGGAGGAGACTGCTTGGTCGAACAAGCCCCTTTTGCTTATTTGAATGAAAAATACGATGGTGAATTAGGCTTGATCTGGATCGATGCTCATAGTGACTTAGTTAGATATACCGGATACGATAACGGACATACCCTGCCACTTGGCAATCTTCTCGGTGAAGGCGATACGGAATTTTCTAAGCATGTGAAAGTTCCTTTGAAACCTGAGAATGTCTTTATTGCAGGATTGGCTGTTGCTACAGAAGAAGAAAACAAGTTGATTGCTGAAGCTTTTGAAACACAAGGTATCACTGTAGACGAACACGACACTGAAATGATCGAACGATTAGGTATTCGTACAGCAGGAACAGCAGAGTTAGCACAAAGTACAGAATTGATCAGAACATGGATTCAAGAAAGAGATATCAAACACTTAGCGATTCACCTTGATCTGGATGTGCTTGATCCGCAAGCATTTCGTTCTTTATTGTTCGCCAAGCCTTACGAGCCTTATCTTGTTTCTCCTGCGGGCACGATGCAATTCCCTCAATTGCTCCACCTGTTGAAAGAACTCTCTGAAGAAACAAACGTCGTTGGTTTAGGAATAACCGAACATACACCCTGGGATGCGATTAACTTGAAGAATTTACTTGCAGAAATCCCTATTTTGAATACGTAAAAATTTTCAAATAACGTTCTATTATCTAAAATACCCCCTTACTTTTTTACAAAGTAAGGAGGTATTGTTATTTGATCTTTCTTAATAATATAAATTCGAAAAATACTACTATAAATGAATTCTACTTACAGGCTGAAAACCACTTGTTTTTAAAAATTTCATTTTATGATCAAAATTTTGCATAGAATCAGAACAATCGATATTTTCAAAATCTAATGTATTTAGTGTAGCTTTATCTATTTTCACAGACAAAACTGTAATATCTTCTCTCTGACCATTACTGGAATTTAAAATACTATTAGTAGCATGAACAATAATATAATTTAGAGGTAGTATAGCAAACATATCTCTAGCTATTCTCAATGCACAACTGCATACATAATCTTGCTCTAAGTCATAATACTTTGATTTAGAAATAGCTTTTGTTGAAAGCTTTCCAGTACTAGTCAATGATTTTACTTCTTGAGGAAGAACGTTCTCCGAATTAATTTGGAACTCCACTTCAAGATAAGATGGATCATCCGTGATAAACGTAAACCCACTACCAAATTCACTTAAATCATCCAAAGGGGACAATTCTTCGATCACACTAAAATAAGCATCAATATCACCAGAATTTATCTTTTTAGCTACATTCACTAACCTTTCCCACTCTACAAATTCGTCTTTATCTATCGTAATTGCCTCTTCAATAGCCTGTATTAACTTTAACCTTTTAGAATCACTTTTTAATAATTTTTCCAAAAGACCGGGTTTATACTTCTCTAAATTTTGCCTTGCTAGAACTTCATTTACTCCCTGTGATCCTTGAATATATGGTGGTTCTGAAACTGCAATACTATCCCAATAGATAGGTTCATCACACTCTTTATGTATAGATTTTATTAATTCAATTTGATTTTCGTAATATGCTACTTCGTATTGAGCTTGTTGTTGAGCTTCTAGCTTTTGCTGCTCTTTTTGCATACGAAGTGCTTCTTTTTGCTTATAAGCAGAACTATTGTACTTTCTTTTAGCTTTAGAAGTTGATGTGGAATAAGAAATAGGTGTGCCGGGAATTCTAGCTGTCATCCGCCCTCCTGTCCTCGAATTTATACTATAACGCAACCCCTTTGTTCCGAAGCTTAACCCAGCACTTTTACTTCCCATATTTAATCTTACACCCGGAGCAATTTTAAAACTTTTTCTAAATTTAGCTGACATCTTATATCCTCCTTTATTAATAAAAATCATAATGTAAACTACTAAATGAATATAATTTAAAGCATTAAGATAGTAATTTTTTGATATACTTTTTAGATAAATATAGTTATATTTTAATTATACATCCTAAAATTTGTATATAAAATTATATTTAAGATGAAATGTATCTTTAACACAATAGATATAAAAGGAGATTTCTATTTGCTGAAAATATACATAGTTTTGATAGCTGCTTTTGCTTAGTTCATGTAATCTTACTAATTTTGGAAAAAACATAGAACTAGATAAACAAGCAATTAAAAATGAATGATCCTTCGATTTACAAAGATCATTCATTCTCTCAAAATAGATGTAAATAATATTTTATTCGCAAGCTACACCATCACCATCTCGATCTAAATCAAGGCTATATCCAGGATCATCTTTTGACAAAGGGGCTAATCCAGCATCACGTACTACAGAACAATTTTCGTAATATATTTCATCTTGTAGATTGTCTCCTTCATTAGCTAACTCTGCTGAGTTTGCGTTAAGTACTTCTTTACTTTCAACCACTGTTGATTGCTGAGGTTTTTCTAGTTGGTGATCATCTACCACTTGTTCAGGAGAATCACTATTTGTTTCAACAACTATAGGTTCAGAATCGGACAAAGTTTCTTCATTTCCTGTAACTATTTCCTCAACATTACTTTTCTCTTCAGACTGTATTTGAACTTCTGTTGATTTGAAACCGTTTATTGGAGTTGAGACTGTAGGTTTTTCTGTATATTTACTAATAACAAGTAAAAATGCAATCAGACTTAAGATACCTACAAGCATAAATAGATTTCTTCTTTTCATAAGATACCTCGATTCTCATCTATTATAAATTTATTGTATATTAACATTAAAAGTATTTTTATCTTTATTTTATTATAAATAGAATTCGAAATAAATAATATAATTGATGTTTTAACATTGCTCAATAATAATTTATTTGAAATAGAATATTTTAAGTTTTATTTTACAAAACTACGTTCGGACAGGAGATAAAACATGTCAATATCTTCAATTTTCTCTATTTTGCCTAAGATAATTAATATTTTAGACATTAATATTAGCAATATTGAAAAAATGGAAAGTCGATTTAAAATTGCTCGTAAAATTAATAATTTAGCAATTATTCCTTTAGTTTTTTTAACAACAACTTTTTTGGCATATAAATTATTTAAATTACTAGGAAATGATAATAATCTTTATATTGTTGTATTACTTATTTTGCTATGTACAACAATTGAGATTTATACATCAAAAATGAATTTAAAAAAAGAATTCGAAATAAAATATAACAAAACTATTTATTTTATTTTCAGTTCTATATTAGTACTTTTAGCTGTAATCTTTTATTTCACTTTGATTATGAATATTGGGTATAGTCTTTTTTACAGCTTTAGTTTAACAAATGGATCTATTTTAATTTTGAGCTTGATTGGTTTTTACTTTATATTTAAAATTATTTATCCTTTTATATTTGTTTATCCATTGCAGTTTTCAACCACTTCTATTCCGAAACCTATATTAAAATTTACGTTATCTAATAATTCAGAAATTGAAGCTATTTTAATAAATATTACTAGAAAGGGAGATTACATAGTAAAAAATAAAGATTTACATGCTTCATCGAATAATGAACTAACATTATCTGATAAAGAAATTTTAATTCATAAAACTCATATTGTGAGCATAACTTATTTAGGAGAATTGCCACCTTTAGATAATTCTCCTGAAAAAGAAAATGTTTCTGAAGTATAAAAAGTTGTAGAAAACTAATAACGATTTAAAATAGAACAAACCCTATACTTTGTAATAAGAGTATAGGGTTTCTTTATTTAACTTTATTACATCGTTGACTTATATTACCCCTTCGTCGCTCCTGCCGTTAACCCATGTACCAAGAACCGTTGCAAGAACATATACAACAACGTAATCGGCAATGCGACCAACACCGAACCTGCGGCGAATAGTGTAAATTCTGTACTTGAATACGTGTTGACCAATTCGTACAATCCTACCGCTAAAGTCCAGTTCTCCCTCGAACGTAAGATCAGACGGGCGAAGATAAAGTCGACCCATGCACCGGCGAATGTCGTCAATGCAATATACGTAATAATCGGCATCGACAACGGTAGAATAATACGACTGAAGATCTGAAAGTGACTCGCGCCATCTAGCAAAGCCGATTCTTCCAGTGCTCTTGGAATCGTATCGAAAAAGCCTTTGGCAACAAACATACCCAGTGCCGCACCAGACGTATACACCAGTACAAGTGCCCACGGAGAGTTCAATAGATTCATTTGCAATAAAATAACATATACTGCAATCATACTCATAAATCCTGGGAACATGCCTAGAATCAATACCAGCGACATCATCGTTTGTCTGCCTTTAAAGCGGAAGCGTGACATCGCGTATGCTGTGAGTACCTGAAATAGCGTTCCTAGAATCATACTGGTGATCGCAATTTTAAGTGTGTTCCAATACCATTTTAAGTAAGGCAAGTCTTTATCTGATTGCGAACGGAACAAGTCCATATAATGTTCCAGTGTTAACTTCTGCGGAATCAATGTCTCACTATAGAGTGAATCGCCTTCTTTGAGTGAGGATAGAATAATCCAGAGCGCTGGATAAATACAGCCAATCGCGATCAGTACAAGCAAGATGTAGCTGAACACCAATTTAACACGTTGTTGTTTTCTCATTGGATCATATCCTCCTCTTTAAAGGAACGGCTACGTCGATAGTTATAGAGCGAGAATGCCGCAATAATAATAAAGATAATAATGCCGATCGCTGAAGCAAAGTTATATCGTTGATTTTCGAGAGTCAACTTGTAGAGCCATGTGACCAACAGATCGGTACTACCTGCAAACGCATAATCTCCATTGGCTGGTAATCCATTTGTTAACAAGAAAATAACGTTAAAGTTATTGATATTGCCTGCAAATTGCATAATCAAGATTGGAGCCGTCTGAAACAATACGAACGGCATCGTAATATTACGGAACTTCTGAAAACCTGTTGCCCCATCCACTTCTGCCGCTTCGTATAGATCACGAGGAATCGCTGTCAGGACACCCAGTACAAGGATCATCGACACTGGAATACCGATCCACATATTTACGAGAATAACCGTCACTTTCGCCCAAAACGGATCATTAAGCCACGGTACTGAACCCAGACCCATCATACGCAAATATTGGTTGATCGGGCCAAATTGGAAGTTCAGTAGATTACGCATAATCAAGAGCGAAATAAATTGCGGAATCGCATACGGCAAAATAAATAGCGTACGCCACATACCTTTGAATTTAATCCCTTTTTGTTCGATCAATAACGCAACTAGAATACCGCCAAAATATGTAGTGACTGTTGCCACAACTGCCCAGATAATCGTCCATGTCAGTACACCGATAAAGGTATGACTCCATGATTTGAGTGTTAACAGATTGGTAAAGGTACGGAAGCCTACCCAATCGACTAGATTTTTCGCCGGGATATGATCCGGTGCAGAGTAATTGGTAAATGCCATCAATACCATAAAAATAATCGGCACGATCGTAAATACCAGTACACCAATCGCTGGCAATGTTAAAAGCAAATATGGAAATCCCTGATTACCGATCATTTTCCATGTCTGACGGAACGTATTTCCAACTTCGCCACGTTCTCGCTTTTTGCCGATACGATAAGCGTCTTTGATATTCGCAATATAAAAACATAACAATAATGCGATATACAATAGTGCTACCAGTCCATAGATCATCATAAAAATCGAATGATCTCCCGGTACATTTTGATACAGTCGTCCGACTTTTTCCATACGGGAAGGCTGATCACCAAGTGTGATCAACCCCCAGATATTATTCGCCAGACTGGTAATAATCAGATATACACTAACCAGTTCAGCGATTAGAAAAATAATGCCTTTCGCCCACTGGCGATTATACATTTGCCCGAGTCCCATAATCAGCGCCGATAAGATCGCTGCTATAAGCCCACTACCTACGCCCGTTGTTCGCTCAGGATGGATTAATACTTTTCCCATTGTTATTGCCCTGTCTCAATATTACTCTTCATTTGACTGACTAGATTATCCAGTGCTGCTTTTGGATCTTTATTGTCATTCCAGATTGAAGACATCGCCGCTTCCATCGGAGACCAGAATTGCGCCATTGCTGGGATCGAAGGCATTGGAACTGAATTTTCAAATTGCTTCAAGAAGACAGTTGCAATCGGATCACTTTGTACTTGCTCACTTGCAGCCGCTTTGGTATTGGATGGAAGTGCTCCATTCATCTCAAAGTTCTTGGTCTGCCATTCTTCAGAAGTAATAAAGTCTGCAAACAATTTAGAAGCATTCGGATACTTCGTATAAGCGTTTACAAAATAAGCTTTTACGCCTGAGAAAGGTGTCATCGGTTTACCATTTGGTAGATTCGGATACATACCTACACCGATATTTTTAACCGATTCTTTCAGTGAACCTGTATCCCATGGCCCGCTAATATTCATCGCTAATTTGTTAGAAGTAAATAGTGATTTTTTGATATCTGCATTAATATCTGATGTTTTGAGTGGCAGAATTTTGTTCAATCCTTGAATAAATGTTGCTGCTTCTACTGCTGCTGGATTGTTTAAGCCGATATCTTTGGCATCTGTACCATCGCTACCGAATACATAAGAACCATATCCACCGATAAATGGGAATACATAGTAACCGTTACCGACTTCCCACATGATCGCAAATTTATTGGCTTTGGTATCGTTGAATGTTTTGGCAAAATCAATAACACCGTTCCAGTCTTGCGGTACTTCTTTGATCAAATCTTTGTTATAGAACACTGCTGTAGTCTCCACAGACTTTGGATATCCATATAACATATTGTCATACGTTAACGCTTTGATCGCAATTTCACTGTTACGGGACTTGGTATCTTCTTCGAACCAGTCATTTGGCAATACGACCCCTGCGGATACCCCTTGACCGATCTGATCATGAACACCAGCGAATACATCGCCACCTACACCAGCAGGGCCATCTGTAACCATTTGCCCCATAGATTTGTCCGGCCCTACTTCTGCAAAGCTAACATCTACATTATATTTTTCTTTAAATGCTTTCGCTGCTGCTTCGATAAATGTTTTCTGATCGCCACTATCCCATACTGTTAGCTTAGCGCCTTCTTCAGGAACCATTTCTTGCTGATCTGCTGGTACTTGAGAATCGGTTGCTGCCCCCGGTGTTGTCGTGCCTGCTCCCCCACTATTACAAGCCGATACCAGTAACATCATGATTAACAAGCAACTCATGATTCCCCACTTTTTGCGATTCATCATTCTTTTTTTCCTCCGCTCTATAGTATGATGGCGAGCGCTATTATTATGTACTGTTATCCAGGGTTATGTTGCCTATGTACTTTGACTATATCATTTGCGCAAACGTTTGTTCATATTAGCATATGATACCCCTTACTCCAGTCATAAAAGTCTAATAATCACCACTAAAGGTAAATGATGTTATAAGTAAGCGCTTTATCCAGCAAATCCATCATAACTGAAATATGGGAATTGTAAAAACGTTTGCACAAACAATTTAACGCCATATTCAGGCTTTTTCCAAATATAAATGCTTAAATGCTATCTATTTCTCTGAAAATCATAAAATATCGCCTATTTTCTTTTATGTGATGTATATTTTGCAGTTTACATCTATATAGCATATGTTTTAACATAGATAACACAGATAGTGATGGTTATTTATATTCCAAAAACCATGACCAGGGAGGTACACATGTCGGTTACGATCAAAGATGTCGCTAAAAGAGCGGGCGTATCTCCTTCTACCGTTTCGCGTGTATTGTCTAATCATCCGCGAATCAGCCATGCTACCTCAGAAAAAGTGAGAGAGATTATGGAGGAGATGGGCTACCATCCGAATATGATGGCAAAAAGTTTGGTATCCAAAACAACCAAAAGTCTGGGTGTAATTTTGCCCAAGCCTGCGGAAGAGTTGTTTTTGAATACTTTTTTTATGGAATTAATACGTGGTATTGTGACGCAAGCCAATCGAAGTGGATACGATGTAGTGTTAACTTCAGGTGCTAGTGAAAAAGAAGAAGTGGATGCGGTATCAAGATTGGTATTTGGCGGACGGATTGATGGTGCTATTTTGCTCTATTCTCGTCAAAATGATCCTGTTGTTGATTTTCTTAGTGAAAAAGAGTTCCCTACTGTATTGATTGGACGTAGTGAGCAACATGCTAATGTCCTTTCTGTGGATACTAACAACATCGAAGCCGCAGCAGATGCTACCCGACATCTGATCCAATTAGGGCATCAGCGGATTGGTTTTGTCAGTGGCCCTTCGGAATTGGTTGTATCGATTGATCGTATGAGCGGGTATCAACAAGCTTTGAAAGAAGCTGGACTTCCACTACGGGATGATTGGATCGTTGAAGGTGAATTTTTGCAGGAAAGTGGTTATCGGGCAATGTCCTTTTTTATGAATTTGCCTGAACGTCCAACTGCATTAGTCGTTGTCGATGATATTGTAAGCTTTGGTATTTTGCGCGGATTGCATGAATTGGGATATAAAGTTCCTGAAGATATCTCTATCGTTAGTTTTAACAATATTGCTTTGTCCGAGTTATCGACTCCACCATTAAGCAGTATTGATATCGGTATTTATCATCTAGGATATACAGCTTCTCAAGCATTGATTCAAGCGATTCGTGGTGATGATCATAGTCTACTTTCACAGCGTCATATTGTTCCTCATCGTCTCATTGTACGTGAATCGTCTATGTTTTCCCCTACTCGTGCTGAATAAGTACTATCCTATGAATATGGATAAAGCGACTATACCGGATGATGTTCATCGGGCTAGTCGCTTTTTTTGATATAAAAAGGCTAGTGGATACATACATCCAAAATCTTAGATGATGCGAATAATAGAATAAGAAAGTCATATATGAGGATATAAAAGGTAATAAATGGTTTTATTATACAAATTTACTTTTAATTTATAAAATAATTTTAAGAATTTAATGTTATTTTAAGCTACGCATCACATTTTGTTAAACTAGGCACGATATAATAACTATACAGAAACGATATCGATTCTATCCAAACTTCGTTTCTGTTGTGATAGATAAACAGTTTGATCCAATTATTTCATCCGAGGAGGGTTTACGATGAATAACGATAATAACTTATCTCTATGGATGACCCAATTTCTGTGCAGTCCCGATCCAGTGAAAGAAGAACGTATTGAACAAGCAGAGATTGAGAATAATCCAGTTCTGCTGCAAAGCATCCGTTTTCACTTAGAGCTTCGCAATCGGTATGATCTGCTTGAACATCACACGTTATAATAAAGGATGGACTATGAATACATTCAATCTAACGATTGAACGATCTCACCACAGCGATGATTCGTTCATAAGATAAACCCCTTTTCCATATCCATAGGAAAAGGGGTTTATTATGTTTAGACTTGTCTTTTCTCTTCTGTATATAAAATACGGATATAATCCTCATCTCGATTATCCATATCACCTAGATACATGCGCTCATGTTCAGGAATCGCTTCATAAGCTATCCGAAGATCTTCTTTATGCTCTTCTGTCGGATGTTCTAAATATTTATAATAACGCTTACGACAAATATCTAACAATCCCGGATGTTTGTTCAATTTTTGATAAATATCTAGTACTTGCTTGTATTTATCGGTAATATCTATAATATAACTTCCATTCACCATCACTACATCACCTAGACGATCGAGCGTAATAACCGTAGGTTCTTTTAATTCTGTAAAAAAAGTGCCGTTGCTAAATAATTCTTCTAACTCTTCTATTTTCAACATTTTTTGAAAGCTGGCATTTTGACATTCTATAGTTCCATCTTTGTATACGCTTAAATACACTAGATAATTGGCACCTTCATATTTCATAAAAATAAAAAATCCTTCTCCTGTGACGACTTTGTACCCTACTTCTGATTCTACATAAAAGTCTTGTGCATATGGAGATTGAACGATTTTATATTTCTCGTTTTTCATTTTTTCGGCAAATGAAATCTCGTAGATGTTATCCATACCTGGATTCAGTTGCTGCACGATGTTAGTTATGTAGTCATAGTAGGTATGTGCATTATGGTTCCAAGAACCACTGATTGTTTTATAATCACCCAGACCAAAAATAGAAATGGATTCTCCATCAGGCACCTGCGGTGTTAACCATTCTAGATCGATTTTGTCACGTACTCCTTTAAGATCCGCCAGCTCCCAGCAATTCACCATTCCATCTTCATAAATATCTACATTGATATAAAAGTATTGTCCATTACGGATAAATCCCGGAATCGTCGTTCCTTCTATTGTTTTGTCTCTTCTAATTTTATGCATGAGTACTCTTTCTTCCTTCCCATATTCACTATCTTTTTTATTCATTTACAATAACAGATATCTATTTATTAACCTATTAAGTAATTGTTTAACGTATTATTAGTTATAAATTTTAGGTGATCCTATATTTTTTTTCAATAAAATCCTATAAAAGTATCTATTTATTTTTTATATAGTTAAGTAAATTATGTATTACAGTGTAGCAAAAAGCTCTTACTCTGTAAAATAATCCTAAGATCATTTGCAGAATAAGAGCTGATTGATAGTACATTTATATTGTTTATCATCGCATATCGATATTACCTATAACATATTATATTAATCGTTATCGTAGTCGTCACTATCATTGTCGTTGTCATAATCTTTATCAACAGATAGTACTTTACCTGTAGCGGCATCAATCTCAACTGTAGCTTCGCCACCTGTAATGTTCAAATCTACTTCATAAGTTACTCTACCATCATCGCTATCACGATCTACTTTAGTTACAGTTCCTTTAACTGCTTTTAGAGCGATTGCTTTAGCTTGCGCAGCCGTTTTAACTTTATTGTTAGCATTATTGGTAGCTTGGCTGTTGTTATCATCGTCGTCATTATCATCATTGACTACTTTTAATACCGTTCCGTTTACAGCATCAATATGAACGTCTACATCTTTATTTGAATTTGCTTTGTCCACGTCTACTTCATAATATAATTTTCCATTATTAGTACGTTCCAAATCAACACCGTCAATAGTACCACCAGGCACTTTCGTTAATGCGATTTGCTTCGCTTTTGTTTCACCAATTAACTTGCTAGTTGTTGCTGTTGTACTGTTGGAGTCACTTGAATTATTCGTTGTAGCTGCTGTAACTGTTCCCATTGTTCCCAAAGCGATTGCTGCTGATAATACACCGATACCTAGTTTTTTGTTCATCATGTGATAGTTCCTCCTAGTAATATTGTTATTGAATTTCATTTGTTCTTGCCTCTGTTATTAATATAAAGCTTACAAATGAGATGTCGATTACAATAAGATTAGAATTTGATGAGAAAGGTGATATGCTTGTTACTATTGTTATTTTTCGTTATCTGAATCGTCTGCATCATCCCATGTTACCGACATTACTGCTCCAGACACAGCGTTGATCTGTACTGTTGCTTCTCGCTCATCAGGTGTATCAATATCGACTAAATAATAAGATTGACCTTTATCTTCATCATCTTCATAGTCGGTATCATCGACTTTACCTGGTACTTGAGTAAGAGCAATTCTTTCTGCATCTTTTTCTTTCAATATTAATACAGGTGCTGGTTTGGGTGCATTATTTTTGTCTTTATCTTTGCCTTTACGATCATCTTTGTGTTCGCGGTTGTCTACAGGCGGTACAGGAGCGCCTGCCGGTGGTACGGTAGCATCAGGAGTTACAACACCCGGTTGCTCATTAACCTGCGATTGGTTGTTATCTGATCCGCTGTCATTGCGATGATCATCTTCATTTGTTGTAGCAGAGGATGAATCATCTGTAGAAGACGCCGGATTGCTGTTAGTGTCTGTCGATCCTTGTGAAGATGATGAATTAGTACTATTACTGCTATCATTTGTAGATTCTGTTGGATTAGTAGCTGTTGTAGGTTCTGTTACAGCCGAACTTGATGAATTCGAATCACTGGTTGAACTTGAGTTAGATGAATCGGTATTCGTAGTACTATTTGGTGTTGTCGTTGTCGCTACTGCCGATTGTCCGATCTGTTGAATCGATTGAATCGCTCCACTATTTCCGTTTACTTGAACCTGATACATACCTTGATCTGATTGTAATTGTACTGTATAGATTCCGTTATTTAATGCAGTTTCTGTGACTTTACCCGGATATTGCTTGAGCACTACATTTTTGGCTTGTGTGGATGTTAGCGCTGGACTTGCTTGTGCGATAGACTTCCACCATAATGTCATAACAAACATCAGAATTAATAAAATAACGACTGCTCCAGCTATCCACCATCGTTTATCTTTAATTACAGCAGATAAAGTATTCGTAGATGACGGTGCTACTGTTCTATGCATCTCTCTGCGTCGCATCTAAGGATCACTTCCCCCAATATAATTTCTAATTGCATTGTCATTGTACAGAATCTTTATTAGAATTTGCTGAGAATACTGTAGTTGCCGGCACAAAAATAGTCGGTAACGAAACGATCGCTGTTGTGCCTTTCTTTTCTACACTTTCTAGGCGTATTGTCGCTCCGATTGCATCTGCTATCTCTAATGCTAATGTCAGACCTAACCCTGAACCACCTACATCGGTACGACTACGTGCTTCATCGACCCGGTAAAAGCGGTCAAACACTTTGGATAGCTCTGCTTCTGGAATCCCTATGCCTTGATCGATAATTCGAATACATCGACGCTGTATCGTTACAGTACCGGAATCATCTGAAGCGGGTGAATCTTCTCCAAGTTCAATCACAATATGATCTTCACTATATTTACGTGCATTGTCTAACAAAATAAATAACAATTGTCGCAGTTTGCCTGCATCATTTTGAATGACCAATAAAGAAGGCTTAGATAGCAATTCAGGTGCAACCTTTACATTGATCTGACGTTGATACGCATTGTGGAATCGTTTGACTAATTCATCGACTTCTTCTGTTAGATTAATAGGTTCTATTGATAAGTTCCATTGTTCTTTATGCTTGGCTAATAATAGTAATTGCTCGGTCATTTCTTTCATCCGTACTGCTTCTGAATGAATAGCATCGACAGATTCATGGAACAGTTCCGGTCGATCCATTCCTCTGCGTTTTAGTAGGCTGGCATAACTTTCGATAATCGTGAGTGGTGTTTTGAGTTCATGAGAAGCATTAGACACAAATTGCTTTTGTTTATCATAATTCGTCTCCAGTAAATCGATCATCGCGTTAAATGTTTGACCCATTTCTAATAATTCGTCTTTCGACTTAGGATCTAATGCTAATCGCTTAAACCGTCCACTTCGCTTAATCTCACTCATCGTCGAAGTCATTGCTCCGATCGGACGCATAATAATTCGCCCCAATATATGACCGGATAAAATGACCGGAATCATCGCAATACCTGTAACAGTAATCAATACAATCCGTAGCACTTGCAAATAGTTCTCTGTCTGATGCAAGCTTTCTGTTACCTGCACATTGACTACAGAACCATCTGTCCAGATAACAGGAATCGATACAAATACATATCCATTGGCTTGATACGTAATCTTTTCGGCTTGTAATTCTTTGCTATATGTGACCGTACGTTTACTTAGTTCTTGTTCTGAAGAAGAAGTCACCACTAATGAGTTATTTCCTTTCTCAGTGACGATCCGAATCATACCATCTACAGGCACATAGGCTCGAAGCAATTCAGCCGTAGTCATTGATCCTGCAATTTGTCTAATATTATCTGCTGTTTTATTTGTTTGCGATTCGACTCTTACCAATTGTTCATTAATCGATAGACGGCTAAATACGATATAGACGAGCAGATTGGTCAAAATAAATAACAACGCAAATAAGACCGAAGAATACAAATGTATTTTACTTCTTAGCTTCATCCGGTATCCTTTCTTCTAACTGTTATCCTTGATCACATACCCTACTCCGCGAACAGTATGAATAAGTTCCCGCTCAGGATCTTGATCTACTTTTTTGCGGACATAACGAATATAGACATCAACTACATTGGTATCTCCATAATAATCATACCCCCACACAGCGGTCACAATCTGATCGCGGTTAAGCACTTGACGTTTATTTTTGAGCAGATAAGCTAGTAAATCAAATTCACGCGGAGTAAGTTCTATCTGTTGTTCGCCTCGGATCACTTCTCTTGTTCCTTCATTTAGCTTGAGGTCAGCTACCGTTAACCATGTACCATCTTCATTGTGATCTGTTGTAGCCGAAGACTGTGGACGCTGACGTAGAGCGGCTCGTACACGAGCTAATAATTCTTCAATCTGAAAAGGCTTCGTAATATAATCGTTAGCTCCCAAGTCTAAGCCAGATACTTTATCTTCAACAGAACTTTTGGCAGTTAATAAAATAACTGGTGTCAATCCACCCATATCACGAATACGTCTAAGGATTTCGATTCCATTCATTTCAGGAAGCATCACATCTAATAAGATCAGATCATACGTACTTTCTTGATACAAATCCCATGCTTGCGCGCCATTATAAGCTTGTGAAATATCGTACCCTTCTGCTTCAAGCTCAATCTGTAGCAGTCGAGAAATTTTATGTTCATCTTCTACGATTAAAATATGTTCTTTCAATCTCTGTTCCTCCTTGTTGCTGTATCTACTCTGTTTTCACTTATCCTTTATCATAACAGACCATGCTATGTTCACGAAATTCAGTTGTTGCGCTAACTAATAACCCAATAAAAAAAGATACTTGATACAGCAAGAGAAATCATTCTCTATAGCTATATCAAGTATCTTGTAATCTTATTTTGAAAATAACAATCATAAAATGAAGAGTTTAAGAGTTTTTGTTATCTATCAGCATATCTTTGATTAATCCAATCTGCCCGATAATAGATTCAGGATCATAATAAGAGAATACATCATACGGCAATGTATAGACATGACCTTTTTTCACTGCGGGTAAGTTTTTCCAGAGTGAGTTATCCAGTACTGAACTGATATCAGCTTGTTCAGTTTCATTGTTAAAACAGATAAAAATATAATCAGAGTTCGCATATTCAGGTAATGCTTCTAATGAAATATCTTTAATTTGAGCATCACTATCAATCACTTCTTTTTTTACAATATCTAAAGGTTTTAATTGCAACGCGTCATAAATAGCATATCCACCGCGTCCATAATTCTCACCCAACACAGCCAATTTTTTGCCACGTACATTCAATAATGTCGCTGTTTGTCCGGGTTTTACAATATCTTTGATTTGTTCGCGGGCTTCCATCGCTGTCTGATGATAACGATCTAACCATGCTTGTGCTTGTTGTTGTCGATCTAATAATTTGCCTAATAATTGAATCTCTTCTTGAGGATTGTGATATGCCGTATAAGGAATATAGATCGTTGGTGCAATTTTGGAATATTCATCATACTTCTCCACATCAAAATCATTAATAATGATTAAGTCGGGATTTAGTTCAACTACTTTTTCTAAAGATGTAGGTGTACCGATATCTGCTATGCCTTTTTCTTGCTCTTTCAAAAATGGACTGCCCATCCACCATTCTTTGTTAGCGCCTACTGGAGTAATGCCAAGTGCAATTAATGTACCATGATAATATGTGGATACGACTCGCTGTGGATGGGTTGGAATCGTAACAGGCCCTTTTGCAGTCTCTACCGTTCTTGTAGAAGCTGATGTTGCTGTGTTGGTAGCATCTACAGATGACACTTTATTATTGTTACTACAAGCTGCAAGCAAGGCCACGGTTAGCAACAATATCGTATACGACATCATACTTTTTCTTATCTTTATCCAATAATTCATAATTTCCCCCTGATATTTAATTGATAATCATTATCAGTTGGAATCATATCAAGTTTAATTTATTGCGTCTATGCACAAACATGATCATTTGTTATGACGATCATGATGGGAACTGTTGTAACCACAACTGTAATTGAGCTTCAAGTGAACAAGGATCAAATCCATAAAAAATATTACGATCCATCATATACACTTGCTTGTTCTGTACAGCTGGTAATTGAGACCATGCTACTGATTGTATAACAGGTTCGATCAGCGCAGCCGTTTCCCCTTCTATCGGATAATGAATCACAATCATATGATCGGCTGCATACTCATTCAGTTCCGAACTTTCAATATGCTGACAAATGATATGCTGATCGATAATACGTTCTTGTACGATTGAAGGTGGCTGATGACCTAACTCTTGATAAATAAGGGGCCCGCCCATACTTCGCTGATCCCCGTATACATATATTTTTTCAGAGACAATTTTGTAAATGCCTACAGTCTGATCAGATGGAATATGGCTTGCTAAATATGTTCTCGCTTGCTCTACTTGATCATCCCAGTCATACAACCACTGCTCTGCTTGCTCTACTTTTCCTACTTGTTCAGCTAACCATATCCATTGTTGCTTCCAATCATAATCGTCAATTCGAATTGTCTGTAAAGGCACATATTCTTCAAGCATTTCTTTACCTGCATTGTCTTGATAAGCAAATACAAGATCAGGCTGTAACACATTCATAAGCTGGATCGATTGATCTAGATCAGTATGCAAGATATTCATAGTACTGAGATCAAGCTTACGATGATAGATGTCCCATTTCCATGATTCAAGATAACCTGCTTGAGGAACGATATTCAGATGCAATAACATGGCTGTAAAAGGATAGTTCCATGCAGCATACTGCTTTTTAGCAGATTGATACTGCTTGGGTGATAAAGCAAATAATCGTTTGAACCGTCGACTAAAATAATGCTCATCCGGGTATCCATTACGTTTGGCAATTTCACTGATACTTGCACTAGAATACTGCAAATCTTTTTTAGCTATATTCATACGTAAGCGGTATACATACTCGGTAAAAGAACAACCTTTATACTTACGGAATATTCTTGAAAAATGTTCAGGTGTAATTCCTAATTGAGCAGCGATAACATCACGACGAATCTCTTCACGATAATGCGTTTTTACATAATGAACAGCTTGTTCGATCAGTGTCAGATGGCTGGCTTCAGTAGCGACTGACTGATCGTTCCATATCAGATGTAGCAATTGGTAAAATAATAACTGACTATAGATCTGCTTTTCTACTGTCATTTCTTTTGAATACTCGGTCAGCTCTAACCATTCTTTGCATAATCGCTGAATTTCCAAAGGCGAATGTGTCGCAATAATAGAAGGTAGATGCATAGTAGACCAGCTAGAAGAACTTGGATCATGAGATGTAAATATTAATTTGAACACTTGCAGCGGTTGAGAAGACACATTATACAGAAAGACACCACTTCCAGCAGGGCAAAATAAAACTTGATTGGCATGGATCGGTAAGCGGCTACCTTGAATCTGTGCTTCTGCTTGTCCTTCTTTTACAATAATAAGAGTATCGTGTTCAGCTACCATCCATTCTTTAAGATGGGCTGGTAAATAAGTCATAATCGTCAATGATAAAGGAACCCATACTTGACTGGATAACATATGAGTCTGTTGCTTGTTCTCCTGATGGGATAGTCTATTTCCTTCTACAAATGGATATGCATTTTCTTTTAATTGACGGGTGATCGTAACCACTTCTTCATCTGACAATCTGCCTATGTATTTAACAGTACGATGTTTATTTTTGCCTTGTTCGTCTCGATAAGATTCTACAATACGATAATAAGTATACTGTTGCCCCTGTTTGTGTACGGTTTGCTTTTTCAAAAACATGATCTACATTCCTTTCATTTTAGGACTACAAGTTAAGGACTACAGGGTGTAATAAAAGTACCTCAATCCAGCAGGTACTTTCATTATCACTATACTATTCAAATGTAATTAAGACTTTTATTGTTCTTTCCCACTATAATCAACCGATAATTTTCTGGTAACTTGCAATATCGAGGCGACGACCGAATTTATAACCGACTTCACGAAAATGTGCACATTTCTCATAACCATAACGTTCAAATAAAGCGATACTGTTTACATTTTCGGTACAAACTGTCGCAATCAGTACATGAAATCCACTGTCGATACCCGCTTGTTCGAGAAAAGAAAGAGATTTGCCACCTAATCCTCGTCCCGTCTGTCCGGGCTTGAGATATACAGTGACTTCTGCGGTCACATCATAAGCTTGCTTATTTTTGTGTTGAGTCATCAGTATGTATCCAGCAATACCGGAGCTAGATAAAGAAGACGCCGATTCGGTATCTGAAGACGGTTCATCTATAATCACATATGATTTGTAATGAGTAGGTACATTCATAATCTGTACGCGCATCTGTTCTAGTGATAACGTCTCTGTGTGAAAAGAGACTGTTGTATGTTCTACATAATGATTATAAATCGACAGCACTTCAGGCAAATGCTGTTCTTCGATCGGTTCAAATCGAACGACACTCATATTAACGACGCCTCCATTTACAAAAAATAATGCATTATCCGTTGAGGGCCTGCTAATCCTATAGGACGATGACCCAAATCTTTAAAACCTGCAACCGTATAAGTATGTTGCGCAGCTAGATTACGCTCATTAACTGCTAATAATAACTCATGGATAAATGGAAAATGGTATCTAACCCATGCTGGTAATAACTCCATCGCTTGTCTGGCATACCCTTTACCTTGATATCGAGAATCGATCAATAATGCTCGAATCAGAATCACTTCTGCAAGTAGAGTATCTGTATAATCATCGTAATCCAAAATGCCCTGTCCTGTATGCAACACAAAAAAACCAACCACTTCACGTTCAGCCATAATCACTATCGGATAACGCTGAGGATCAGTCAGCGCTTCTTCTAATGAATCGACAGGTAAAGCTGTAAATTGAAGTTGTTCTTCTGGCAAATGAAATTGAGTCAGGTCTGCAAGATATTCAGGACGATATAATGTTAACTCTACTGTAGTAGAAATAGTCATAGAACAAACTCCTTTGATCAGGTAAGCGTATTAATCAGCAACAATAGCATAGATTTTGGCATCGTGAAATCTACCTTTGACATATAAGTTTTTGCGCATTAAGCCTTCATACTTCATACCAACCTTCTCCATCACACGAGCAGAATTGATATTATCCGGCATACAACGTGCTTCAATTCGTACCAACTTCATCTGATTCCAGCCAAAGTCAAGAATGGCTTCCATCGCTTCCGAAGTATACCCGCGATTCCAAAATTCTCTGGAGAGCGCATACCCTACTTCTGCTTTGAAATGCTTGGTGTTCCAATTAATAAATCCCATTGTTCCGATTAAGCGACCGGATTCTTTATGTTCAATACCCCATTGAGAAACAGCACCTTCTGCATATTTCCCTAGCAAAAATGAAATAAATTGTTTGGTTTCTTCTATCGATTGATGAGCGTGCCAGGTGACATAGCGAGTGACTTCTGGATCGGAAGCATAAGCATACATGTCTTCTACATCATCCATCGTAATCGGACGCAAAATCATTCTTTCCGTTTCCAATACAGGCAGTTCTCCAAAAATATCTTCAATTTTCATATGTATCTGCTCCTTTGATTGAAATAGGTTATATGTATTTTACCATATATGTGCTTCAAGCGTGATTACCAAATCTTGAATAATAATATACAAAAAAACCGCCCTTTTGGACAGCTTTCATTAACATTATAGTAAGAATGAAATAATAAGAACTGCTCTTTGTTAACTTCGATATCCGTGGCGTAGATCAGTCGCTGTAATAATACCTAATACACGTTCTTGCTCCGTAACAATAATACTATCATTGCGGAAATATTCAGCGCGTTGCTCTGCTTGCTGTTGCACATCACTTACACTAGCTCTTACATCCACGATAAGAGGTTTTTGAGTCATTAATTTGACTACACGCTGCATATAGAATCCGTCCATTCCTGCACGTCCATTAACTCGAAAGAAAAAACGACCGCACATCACTAACCCTACCGGACGATGTAGCTTATCGCATACAACAATACTTTCAGCTTCTGGATAACTGAACATAACTTTCAATGTCTGTTCACATGTCTGCTTGGTTGTAACGTGAGGAGCACTACGAAGAAGATCGGTCAGGGTCAATGTCTCTTCAGGTTCATGAGGCGGTTCAGGCATAGTAGCTGTCTGCATAGGAGTGACTTCATATTTCTTAACTTGTCTCAGTAAGGGCTTCAGCATCTGACTAATCATGATTGATCGCCTTCTTTCTGTAATAAGAGCTTATGTTTATCCTACTCTTCTAAGATTAAAGGCGATAACGAATCATGTGAAATAGATGTAAATCATAGCTAACTAGACAACGTTATTTATCGTTTAATGTCCACTGATCACGCCAGTTGAGCACGATAGATCCATCATCAGCAATCTCTATCGGTAACCAGATATAACGGGAGTCTTTGAGATTATCTTTTTTCCAGCGATCTCCCATATAAATAAATGTACCAGGTGCTCCTTCTACCGGAAGAATGTGTGTACTTTGAGAATCAAATGTTGTTTGACTCGCAGGTGCAAAGTTTTTCAAAGGTGCCCAGGGGCCAAAAATATGATCTGCTACTGTATACTTAGCCACATTCGGGTCCCATCCTGTTGCTCCTGATGTCACCATATAATATTTGCCATTATGCTTGAACATCGCAGGTGCTTCACGTTGCGCACCCGGGAATACACGTACATAGTCTTCACCATATACAGCTTGATACTCTTGATCACGCTCTACGTTGCCTTCTTTATGCCAGCCAGTAATATCAGTATAAGAATCATTTAATTTGGAAATATATATCGTCAAATTCTCTTCACTGGAATAGACAAGATATGCTGTTCCATCATCATCTTTAAAAAGAGTCATATCTCTTGCCATACCGGGTTGATCCGGTTGTCCATTATATTCTGCATCTTTGGGAGCTCGATCCATACGATGCCCTTCTCCATAGACAAAAGGCCCTGTAGGTGAATCAGATAATGCATATCCTGCTTGAGCTTTGGCGTAGTTCGCTGTCGATGTAGCACTTGGCCCGTCAGTATGCATCCACATTACATATTTACCAGTTTTCTCATTATAAATTACTTTAGGGCGTTCTATGATTCGGTTTGTTCCAATATCGTTAAGTATGTTAGCCGTATCTTTACGTCCAGCATATAGCTTAGAAATCAACGGATCATTTGTAAAATCATCTTCCGATTCAATCGCTGTCAAAGCTAGCCCTTTATCCTCCCAATTGTAAAGGTCTTTGGAAGCATACACATGAACACCACGAGCAGGTAGATATCCATTTGTTTTATCTTCTCCATACCAGTAGTAAGTCTGATCTTGCTGGTTATACAGTATGCCTCCACCATGTGCTTGAATAGGTACACCGCTGGTATCATTCCAGACTGCACCGGGCGTAAATGACGTATTGGCAGCTATATTCATTTCTGATGAAGTACTAGAACTTGCCGCCGAGGACATCTGTACAGGCATGATGAGTGAAGACAATAATATTGACCCGCAGACAAGGGGTACCCATTTTTTCCTTGTAGACCATAGATTCATAACGTTGCCTCCTTTTATTTTGTATACGCTTACAAAAATGAATAAAAATATACTCCCCACACAGGAAGTATATTTTCTTATTGTAGTAAAAACCATTTTTTAAGTCAAATATACAATAAAAGGAATATTGAAATTTTCAATAGTATGGCGATACTCACTATCATACATAGCTCTATTTGAAATAAATTAACAATCAGTTCCCGATTGATAAATCTTACTTATCTGCTGTCCATATCTGATATCGTTTATCATCATTCCACATATTATTGAAAATGGTAACCCATTGCTCTGCTAGATTAGTATCATGGATAGCTACTAATACTTCATCATTTTCTTCGCTCGATTCATCTGTGTAATTAAATGATCCTACTGTTGCTATTTTACGATCAGCAATTAGCATTTTTTCATGCATTTTGCCTTCAAATGTATTAATTTTGATGATTGCTCCTGCATCCACTAAGGCTTGTAACGCTTTGATCTGAGATTTTTTTTCTACTTTTGTTTTGTCTGTCAAAATATGCACTTGTACACCACGCTTTTGCGCTTCTACCAATGCTTGAATAATCGATTCACGTGACAAATTATAAATCGCTACATCCAATGTAGCTTGTGATTGATTGATCAGATTTATAATCAACTGATCGGGCTTCTGCCCTTCCGAAGTAAATACATAATCAATCGTTGTGCCTGCTTTTGCTTTGGCATCTGTAGAAGCCGATGGAGAAGATTCCATATTTGTAGAAGAGACATAACTGGAGTTCTCATGTAGTGGAACAGAATAGACTTCAGGAGAGATCGTTTTTGACGTATTGGAACATGCACTTACTATCCATACTGTACTCGTCAAAAGAATACCTATCAGACAGAATTTGCGACGTAATATAGTCATAATTTGCAAAATCCTTTCTTTGTAAAACAAATTCGTTCTATGCTCATCCCTATCATTGTATTTGTGAGCGTATTGTTATGATTGGCACCAAGGAGACTGCTTTTACTGCAATTTGCCAACAAATCAATACCTTTTATTATAAACGAATGATCTTTGTAATCAAAATTGCACCAAAATATACCCTATAATCTGGATATCATACAGGAGTTCAGTCTCTACAACACGAATAGTATAACCATCCTGTACAATTTGGAGATGAACATACAATGATTAAAGGAATAAGTCAGGCTGGATTAGGTTCTATGTCAACAGAGGAATTAGTACGTTCTGCTCGTAAGTATGGATTCGGTGCTGTAGATATCAATGCAGATACACTAATTGCTGATCATGGTCTGGAAGGAACCCGTCAATTGCTGGAAGATCACCATGTTATCGTAGGGTCTATCGGTCTAGCTGTAGAGTGGCGTCAGACTGATGCTATTTTTCGTGAACAATTAACATCACTTGCTGTCACCGCTTATCATGCTTCTTTGCTTGGATGTAAATCTTGTTGTACATATATTTTACCTGCAACAGATGAATTGCCTGCTACCTACATGGCACAAAGTATTGTACGTCTGCGCCAGATTGCCTCGATCTTAGATGCTTACGGTATTAGACTGGGACTGGAATTTGTAGGCCCTCATCATTTGCGTACTGCGTGGAAGCATCCCTTTATTCATACGGTTGCAGATACACTGACAATGATTGATGGGATCGATCGTAGTAATGTTGGCTTGTTGGTCGATGCTTATCATTGCTATACCACTGAATTTACAGCAGATGATATTCGTCAATTACGCGCAGATCAGATTGTCCATGTGCATATTAATGATGCCAAAGACGTACCACTTGATCAAGTTCTCGATAATGATCGGCTATATCCTGCTGAAGGTGTGATTGATCTGCCTGCTTTTCTACAAGCTTTACAAGATATCGGCTATACAGGCGTGGTCACGCAAGAAATTCTAACCCAAGAATCTCCAACAGATTCGACAAGTTTATTATGGGAGCGTTCCCAACGTGGATTTGATCATGTATTTCGCAATATCTCTACCCTTTGATTAGACATTGATTGTTACCGCTTCATACCAATAGCAGACGATAATATATACAAATAAGGTCGACCATAAATAAGCCATACGCCAGACTTCTTGTGCTTATCCTAAGAAGTCTGGTGTATGGCTATAATGAACGTGCAACAATCAAATTATACTATGTGCACTAATCTGTTATATTAACTCTGTTGCTCTATCACAAAAAGACTATACTCCGCATATCCTATCGTCCCTTGATCTTGATCTGTTGATTGGACTATTTCACTAACTTTGTTAAGATCAACTGCAAATATCCCTACTTTGGCTCCGACCCAATGCCCTGGATGAACTGATGCTACATATGGAATATCTACAAAATTCGTACCGTCCAGACTATAACTAAACTGAGATTGAGCAGCATGCAGAATCGAGACTGGAATCTGATCTTCCCTCGCATCACTGATCGGTGACAAATGATGGGTTGATTCATTGTCTAACCATACCGATACACGCATATAGATAGGATTAGGCATATACGGTTGTGAAGAAATGGCTTCCAGATCATCGAGTATAGTATGCCACACTTCCTGTTCTACAGGATGCTCTAGCTCTTGTCCATCTTCATCTTGATGGGTATAACCTCGGATCAACGATAATCGATATTGTTGCTCTGCATTCTTCTCTATCGCTAAATACGTATATGTTCGTCCAAATAATGTCATTCCGAATCGTTCGGTAATAGATTGAGGATAAATGTGTAGACAAGTCGTTGCTGTAAAATCTGTCGAAGGTAATTTTTGCAATAACAATTGGGGTGCTTCATACAATAATGCTTGATCAGTCACATTTGCTAACTGAGAAGGAAATGCACAAGCATATAATCGTATTGCTTGATGTTCATAATCGTTAGCATACCAGTCTGGTTGAATATTAGCTTGCCATTGCCACTGTAATCCAAATGCCATAGTCGCTCTACTGATAAGTTGAATCTGTTCATCATACAATGAATAACGGGAACTCAAGGAATCTTCAGATGCTGTCGACCGAGGAACAACAGGCATACGCCACATTTCTACCGGCTCGCCTGCTGTATCACCTTGTTGATATTGCCCGATAATCGGCCACCCATCACTCCACTCCATCGGTTGAAGATGAGTAATCCGCCCATAAGCGTATTTATCTTGAAAATGTAAAAACCACGATTCTCCCGCTGTCGTCTCTACCCAGCTTCCTTGATGAGGGCCATTGATATGACTATTGCCTTGCTGAAGTATAATTCGATCTTCATAAGGCCCAAAAATATGCTCCGAACGCAAAACGACTTGCCAACCATGACTGACACCGCCCGCAGGAGCAAATATGTAATACATGCCTTCCCGTTTGTACCATTTAGGCCCTTCCATAACTGGATGCACTAATCCACCATCATAAATGATCTGCCCTTCCCCTTGAAGTTCACGACCATCTGCACTCATACGGAATGCTTGTAACTTACTTCGAATCCCTGTACGACTATAAGCAAAAGCATGAACAAGATACGCTTGACCATCTTCATCCCAAAATGGACATGGATCGATCCACCCTTTTACTTTTTTCAATAAATGCGGTGCTGTCCATGGGCCGGTTGGTTCTTTGGCGGAACACATAAATATCCCTTCATCCGGTGTGCTAAAAAATACCCAAAAGCGCCCATTGTGATAACGAAGACTGGGTGCCCATACGCCTTCTCCATGTCTGGGTAGATCATAATCAGACGATCTTTCAAGAAATTGGAGCTCAGGCAAAATATAATGAATCAATTTCCAATGCACAAGATCGGTAGAATGAAGTAGCGGTAATCCCGGAACATGTGCAAAACTAGAAGCTACCATGTAGAAATCATCACCTACAGCTATAGCATCAGGATCGGAATAATCTTCATGAATAATAGGATTGTTGTAAAATGATTCATTGGGACGTAAGCTCATCTTTAACTTCCTCCTATAATCTATTTTGTTAACGTGTTCATTTCTACTTCTATCATAACCTGATTCTGTATTGAATTAAAAGTATACGCTTACAATATAAGTTAAAAGATATATTTTTAATTACAAAAATAAAGAAGCAGTTCATTGAACTACTTCTTGTCTTTATCCTTTTAAAGCCTTTTGCAAAGAATCTTTCATCACTTCTACAAAGTTATTCCGCTTTTCTTCAGACAGCTCTAGCAAAGACAGATAAGGATTTAAGTCCTCTAATTCGACTAGCAAGAGTTCTCCTTGTTCATTTCGACAGGCATCAATTCGTTGAATACCCCAATGGATATTATTCCATTCAATAAAACGTTTAGCAAAATGCAAGTCTTTATCAGTAGGTGTATATTCTTTTAATTCCCATCGCTTGTCTTTATCAGGTGCATAAAGCGCATATTGAAATTGTTTATCAATAAAATAAAAAGAAACTTCATATTCAAAATGGATCAATGGCTGTATTAATGTATCTTTTGAATGAGCCTTCACTTCTTCAACCAGTTTATCTTTTTCAACAAACTTTAATCCAACTGAATCTGCTCCATCTTTAGGTTTTATAATGTACATATGCCCGTGAGGAAGTTTGTCCAAATGATCGATAGTATCAATAGTCGGTATAACAGGCAATTGAGCATTTGTTAATTCAATCAAATATTCTTTCCCGTTCATGTCCGCTTTTCCATCCAACGAATTATACGTATTTAAATGTTTAGCAATAACTCGTTTACGAAATGCTTCGTATTTGACTTTAAAATTAGCAACAGGACCTGCATTTCGAAAAACGATTAAATCTGTATGATCTTCAAATGCTTCAATATCTTCGGGATGACAAATAACCAGATGAAAAGTTTCTCTTAATTTTGAGGTTAAAAACAAATCTTCTTCATAATAGTTTCTTCCTTTGGCGGGATAATATAAATCAGTCACAAACAATATTGTATGTATGATCATCATACCTTCCTTGATATATTTTTGAGTATAGTGAACTTCTCATCTATTCAGAATACAGCCATTTTAGTAGTTAATACCGGTTTCGTCAATTAAGGAACTTTGCGCTCGAAATAATGGCGTATAAATAAAAATATCTTTATTTTATCATTTTGATTGACTTCATTTACATGGTTATCATTCACCATACAGCAACTCATAGTACAGCTTAACAGACCGCTCAAGAAATAGAACAAACAGGTGGTACAGTTCTTGGAATCTGGCTGATATTGTCTATAAACAACATCCGAGAAACAACATCCGAGCAAGTGGTTAATCTTGTATTTTTCTTACTTTCTGATCAGGTATCTTACATTAGCGTTACAGATCTGATCAAGCATCTCATATTAGCGGTACAGAAATGTATGTAGAGGGTACAGAATCATTACTTTCTTAATACAAAAAATATTAAGTACATCCTTATGTACTATTTAAAGTACAAAAAAGCGCCCTGCAATAAGCATGTGGCGCTTTTTTATTTGCTGTAAATGCAAAATATGATGCTCTGTTACTTAAGCATATGTTTAGACGTACGCGTTACGTGTATAAGACAACAAAGATTCTACATTAACGATCGGAATAATTTTGCCATTCACTTCAAAAGCATTTGGTAAAATATCGCGACTATTTGCTTCTGGATTTTCTTTTAATTCTGATTCTTCTACAGTTGCTGTGTTGTCTAACTCATCTACCAATAAAGCAACACGAGTACGGCGAAGCAAAATCATTTTGTCTGTTTCTTTAGGTTCTTCATAAGAAACAGCTAGTACTTTACGCAGATTAACCAACGGATATAATGCTCCACGAATTGTAATTAATCC
Organism: Paenibacillus sp. PsM32; assembly: GCF_030433815.1. Lineage (NCBI taxonomy): Bacteria > Bacillati > Bacillota > Bacilli > Caryophanales > Paenibacillaceae > Paenibacillus > Paenibacillus sp. PsM32. The sequence continues at coordinate 60,339 of NZ_JARUWY010000010.1, read as the reverse complement.
TTCATGCCAATCTTCTGAAAATGGCAATGGTGTTCCTTTTTTAGCAGTTTGAATTTCATCAATTTCATTAAAGTTAATAGCGTAAGCTTGACCTGCTACATAAAATACGATCAATTCGATTTTCATTATGATTAGCTCCTCGAACAATATAATCTGACATTTGCCTATATATATACTTTATCGACCAAATGGTTCATATTCTTTACTACTTTCTTGATCTATCTACATGTACGTACATTTAACACTGAAAAATAACGATTGCAGACAAGTATATGATCTAATTTGATCAATATTCTTGAAATATGTTTAAATAAGTGCTACTATTTAGAAAATTAGTGTATGTATCAGTTTATTATTAATGTTTATATAAACTATAAATGTACGTACATATTTTTAATATTAAATTTGTAAGCGTTACCTGAAAAGAAATCAGGATAATGCTATACCTCACTTCAAGGAGACGATATCATGACCAACTTACCTGAATTCAAAAATCCGATTGTGGAGCAACGTGCTGATCCATGGATCTACAAACATACAGATGGATATTACTATTTCACTGCTTCTGTACCTGAATATGATCGACTAGACGTAAGACGTGCTCAGACGATTCAAGGATTAGCAGATGCTCCTGCGGTAACCGTATGGCGCAAACCAGATCAGGGACCTCTTAGCAACTTAATCTGGGCTCCAGAACTTCATTATATTAATGAGAAATGGTATATCTACTTTGCTGCTGCTGATGTACCTGAACCGGTGAATGGTACGTTTAATCACCGTATGTATGTGATCGAGACAGATGCGGCTAATCCTTTGGAAGGTCAATGGGTTGAAAAAGGACAAGTTGTTACAGCGTGGGAATCTTTTGCTCTAGATGCAACCACTTTCCAACATCAAGGGAAATTGTATTATGTATGGGCACAACGTGATTATGATATTCCGGGCAACTCCAATCTATACATTTCAGAAATGGAAAATCCGTGGACACTTAAAGGAACATATACGATGTTGACCAAGCCAGAACTGGATTGGGAAGTGATTGGTTTCCTTGTAAATGAAGGGCCAGCTGTACTCAAACGTAACGGTAAAATCTTTATTACGTATTCTGCAAGCGCTACCGATGAGAACTATTGCATGGGTCTACTGACTGCTGACGAGAATAGCGATCTGTTAGATGCGAGCTCATGGCACAAATCACCACAACCAGTATTTACAAGTGCTGCTGAAAATGGACAATATGGCCCTGGTCATAATAGCTTTACTCGTACAGAAGATGATCAACATGATGTACTTGTCTATCATGGACGTAATTACACTGAAATTACAGGCGATCCGCTATATGATCCTAACCGTCATACACGCGCACAAGTGATTACATGGAATGAAGATGGTACACCGAATTTTGGTAAACCTGTTCCTGATGCAGGATTTGTTCGTTCATAAATAAAGGCTTTGTTTGATTTTAAATACAGATGTTCTTAAATACAGATTTTGTTCTTTTATAAAGAGAGACAACGATATGGATACGGAGATGAATGAATCATGAAGTTAAACAATATCAAATTACCAAAATGGAATTTTTGGAATTTCGGCGGATTGTTCTTTTTCTACTTTTTAATCTGGGCGGTTGTACTTGCGTTCTTACCGATCTGGTTAAAAGAAGAAGCAGGACTTGATGCTAGCCATACTGGACTTGTCTTTTCAGCGATTTCGTTAATTGCTTTATGTTATCAACCGTTTTTCGGAGTGATCTCGGATAAACTAGGATTCCGCAAAAATCTATTCTGGTTTGTTGTTATTGTTGCTTTATTTATGGGACCTTTCTTCACCTTTTTATTTATTCCACTTCTTCAATATAATATTTGGGTAGGCGCGATTATTGGCGGTATTTACCTGAGTGCTGTGTTCCAGGGTGGCGTTGGGGTTGTCGAAGCATATATTGAGCGTGCGAGTCGTGCAAGCTCTATCGAATATGGTCGTGTACGTCTGTTCGGTTCGATAGCCGGTGCTACGGCAACATTAATCGGTGGAATGATGTATCTGTATAATCCAATTAGTATTTTCTGGTTCGCTTCTTGTTCTGCGGCTGTACTAGGGATTCTATTGCATACAGCCAAAGTTGATCCTTCTGCGAGTGCAGCAGGTGTACCTGCGGATTCCAACGAAGCTTCCAGTGAAATTACAAAAGAACGTGTATTTTCGATTTTCAAACTCAAAAACTTCTGGTTCTTGTCTCTATTGATTGTCGGTACAGCTAGTGTGTACGATGTGTTCGATCAGCAGTTCCCGAACTATTATAATCAATTTTTTGCATCGCCTTCACTAGGTACACAGCGCTTTAGTGAACTGGTATCGTTACAGACAGCAATAGAAGCGATATTGATGATCTTTATGCCATTTATTATTAACAAAATCGGTGCTAAAAATGGACTACTGCTATTCGGATTACTTACATTTGTACGTATTTTTGGAACCGCTATCGCAACAGATACTGTCAGCTTATCATTGCTACGTCTGATCGCTGCTGTTGAAATGCCGTTATTGTTAGTATCTATTTTCAAATACATTACAAGTGTGTTCGATATTCGTTTGTCCGCTACGATCTATTTGTTAGCGTTTAACTTTGCCAAACAAGCGGCAATCGTTGTCTTTTCCAGTATTGCAGGTAATATGTACACCAGTATTGGTTTTCAAAATACGTATTACTTCTTAAGTGCTATTGTATTATTAATTACGGTTATTTCGATCTTTGGACTATCGAATGATAAAAATAAACGTGAGCCTGTAGGAAGCGTTACACCGAAGCAAAACAAAGAACGAATGGTAGCTGTACCTAAAGTATAATGTAGCTTGATAGGCAGTATATGTAAGCGTTATTAGTAAGCGTCATCAGAACGATATAAGTTGTTGATTATAGATATCATAATACAAAAAAGCCTTTCAGTCTTTTACGCTGAAAGGCTTTTACTTTGTACATATATTTATTTGCCTATTCCTACAAAAAGGGTTGAATTAAAAATAGATTTTGGTACAATATGGATTGGTTATGTGAGCAATGCTAAATGATTTCGATAACGATTTAAAGGAGTCTACTCGTGAACAATGTAGTGAAAGAACGTTGGTATGCTGTACTGGGTATTGCTATTGTATTTGGTGGTATTTTTGTAATTAAAGCATTCAGCGGAGACTTGTAATTTGAACTCAACAATAACGGCGTAATGCCAGCAAGATGGTAAAGCAACAAAAAGAGCTTAAACGATGCTGGTGAGCAATCACTCATGACATTGTTCAAGCTCTTTTTGCTTCTATGCTAACTTCTATATAGCGTATTCTTTCACTTCTATATAGTGTATTCGGTTTACTTGGTGATGGTGGCTCCAAATTCACTATAAGTGCAGAATTGTTCTAACACTCTTCACTACTTATATCTGTTATCTGTTACCTGATATAAGATTAGCTTAATTTATACAATAATTCACCAGAACGTGTATTGGACTGTGTAGACGATTGAAGATCGTTGTAATCATTAATATTCGTTACGATAACAGGTGTAATCGTCTCATAGCCTTCTTCTCGCACTGCTTTGAGATCGAACTCCATCAATAGATCGCCGATCTTCACAGTCTCTCCTGCTTTGGCATGTGGTGTAAAATGTTTGCCTTTTAATTTGACGGTATCAATTCCGATATGAATCAACATTTCGGTGCCTGTATCACTTACAAGCCCGATAGCATGCCCACTTTTGGATACAGAGAATACTGTTCCATTGACAGGCGATACGATTCGTCCTTCTGTTGGTTCAATCGCTACGCCTTTCCCCATAATCTCTTGTGAGAAAGCAGGATCATTTACAGCGCTTAGTGGCTTCACTTCGCCGGCAACCGGACTGAAAATATCAGCCGCGATAACTTGTTGTACAGCAGGTTGATGAATATCGATCACATTGGATGCTGCTACAGTATTCGATGCTACAGGAGTACTGTTCACTTCATTTGCTGTACCTTGAGCAGGTTCAGCTTCTTCTGTGCTTTCTTTCACACCGATAAAGTAAGTGATCGCTGTTGCAGATACTAATGCTATCAGACCACCTAATAATGCATAGATCAATGTACTGATGGATGGACTAATAAATGCCGCTACACTTGGTAGACCTACTAAGCCTGTAATAACATATGATTTTACATGGAAGATACCCATAAATGCTCCACCGATAGCTCCACCGATAAGAGCAGCTATAAATGGCTTTTTGAATTTCATATTGATACCATACATCGCAGGTTCAGTAATACCCATAATCGCAGTTAAGCCTGTAGAGAAACCGAGCGATTTGGTTTGAGCATTTTTGGAACGAAGCCCTACTCCTAGTGCTCCACCTGCTTGTGCCCAGTTCGCCGCGAACATCAATGGAATAATAAAGTCATATCCTAATGCTGTAATTGAACCGATAACGATTGGAGTTAATGCGTAATGCATTCCTGTAATAATAAGCAATGACATCGTGCCGCCGATCAGAATACTTGCGACAATCGACATATTTTCAAATAACCATGCAATACCTCCAGACAACCCACTACCAATAATAGAACCTAACGGCCCAATAGCAATCAATGTGAGTGGAACCATGACCAGCAATGTAACTGTAGGTACGACTAGCAATTTGAGAGAAACATGCGTATAACGATCTACTGCTTTCTCAACATAAGAAGCGATCCAGATCGCAATAACGATCGGAATAACGGTAGAAGAATACGTTGCTGCAACTACAGGGATGCTAGCAAACGTTACACTTTGACCTGAAGACAATAATGCTGTAATCGTCGGGTGCATAATAGCTGCTCCTAAGGCTGCCCCGATATACATATTACTGCCTAGCTTACGAGAAGCACTAATCGCTAAAATAATCGGTAAGAAGTAAAATGCTCCGTCTCCAATCGCCGATAAAATAATATACGTCGAACTGGTATTCGACATCCAGCCTAATGCAACAAGGATCGCGACAATCCCTTTTATCATCCCTGCGCCTGTAATTGCTGGTAAGATCGGGGTAAACATTCCTGAAATAAAATCAAACAGTGTACTGATCGGATTTTGTTTCTTTTTCGGCTTGGTTGAAGCTGTCTCTTCTAGCTGACCTGATCCTGGAATCTTTTTCACTAATTCTTTGTATACGTTTGCTACTTCATTTCCGATAATAACTTGAAATTGTCCTCCATTTTTCATAACACCCATAACGCCCGGCGTTTTTTCCAATTGAGCTTTGTTAGCCAGATTATCGTCATTTAAGTTAAAACGAAGTCTTGTCATACAATGTGTCACTTGATCAATATTGCTTGTACCGCCTACCAAATCCAGTATGTCTTGCGATAGTTTCTCTTTATCCATGTTGTCTTTCTCCTTTTTATATAGGGCGACTAGAACGATTAAGATACAAAAAAACCTAAATGTCTATAAATGAGTCAGTCTATACTGACAGTACATACAATACGTGTACCGCATATTGCATGGTCATCTATCCACATTCAGGTTTTGCCTAATTAAAGTCACAATCCCATTCGTTGGTGTATTTATTTGTATCGGTCGGTTCAATGATCTACCCTTCTGATCTTTCTGCATGTTCTGCTTTGGTAATACGTTCGATATGAATTGTCAGATATAATAATTCATCTTTAGAAAGAGTACGCTGATGAATTTTGCTTGTATACGATTGAATCTTTTGTGCACAAGCATAAGCATTAGGATATTGGACTTTGACCATATCATGTAGAGGATTGTCGCCAGAATCGCTGACCGTATCATGAAGTACACGCTGTGCAAAAAACTTCAGATGCGTCAAAAAGCGGAAATAACTTAGTGATTCTTCATCCATTTCAAATACATAATGTCTGGTCACTATGCGTAGCACGTCTTTGACAATATTAGTCATACTAATCGTCTCGCTCATCTCGCCGTTTAATTGCGAATTAACGAAATGCAGTGCAATAAATCCACCTTCATCTTCAGTCAGTTCCACACCTAATTTATCTTCAATCATTTGCAGAGCTTTCATTCCGATTATATATTCTTTGCGATATAACTTTTTGATCTCCCAAAGAATTGCGTTTCGAATCTCTATCCCTTGCCGATAACGTTCAATCGCAAAATGAATATGATCGGTTAATGAAATATAAATACTATCATGCAATTTGCTACCTAGTATCGTCTGCGCATATCGAATAATTTCATCTGAACAATCTACGTATTCGATGGGAATGTCTGATAATAATGTCATCAACTTTTGTGAGACTTCCCTATTTTCGAGCTTGAATACTTTTTCTACTTTTGTCTCATCCACCAGATCGCCGGGGTGCTTTTTAAAACCGATACCTCGCCCCATAACAACCATTTCCTGTTCAGCAGGATTGATGACAGTCACAACATTATTATTCAGAACTTGTGCTATTTTCATTCCCATCACCTTTTACTATCAAAATAGTCAAAAAGGCAAAACCAAAAATGACTTGGAACGTCAATTTCGGTTTTGCCTGAGTAAACAGTAACAATCCGTGTGTTTTTGGTTTTCTGTGAATCCATAGTAACATAGCCTTAAAACGTTAGCAATAGTTTTTTGTAAGCACTTACTTTGTGGTGATGTAAAAAGGAATTTTCAAGCTTACTTTTCGATCAATTCAAACTCTGCCATTTGTACTGCTTTGGCACTTGATCCGATATACACTTTAAATTCACCAGCATCCGCTACCCATTGCAAGCGTGAATTACAATATTTAAGCATTTCTTCGGTGATTTCAAACTGTACTTGAGCAGTCTCTCCTCCAGCTAAAGTCACTTTTTGGAACCCTTTTAGTTCTTTAACAGGTCGAACAGTACTTCCGTATAGATCTTGAATATACATTTGTACAATTTCTGCTCCTGATACTGAACTTGTATTGGTCACTTGAATAGTCGCTGTGATCGATTCAGTGCGTTGCATCGCTTGACGATCTAATTCTATTGCTGAATATTCAAATTGGCTATAACTAAGCCCGTATCCGAAAGGATATAAAGGATCATTTGGGCCGTCCAAATATTTAGAAATGTATTTCTCATGTTCATTTTCAGCTGTTACAGGTCTACCGGTATTAAAGTGGTTATAGTAGATCGGTACTTGACCCAATTGCTTCGGAAAGCTCATCGTTAACTTCGCAGACGGATTATAATCACCGACTAATACATCAGCAATCGCATGCCCGGCTTGTGAACCCAAAAACCATGTTTCTACAATACTATCCATATGCTCTTCATACCAATCCAGTACTAGAGGTCGTCCGTTGGTGAGAACAAGCACAACCGCTTTACCGGATTGCTTCGCTAATTCCACGATAGCTTCAGCTAGTTTTTGCTGTGGTTCAGGAATCGTAATATTCATACGAGACGCGGCTTCACCAGACATATCACTATTTTCACCCAATGCTAACAAAATAACGTCTGCATGTCCGGCTACTTCAAGTGCTTGTTCTACTCCACCTGCAATCGGTTCGTTCACTTTGGAACCTTCACTGTATAATAGACGATCTTCTTGGATACCTTTGGCTTGTAATCCTTCTAATAAAGTAACGGTATCTGCTCCATATTTAGAAAACTGCCATGGCCCTAACAAATCTTTGCTATCACCAAAAGGTCCAATTACAGCAATACGTGCGCTAGATTCAGCAACATGTAACGGTAACGTTTGAGCTTCATTTTTGAGTAGTACAATCGATTTCTGTGCCAACTCACGACTCGCTTGAAGATGATTTTCGTTGAAGTGATATTCCACTTCTTTATCAGGACGCACATAACGAAAAGGATCATCCATAATACCGATCTGATATTTATATGTCAAAATGCGTCGTACCGCATCATCCAATTGTTGTTCTTGAATTTTACCGTCTGCTACAAGTTGGGGTAAAAATTGTTCATACGTCTGAGATACCATTTCGATATCCATCGTTGCATTTAAAGATAGACGTGCAGCTTCACTGCGATCTTTGGCAACACCATGTGTATAAATTTCTTCGACTGCACCATAATCAGAGATTAGAATACCATCAAATCCTAATTCATCACGTAGCAAATCTTTCAAAATAAATTCACTAGCTGCTATAGGAATCCCTTGATAGAAGTTAAAAGCATTCATCACAGATGCTGCTCCAGCTTCAAGTCCAGCCTGGAACGGAGGCAAATACAGATTACGCAACATCCATTCTGAAATATCAACGGTATTGTAATCACGACCGGATTCAGAAGCACCATAAGCAATAAAGTGTTTGAGACAAGCAATCAATGTTTCTTTATCAAATAAGCTTGCGCCTTGAAACCCTTCTACTTGTGCTCTAGCAATTAATGAACCTAGATAAGGATCTTCGCCTGAGCCTTCGACTACCCGTCCCCAACGCGCATCACGCGCAATATCAACCATTGGTGCATGATTGTACGTAATTCCTGTAGCTGTCGCTTCTTTGGCTGCAATCGCACATGCTTCACGAATCGCTTCAATATCCCAACTGCAAGACCATGCGAGTGGAACAGGGAAAATCGTCTGGAAACCATGAATCACATCGGCGTTAAACATCAACGGAATACCCAAACGCGATTTTTCTACTGCTGTTTTTTGCAATTCAAACACACGACTACTATTAAAAGCACCTAGAATGGAGCCTGTACGACCCTGCTCTACAAGAACATCTGCCGATTCGGCTTCAATATCGCCACCAAAAGCAAAATCAGAAGCCATACACTGACTCATTTGCCCGATTTTCTCAGCAACGGTCATCTGTCCAAGCAATTGTTCTACTTGAGCTTGAATATCTTCTGTTGTGCGTTCGACAACATTATTTTTATGATAAGGAGCAACGACGTTGATCAATTCTTCACTCAACGATTGTCCTCTACCTCTTGTACCATCTAACTTCATCACACCTGTAAAAGGTAAAGAGATAAAGCCTGTAAAGCAATCTTCTTCAAAAACCATTTCAATCGTAGCTTCGCCTTCACCATGTGGCAAAACGACTACACTTCCTGTTGCTTTTAGCGTATTACCTTCTACATGTATATGCTTGATATCCAAAGCAAGTGGTAATGGCTCCATCTGTACCGTTAATGAATAATCCTGTGGTGTTGGCTTAGGAGACTCTTGCTGAACCTCAAATAAAAATTTCCATTTGGATGATTGTAATTGTGATGTACTGTTCCATATTCCTATCATTCGTATGCCCTCGTTTCCCAATGCTATTCTCTATTTGTGTTGTATCGCGATCTTATCTTTACTTTATAGGGATCGCTTTTGTCTACTGCTTTAATGTAAGCGTTATGACATTATATTTATGGTATTATTCCTATTTTTTTAGTAAAATAATAAATACGTTATCATCAGTATCTTATAGATAGCGTATTTTGAAATGATAGGAGTTGCACAATCATATGAATACAACCTGGCTGAATACGCTTAAATTTATAATGAAATGCTTACATATTGAATATCAGGTTCCACTCTATATTGTGGATCAACAAGGTGCGCTAATTGAAGAATATCCTGCACAGAACTTTAATCCTTTATATGCTAGTAAAAGCGAAGGGCTTGAGCTATTGACTCAGCATATTCAAGGACATTATCCACTGATTCATGCAACCAATTTTGTAGAGCAGTATTTGATCGTACCTTTACCTGCTCAGCCTACGGTTCAAGCTAATAGTAATGAACCTATAGATCCTGCTTCATCTCATCCGTTGCCTACGCCAGAGAGTACTTCTGTCGATATCGAAGGTGCTCTGATAGCGGGGCCTTTTTTCAATGCGATTGTACCGGAAGAGTTAATCAAAGGAATTATTGTAGATCACCAATTGTCTTTTCGTCAGCAAGATGAAGTATGGGCATTTTACAAAAATGTGCCACTGATCTCTAAAGAACGCATATACAATGCAGCCGTTATGATTTATTTTATGTTATATCAAAAAGAATTGGATATCGCCGAATTGATTCAACATAATTTGCATATTCCTGCCGCTTCTATACATCGTGTTCATCTGGACTCGATTCCACATCTGTCTTCGTCTACCTTACTGTCTTATCACGAGGAAGCCGAATATACACCACCTGATCGTTATCACCATAATCCTGAGATGGAACGTATTTTTCTGCAATATATAAGAGAAGGTCGCAAAGAAGATTTGATTCAATGGGAATTGGGCTTCCCGACAGAGAAATTGGGAGTACTTTCGAAAAAAAGCTTATTACGCAACGAAAAGAATCTAGGTATTTGCTCGGTGACGCTGGTCACACGTGCGGCAATGGATGGCGGAGTGAACGCCGAAATCGCTTATACATTAAGTGATTTTTATATTCAAGCGGTCGAAGAATGTGAAAATCCAGCGCAAGTGCATATGACTACCCAGCGATGCAATGCTGACTTTGTCGATCGAGTGCTGGAAGGTCAGAAGCAACGATATTCCCATGAAGTCAATCTAACACGTCATTACATTTTCAGCCATTTGTATGAACCGATTCATCTACAAGATTTAGCAAAAGAAACGAAGCTGAATGCGGATTACCTATCACAGTTATTTAAAAAAGAAATTGGATGTTCGCCTGTTGTCTATATTCAGCAACAACGTATTGATGAAGCGAAAAAATTAATCAGTCTCTCGCATTATTCGTTAGCAGAAATTTCAACGTTGTTGCAGTTTCATGATCAGAGTTATTTTACAAAGATTTTTAAAAGGTACACTGGGGTTACACCGAAGCAGTATCAGAAGAATCGTACGGGTGGGGAGCGGATGGGTGTAGGGATGTTTTAAAATGTATTGGTGTGAGATGGTGTGAGTTACAGCGCTCCGGGTACGATATTGTTCTTGTCGTCGCTTGTTGTAAATAGATACCTTGATTAACCGCTTTGCGGTAGGTATCCATTTACAAAGGCGAGCGCTTCGCTCTTTCAGAACAATATCGCTCCCTGCGCTCAGTAGAAGTGAGCAAACTTGTTATTTCGGCAAATTTCAAATGCGATTAATTATACCTTAATTAAACATTAATTATTTTAAGTTTTCCTGCTCCCAGATTTCTTGTTGCAATTTTTGATATTCTTCATAATGTTCAAAAGCATCTTTTTCTAATTCATCGATCTCTTTTCTTCGACTTTTCACTTTATTTCTATCTTTCTCATTCCCATATTTTAAGACTAAAATTATACTTTCATTAATGTCTTTCTCATTCAAATCATTAATTTCAGAATTACTATACTCATTTTCTTCTATAAATTGGCGCTGAACATTAAAAGTATAATTCATAATAATTCTAGTTAAATCATTTATAATATAAACAACGTATCCTAACACAGAAAGTCTACTTTTCTCATTCTTAGTTTTAGCATCATTAAAGCTTTTAATATTATTATCTACACTAAATAATTTTTTGATAGTTGTATCATCTAAAAACTTCTCGATTTTAATAAACCATTCAAATAAATAAACCCTATTCTCATACCGTTTACTGTCTAAAGTTAAGCTAAAAAACTTATCCAGAGTTTTATTATCCTTTGCCCATTCTAAAACCTTTGATTTTATTTCATTTTCGTTCTGAAACTTTTTCCAGTTTTCTAATATACATATGATTTCGTGATAATTATTTTCTTTTTCAAGAACATCTAAAGTTAGGGATTTGTAAAATTCTACAATTCCTATTTTTAAATTACCTGAATAGCTTTTTGAAAAACTATTATACAAATGCAAAGCATATACAGTATCAAGATTATGAAATTTAAAATTCATATCATATTTTTCCTCTTTTATCTCCTTAACAAGTAAATCAACTAATTCTAAAATAGATTTATAAATCTTATCTTCAATAGATATACTTTCAATAAAAAATCGATCACCTAAATTTTGAATTAGTATTATTTTTTGCTCGCTATTTAAATCGTAATGATAATTTTTAATCTTTTCAATTACTTTATCTCTTTTATAATCTAAATATAAACTATCAATTTCTTCTTGAATTTCTTTATCATTATCAAATTTGAGCTTTTTGAAAAATTCAGCAAGTAATTTATGAGATAATATCTTCTCTGGTACACTGTACATAAAATATTGTTGGAAATAATCTTTATCATGTATTCTTTTTTGAGAATCGTATTTAAACTTATTTTCATTTCCTAAATCAAAATGCTTTCTAATAGCGGGAAATAAAAATGATAAAACAACTTTATATTTACTAAATGTCTGTAGCTTATCAATTTCCACTTCAGTTAAAGTTTTTTCACTTGTAAAAATACTTGGATTATTATGAATATAATTAAACAATGCAGGGGAATCAATTTTTATAATCAAAAGACGTAACAAATCTAATGAATTCACTTCATCTTTTAGAATTGGATAATATACTGATACCAAATTGGTAAATCTAGTAATATTTCTTATAGACAAGTTCACACTTACTGCATCAGCAATAAATTGAGGATTATATTCTAGATATACCTTTTCTGGTGTACCCGATATTTCTTTGAATATTTCATTTAATTTTTTTTCGTAAAATTGACTAATATAGTGCTCATCTATTTTTGGCAAATAGATTGGAACCTGAATAAACTTTTCAATATATTTTCTAGCTTCATCCTGACTATTATTACTTTTAGAATAAATCGTAGAAAGTGCACTTATCACTACTTCTTCATCTAAAGCAATAACGTAAATAACATTAGGAAAGTCTGCTACTAATCTTACTAACTTAAAAATACTTTTGATCTCTTCTCCATCTAATCGGTCTACATCATCAATATAGACAACTAATTTTCGATTAGATAATTCTAATAATTTTTCAATCTTACTTTTCACATTTGATATATCACTATTTTCTGGATCAGGTATAATTTTATTAAATATTTCTTTTAAGGAAATGATTGAATTGAAACTCCGGATACTTACTGATGATAAGATATCTGCATATTTTTTCAATTCTTTTTTTAAATTAGGATCATAACCACCGTCTCTTTCTATTTCTTCTAACAGCATCATTAAGAATCTTTTTATAAGGTCATCACTTGTACTAAAGTACCAAGGTTTAAATTCAATAAAATTTATTTCTTGTTTTTGGATCTGACTATGTTCTTTTATCATATTATAAAATGAACTTTTCCCACTTCCCCAATTTCCGAAAATACCAATAGTTAAACTCTTATTTGAAATATTGTTTAATACATTAGAAAGTGTTCTAGCAAAATTGCTTCTATTAAAAAGATCATGTTCAATTTTCTCTATAGGTTGATCAGGATCGGTTATATCTTTTTTCACAATAATATCTTTCTTAGATTCTTGGAATAAAAATCTCCCAAGAAAAATAACCATATTTAAAATGGCTAATAGCATTGCCCCATCAAATAAGTCAGATAATAAGTCCCCAGTCCTAAATGTAATTGGACCATTAATTAGAATATAATTTATGATAATACCTATATTTATTGATAAAAAAATGATATTCTTCCATTCCTGAAGAGGTTTTGATAAAGAAGTACACAAACGATTGAACCATTCTCTTAATAAAGAAATACTATTCTTCGGTTCCTGAAGAAAAAAAATATATAAACGATTGACCCATTCTTTTAATAAAGAAATAGATAAAGGCTTAACTCCTCTTGGAAACAAATAAATTAAACAAATAAAAAATGAGATAGTAGTTATCATTAATTCAAAAATAAATTGAATCCACCACTTGTTAAAATCAATATGTATCGTATGATTAAATATTGTTCTTAACATACTTACCAATATGATACAGGCTATGATACTTATACTATATTTCATAAAAATTATTACTTTCTTATGATGTATTAATTCATTATTTTCTGTCAAAATATCATCTTCCTTTTATGGGTATTTTTCTCATTTAATAATATCATGATAATTTCTTTAAGTAATCTATTAAATATAAATTTAAAAATCTTTTGGTAGTCATAATATATTCTAAATACCGACTCAGCGAAGGAAAAGGAATGATCCGTAAGAAGCGTAGCGTTCGCCTTTAAGAATGGATATTTACTGCGCAAGCAGTTGTTCAAAATATCCATTCTTAACAGCGATCGAGAGGATCATCCTTTGACGTAGCGATGTTTCTCCACCATATAAAAGAAAAAAGAAATCCTCCCCACTATCATAATCATCCGCAGACAATCACAATACCAAGAAGGATTTCCTCCATTCACACTCTATATTCAATTAAATCAAGCTTACCCACGATCCACAGGTTTGATTTTCCAAATCTCTGACGCATATTGTCCTATCGTCAGATCACTAGAGAATTTACCGGAATGTCCGATATTATGAATCGATTTTTTGAGCCACTCTTTACGATTACGGTAAGCGAGATCAATCTGAACATGAGCTTCCGTATAGGCAGAGAAATCTTTGAGTACAAAATACTCATCATTCATATCGAGAATCGAACGGTACAAAATATCAAATTCATTATTATGATTAGTAAATGGGCCACGCTCAATCAGTTGATTCATGACTTCTTGAATACGTGAATCACTGTTGTAAATATCGCGTGCATTGTAGCCACCATGTTGATAATAGTCCATCACTTGATCTGCATTCAGTCCGAAAATAAACATGTTATTATCGCCTAACATTTCATGCATTTCTACGTTAGCACCATCCATCGTACCTACAGTTAGAGCACCATTCATCATAAATTTCATATTTCCTGTACCGGAGGCTTCTTTACTAGCGGTAGAGATTTGCTCGCTCACGTCCGCAGCAGGAATAATCTTTTCAGCTAAAGAGACGGAATAATTTTCTAAGAAAAAGACATTCAGCTTGTCTTTCACATCAGGATCATTATTCACTACATTGGCTACACTGTTAATCAGTTTGATCGTACTTTTCGCTAAATAATAACTCGGTGCCGCTTTGGCTCCAAAAATAAAAGTACGTGGCACTATATCCAGTGATGGCATTTCTTTAATCTGATGGTACAAATGGATAATATGAAGAATATTCAAAAATTGTCGTTTATACGCATGCAGACGTTTGACTTGTACATCAAAGATCGAATCCGTATTCACTTTGACACCATATTTTTGTTCAATATATGTCGCCAATTTTTGCTTATTATTGAGCTTGATCTTAGCAGCGCGCTCTTGAAAGCTTGCGTCTTCACTGTATTTCAAAATGCCGACCATTTCTTGCGGATGAGTAATCCAGCGCGTACCTATCGATTCACTCACTAACTGTGATAACTCAGGGTTGGCATGCATTAACCAGCGACGATGAGTGATACCGTTTGTTTTGTTGTTGAACCGATCTGGATACAGCTCGTAGAAATTTTTCATCTCACGATGTTTCAAAATATCGGTATGCAATGCGGCTACCCCGTTAATACTATGAGTACCGGCTATCGCTAGATGTGCCATTTTAACCTGATCGTCGAAAATAATAGCCATATGCGCTACACGATCTGGATCGTCTGGATATTTATCCATAAGCAGACGGCAAAAACGAGCATTGATCTCTTCGATAATCATATACACACGCGGTAACAGTTCACGCACCATATGAGTTGGCCATTTTTCTAAGGCTTCGCTCAAAATCGTATGGTTGGTGTACGATACAGTCTTAGTTACAATCTCCCAAGCTATATCCCATCCATATCCTTTTTCATCCAGCAAAATACGCATCAATTCAGGAATGACCAATGTAGGATGTGTATCATTGATATGAATCGCTATCTTTTTCGGTAGCTCTTCATAGCTAAGTCCTAATTTGTCATACGTACGTAGAATACTTTGCAGACCAGCAGAACAAAGGAAATACTGTTGCTTCAATCGCAATAGTCGTCCAGCATATTGAGAATCATCTGGATACAAAAATTCGGAGATCGATTCAACCGAACGATTGTAATCCAGATAGCTGTAATAGTTGCCGCCTGAAGAAGAACCACGACTTGCCATTTCACGCATTGGTTCTGCGCTCCATAGACGAAGTGTATTCATGTGCGAATTCTCTCTGTTCCCTTTGTATCCAATAACAGGAACATCGTAAGGAATAGCCCATACCCCTTCATAATCATGAAGTGAAAAAGTAAGCTCTCCTGCTTCTTCATGAACTTCTACATTACCGCCAAAGCGAACTTCCACTTTGCGATCATCACGACGAACTTCCCATTCGTTTCCTTTTTGCAGCCAGTTATCCGGTAATTCTACCTGATTACCATCGACTATTTTTTGTTCAAATAGGCCGTATTTATAACGAATCCCGCAACCATGTCCTGCATATCCAAGAGAAGCTAATGAATCCATAAAACAAGCAGCCAGACGACCAAGACCACCATTACCTAGTCCTGCGTCTGCTTCTTGTTCTTCTATTTCAGAAAGAGATACCCCTAAGTCTTCCAGACCTTCTTGCACAATTTCAAGAACACCCATATTGAGTAGATTGTTACCTAGTAGACGACCTATTAGAAATTCAAGAGATAGATAATAGACTTGTTTTTCCTCATTATCTCGAAATTCGCGGTTGGTTGCTGCCCATTCCTTACCGGCAAATTCTCGGATCATCCGACTCAAAATCGTATATACATCTTCACTTGATACTTCTTCCAACGGTTTTCCCAACTTGGAAACTACATTATTCTGAAATATGCTTTTGAATGACTCTTTGCTCGTAAACAACAGGGCGTTCCTCCTCTATTCTAATTCTGATCTACATTTAGACGGAAGTGCTCTTCGCTGTAACATATGGTTTTTTCACATCACCGATCAATGTACGATCTCCTGAAATATGAACATCTTTATCCAAGATCACATTTTCCAATACAGCGCCTGCTTCAATTGTACATTTCTGCAAAATAACTGAATTGACAACACGTGCGCCTTTTTCGACTTTAACACCGCGGAATAAAATACTGTTTTCCACTTCTCCGCCAATAATACATCCATTCGCTAGCAAAGAATTAGTCACTTTAGCACTTTCCAGATACTTGGTCGGTGCTTCGTATTTAATCTTCGTTTGCACAGGTTTCTCATGAAATAACTTCATGTAGTTATCAGGGTTAAGTAAAGCTAGACTATTTTTGTAGTAGCTTTCCACTGAATTAATCACTGCATTGTAGCCTGTATATTCATAAGCTGCAATTTTGAGACCGTTCGGGTTATGTTGAATCACATCACGGAAGAAATAGCTCTTACCATGAGCAATCGAGTAACGAACTTGATCCAAATACAGAGCTTTATCCATAATAAAGATTTCTAGATAAATATTGTTATGATCACGCTCATGATGAATACCTGATACATAGCCATTCTCATCTACTTCTACACGACGACAAGGCCCATGTTCTGGCTCCAACTCTGCTACTTTTTTGTAGACAACTGTAACATCTGCACCTTTTTCTTTGTGATATTTGTAGACTTCATTAAAATCTACTTTATTCACATGTTGGGTACCACTATTCACAACAATATCACCAGAACTGCGATGGAAATAATCCATATTATTATGAATATGTTGCAGATCTCCAAGTGAAGTATCGGTTGGATCATGCCAATCCGGTGGCAATATGAAGAGTCCGCCCCGTTTACGATCCAAATCCCAAGGTCTACCTTCACCCAAATGATCCATTAAAGAACGATATTTACGACGAACAAATAGAGCAATATCTTCCATACCTGCATACATCATATTTGACAAAGCAAAATCGATTAGACGATAGCGTCCACCAAATGGAACGGCTGCACCGCAACGGAAATATGTTAATTCATTTAGTTGGTCTAATTCATGATCCAGGTTGATAACTCCTACGAAGCCCTTCATTCCCATCACCGTCCTCTTTATTTATAATGACTCATTCGTTATTAGTAAGATTTCGCTCTCATCTTCACGATCTACACCAATTTGCTTACCATCTGGCAATATCATACCATCGTCAATAATCGCGCGGTGGATACGAACATTTTTGCCGATTTTCACATTAGGCATAATAACGGAATCAGTAATCACACTACCTTCGCCTACTTCTACACCGAAGAATAGAACCGAATGATTAATTTCACCATGTACAATACAACCTTCGTTAATGATGCTATCACTCACTTTAGCTTCAGGCGCAATATACTGAGCAGGCTGATTCGGGCTACGTGTGAAGATACGCCAGTTCGGATCATTCAAATCCAATTCTGGATGTTCAGATAACATATCCATATTGGATTCCCATAGACTTTGGATTGTACCAACGTCTCTCCAGTATCCTTCAAATGGATAAGCGTATAATGTTTTGGCATCATCTAACAATAACGGAATAATATCTTTACCAAAGTCATAAGAAGAGGTCGGGTTCGTCTCATCTTGAATCAGATAAGATTTTAGAACATCCCATTTGAACAAATAAATACCCATAGAAGCAAGTGTACTTTTTGGATGTTCTGGCTTTTCATCGAACTCGTAAATTTTAAGATCATCATCTGTATTCAGCATACCGAAACGGCTAGCTTCTTCTAGCGTGACATTGACAACAGAAATAGTGCAGTCTGCGTCTTTTTCTTTATGGTAATCCAGCATTTTGCCATAATCCATTTTGTAAATATGGTCACCGGATAAAATAAGAACATGTTCAGGATCGAATCTTTCCACGAAGTTTAGATTGCGATAAATCGCATCTGCTGTTCCTTGATACCAGCTACTGCCTTCTTCGCGTTCATGTGGTGGCAATACAAATACTCCACCATTTTTGCGATCCATATCCCAATCGTTACCAACACCTATGTATGCATGAAGGACCATGGGTTCATATTGCGTTAATACACCTACTGTATCAATACGTGAATTGGCGCAATTACTAAGAGGAAAATCGATAATGCGATAAGTACCGCCAAAATAAACGGCTGGCTTTGCCAGAAATCTTGTTAAACCTTTGAGTCTTTTGCCTTGACCTCCGGCAAGCAACATAGCTACTACTTCTTTCTTACTCATGGAAAAGCCCCCTTCATGTGATTGTCATATAATTTGTAGAGACATGTAGCGCCGAGAGACGATGCCATACAATGAATACTTTATCAATAATTGCTATCGATAAAAGGAAGGAGACCGTCCATCAGGATATGTTGCTCAAAATACCACTTAGAGATTTTCCTTAAAAACAATACCTGCTATGTTTTGTACCCGACAAGCTTCTACAAATTCAGAAGATGCTACAATCAGACTGATATCTTCATTCGAACGCACCAGTCCATGACCTTTGAGTCCATCCGGTTGAAAAGCAACCGAGATATAATGAACAGGGCTTCCATGAATTCCTGGAAGTAAAGGAACATGAACCGATTCTTCTACATCCAAGCAATTGATAACAGTCAAGATATTAAGTACTTGAAACCCGTTAAGCGGTTCACCGTTAACAGTGACTTCTGCATCGACCAATTGTACATCTTTGTCAGCATATTGTCGGATAACGCTAGCAAGTCTAGGTCCCACCAGATCGGGTCCATCGCTCATAAACCAATCAAAATGCATTAAATGATTAAGATCGATATCTCCTTGCAAATGGAACTTTGGCGTCTTCGCCCAATCTCGTTGAGGTGTGCCTTTTTTGAAGCTCAAATGATCCGGTGAATCATTGAAATTGTACTTAAACCAGTAACGATCCGGATACACATTTGCTGGTGACAGGATATAGCACATACATATCTCTTCCTTTCGGGATTGGCAGACCATTCCATACTATAATAATGAATGATGAATATAATTCATTCCTTGAATATAGTATCTATTTCTACATACGTAGCTATTGTCCCTGCTTACCGCTTATATTAACTTACCCTTTTATGCTCTGTATGTGAAAATCGTTCATCTGCCAATCTCCCGGCAAAATATATATACCCGAAAATGTTCATTTCGCCCCTTTTGAGTCATTACGATTTTGTTACAGACTGGTATAATGTTTATTTTATACCAATTCTGATCCACTTGGATACTGGCAAATAAACCTTTGCTTTATTTCAAATAAGTTGCTGCTATTTCACTGATCGCTCGATTAGACTGAGCGATCTCTTCTCGCCTTGGGATCGGTTCCCAGCGCTTCACATCATCTAACCATGTTTGAGGCAAAGAGACTGGACTTTCTGCTTGCCAATGATCTAACCAGTTTTGAGGTAACGGTAACAACGGATCAGTATGAAGCTGTTGCAGTAGTGGATGATTGCTCATTTCAAGCCACAATAATGACCATGCTCTAGGTACTACTCTCCATATATCGTATCCTCCGCCTCCCAGTGCTACCCAACGTCCTTCACACCACTGATGAGCAGCTTGATGGATCATACGAGGCATCTCCTGATAGATACGCATAGAACAATGCACATGAGACAATGGATCAAGCGCATGAGCATCACATCCATGTTGACTAATAATAAGATCGGGCTTAGCGCGTTCTAACACTTGATTCAATGTCGTCTCAAAACACTCTAGCCATGAATCGTCTTCGGTATACGGTTCTAAAGGTAGATTTACAGTATAACCAAATCCTTCACCCGCACCGCGCTCTTCTACCCTTCCTGTACCGGGAAATAAATATTTACCCGTCTCATGAATCGAATACGTAAAAACATTCGGATCAGTGTAAAAGCACATCTCTACACCATCTCCATGATGTACATCTGTATCAATATAGAGCACTTTAGCTCCATACGTTTCCCGTACATGAGCGATTGCAAGTGCAGCATCATTATAGATACAGAATCCAGCGCCTTTCTGTGGCATAGCGTGATGCAGTCCACCCCCTAGATGAAGAGCATGGGTCGTCTGACCTTCCATCACCATCTGGGCAGCAGTCACCGAGCCAGCAGCAATCGATAATGCACTCTGGTGCATCCCTGCAAAATACGGCGTATCCCCTTGATGAAGACCGTATTGGAATGCACGATCAATAGCCTGCTGTGAAGGATGCTCCAGACTTAATTGTTTGACAGCTTCTACATATTCAGGAATATGCACTTGTTGTAACAAATGAGAATCTGGCAATTCGCCAGGCACAAAGATTTGATCTACAGATAAAGCATTTACTTGTTGTAGTAGATCACGAGTAAGCGTTAATCTACGCTGGTCAAATGGATGATTCTGATGAAATACATACTTCAAGCTATCAGGATGATATACATATATTGCTTTATCCATACATCAATTCTCCTTTCTGTGATTGAAATTCAATACATAAATCGTTGCCGAAATCGAAGGCGATCAAATGCTTCGACCGAAGATTGCGGTACATATTTTCCTACACGTACCATCAAGCAATTCGCTGGATGAGAACAGATTTCAGGATCATCGGTTGCAAACCAGACCATATCAACATTTTTCATTAACTGCTCCATCATTTTGCGATAATCCCAGACGTTTAGCCCTGTATTCTCAAGATCCCAATGCCAGTAATACTCTGTCGTAAATACAATCATTCGATCAAGTTGTTCTTCGCGAAAAGAAAGTTGTATCAACTTTTTGGCTAGACCAAGTCCACGGTAATCATTCGCTACTTCAACCGCTCCAAGTTCGATTAGATCCTCCATATTGCCTTCCGACCAGCGCTCATATTCATCTGCATAATGAAATGTTACATATCCGACAATGACCTCGCCATCACAAGCCATAATAATGCGCCCTTCATCCAATTCAGCAATTTCGATCAATGCTTCCCATTGTTCGGCTGGACGACGAAATGCGTCTAATTGAGGATGCATTTTTTTGGTACGAATATGTGCCGGTGATACAGGCCCTTCTAGTTGTAACGTGCACCGAGGAGACACAAGTGTTTCCGATTGTGGAATTTTCAAATGCTCCATACTGGGATTCCTTTCTTTATGGAAGTATTCAATATTGTAAATGAGATCGTCTACTTTTATGATAACGCTTTCCTTATGTTCCTATTATACTGATTTTCAAGGTAAATGTATGTGTAGCTATGTAGATCAGCAACAATCAGAAAAAAACCTTCTCATTATGCGAGAAGGTTTTGATTTCTATAGATCAAGCTATAATTTAATTTTCAGTAGCCAAGCTACGACTGGAAGCTGGAGCAGAAGATTTGGGTACATTGACTCGACCTACAATATATTTACCAATCTTAATCCGGTTTAATAGATTAATAGTCACATAAGAGCAGAGTAATCCTCCTACAAACAACAATGGAATCTCAAAATAGCCAAGCGATACAGCAAACGTCTCGATCGCTATATCCATCATTTGTAGATAGAACCAATGCAATAAATAGATCCCGAATGAGTACTGACTGACGATTGATAATACAGCCGGCATTTTGGTTACATTACGAAAAGCTAAAAACAATACGAAAATTAACAAAACTGTAAACAAAATCATATCCATACGCTTCGATCCAAATCCAAAGCTAGCATACATATTGTTATAAATAATGATGGCTAACGATACAGGCAAGGCTGCGTAAATCCAGACTTTGTATTTTTCGATATATTGCATAAATGTTTGATAATGTTTACCACAATAATAAGCGAGAGCAAAATAAAATACCCATCCTGTAAATGGCATCCAGTATCCTCGATCCCAAATATAAGCAATATACTGATTGCTACTAGGCGGTGCTACCAGATTAAAGAAAGCAAGATACGCTACATTAATAATAAGAGCAATAGCTAGAACCCACCGCGGATCAAAACGGGCAATATACTTATTAAACAATTGATGAAGAATATAAAATTGGAAAATAACCAGTACAAACCAGCCATGATAAGCTCCGAGCATATTGTAGACCACTAGCTTAGGAATCGACCATCCATTCAATACACCAGACATCACAGCATAAAATACAGCCATACAAGCAAAAGGAATCAAAAGAAACTTGATACGTTTGCTATAAAATTGCTTCGGTAGCTGATTAGGATAAGAATAAGCAAGAACCAATGCTGAAATAAACACAAAAGTCGATGTTCCAAAAGAAAGAAGTCCTGCTAGCGTCCATAGTCCAAACTGAATAGCACCCTCTGTACTTTCCCCTGTTGTAAATTTAATCGAATGCAGTAATACAACGCTCATACAAGCGATCGCGCGAATCAAGCCTACTTCGCTGATCGTTTTTTTAGTAGAGATCGCGTTTGAATTCATTCCGTTAATAACCTCCTTTTCAATTAACCATTCCTAAAATGCTCAATGATAGCGTGTGACATCTCTCCTTACTTTTGGTTCAACTGTAATATTAGACATAGAAATATAGATCAAAAAGAAGATGATTATAGTGTGTGATTATTCGTTTTGAATTACTATGTTTTTATAAAACAGTTTAATTATTCACTTTGAATCATTTTCATTCGTTATATATTACTACAAAGTTGTCATAATTTATAGTTAAAATGTAAATTCATGATTTTTTTCATGATTATGATGCAAAATCAATTGTAAAAAAAATAATATTTCGCTATGCTATACTACAGGAAAATATAAAATTGAACAATTTGTGAAATCGTAGTATTGTTTTTTGTAAGCGCTATATATGGTAATCGAAACACAAGATCGTATCTCAATAATCATGGAGGTCATTATGGGAAAAGATAACGTGGAAATCATTGCTGTAGAAGCTACACAAGCCAATATGATGGATTATGAGGAAGCTAGTCGTTCTTTTGACTGGGCAGATGTAGAAAAAAGATTCTCTTGGCATGAAACGGGCAATATCAATCTTGCTTACGAGGCGATCGAT
The DNA here is from genome assembly GCF_030433815.1 of Paenibacillus sp. PsM32. NCBI lineage: Bacteria > Bacillati > Bacillota > Bacilli > Caryophanales > Paenibacillaceae > Paenibacillus > Paenibacillus sp. PsM32. The sequence continues at coordinate 36,626 of NZ_JARUWY010000010.1, read as the reverse complement.
CGTCATGCTGCTTCAGAACGTCGTGATCATATTGCTTTGCATTATAGTGATCCTGTACGAAGCGAATCGTATACCTTTGAACAATTGCGTCAACAATCGAATCGAGCTGCTAATATGCTACGCAAACTAGGCATTGGCAAAGGTGATCGCGTGTTTATCTTTATGCCTCGTACTCCTGAACTGTATTTCACATTGCTTGGTATTATTAAAATTGGTGCTATTGCTGGGCCATTATTTGAAGCCTTTATGGAAACAGCTGTGAAAGATCGTCTTGCAGATAGTGGTGCTGTAGCTATCATCACTACACCCAAATTGGTTGAACGGGTGCCTAGTCACGAATTACCTGAACTTCAACATGTCATTCTTGTTGGAGATGAGCAAGACATTACAGCTCCATATATTGATTTTGCCAAAGAAATGCAACAAGCTTCGACAGAAGCAGAGATAGAATGGGTAGATCTGGATGATGGTCTAATCCTTCACTATACTTCTGGGTCTACAGGCAAGCCTAAAGGTGTATATCATGTTCATAGAGCTATGATTCAGCAAGAATATACCGGCAGAATTGTACTCGATCTTCAAGAGAATGATATTTATTGGTGTACTGCTGACCCTGGTTGGGTGACAGGGACGTCTTATGGTATTTTTGCTCCTTGGTTAAATGGAGTGACCAATGTTGTGCGTGGAGGGCGATTCAGCCCGCAAGATTGGTATGAGACGATTGGACGCTATCAAGTAACGGTATGGTATAGTGCTCCAACAGCTTTTCGGATGTTAATGGGTGCTGGCGATGAAGTGGTTGAGCAGTATGACCTCTCTTCGCTTCGTCATGTGCTCAGTGTAGGCGAACCGCTAAACCCTGAAGTTATTCGCTGGGGCTATCGTGTCTACGGACAACGGATTCATGATACATGGTGGATGACCGAGACAGGCGCACAGCTTATCTGTAACTATCCGCGCATGGATATTCGCCCTGGCTCTATGGGACGTCCGATTCCGGGCGTAGAAGCTGCTATTATCGATGATGCGGGTAATGTGCTCCCTCCACTACGGATGGGTAATCTAGCGATCAAAACACCGTGGCCATCAATGATGTACAAAATTTGGAACAATCCTGCCAAATTTGAAGAATATACACGTATTCCGGGATGGTATATTTCAGGAGATTCTGCTTATATGGATGAAGATGGATACTTCTGGTTTCAGGGTCGAATTGATGACGTCATCAATACGTCTGGCGAGCGTGTCGGTCCATTTGAAGTAGAAAGTAAATTGGTAGAACATCCTGCGGTAGCTGAAGCAGGTGTTATCGGTAAGCCTGATCCTGTACGTGGTGAAGTGATCAAAGCATTTATCTCGCTTCGGGAAGGATATACAGCTACAGAAGAATTGAAGCAAGAGATCACTCGCTTTGTGAAAGAAGGATTGTCTGCTCATGCTGCTCCGCGTGAGATTGAATTTAAAGACAAACTCCCCAAAACACGCAGTGGTAAAATTATGCGTCGTGTGCTAAAAGCATGGGAATTGGAGCTTCCTACAGGTGATCTCTCTACGATTGAAGATTAACGTTCTATATCTATTTCATTTGTGATAGACCAAAAGCCGCCCTTGTATATCAAAGGCGGCTTTTTATCATGCTATATTTTGCTATATCTATAGACGGTATTCTTTTATTTCTGTTGCTCTTGCTTCACAGAATCAATAATTTCTGCAAGCTTTTGGATAGGCAATGGCTTAGATAATGCACCATTCATACCGGAAGCCATAATTTGCTTTTGGTCATCCTTGAACGCATGAGCTGTCAAAGCAATAATCGGAATGTCATTGCGATTGACTTTGCCGGAGTTCCGTATTTCATCTGTAGCTTGAAGTCCATCCATAACAGGCATCTGAATATCCATTAGTACAAGATCATAACCAGAATCTTTTTCTAACGTGCGCACAGCTTCTAGACCATTTTCGACAGATTCTGCTCGGTGACCTAATTTTTCTAACATACGCATCGTAATTAGACGACTGATTCGGTCATCATCTGCCAAAAGTACTTTCAGTCCGCTAGCATTAGATTCCTCTTCTGTTTCTACAGGTGGTTCTATAGACTTATGAGAAGGAGCATATTCTGTATCTACACCTTCACTTGTTGATGTATGAGCATAAGCCATAGGAATGGTGAATTGGAAAATAGTCCCGATTCCTACATCGCTATCTACTGTAATATGTCCACCCATTAACTCAACGATCTGCTGACTGATGACTAGCCCTAGACCAGTGCCGCCAAATTCGCGTGTCTGTGAATCATCGACCTGACTAAAACTTTTAAATAGCTTGGGCATATCTTTTTCTGCAATACCGATCCCTGTATCTTTTACTTTAAAATGAAGCATCAATTTATCTTCGATTAATTCCTGCCCTTCGACAGAAATCTTCACTGAACCCTGACTCGTAAATTTAATCGCATTACCAATCAAGTTATTCAGCACTTGTTTTAATCGATGTGGATCACCGACTACGATTTTGGGTACACGTTTGCCAATGTGCAATAATAGATCAATTTTTTTCTCCAATGCTAACGGACGATGCGCTTTGATCGTAATATCCATCAATTCATGAATATTGTATTCTATATTCTCAAGATTCATCTTTTCCGCTTCGATTTTGGAGAAATCAAGTACATCATTAATTAACGTCAACAACGTTTCTGCACTATTTTGGACAATCTTCATATTATCACGTTGTTCTTGATCGATCTCACTTAATAAGATCAATTCAGTCATTCCAATAATTCCGTTCAATGGTGTCCGAAACTCATGACTCATATTTGCAATAAAACGGCTTTTCGCGCGATTAGCTGCTTCTGCTAATTCTGCTGCACGCTTGGCTTGTTCTTCCGCTGTTTTGCGATCTGTGATGTCAAATTGAATCCCTACAAAATAATGACATTCACCATTCCGGTCAAAAATAGGATCTAAATTAATTTCATTCCAAAAAGGAGTTCCCTCTTTGGTATAATTCAAAATTTCGATCACAGCAGATTCTTGCTTAGCTAAAGCTTCACGAATCTTTTTAACTGCTGCTGGATCAGTATCTACACCCTGTAGAAAACGACAATTGTATCCGATCGCTTCATTTTTGGTATAACCTGTTAACTCGGTAAAATGACTATTTACAAAAACAAGCGGGAAATCACTTCTTCTTGCATCAGCAATCGTTACCGAAGATTTTAAATTTTGTACCACATATTCCCAATCGACTGCTGCTATTTTAGGATCTATATTCATGGTGCCTCCCAAATATTGTTATCAAGTTCAACCATCAGTTGTATCTATCATATAATTATAGCTAAATTTAAACAAGTATATGATTATTCAAACGAATTTCTATTATAAATATAGAATAAAAAGTACTGAATACGTGAAAATCACTCACTTATCCAGTACTTTTACAAAAAAATGTATTTTTTTAATATTGAGCATCCATAAAGAATCTACCTTTTAATACGTTATCCCATACCACAGACTTCGCAGTATTCGATAACGATGATTGAATAGTCGACATCATTTTAGCTGAAGTCGGTGCTGGCTGGATAGTTTTTAATATCGCTTTGGTATTGGTAGCATCAAATTGCAATAATGTACGTGATTGTTGCCAAGATGTCCAAGCCGGTGTAGCGCTTACTTGCATCGATTGATCATGTAAAAACTGACGAATATATTGGCGATAACGATGCATCAATTGTATTCTTCCAGCTTCATTATCGTCTTTATAAAATTGATTTTTGAATAGTAACCCGTAATTACTGTCAGCAAAATGACCACTCAAAAAGTCCATATCTACTCCATGTGTAGCGGCTAAATATTTAGCTGGTGCTTGCAGACCTTTCACTTCTGTACCCCATGCAAAACGATACACATAGATCGGTAACGCTTGAGTATCTTTTGTAAATCTATCGGCTACTTGATCTGCATTAAAAGCAGAATATAATTGACTTCCATACTGGGTAGCTTGCCAGAATTGCTTTTCTTTTGCTGGTGTCCATGAATTTGAAGCGAATTGCTTACTAAATTCTGGATCATAGGCAGCAAATACATTGAATTCATTTTTCATACTACCAATTAACATCGGAACACGATTGTATTGTCCGGTCTGTACGACATCAAATCCATTTTTCGGTAATACATGACCATCTGCAAATAAATGCGGAAATTCAGACATTCGAATCATCACGCTACCGACTGCTTGCACCAACTGTTTGCTATCTAATGAACGTAATGTTTGCTGTAATGTTTGCGCATCCGTTTTTTGAAGATAGGTCATAGCTTCTGCTGTTGTACTGGCTTTGCCTGCTTGAACCAGTACTGCGGCTAGCTTGCTATCCGAATACGCTTGTCCTTCCGCCGGCGTAGCTGTAGTCATACCACCACTTAAAGGCATTACTTTAGCGAATAGCCCTTTGGCAAGCGGTGAAATGACCAATGCCAACGCATCACGAGCGCCCGCAGATTGACCGCCCAGTGTAACATTGTCTGGATCACCACCAAAACTACCTATCTGTTGCTGTACCCATTTGAGTGCTGCAATCTGATCTAACAGCGCAAAATTGCCTGAATCCTCTAGCGGATTACCACTTTTGATTGTAGTATTGTTAAGCCATCCTAATAATCCTAAGCGATAATTAACAGTAACAACAACCGATTCTGTACTGGTAGCCAATGATTCTGCTTCCAAAGCCGCAGAGCTACCTGTCACATTACCTCCTCCATGCAAAAATACAAGTACAGGCAGATCAGTAGCTGTCGTATGTGGACGATAGACATTAAGATATAGACAGTCTTCCTCGCCTACGACTTTGCCATCTGCTAATTGAGTACAGATATTGCCTGCTTGACGTGCGTTATAATGTTCACTCGCAGATGATGGTAGGGATTGAGGTGCTTTCCAACGCAAATCTCCTACAGGAGCTTGTGCATAAGGTATACCTGACCATACTAATGTATTGTTGTTACCTGTCTGTAACCCTGTGAATATACCGGCGCTTGTTGGTTGTGTCACATCATTTTGATATTTATAGTTCATCGTATCACTCTTTGTTTGGTTAGATTGAACGGCTGCTTCAGCAGTACCGTTGCTAGATAATATACACATTAATACGAGCAACCACAACCATGTTCCTTTTTTGTTCATCTTCATTTGAATACCTCCTTCATTATGTACCGCAAGCCATTGCATCAAGTGAATATATAAAGAAAAGTGTATGAATAAGCGCTGTCTAATAAAAATAGACATAAAAAAACCTAATTCGGCGCTAGAAATACACAGTAATGTGTCCTTCTATAGCTAAATTAGGTTTTGCCTGCTACACGCAGTAACAATCCTTTATATGATGTGTAGTATACACACTTCTGATAACGCTTACAATAGTTTTATAAAAAAAAGCAAACCGTTCCTTTCTCTACACTTTGTAAAGAAAATAACGGTTTGCTTTTATAGTTACCAGAGCTTTAACATCAATGTTATTTATTGTAAAACACGACGAGCTGTTACATAATGCTTCACCCAATAATCTAGATCAAGATTAGAAATAGCAATTCCGTCCAAACTCACACTATTATGAACTAGCTTATTATCGCCAGCGTATATGCCTACATGAGAAATCACATTCGGGTCGCCGCCTGAGAAAAAGAGCAAGTCCCCTTTTTGCCATTGTCCACGTTCAACTTCAATACCTACATTTTTCTGGTATTGTGTGCCCCAGGCAAGATCAATTCCTGCTTGTCCAAATACATATCGTGTAAATGAAGAACAATCGAATAACGTAGGTGCTTCATTTTTACCATATCCATAATGTGTAATACCTTGTAATGCTAATGCACTACCTAAAATAAGATCCGCTGTAGCTTCATCTAATGGTGAACCTGTTGCCAGTGTAGGTGGCGATGTAACCGTCACAGGTGGTTGAAACGGAGTATCATCCACTTCTGGAATAGCATCTACTGGTAGACTTGTCAAAATAGGTGTAGCCGATGCAGGTAGTGTATAGGAAACATAATCTGTAGATACATACCCTACTGTTCCAGTACTGTCTTTAATTTTGATCCAAGATACACTAGGTTGTTCTAACGCTTTGAATGTCTCACCAACAGGTAATACTCGTAACACATCACTTCCTGTTGTAGGCTCTGCTCGAAAGTTCACTCCGCGTTCTACAATACCTGTACCAGGATCATTTGTACGTGGTATAGGTGTTACCGGTGTGCTTGTAGGTGCCGGAGCAGGCGCACTTGCTTGAGTAATCGTTGGCGTTGACGGTGTATCTTTAGCAGTCTGCAATTTGGAAGATTGTTCTTGACTGGATACTGTATTCGATGCTGGTGATGTACTCACCGGATTAGATTCTTTTGGCTTCGGCGTGTAATTGATATAGCTTGCCGATACATAGCCTGTTTTGACTCCTACTTTTACTCGTAGCCAATAACTGTTAACTTCGCGCAGAATCTTAATATTAGTGCCCGGTTGAAGTGTGCCATATACTGTACTATCTGGTGTAGGACCTGAACGGAAGTTGACAGGTAGATTTACTTTACCCACAGGTACAGGCGTTGTTGCTGCTTCCATCATTTGAGGCGTAGAAGTCAGTAACACAGCTGCTGTTACCAGAGTGATGAGATTTCGTTTCATAGATGCCCTCCTTGAAAATGCTGTTGCCTTCTGTCTGATATGTAGAGTTATGTATGAACCACTAAAAATGACAAGTTCGTCATTAGTTTACCGTGGTTCATTACCACACACTCTTTAAAATGAAACATTAAAGTTTCAATGAAATGGTATAACCTGCTTACAAGACACCTAAATACTCTTTAATTCCAGCCACAACTGCTTCTGCCAATTGTTCTTGAAAAGCATCGGTATACATCAAAGCTTCATCTGTCGGATTGCTTAAATATCCAGCCTCGATCAATATAGCAGGCATTGTTGTTTCTCTTGTCACATGAAGGCTCTTCTGATGAATACCACGATCTGATAATCCAAGCGCAGCTACTACATGCTTATGCACAATCTGTGCAAGGGTTAAGCTACTTGAACGGCTATAATACATTTCTGTACCGCTTGGAGAAACAGCAGAAGTTGTACTATTTCCATGAATAGATACAAATACATCTGCATTCAGATCATTAGCCACTTTTACTCGATCCGGCAATGTAGGATAGCTATCATCACTACGTGTTAATACAAAATCAATATCAGGCTCTTGTTCCAATAACGCTTGAATTTTAAGTACTACGGGTAAAGTAAAGTTTTTTTCATATTTGCCTGTAATACTAATTGCTCCTGAATCTTTGCCACCATGACCGGCATCAATGACCACTAATTTTTTGCCATCTTTACCAGGCCCAGAACTTGGTGTCACCGGTACAGCTTTGGAAGGTGTATCGGTTGGTGTAGCCGTAGGATCACTATTCGGATCAGTAGATGTTGAACCATCTGGATTGGTTACTACTACTGGATCTGTTGATGTATTTGGATTACTGGAGACTTGTGTATTTCCATTATTAGCTGTACCATTTCCATTCGTAATCGTAGAAGATGGCTTGACTGCTCCATCTAACTCTACAATAACTACACCTTTGTTATTGTTAATGACTTTATATTTCTGTGCATTGTTAAGATCCATTACTACACGCACTGTAGAAGGTTCGTTGCTAAATAGAGAATACCGAATACCTGCTACATCTGGATCACCTGTGACATCTACTTTGCCTACATTGCCCAGATTCATCACTTTACCATTTAAAAAGGATTCAGAAAAAGCTGTTTTCGGCAAATCAAGAACGATTCGATTAGGATTAGTCAAAGCACTATATTTAGGCGATGCTGTTCCATTTAATGTAACTGTTAAGCGACTATCACTAAAGCTAATAGCTTGCAAAGCAGATTGATCAGCCGTATCTGCTGTCGTAGTTGTGTCTGTAGGGTTACCTTTTGCAGGAGTGACTACTTTTTTAGGAGTAGTCAAATACACTGTTTTGGCTGTATTGTCCCATTTCACAGTTGTGCCTGTATTTTCACTAATAAATCGAAGCGGTACAAGGGTGGTTCCATTTTGCAATAAAGGCGCTTCTGGCAAATCAATCGCCTTATCATCAACGGTAGCGGTATGACTTCCTGCTGCTAATTGTAATGTTGTTTTGCCTTGCTTGATTGTTGCTGTTTGTGTACGGTTCGACCAGCCTACTTTGTAGCCCAATTGTTCAACGATCACACGTAACGGTACCATCACTGTGCCATTAACAGTCTCTACTTGCCCGCTTGCTGGTAAAGCTAGCTCTTGTCCATCCAAATTAATATGCGTGCTTTCTGTAATTGCAGCATGTCCTGTAGCAGGCAATACTATCATGAAGATCATTATTAACGTTAGCATCCACAAACCTGTTTTTTTCATATTATCCCTACCATTCCCTGGTTCACATTATGTATGATGCGATGTCCCAGTCATTATTGTGATACAACTACATGTCAAGAAGCCCGATTGTGTGGTCAAAAGGAAATACTGAATACCTTATTTATCGGTAAGTTCAGGCATAACCTTTAAGCGATTGAAACATTTTTATAACATTCTTGTTATTTATTTCGCCAATTACGTATGCAACTCCTTTTAAAAAGAAAAATCGTTTATATAAACAGCAACTTTGTAAGCAAAATTAAGTTTGTTATACGTAATCTTTACTATGTAACAACAGTTATATCATAAAGGGTATTTTCTACATTGTAAATCACCAGTCTGTAGTTTTTAACATATTGTGTAAGAGCTATCTTGATATAGCAACAATCATTATTTTGTATACCTAAGTATGGAAAATGTTATTTACGAATCTTTATTGTCAAAAGTGCTGAAATATTGAGTTTTTATAGGTTACGTTAGCAGGATAGTCAAGCTACAATAAGTGATGTTCCTTGCTAAAAGGAATCATTTTTTTAAGATTTAATGTAAACGCATACAATAAAATTCTAGGAGGTTATTTATGTTCAAGTGGTCTGGTAAAATCATGAAACGTATATCCGGGGTTGTACTTAGTCTCTCTATTCTTACAGGGTTAAGTTATAGTGTTGCTCCGCTTACACCTACAGTACATGCAGCGACTTTTGCCAAAGGTGCGGATGTAGGCTGGTTATCAGAGATGGAATCGTACAATTGGGCTTTTTATAATGATGCAGGTGTCAAACAAGATGCGCTACAAATTTTAAAAGATCATGGGATGAATTCGATTCGTCTACGTGTATGGGTAAATCCAGCTAAAAACTTTTCCAATAAAGCAGATGTAATCAAACAAGCCGTTCGTGCTAAAAAAATGGGATTTCGTATTATGATCGATTTTCATTATAGCGATGTATGGGCAGATCCTGCGAATCAGACCAAACCGAAAGACTGGGCAACTAAAGATTTTAATGGATTGATGAAAGCTGTCTATGACCATACGTATGATGTATTGACCGCTCTCAAAGCTCAAGGTGTTACACCTGAATGGGTACAAGTGGGTAATGAAACGAACAACGGTATGTTATGGGAAGAAGGACGCGCTTCAGCAAATATGAAAAACTTCGCATGGTTGATTAATTCCGGTTATGATGCAACCAAAGCGGTAAATAGTAGCACCAAAGTTATCGTTCATTTATCTAATGGATATGATAATTCGTTATACCGCTGGATGTTTGACGGGCTCAAAGCAAATGGTGCTAAATATGATGTAATCGGTATGTCACTATATCCTGATAAAAACAACTGGCAGACGTTAACACAACAAACGCTAACCAATATGAATGATATGGTTGCTCGTTATGGCAAAGAAGTGATGGTTTGTGAAGTTGGCATGGATGCCAGTGATCCTACAACCTCCAAAGCATTTTTGACTGATATTTTGAACAAAACACGTTCGGTATCCGGTGGTAAAGGATTAGGCGTATTCTATTGGGAGCCTCAATCTTACGGTACATGGTACGCTTATACCAAAGGTGCTTTTGATTCTAAAGGGAAAGTGACTATTGCTTTAGATGCGTTTTTGAACTAAAAGCTTGAGTGATAGTTGAGTTTGGTGCTGGAAAGGGAAATCGCTTCAGGGGCAGTATTGTCCTTGTCGTCGCTGTTGAAGAAGAATGCCTGAAATGACTTGCTAGGCAGTCGGCATTTTTCTTCAAAGGCGAGCGCTTCACTCTTTCAGGACTATACTTTCCCTTTCGCTTGTGCGGTGAGGTAGATTTGGATAGGAACATACTAAAAGACTAGATGAATGTGGTGGGAGTGGCTTTTAGTTGTAATTTTTGGGTTGCGTAGTAGGTAGTTTTTTTATAGGATTGTGGATTTCATTTTTATGGATGAGTTTTCAAGCGTTAAGATTGTTATTTTGGAAATGGTATGAAATATGGTTTTTAAGATGAGATTGAGTCTAATATGAATAGAACGATTTAAAGAGTAAAATCATTTAATGGGTAGACAAAATGTGTGTAAAATTTGTGTAAATATAAGGTAAAAGAGCTATTCTACTGTTGTTACACAGTTAGGAATAGCTCTTTTTTTACATTATTTATCTATACCAGTTCAGGGCGGGCTAGATTCCAGATGTGTAGAGATTCTACTTGAGTGATGCCATTGGAATATAAAGCAATGCCTTGTGATTCTTGTTGTGGATAAATGCGTCCGGTCATGACTTTTTCACCATCTTGTAAAAAGATTTCTATAGAAGATGTATCTACAAAAATGCGTACATGTAGTTTGCCTTCTGGTGTGGGTAGTGAAGTGATGCGTTCCCCGCCCGGGCCAATACCGGATTGATCGCGGTTGAAGCGGAACAATTGCTCTAGTGGTGAATAGCTAAGCACTGTTGTTTCTGCTTCGCCTGTACGCAAATGGATCGCAAATTGTTCGGTTTTGGTAACATCGACGGTCAGTTCAAGCTCGTAACTTTCGCCTCTGTAATCTAGTACTTGTTGTCCTTGCACTTCAAATGATTCTGCATGTAATCCATCTAAGCGATATTGCTCTAATTCTGCTACAGGACGGAATAACAATCGTTCGCCATCACGAATCACTTCACGTGGTAATGTCATAGCCCCTGCCCAATGATGCCCGTTCTGTGTAGGCATAACAGCTTCCCAGCTATCCATCCAACCGATCATAATACGTCTACCCTGTTCGTCTAATGTAGTCTGACAAGCATAAAAGTCAAAACCATAATCGATCGGAACATACTGATTATAATCAAAAACACCTGTATCTGTATTTAGCCTACCTATCATATAGACTGTGGAATGTAAATTATGATAATTATTGCCTTGAGGAGCCATCCGTTGCGGAGACATCATCAATACATCTACCCCATCCAAGTCGAATACGTCAGGGCATTCCCAGTTATCGCCCAATGTACCATCACTCTGTGCCATGACATTTACATATTCCCATGTGTGCAGATCAGCAGAACGATATAGCAAAATCAATCCTTTGCCTTGATCGTCATTAGAGCCAAGTACCATATAAAATTGTCCATCCCGCACAAATACTTTAGGATCGCGGAAATCTTTTTGACTGGTATGTGCTGGAATCTGATCGGTATTGATCACTGGATTATGAGCATCTTTTTCAAAAAGAACACCATCTTTGGATACAGCTATATTCTGAACTTGATAATAGTCTTTGGTGATATCAGGCCCTGTCATAATATGCCCTGTATATAATAGATACAGATCTTCGTTATGTTCTATCGCACTTCCTGAAAAACATCCGTCACGATCGTATTCTTGATCCGGTGCCAAAGCAACCGGTAGATGTCTCCACTCTACTAAATCTTTACTTACAGCATGTCCCCAGTGCATCGGTCCCCATACTGGTTGATACGGATGATATTGATAAAATAAATGATATTCACCTTTGTATTGAATAAAGCCGTTGGGATCATTAATCCAACCAAACTCGCCCATAAAATGATAATGTAAACGATATTGATCTACTAATAAATGCTTGGATTCAGCAATAAATACATTAGCCCGCTCAATACTGTAGCTCATCTGTAATCTTCCCCTTCTTCGCTCGAATAAGAAAAGTGTTTTATGATTGCTCATACTTTCAAAATGTACCACATATTGAAACGCTAAATCATTATATTTATTGAAGTCAATCATACACATTACTGTCTGTGTATTCTATATAAAATACTGGCAAAGTGACAAGGTGTCATATGCAGGTAGCAATTACCCAATAATGCCTATCAATCGGTTAACATACCTTTTATAAAAAACCTCCACACTACATCGTGGAAGCTCTTTCAATCAAAGTAACATCTAGCTGATTTTTGATGATATAGTCTTCATTATTAATTTGTTGGCTCAATAATGCGATCGACAACTTTCCTATCTCTTCAATCGGCTGACGAATCGTTGTAAGTGAAGGCGTAATCCAGGGAGCAACACTGACATCATCATAACCAACGACTTTAATTTGGTCAGGTACATGGATGCCCATTTCCATACATTCTTTGATCACATACGCTGCGATAATATCACTTGTTGCAAACACTCCATCCAGATCTGGGTGATCCAATAACAGTTCGCGGATCAATTGCTGATATTCTCGTGTATGGAAAACATTCATATCTGTTTCAATGACAACATGATCAACATTATGTACATTGACTACATCCAAAAAAGCTTTACTTCGCTCATTCGCAAGTAGATTCAACTGTAAATTTCCACAAATATGAGCAATCTTACGGCAGCCTTTACTAATCAGCAATTCGGTTGCCAGCTTGCCTCCCATATAGTTATCCGAAGAAATAAAAGGAATATCGCCTATTTGACGATCAAATGTAACAATAGGGCTTTGCACATTTTGATACTGTTCTATTTCCAGTGTATGGCTACTCATAATAATGCCATCGACTCGATTACCACGCATCATATCGATATATTCTTTTTCTTTGACCGGATCAAGATGCGAGTTACATAACAATACCTTCATTCCTTTTTCATACGCAAAATACTCAATATGACTAGCAAATGAAGCAAAAAAAGGATGTGATACATCCGGCACAATCAACCCAATAATATTCGATTGCTTATTTTTGAGTGAACGTGCAATTTCGTTCGGTTGGTAGTTCAACTCTTCCATCGAAGAGTACACTTTTTTACGAGTCTTATCACTGATATAGCCCCTGTTATTTAATACCCGGGATACTGTTGTTGGAGTGACGCCAGCATGTTTGGCGACATCATGTATGGTCGGCATGTCTCTCCCCCTCTTGATAATTTGAATAATAAGTAATAAATGTAAACGGTTTAACTTTCTCTCTATCGCTATATACGTTTCTTTCAGATTTCAATATATATGAAAGTACAACAATATTCAATGTTATTTTAATTGTTTCGACATATAATTTATCTGAAGGTGATTTTTACAGCAAATATATATCAAAATAAAGATTAAAATTGAAATGTATATAAAAATAAGGAAGGAACGAGTACTCCATTCCTTCCTTACTTTTAGGATTTAAATGCTTCTTTTGAGAACACGAATTCCATAAGCTGGAACCTCTAATTTACTGGATATTCCAGTATTGTCTGCCTCTGCTAACATGTCGTAATAAGTTTGTTGATCCAAAGAAATCTGTTGCGAAGTTGATGTGTAATTCTGAATAAACAGAAATTCGTCTTTGTCGTTTGTACGTGAGTGAGCAGTCACTCCTTCAGGTAAATCGGCTGCTAATGTACGCTTGATTTCTTGACGTTCGGTTAATTTTCCGATCAACTCATTTAAGAAAGAATACTCTGTGCGAGCTGCAATATAATAAGCTTCGCCTTGGCCAAATTCATTCACTGTCAGTGCCGGACGATCTGCATAAAAGTCGTCTCCGTACACAGCTAATGCTTTTGCATTTTCCAAATGGATCAAATCACAAAGCTCTTTCACTTCATACGTCCCTTGGAATTGTAATGTATTATTGGCTGACATTTTCAATTGATTGCGCTCATGGTCATGTAATCCGTCAATTTCTTCTGACCAGATGCCCAGTACTTTGCGTAAAGGCCCCGGGAATCCACCTAAGAAGCATAAATCTGTCTCATTTACGATACCAGACCAATACGTACTTACGAGTGTTCCGCCTGCTTCTACAAATTTCTCCATGCGCTCGCCTACGCCATCACGTACAAGATACAACATAGGAGCTACTACGATTTTGTATTTAGATAAATCTTGATCCATATCAATCACATCGACAGGAATCCCTCGCTCCCAGAAAGGACGGTAGCAGTCCAGTACAGTCTGATCGTATTTCATGCCGATATTACGAGGCCCTTGACTGTCTTTGATCGCCCAGCGATTTTCCCAATCATAGATAACAGCAACTTCTGCATGAACATGACTACCTACGATATCTTGCATACTGGATAATGCTTGCCCTACATCCTGTACATCTTGGAATACGCGTGTATGCTCATGCCCTACATGGTCAACAACAGCCCCGTGGAACTTTTCGCTTGAACCACGACTTTTGCGCCATTGGAAATACTGTACAGAATCTGATCCATGTGCAACTGCTTGTAATGAAGATAGCATATGCATATTCGGACGTTTATTTTTACTGACATCTTGCCAGTTTGTTAAGCTTGGAGTACTTTCCATCAATAGGAAAGGTTTTTGTTTAATAGAGCGAACAATATCATGCATAAATGCAATACTTGCTCCTTGTACAGCGTCTCCTGCTTGATCATGCCATGTTGGATAGCTATCCCATGACAATACATCTAATAGATCAGCAAATTTCCAGTAGTTCAATCCATCGAAATTACCAGTAAACATAAAGTTAGTCGTTACAGGCAACAAACGATTGATTTTACGCAAAGGCTCTATTTCATGACGGCAAAAGTCTACCGTCTGATCAGTCACAAAACGACGCCAATCCAGATTCATACCATGTACTTGTGTCTCCCCGTGCGGTGCAGGTGATTCCACTTGAGACCAATCGGTGTAGGTATGGCTCCAGAAGTTCGTCCACCAAGCTTCATTGAGATTATCCAGTGTGGTGTATTTGTTCTGTACCCAAGTGCGAAATGCATCCTGACAGTAATTACAATGACATTCCCCGCCGTATTCATTGGAAATATGCCAGCCGATTACTGCTGGATGCTCCCCATAACGTTCTGCTAATTTGCTGTTCATCGTTTCTACCTTTTCGCGATAGACCGGAGAAGTAAAACAATGATTATGACGGAAACCATGCAGATTACGCACACGATTTGCTTCTACACGTAACACTTCAGGGTATTTCGCAGACATCCACGCCGGGCGTGCTCCACTTGGGGTAGCTAATAATGCCGAGATGCCGTTCGCTGCAAAGTTATCTAATATACGATCTAGCCATTCAAAGTTATAGACACCTTCTTCAGGCTCTAATGCCACCCAAGAGAAAATACCTACAGACATCACGTTACATTTGGCTAATTTCATTAAGCGAATATCTTCTTCTAAAATATCAGGACGGTGTTGCCATTGCTCAGGATTATAATCGGCTCCATGAAGCATATGGTTCCAGGTTGGTTCAATAGTGGTCATGATTGGCTCCTTTAATGGTTACATATTTGCTTGTTGTTAGACCGCTCCGGGAACAAAATCATTCTGTCGGTCGCTGGTAAGATTGGATATCTTGATTGGACTGCTAAGCAGTCGATATCCAACCTTAAAGGCTTCCTTTAGAATTGATTTTGTTCCCTGCGCTCTGCTAGGGGTGCAACTTTTTACAAGATAAAGTACGCCCTTATAGACTGGGTAGCAGGGGGAGAGATTTTTAAAAGATTTGAGTTGGTTTTACTATTCTTTGACAGAACCTAGAGTCATACCTTTAACAAAGAATTTTTGTAGGAAAGGATAGACGATTAGGATGGGTGCTGCGCCGATGAAAATTTGGGCGGCTTTGACAGTTGTTTGAGAGATCAATTCCATTTCTTTCGGGCTGGAACTCATTGAACTCATATCTTGTTGAATAATAACGGTTTGTAAGAATGTTGCTAAAGGGAATTGGCTAGCATTGTTTAAGTACAGCAATCCATCAAACCATGAGTTCCAATGGAATACCATGCTGAATAAAGTGATCGTTGCGATTGATGGTAATGAGATCGGCAAGTAGATTGTAAACAAGGTACGGAATGGCCCTGCTCCATCGATAAATGCGGCTTCTTCCAGTTCTTTAGGAATTCCGCGGAAAAAGTTAAGCATTAGAATGACAAGGAATGTATTTACAGCGCCAGGCAATACTAGTACCCAGAATGAATCGATTAAGCCTAATTTCTGAATAACGATATAAAATGGTACTAATCCACCTGTAAATACCATGCTGAATACAAAAATCCAAGAGTAAATATTGCGTCCTTTAAAGACCGAATTGTCTTTGGACAATGGATATGCGGCTAAAAAAGTTAGACATAATGTGATCGCTGTACCAATCACAGTACGCAATACTGATATCCAGATCGAATGTAAAAATACCGGGTTAAACATGGTCTTTTTGTATGCTTCTAATGAAAATTGAATCGGCCATAGTGCTACTAGATTCGCATCGGCTGCTGCTTTGGAACTGAGTGAAATCGCCAGTACATGCACTAAAGGTATGATACACATAATTGATAATAGGATAAGCAAAATAGTATTAAATACATTAAACACGCGATATCCTTTAGTTTTGAAATACATATTCTCCCTCTTTCCTTTACGTTTCGCTTTTTAAATGATCCGTTGATGTTGTACGAAGGTTACCAAATCACCTTTAGAATATACGGTAGTTCGCCCATTTGTACGCCAAACGGTAAGACAGGAGAATAAGAATCATACTAATGACTGATTTGAATAATCCGATCGCTGTACCAAAGCCCATTTCACCATTCAAAATCGCTGTACGATAGACGAAGGTGTCAATAATATCGCCTTTCGCATATACAAGCGGGTTGTATAAGTTAAATATCTGATCGAATCCAGCGTTCAATACATTACCAAGTGCTAGCGTACCTACTACGGCTACCATTGGAATCATTGAAGGGATCGTTACGTACAATGTTTGTTTCCAGCGAGTCGCTCCATCCATCTCTGCTGCTTCATAAAGAGAAGGATTGATACCTGCTAAGGTTGCTAAGAAAATGATCGTATTGTATCCAAATTCCTTCCATACATCAGATGCAATGACTGTGAACCGGAACCAGTCATTATCCCCGAGAAAGAAGATCGGTTGTACGCCGAATGTGCTTAAAATACGGTTAGCAAATCCATCGGTTGCCAGCAAATCGATTAAAATACCACCTAAAATAACCCATGAAAGAAAATGCGGTAAGTATACTAATGTCTGGATCGTACGTTGCAATTTCACACGACGAATTTCATTTAACAAAATAGCAAAAATAAAGGGTACAAATAAATTAAAAATTAATTTCAACACTGCAATGACTAATGTATTCCAGATTACCTGTATACTATCTTGTCGTTCAAATAAATAGCGGAAATTAGCAAGCCCTACCCATTCTGAACCTGTAAATCCTAACCATGGTTTGTAATCTTGAAAAGCCATCACGATTCCAGCCATCGGTACATAACTGAAAATAAGTAAGAAAATCATAGATGGTAGTAGCATGACATGAAACGGCCAATTTTTGCGTAGTGTTTTCATTTCTCTCCTCCTAATGCCTTGTATATCGTATTTCCTCTATATTTCTATATCTCTATATATTGCTGTTCAGTAGATAGGAAGAAAATAACGACTCTGGATAGAGTCGTTATTTTCTCATATCCTTTTGTTACTGTTCGATCAATAGGACTTGATATCTGTTACTTATTTATGAACGCTCTTATACCAATCGTTCACTTCTTTGGTAACTTCATCGCCACCTGATGTTTTCCATGTTTGTACAAAAGTATCGAATGAATCGATAGGAGATTTACCATAAATGATTTCGTTAAAGGTTTGACTTTCGATTTTGTTCAAGTAATCCATTTTCGTTTTCATACTTTGTGTCGTTGGACCCGTAAACATGTTTGGATATGAACTGTCTTTCTGAGACATCAATACTTTAGCCGCTTCCGGTGTCAAAGGACCGTAGTTATTTTGAATATCACGTTCTAGACGAGTCTCTGCTTTGCCGCCATCTGCTAATTTAATCAAAGCATCCATTTGAGCATTAGGAATACGTGCACCATCACGAACTAATAGATAACGTACACTGTTTACATAGCCGCCTGGAATATTTTCGCCTGTTAGCAATTTACCAGAAGAATCTACATCATAGTCATATCCTTTAAATAGACCTTTATCAAATTCGCTATTGGCAGACGGATTCGCCAATTGATCAAACATGTAGTTTTGGTACGTAAAGAATGCTTCAGGGTGTTTCATGTTTTTATTGATTAATGTTACGCCGTTCGTTGTTGTTGTACCATGACGCATTGCTTTGCCATTTGGCCCAACTGGAATGGTGATCGGTTTCCAGACTGCACTTGGTACGTTTTTCACTGTATCTTGTAAAGGCCATCCGCTCATCCAGTAAGGTCCTGGTAAAATACCTGCTGTACCTGCCACTGCTGGTTCAGATGTTTTGTTTTCATCCCATAGTGCTGCTTCTTTCGGAATATATCCTTTGTCGAACCATTCTTTGATCTTCACCAGACCTTCTTTCATTCCTGGTTGGATCGAACCGTATTGCAATGTACCATCAGAAGCTAAGTTCCATTGTTGAGGAATCGTTCCATAAGCTCCAAAGATCCAAGAAGGATCGCCCATCCATGTATTCATAGAAGATTTGAATCCGATACTCAGTGGAATGACTTTATCTGGTGCCAATCCATCTGGATTGTTGTTTTTGAAAGCTTCCATCACTTTTTCTAATTCATCCATAGTGGTAGGCGCTTTCATATTTAGCTTGGTTAACCAATCTTGACGAATCCATAATACATAATCATGGTTATACGCATAATCTAGAACAGGAATACCCATTTTTTTACCATCGCGGATATAAGGATTCCAGACATTAGCATCTTCAGACATTGCTTTTTTCCATGTATCTGAAGCGTACTTGTCGAACAATGGGCCAACTTCGCTATACATACCTGAATCGATCAAGTCTTGCGCTAGTTGGGAATCGGTATCTCCGATTGTCACAACATCTGGCATTTCTTGTCCGGAAGACATTGCCAATCTAACTTTGGTAGCAAATGCACCATTCGTATCTGTTACAGACCAGAGAGATTTGATATCTATCCCAAATTTATCTTTTGCCCATTTAGTGGCTACGTTATTTTCAGCAGATTCTCCATTTTTAAATTGTAATGTTGGATCTACTCCCCATACTGTGCTGATCGTTACCGGTGGATCGTATTTCTCTTTGTATACGTTTTCAGTATTGACCGCCGCAGGTGCGCTTTCTTTACCGCCTCCACATCCTGCTAGGCTTGCCGCTACAAGTAGTGTACTCATGACGATCGTCGCTGTTTTCTTGATTCCCATGTTGCTCCCCCTTATTTTACATTCAAGCTTATTTCTACTCACGTTCGTTAACCTTGTATGTTGCTTCTTGCTTACTTCTTAAGTATAGGTGCAAGAACATCAATCGCCTATGTCACGAATATAACATTCCTGCACCTTTTGCAATCATTTATGTTTCTCGGAACTCATTTGGTGTCATTCCGTAATGTTTTTTAAATAATTTACTAAAATATTGGGGGTTTTGATAACCTAACGCTGCGGTAATCTCATAAATTTTGCTATTGGTATGTTTGAGCATATACAATGCTTTTTCCATACGAATCCGAATAATATAATCGCCCAATCCTTCACCTGTTTCGGTTTTGTAGATTTTAGATAAATATACAGGATGCAAAAATACACGATCAGCAATCGTTTTGACCGATACATCTTGACCTAGACTTTCAGCGACCATTTCTTGTACTTGCTTCACAATACGGCTACGACTTGGCTCTAAAGCAGAAGGTGTACCTTGTAGTTCGATACGAGTCAGTACACTATTACACCACAGACGAAGTTTACTTAGTGAACCGGTAATCTGTTGCGCAGAAAAAGGGTCAAGACCGCCAGAATCCGATGCTGCTAACTTGTATCCATGATGATGAGCCATATACACCAGTGCATTACTGACAGCTAGATAGACTTCATATAAATGTTCATGTGTAAGAGGTAACGATTCCATCGTATCTAATACTTGATCTACTTTTTGCTTGGCTGCATTCCATTGAGCTGACTCTAACAAATGAATCAATGCCGGTGGTTTGTAGAGCGACTCCATAAATTTCATTGCCGATGGTCGTTCTAAGGGTTGGTGCTGTTCTTGAATAAAATGAATTCCTTGTTCAGCTGCGGCATACGCCAAATGAGCAAAACGCATCATCTGACGATACGTCGAGGAAATTTCAGTCGGGAATACAAAAGGATCGCTCACCCAGAATGACAAGTTCGTTTTTAAATAACGATGTACACTATCCCGTAATTCACGAATGTGTAGCTTATAACCTGCATACATCTGAGCATCATACTGCCATAAAATCACCAGACCGCCTTGAGGAGCACGTCCTAACCAGACAGCACCATGTTCTCCCAAAATCTCATTCGTTATATTACCAATTGCATATTCTAACAAACGAATCGCTTCTTCGGTCTGATCCTGCGTATACGAACCTGGAGGAACAAATAACATTTGAGCAGTATGATCAGGCTTGATATGAATACCGTACGTGTCCAGACGCGACAACATACTACGATCAGATGCTTCGCGACCTAATAACAGATCATTTAATAAACCATCACGCAACAACTCAAGTTCAGATTGACGCTGATAAGCAAGCTGATTGTATTTATCTGTCTGTCCCCATTCGGCTTCAATCTCTGTGACTACACGACGAATACTTTCCATAAACGGATCATCATCGACAGGTTTTAAAATATAATCACCTGCTTTGAGACGAATCGCTTTCTGTGCATACTCAAAATCCGAATAACCGGTCAATACAAGTGTGCGAATATGCGGCCATGTATTCCCTATCTCTGCCAGTAACTCTAATCCATCACGGTCAGGCATACGAATATCAGTGACTACAATATCAATATCATATGTGTTCAAAGCCAATAACGCCTGATCTACAGAATCCGCGCGGTAGACTTCTTCAATGCCTAATTCTGTCCATGGAATCGTGAGTTCCAAACTTTCTGTAACATAAGATTCATCATCGACAAGTAAAATATTCATAGTAACGGTTCACTCCTGAATGTTAGTTCCTTGATTTGGCGTCCAACTTAATGTGACTTTGAGTCCACCTAACTCAGATGCAGTCAGATGTACACCGGATTGTTCGCCAAAGCGTAATGTCAAACGTTGATGCACATTCCATAATCCACAACCCATTTCTTCCCCCAGCGGTTCAGAAAGACTTTGTTGCAGACGTGTTAATGCTTCTGGTTCCATGCCTTTACCATCATCTTCTACACTCAAAAACCACTGATCGTTCTCATACCAGCCTGTAATCGTAATCAAGCCTGCGGAAGAATAACGCTCAATCCCATGAATAACTGCATTTTCAACCAATGGCTGCACAATAAGGGGCGGAATCAGTATCGATTTGATAGTTTCTGGCAAATGAATATTATAATTCAATCTAGACATCCGCATCTGCTGAATCTCCAAATAATTCTGCACAAAATCAATCTCTTCGATCATCGGGACAAGATCACGTTCTTGACGGGTTGTATAACGATAATATTGAGACAAATTTTTGGACATCGCGATAACCGCTTGCTGGTTATTTAGCTTCGCCATACTGGTAATAAAGGAAAAGCAATTGTAAAAAAAGTGCGGATTAATCTGCGACTGTAACTGCTTCAGTCTTGCTTCACGCACATGAATTTTCTCCATATACACATTTTCAAATAGCGATTGAATCTGCGCCACCATAGAATTAAAGCGAATCGATAGATAAGCAAATTCACTTCTACCTTTTGGACGTATCCGTACTGAATAATCTTCTTGTTTTAACCGATCGAATCCAGCAATCAACTGACGAATCGGAACCTGTACCTGCGCGTACAGCAGATACGAAGCAAGACAACTCATCAATAACAAAGCAATCATGGATAAATAAAACAATCGATTCGAGTTATGAATCGGCTGTAACACATCATCCAGAGGAATATAATCGACCATATACCATCCTGTCACTTCCGAACGAACCGCATTGACCATATACTGCTGATCTGATATTTCAATCGTACGACTTTCTAATTCTTGTAATGGCTTTTCTCGAAGATGACTGATCAATTCATCTGTTAACGTATGGTCAGCAGAACGATTATAGACGACACCTAATTCTGGATTGTAATAAAAAGGATCACGTCGTCCATCGCTTTTGAATTTATCCAGCATATCTTGAATATTGCTACTATCAAATTCGACCCGAATCACTGTACTTGCATCACGCAAATCAGGCGTACTGGCAGTATAAGGAGAAATAGTTGTCCATGAGAAATTAAATGTTGTTCGATTGTTATCGTGTAAAGAAGTCACTTGCCAACCCGGCTTCGCCCAGCGTTGCGCCTGACTAATACGATATTCACTCATATCATTGTCTGTTACCAAGCGCATAAGGCTTGGCGAGTAGATCGACAAATGACTGCGCCAGTTGGATGAACTTTCTTGAATCGCGAGTTTACTTTGGATACGTTTGACCAATGTGATCGCATCTAGATTCAGATATCCATTTTGCAAATAAATATCATTAAAGCTCACAATATCAGGATCATGAATCAATAAATTAGGCCATGAAGATAACAATTCTATATTGGTATTCACCTGTGTCTGAAAAAAGTTCAATTGATTGATATTCGATTGATTCAGCTCACGACGTAGCACTTCTGTTGTGGTGCGATTAGAGTAGATATACAGCATCATAATAGGAATTAACATAATCACAATTAACAGTACAATTTTGGTAAATAAATTATATCGATACATAGTCGTTGATCATCCTCGTCTTGTCATAAACATTCCGCCACGCATCATAAAATAACCTACAAGACTGATAAACCAGATCATTCCTGTAAAAACGAACATAAAATGCAATTGTACAGGATCGGTAACGATATCAATAACATCTTTCCAGATCAATTGGGGATGAGTAATCGCATTCCAACTGTTCCAACGAATAAAGCGTCCAATATAAATACCGATACTGCTAAGAATGAGCACGATATGAGCAAATATCCATGAACGCACTACACCATAATGCTCACGAACCAATTGTTGGATAGAAGATAGCGAATACGTGCCTAATCCCAGACCTAAGATCGCCGCTACAAAAAACAAAAAGAGATGGTACCAAAACTCTAACTGAAATAAAAATCGTTGCCCGGCAGGTGCTTCATAATGCACAAATGGATGTAATGTATCTGTTACCAGATAGACAGAGTTAGGATAAAATAATAACCAGACAATACCTGCTCCGAGTACTAATACATTTCTTATCCATGATCGGCGTAGCTTCATCACTCCATCAATCAACAAAGCCAGTCCGATAGGAACCCATCCTAGAAAAATGTCCCAGTTGAGATAACGGTAAATATCTCGCCCTGTAGCATTTCGCAAATGAATGCCCAGTGCTACACAAAAGCCTGTAGCGAGTAACAATATGATTAATACTATGATTTTACCTGTCCAGACTTTAGTTCCCCAGATATCGTATTTATTATTCATTATCATTCCCCTTGCTGATCAAATTGCTCGCAATATTCTACCATTTCTTCCAGTCGGGCTAATGGATGAAGCCATTCTTTAGGTATTTGCTCATATCCGTAATAGATACCCGCAAGTCCTCCTGCTACAGCCGCAGTCGTATCGGTATCTTCTCCTAGATTCACCGCTTGTAAGATCGCTTCCCGATAATTAGAGGTATGAAGCAATACCCAGATACTTGCTTCTAAAGTATGCACTACATAACCGCTTGAAGAGATTTCTTCGATTGGAAATTGATCTATCTCGCCACTTAATAACCGTTGATACCGTTCTATTTCAGGATAATCTGCATATTGAACATTGATATGCTGACAAGCTTGTTGATAGCATTCTTTCAACGTCGTCGATGGAGGCAATTGTAATAACTGTATCCCGATTTCAACATAAATAAGACCGCCAAGTATAGATACAGGATGACGATGTGTTAAAGAAGAGACACGTGTAATCCAGTCCAAACGTGTAGCCGCATCTTTATTCACCAGTTTATAAATTAAAGGTAGGATTCGCATTAAAGATCCATTTCCATTGCTATACTCATCATTGCCCCCTGCTTGTTCTGGACGAGTCGGATCTTGTTCGATATGAGCAATCGCTTTGCGAGTAGCAATTCCAATATCAAATACCTCACCACGTGCTGCCCAAATGCCCTGACGATACCATTGAATAAACCGTCTACCCAGATCAATGGTGTCCAATTCAGGGTGATGGATAAGACTTACTAATAGAGCTACAGTCAATGCTCCATCGTCAGACCATGTGCCTGCTGGCTGTTGATGAGTGCCATAACCAATCATATCTACAGCAGGATGACGAGCAATCGTTTCCCGATCCAAAAATTCATAAGGTACACCTACAGCATCTCCAACTAACAATCCGATGATTCCATCTTTACTAGAATGGTTTATAAATGTCATATTATGTAGTCTCCTTCTTCAATTCATTTTACATTTCAAAGTGCAAATCATTTAATGCTATAATAATTTCCAAACTTACGAGGAGTGAGCCTATATGATTATTGATGTACAACACGCTAGCTGGCGCAGAGATCAGACTATGATTATCAATGATATTTCCTGGCAAGTGCAATCAGGAGAACATTGGTGCTTACTCGGTCTCAATGGCTCAGGCAAAACCACATTGTTAAATATGATCAACGGCTATATTTGGCCTACAACAGGTAGCATCAATGTTCTGGGCGAACAATTTGGTTCAGTGGATCTACGAGAACATCGCAAAAAGATCGGTTGGGTCAGTACATCGATGCAACAACGATTACATGGTCATGAAAAAGCAGAAAAAATTGTTCTCAGTGGTAAATTTGCTTCGATTGGTATTTACGATCAGATTGAAGAACAAGACCACGCACAAGCTTTATCTATTATGAAGCAATTGGATGCTGAAAGGCTAGTAGGACGCACCTATGATACCTTATCTCAAGGCGAGCGGCAACGTATTCTGATTGCTAGAGCTTTGATGGCTTCGCCGGAATTGCTTATTTTGGATGAACCTTGTACAGGGCTTGATATTTTTTCACGTGATCAATTACTGCATCGTGTACAGTCGATAGCAACACAAGAACATGCGCCTACACTGCTCTATGTGACTCATCATATCGAAGAGATTATGCCTTGCTTTAACAAAACGTTGTTGATTCGTGATGGTGCAGTATTCGGCGCAGGAGATACAGAGGCTATGGTAGAATCCAAGCAACTCAGCTCTTTTTTCGATACTGCTGTAGAAGTGCGATCCGAACCCGGACAGCGTTACTCTATTCGCTTAGTATAATCATCTATTCAATCGGTACCAAGTTCTATATGTCATTGTAAATAACTCACAAAAGAGATACAACACAGAATAAATATCATAAAAGGGGTATAACTATGAACTATCGTTATCTTGGAAAAAGTGGATTAAAAGTATCTGAATTAGGTTTGGGAACCAACTCTTTTGGCAAACGTGCAGACCGGGCAACGTCTATTCGTATTTTACATACGGCTATCGATCGTGGAATTAATTTTATCGATACCGCTAATATCTATGCAGGAACAGCTTCAGAACAAATTATCGGGGAAGGCTTGCAAGGGGGTAAACGTCAGCAAGTGGTATTAACAACCAAAGCAGGGCTTCCGACAGGAGAAGGCCCTAATGATCGCGGTTCTTCTCGTTATCATCTAGAACGTGAACTGGATCAAAGTCTCAAACGGTTGCAGACTGATTATGTAGACTTGTATCAAATTCATACATTCGACCCTTATACTCCACTGGAAGAAACATTACGCACATTAGACGATATGGTGCGCTCAGGCAAAGTACGGTATATCGGAGCTTCTAACTATGCTGCATGGGAATTAATGAAAGCTTTAAGTATCAGCGATCAGTTGAATCTCAATCGGTATGTATCGCTTCAGACATCGTATTCTTTAGCTGATCGTACACCAGAGCAGGAGATGGTTCCTCTTTGTCTGGATCAAGGACTTGGTATTATTCCATACTTTCCGTTGGCAGGTGGAATTCTGACAGGCAAATACTCGGACAACCACTCTTCTCCTGCTGGTTCGCGTGCGGAGACAGACCCTTCATTCCAGCGCTTTTTTAATACGCAACGGATCAATCTAGGGGAAGTTTTAAAATTATATGCTCAAAATCGTTCTACTGAACCTGCTACTCTTGCACTAGCATGGTTATTAAAACGTCCTGCGGTTGCTACAGTCATTGTAGGTGCTACCCGTACTGAACAATTGGAAAATAATCTGGACAGTCTGGACTATATCATTAATGAAGAAGTAGAAGCACGATTAGATGAAATGAGTCGCTCGAATAAGAATGGTGAACCTTTTGCTAGTTATCGCATATAATCAAAGTAGCTATCTATAAGTATTTCAAATTAATATTGTATCCGATTCGTAGGAGGCTTATGTATTATGGCAAATCATTCATCTAATTATCATTCACACATTATATACCCTGCTCCTTTGCAAGCAGGTGACCTTATCGGTATTATCGCTCCATCGAGCGGACTAGAAGCAGAGATTCATCATTTGATTCATCGTTCTACTGCTTATCTACATCAATTAGGATATCAGACACGCGTAGGTAGTAGTGTATGGACAAATGATAAATGTGTAAGTCTGCCCAAAGAACAACGTGCAGCAGAACTGGAGCAATTTCTACTTGATGACAAAGTCAAAGCGATTATTCCTCCATGGGGTGGAGAATTTCTAATGGATATTTTGCCATTATTGAATTGGGAGAAGATTCGTCAAGCTACACCTACATGGATTTTAGGATTTTCAGATATTAGCACATTAACATTCACCTATACTTTGATGACAGGTTACGCTTCTGCTCATGGGCCGGGAGTTGTTGATATTTCCGGAGCGGATGATGATCTCACTATTCGCTGGCAAGATCTATTATCTGCTGTCTCTGGAGATCAAATAGAACAACATTCTTCAGCTTATCATCAGACTCATAGCGATTATTCTAAGCCCAATTTTAATCTGGATACACCTACAGAATGGAAGATTCTCGGGCATGAAGATCAACCAGAAGCTTCACTTGAATTCACAGGTCGCTTAATTGGCGGATGTATGGATGTGATTGCTGCACTAATCGGTACACCGTGGTCTCCTGTGCCTGATTTTATTAAGCATTATCATCAAGACGAAGGATTTATATGGTATCTGGAAAGCTGTGAAATGAATGCTGGTGATATCTACCGTCACCTCTGGCAAATGAATCAAGCAGGTTGGTTCCAGCACACACGCGGAGTTCTTATCGGTAGACCTGCTGGATATACACCTGTCAAAAATTTTGAAATTCAAGATGCGTTACAATCTGTATTTGGAGAACAACAGATTCCTGTTATTTATAATGTAGATATTGGACATATTCCTCCGCAACTGACACTAATCAATGGAGCTATAGCTCGTGTTCAGACGAACAACGGATCAGGTACTGTTCAACAAGTATTACGTTAAATTCAAACAAAAGACTGAATCTTGGGAGAACCCGGGATTCAGTCTTTTTGAATATCCATAGTGTAAAGAGCATGATCTATATTTATTCAGGTTTGAGTTGTTGTACATATTGAATCATCCGTTGATCTTGTTCATGATCATACACATAATCTATCGCTTCTGCTACATGGATAGATAAATGTCGGAACAAATGGATCATATGCAGTAAGCTGTTCCAATTCTCTTCTATATTATCGCCAGCATACGTCTGTGTTAATGATCGAGCTAATTCCGGTTCTAACTGTTGTCGGTATCCTGCACGATCATGATGGTACAGAATATCCCATTGATGTTGACTACCTGCATACCAATCAAGCATCTTTTCTAAATAACGAATACGAAGAATATGATCTAGTTGATATTTGGCAAGCAACACTTGTTGTTGTAACAGGCTTTTGGCTGTTTGCATACAATACCACCAAAATTCGTGCTGAACCTGCTCATATTCATGTCGAACCGGTTTATTTAAGCGTACCGATTGCTGATCCAGTACAACAATCGAATCTTGAATCCGATGATCTTTATCCAGTAATATTTGATATACAGGTGTAGTAGAAGCAGACAATTCGTTATCGATCTGATTTTCCCATTCACTGATCGGATATATTTGAAATTCAACCTCTACCCCATCGGTATATAACACATTTTGGGTGCAAGCAACAGCGCCTGTCACAGAATGATGACGAATATGTTGTAGTGTAGTTAATGGCTCTCCACATATGTGCAACCAATCTTCTTGCCAGATCATCGTATTCAATTCGTTGACAATAAGTTGAAAATGATACGTTTCTAAAGGATCAGTATTGCTTGGATTATTTGCATGAACTCCTGCTAATACGACAGCACGAATATTGGCTGTCTGTGCCGCCCATGTCATAATCATATGGATAATCTGCTCTTGTGATTTGATTGTATTCACTGCTTTACCCCACCTGTCTGTAAATTGATTCGTTGATGAAATCTTTTGTTTATTTTAACAAAGTTTACCATATTAAAAGTCGGCTAGCTTTGAATTTTTGTTGTATTTTTATTAATTATGTAAATTTTTGCTCCAACAGTGAAAAATAACAAGGTTCTTTCCGATAATAATAAAGTACTCTACAAAGCAATATCTATAGGCTGACCTCTTATAAGATAGTCATGTAGCACTTACATATGTAGATTTGGACAAATACTCAATATCATAAAGGAGTGAATTGTTTTATGTCTCGCTCTACAGCGATTCCAGATGCTTCTGCAACTCCTCAACGTGTACCTCATTATATTGTGATGGTACTGATTATTGGTGTTGTTTTAGCAATCGTCGAATGTTATTTTTCAGTAACTATTAATAACGAAAATTTTTATTCACGCTATTCATCTATTTTTCGCACATTAGGTTGTATTCTAGTTGGTGCTTGTCTGGCGGTATCGGGTACAGTGATGCAGTATATTTCACGTAATACGATGACTTCTCCTTCTACGATGGGACTGACTCAAGGAACTGCACTAGCGTTATGTATTATTATTATTTTTTCCCCTTCATTGAATCAGTGGATGATTATGGTATGGGCTATTGCAGGAGCAGCTCTAGGGGGATTATTCGCTTACAGTATTGCGAAGTTATTGCCCTGGAAAGTAAAATCGTTACGGCAAATTAGCGGCGGTATTGTGGCGGTATGCATTATCACTTGTATTTCGATTATGATGTATTCTTCTTATTCTACAATTGATTATATCGATCATCTAGTCAATCCGATTATGCTAGGGAATCCACGCTTTACGATCTGGGTATTGTTGCCTGTTACTGTAATAGCTATCTTAATCTGCTGGTCACTCTCATTACGAGTACAACATCGCTCCGATGCTGTTCGTTCTGTTTCTTTAAGCTGGGCAACTCTTATTTGTATGCTCATGGTGATCTTGATGACGAGTATCTCTACTATGTTAGCAGGTCCACTTGGATTGGTAGGTATTATTATTCCAAGTATATTACGATTTTTTCTCAAAAATCCGCCGATTCGCTGGCTTATTCTAGGTTCAGCTATTTATGGTAGTGTTCTGATTCTAGGATTGGATATTATATCACGTACGATTGATCCGATTTTTGATATCTCGGTCATGCCGATCACTGTTATTATTGGAGCTCCTTTTCTTATTTATCAAATCGGTAAAGAAATAGAGAAAACGATACTTCGTTATTCTTAATACACAGACTCTTTTGCTGTATGCATCTGCTTCTCCTTCACGCTGGCTTTATAAATAAACCACAAACTGTTATACTACGAAGGTTGATTGCGGATACATACACCAAGGGAGGCATATCACATGCGTGTACTACTATCGATCTGGAATGAAATACGCAGTTGGCCGCACAATGTGCGGTTATTTTTCTGGGCGAATTTATTTTACCAAATAGGTACAGGAATGTTCAGTGTGCTTTACAATTTGTATATTCAAGGGCTTGGTTACCCCGATGTAATGAATGGACGTATTATTAGTATTCAATCGTTAGCTACAGCTATTTTATTTATCCCTGTAGGATTGATGGGCGACCGATTTAGCCGTAAAAAGTTACTGGTACTCGGTGCTTTAGCCAGTGGTTTGTTTTTTGTGGGTAGGTCATTTGCGATAGGTGAACAAAGTCTACTATTATTAGCGATCTGTTCCGGTATCTTTGCTTCTATTTTTCAAGTGATGGCTATTCCTTTTCTAGCTGAGAATGTAGCAAAATCAAAACGTCTACGAATGTTTAGTTACCTTGCTTGTCTTACACTGGCTGCGCAAGTACTCGGTAATACAGGCGGTGGTGTACTTGCAGATCTTTTGCAATTTACAGGACTTACATATGTATTAAGTTTACAGTTAGTACTATTACTTGGTAGTATCGCGACTCTCGCTTCATTTATCCCGATGGCGATGATTCGTGAACATCCTGTTTCAGCGGTTTCTTCAGCACCTGCTGTCAACACAATAGAAAATAAGCAGGCAGAACAATCAACACCTGCTACCGTAATAACATCATCTCCAGCCGCTCCTTCTACTACTCATTCAGATACTGTATTTATTAGCCGTTTTCTACTGGCACAGTTATTGACAGGGCTAGGTTCTGGATTAGTTGTTCCTTACTTAAATCTTTACTTTACCAATCGGTTTGACGTTTCGTTAACATCAATGAGTATATTGATCTCGTTAGGACAATTGATGACGATTGTCTCGATGTTACTGGGGCCTTCTTTGGCAGCACGAATCGGTGCTGTACGAGCGGTAGTGGTATTTCAGTTATTGTCATTACCATTCTTATTACTTACAGGATTCACCAATGTATTGATTATCGCTTCGGTGAGCTTTTTGTTCCGACAAGCGTTGATGAATGCTGCCAATCCTCTTCAATCTTCGATTATGGTTGATCGGGTATCTGACAAAAGGCGCAGTATCGCTAACTCATTGATGCAGACGGTATTTATGTTAGGCTGGGCAAGTATGGGGCCGGTACAATCATATCTGGTCACTAGCTATGGCACCTATTGGGGATATGCGATTGCATTTAGTATTACGGGTGTACTTTATACGATTTCTTCGTTGTTATATTACTTTATGTTCCGTAAGCCTACAAATAACCATGTTCAAGCTATTCCTTCGTCATAATTATCATTGATCAACATACCAACACATAAAAAAGCATCCTGTGATATTGCAGGATGCTTTTCTTATGATGACCTTTGGCTAACATGAAAGATATAGCGCCATAGACACCAACCTATCGTTACACCAATAGAATTAAGGATCACATCGTCGATATCAAATGTCCCTCGTTTGCTGAGCATTTGCACTATTTCGACGATAAGAATACATAATCCGAAACGCAGTAGCAAAGAATACAATCTATATGGTTTTATAAACGGAATCCCTAATCCAAATGGGATAAATACAGCGACATTGCCAAATAAATTAATCCACTGATCGATCCGTCCCCCGAATCGCATCAAAGCAAAATCGGTGATCGTATGAAAAGGAACAAGATTATACCGATATGCCGCTTGAGCATCATATTCTCTCCCGAATCCGAAAAACATCCAGTACAATAACAGCGGAGTATAGATACTTAATAAAAGTACAGACACTTTTTTCATAACGTACATCCTGCGCTTTCGTGATAATCACTTTGGGTTCTATTATGTAGCCGAAGCAATCTGATGATACAAAGAAGAACTGCTTTCTTTGATTTTGGTTTGGAGTAATAATTCTAACAATCCTTCGGGTACTACCAACGCATCAGGATCTTCTTTTAGTTCATGTAATGTTTTCCATTCTGCTTCATAAGACACTTCATTACTTTCGATTCCGTATACGATATCTTGCTTGTAAAATAAAGGATCATCAACATGCGCACTATAAATAAATGTAATCTCGTGCCCTAATCCTTGCACTGAGACTCCTGTAGATTGATCTTGCTCTGTATATTCAAAATGATTTTCTATCACATACTGCAGTACAGGATGGATAATATCTACATGAATTTCTTCTTTCACTTCTCGCTTGACGGTGACCAGACTACTTTCTCCATATTCCATCGTTCCACCTATAGGACGATACATTGTTTTACTTTCATGCACATTCTCTATTCGTTGAAAAAGAAAGCGTTGATCTTGCTGAAGCAAACAAAGACATACTGTACGAATAACCATATATTCACACCTTTCTAGATCAATTCCTTTTATATACCTAAGTAGACATCACGAACGCAGACTGATATCATATCCGATCTCATAAAAGTCAGCAAGATCTTGTCGACCTGTTTGCGTTAAGCGCTTGATAGCTTCCTCAATACTTACTACATCCACTAGCACTACTTGCTCTCCATCGGGAGGGTTAAGCGGTTGATGATCCAATTGCACCTGTCCATACACCGTCAGTCGAATAAATGAAGGATGTGGAATATAAGGTCGATACGGAGTCTCTGCTTCTGAAGTACATTGAAAATAACCAAAGACATGGTAATCGATCAATGTGGCTCCCATTTCTTCCATCACTTCACGTTCTAATGCGGAGATATAATGTTCTCCTTCTTCCAGCGTACCGCCTGGCAATTCCCAGCGTCCATCTTCCAATTGCATGATCACCACTTGATCCCCTACCATCGGTACAATAGACACATTACTAATCAATGAAGTATCTATTTCGTCTAACGAAGTTATCGGTTGAAATTTAGCTGTAACCGGGCCCCAATGAATATCTTGAGAAAGTGCTGGCAATGTACTTAGTAACTGCTTGGTCTGCTTCATATCAAATATAGCTTTGGTCGCTTCAAGCCATGGATGGATCACCATCTGATCACGCTGTTGCCACACATAATCCAAATAGACAATAATAGCTTCATCTAATGAATGTTGGGATGCACTTTTCATCTGATGAATAAAGGGAGCGGAATGTTCTGATGCCCATGAACATTTATCAGCGACAAAAAGAATTTTATCCATCAATCCAAGCTCTGGATAAAGAGTAGTATGGCATTTAATCGCACTTAGCAGATCTGGATGGTCCAGGCCAAACCATTCTGACGCTAACCAGCTAGATAATTTCTGATGCAACACATAAGGAACTTGTTGTTCTTCCTTAAGTATTTGTATGCCTAATTGCTGAGCTAGTTCATGCTTCTCCTGATCTGTAAACAATGTACTTAGATCATGTAGATAACCTGCATATTGAGCAATATGCGGATCAGCTCCATACCGTTCTGCCAATATAACAGCTTGTTCTGCTACTTTTAAGCTATGTTGCCATGTATCTTGATGGTGATGGTTACAAAATGTATTTTCTATATAAGCGGGAATAGATTGTGCTGGATCATAGGGTTCTAAATACTGTTGCAACAGGTGCTTGGCTATATCATTCATTGTGCTGTTCACTCTCCATTCAAAGCTTCATCGCTTCCTTTAAAATATCGTGTTACCACTTCATATGCAAGTTTGGGGCGACGATAAGCATCTACAATTCCTTTATTATTTTGTGTTCGTGCCCGTATCATCGGCCAGATGCCTTCTTCTGTCACACGGCAATCACAAAATTGCCAAATAAACATTCCAGATATATATTCTCGCTGAGTATACGCTTTCAAATTACTCTCAATGATATCTGCTTGTCGTTCTTCTGTACCTTTGACACGTGTAGGCGACCGATATCCATAAAATCCATCTGCTCCAAATTCACTCATTATCATCGGTTTACCTTTTCCGCCTGCTTGATCTGCCCATCCACGTGCTAGATCGCATAATTCCGCCGGATCTTCATCACCATACCAACCTGGATAGAGATTAAATGATACAATATCTGCCAGATCAAAACAGATTTCATTTTCTCGATGATGAGAAGCAAAGCTAAGAGGTCGACTATTATCCAAACTTCGAATCTGCTCCAATTGAAGTTGATAATGAATTCGACCTTCTTCTAAATCGCTTGCACATTCATTTAGAATAGCCCATATGATAATCGATGGATGATTATAATGTTGATAAACCATTTCCCGATTAACCTGTTCACACTGCTCTATAAATTGCGGATGACGCATATTTTCTATACTTAATCCACGAGCATGATTTTCTTCCCATACTAATATCCCATATTCATCGCATAGATCCAGAAAACGTTCATCATTTGGATAATGACTGGTACGTACAGCATTTGCACCTGTGTGGATCATTAAGTTCAGATCTTGCACCATCAATGCTATAGGAAAAGAAGCACCAACCATAGGATGATCTTCATGTCGATTGAATCCTTTCAAAACGATCGGTTCATTATTTAATAACAACTTTTCTTCGTGAGTCTGAATAGTACGAAACCCTACACGTTCAATCCAATCGTCTACAAGTTCTACAGAAGATGATTCATGCTGATACCAGAAAGTCTGCCATTCATACAGATAAGGATGATCAGGACACCATGATTGTATATCCGAAAATGTAAACGTGTGCAAAAATTCCAAGTACTGTCCAGCTTCTATCGTAATCTCTGGCAATTCTTGCTCCCAGATCGTCGCTTGCTGAAGAGGTGATAATCCAAATTGGATATGCCCTTTGATCGTATGATCTGCATAAGATTGTAAAGCTATCCGTACTTTCGCTTGCCAATGTCCGTGCTCGTCTTTCGTCCAATCTTCTTTAACCGGAGTAAATTGAACCGATTGAATCGAACAACTCTGTAGCGGAATCATTTCCATTATCAATGGCCGAATAATACCACCATATGTATAATAATCATTAGGAATATGCAAAGCAGAATGTTGACCAAATGAATTATCCACTGCTACACACAATTCATGATATCCTTGCTGAACATTTGTAATCATAGTATCAAATGCAGTATAGGCATTATAATGCTCGGCTACCTGTTGACCATCCCAAAAAACTTTGGCGGTATGACTTACTCCTTTAAATAGCAATCTAACATGTGATGGATGGTGAATATAGATAGAACGACGATAAATGCCTTGTCCACGATAAGTCAGTAATTGAGGATGCATCTCCCAACAACCAGGTACAGCAACCTTATGGGAATAATCTATATTTTGAGATATCTCATCGAATGATAACGCTCTCAATTTACCAAAATCCCATACACCTTCTAATGATTCTCTAGTCCGAATACGATGATTTTGAAACAGTCGATCCATCATATCTTCTCCTTTTATGTAATAGAATGTAGACTAGCTTAGCATAACAAAAATACAGAAACAACTACAAAAAAAGAAGCAAACCTGTACCCTTTCACATGTGGTCAAAGGTAGGTTTGCTTACTATTTTATCTAATCACTGGATTATATTGTGTGATCCAACTCTGCTCTACATAATCTATCACTTCAATCAATGCATCTTCGTTATTCGTTTTGGCAGTGATCCAATTGGCTACGTGTTTAAGCTCTGGATGACCATTTTGCATCGCTACACCATGACGTGTTAACTGAATCATTTCAATATCATTAAGATGATCGCCTACCGTTAAAAACTCATCATGATGACCGCCTGTCATGGTGATCAATTGTTGCAATGCTGTTCCTTTACTTGTCCCAAAAGGCAATATTTCTAAAATATCATGCTCGGATTTCACTGTATTTAATAATTCGATCTGTTGCTGAAAAAGGGTTAACGATTCCGGTTCGCCAAGCAACATCATTTTGGTGATCTGGGATGCTACTTGTTCCAAAGAAGCTAACGTAACGACTTGTACTTCAACTTGTTCTTTATCGATCCACCGTTGTATTTTGGGAGTAATACGTGTGCAATAAATCTGTTCTTGATAAAAAAGAAGCAAATCGAGATCAAACGGTTGACGTATATTGTAATAATGATTAAATATCCATTGTACATGAGCTAACGAGACAAACTTTTCTTCTAGAAAGCAAGCTTGCAAAGGGTCATATATTTTGGCTCCATTGTACAGAATAATAGGATCAGTTAGATGTAATAACTCTATAAAAGGTTGAACACTGATTAACGATCTGCCTGTAGCCAGTGTAAAGTGTCCACCATTCATTATAAAAGTGTGAATACGCTGTTGCATATAAGAAGAAATATGTTGGTGTGTATCCAGTAAAGTGCCGTCCAGATCAGAAACGATCCAACGAATAGGCATACGCATAGACTCATCCATAGACATCGTTAGCCTCCTTCATTTGTAAAGTACGTTATTAATATTACAAACAAAGTGTTAGCCAAAGTATCGTTTTATACCATAAATTTGTTAAATGCAAAAAAAGACTGACATTGATGGTCATAGCCCCGTCAAGTAGACACTTAAAAAGTACGTTTTTAAACGGCGGCC
>NZ_JARUWY010000109.1:0-213 GCF_030433815.1 Paenibacillus sp. PsM32 | reverse complement strand
GGACAAGCCAATCACTCAAAAACCTCTTGAGGGTCGAATGGGAAGTGGTAAAGGTAACGTAGAAAAATGGTTTGCCGTTGTTAAACCAGGTAAAATTATGTTTGATCTTGCAGGTGTTTCTGAAGAGATCGCGCGTGAAGCTTTGCGTCTTGCTTCTCTCAAGTTGCCTGTAAATACTAAGTTTGTGAAACGTGAAGAATTGGGTGGTGTAGC
>NZ_JARUWY010000108.1:0-213 GCF_030433815.1 Paenibacillus sp. PsM32 | reverse complement strand
AAGACACCTCCCTTTCACGGAGGTAACAGGGGTTCGAGTCCCCTACGGGTCATATCTTTTCTTTCATTACATTGTTAAGTTTAGTAACATTGCTTATAAAAATAACTTGACAATGCTAATCAAAAAATGATATAATATGTTTTGTGCCACAATGGAGGTTTAGCTCAGCTGGGAGAGCATCTG
Organism: Paenibacillus sp. PsM32; assembly: GCF_030433815.1. Taxonomy (NCBI): domain Bacteria; kingdom Bacillati; phylum Bacillota; class Bacilli; order Caryophanales; family Paenibacillaceae; genus Paenibacillus; species Paenibacillus sp. PsM32. The sequence continues at coordinate 30 of NZ_JARUWY010000108.1, read as the reverse complement.
CCTTACAAGCAGAGGGTCGGCGGTTCGATC
>NZ_JARUWY010000107.1:0-214 GCF_030433815.1 Paenibacillus sp. PsM32 | reverse complement strand
GTACAAAAAAGGAAAAAGATTATAGAACCAAAAAATATGCGAACGTAACCAAAAATTTATTGTAGATAAAAAAACCAAAATTTAATATTGAGTAAAAAAAAAAAAAAAGCTGTTTAAAAAAAAAATAAAATGCTCGAATACCTATAAAAGTAAGCAAACTAATAAATAAATTTTAATAGGAACCTAATTACCTAAATTAATAACATGATGGAAT
>NZ_JARUWY010000106.1:0-214 GCF_030433815.1 Paenibacillus sp. PsM32 | reverse complement strand
CAAAGACTCAATATTACAAAATACGATGAATTATTGGAAGACTGGTCTTCAAAATAACCCATAGGAGGAATTGATAAGTTAATCAATATGCGAGATTTACTTAAAGTGGCGTATGAAAATATATTTGCAGGCGGGTCTTTTAATGTAGGGAATAGTGAGTTTGTCAAAGTCGTGATAACTGCCGCAGTAGCGCAAAATTCTCCTGCTATTATGC
>NZ_JARUWY010000105.1:0-214 GCF_030433815.1 Paenibacillus sp. PsM32 | reverse complement strand
CACTTTATTTTAGATATTATACTGTTCCTGAAGAAATTGCCTCGAAGTTGATGAAGTTCTATAGCGTTATTTGATTAAGCCTATTTTAGACTTTGATGGCTGTACTCCATATACGTATAATGTGCTGAAATACTGATCCTGAATCAAATACGTATGGACAGAATAATGGCAGCAACGTACTCAGAGACATGAATGATAGACTAATGCCGTAGGT
>NZ_JARUWY010000104.1:0-214 GCF_030433815.1 Paenibacillus sp. PsM32 | reverse complement strand
TTATTTTCTACAATTTTGCCGATCAGCAGATCTGGCCAGAGCAATAAATAATCGTCTATATACTAAATTATATGCATCATTTGATACTTATTTATCCGCATATATCTCAGAACAGTATGATCGACAATAATAAATGGCATAATTCCACAATTCATTATGCTTATCAACGACTGGAATTTATGTTGAGTGCTTTACTTCTAGAAATCATGAATAC
>NZ_JARUWY010000103.1:0-215 GCF_030433815.1 Paenibacillus sp. PsM32 | reverse complement strand
AATGTTATTTGTTCCTGCAGGTTCGTTTACGAAGGATCAGACCTAAGAAGCGATTCTTTTGTTAGAATATGCAATTGGTAATATATCGAATGAGATTTTGGGAGAACATGGTGCTGTCTGGTTAGGACGTGCTCGTCAAGGCGTTCTGGTGATTTTATGGCAGTTTGATGCTCAGATGTATGCAGGTTATAAGCTACACATTCGTGATTTACGGG
>NZ_JARUWY010000102.1:0-215 GCF_030433815.1 Paenibacillus sp. PsM32 | reverse complement strand
ACGAACAAGTATTCGTCTGCAGAGTCATATTTGTATAAGAGACAGATCTAGATATCAATTAAGAAGAAGCAGAAGACTTATTAGAAGAAATCGAGAATAAATTACGTAAACGTCTTCGTGGTGCTCCTGTACGTCTTGAAGTGGAGAAAGATTATCATACATTTGCTCTTCGAATGTTACAAGAAGAATTCTACGTATCTGAAGAAGTGTACGAA
>NZ_JARUWY010000101.1:0-215 GCF_030433815.1 Paenibacillus sp. PsM32 | reverse complement strand
GTAAACATCTGGGCCACTTCCCAGACGGTTTTGTTTGCCAGTCTGGCCCCTGTTTCTAACTTGTCTTCTCCCTCATCAGCGTCAGAGACCAAGTGGCCAACGTCGGTAATATTCTGCACATGGGTAACTTTGTATCCACTGGCAGCCAGCAACCGACGGAGGACGTCATCATAGACATATTTTCGGCCGTGGCCGATATGGGCATACAAGTAAAC
>NZ_JARUWY010000100.1:0-215 GCF_030433815.1 Paenibacillus sp. PsM32 | reverse complement strand
CTTTTGCCCACTGACGATTATATAATTGTCCGAGTCCCATAATGAGGGAGGACAGAATTCCTGCAATCAGTCCACTACCTGCACCTGTCGTTCGTTCAGGAAGAATCAACACTATCCCCATGGTTATTGCTCTGTCTCAATGTTACTCTTCATCTTACTGACTAGATTATCAAGCAAAGTCTTCGGATCTTTGTTATCATTCCAGATAGAAGACA